>NZ_QRCB01000007.1 GCF_009833095.1 Nitrosomonas sp. JL21
GCTTTATTTTTGGAATCAATAAACACTGACTACTGCTGTGAAAGAAACTTTTTTTGTATTCGAAATTACTCTATGCCATTTACAGCATAAAATAGCAATTGTCATGGAAGCTCAACATAATTAGTAGCTTAATTTACATTCCAGAATCGTTAGCCGTACTAGAGGAATTACAGATCACGTGCACCGTATTTAAGGAGATACGTTGATAAACAAGTATAGGTCGATCTGCTGCTACTCAGAAAACTAGAAACTAAATCAGATTTTTTGATGGGACTAATGATGGGAAATTATAAGTAATACAGCCGAGAATTCCGTGAATACTGGATCTGTGGCGGAGGCGGTGAGATTCGAACTCACGGTAGAGTCACCCCTACGGCAGTTTTCAAGACTGCTGCCTTAAACCGCTCGGCCACACCTCCAGCTTCAAGGCTCGAATCATACCTTCTAGTGGGTAATTTGGCTAGGGGTATTGTTTTGTTAAATTATCTATCGGAAGAGTGCACGAGTAGTGAGTCATGCGACGTTATCGCTTTCCATACACATATTGCAGTCCAATGCTGGCGCCATTTGCGTTATATCCTCCTGTACGCTGTCCGCCTCGTTCGGCATCGGTATCAAGATCGGTATGATAAATAGAAGCATTGAGCTGAAGACCCAAGTACGGAGAATAGATTAAGCGCAGTGCTGCATTGCGGAAAGTATTATGTCTTCCCACAGGTATTACGCTGTCGGTTACTACAGAAAATCGATTAAAATTACGGGTTTCATATGAAAATTCTCCTTCGAATCTTACCTTTTCAGTAATATTCCAATAAGGGACTAAATTTACACCCGTATTGATACCGAAGTTGGCAGTCAGATTATTCATTGAATTAGTGAGTCGCCAACCACTTACGGCGAGTCCCAGTTTTTCGGTAGGTTGCCAATAATAAGTACCGCGTGCATTAAACCCACTGAAATCCCGCTGTTTGAAGCTGGCATTACTGCGATCTACCCATCCTCCTGTTAACAGAACACGAGATTTTTCTGTTAGGTGCCAATTGATTTTGCCCATGGCTTCTATCTGAGTAAAGTCATTGCTGCCAGAAATGTTAGGATTGGCAGGATTAATCTCTGAAAGAGGAAGTGAAAAATCACCTAAAATTGCGCGAAAGAATACTCCCACGGTATTTTTATTAGCAGTGATATAATCGATGCCGCCTTCAAAGCGATTTTCTGTGCGTTCCAGGAAGCGAAATCTGTTAAATCCCGTCAGCGCATTATTTGACTTTGTGTCCAGGCTATAGTGAGTATATTCACCGTGCAGACTCCAACTCGGATGAAAACGCCATGCGCCATTGAAAAATTGAGTTTGCTCAGTGCGTATTACTTGAGTTCCCGGAATGAATATTAAAGGTAATAATGATTGCACATAACTGGCACCCATATTACCTTCAAGGTAATTTCCCAAGACCCAATTCCAATTTCCATTGGTGCTGATCAAATTGGTATTCATGAAGCTGAATCGCTCGAATTTAGTATACGTATAATTGAAGTCGGCGGTGAATCGTTGCCGGCTGATGGTCTTATCAAATTGGATGCCACCGGTTATACGATTTGTCAGATCGGCAATTTTACCTTGGCGTATCAGAGCGACGAGCTGGGGATTATCCGGAAAGGCTTCCTCTGGCCTATTAAGAAATAATGTGCGCAATCGCAAAATATTATCGTCGGCTGTGAGCGCATAATTAAAGTAGGGTTGGAGCATGGGTTGCACTGGTTTGCTTTGTGCAGCAGCGAAACTAGATATGCCCAACAGTATTGGTAACAAAATTCCTGATGCTAAGACATAGCAATGAGGTCGGTATTTTGAAACGAAAATTACGTTATGAATAAAATCGATGCTTATCAATTGTAACATCCATGAATTGACATTTGATTTAACCAAGAGGACCAGAATTTTTTCAAATCTATCTGGATATTGTTAGTATTTATATTTCGACAGAAACTTCCTTTTTTTTATAACATATTCTCATAAAATTTTTTTGAACAATACCTTTCTCGAGGAAAAAGTTTGTATTTAGGAGAAATGCGTAAGTTTTGTCGTATTTTTATTAATCGAACGGAAAAAATCGGGATAGTTTTTATGAATCCGGTATAATTGCCGGTTTTGCCATAAATTTAATTACTTACTTCTTATATTTTCTTATGAGTGAATATCTTTTTACGTCGGAATCGGTTTCCGAGGGGCATCCTGATAAAGTTGCTGATCAGATTTCAGATGCTGTTTTAGATGCAATTCTGCGTCAAGACGCCAATGCGCGGGTAGCTTGTGAAACGTTATGCAGTACTGGTTTGATTGTACTATCAGGAGAGATAACCACGCATGCATCAGTCGATTATAATATCATTGCACGCGAGACTGTTAAGAATATTGGCTATACCAGTTCAAATATCGGCTTTGATTCGACGACTTGCGCGGTACTTACAGCATTCAATAAACAATCACCTGATATCGCCCAAGGCGTTAATCGCTCTAAAGAAGAAGAAATGGAGCAGGGAGCAGGTGATCAGGGTTTAATGTTCGGTTACGCCTGCGATGAGACGCCGCAATTGATGCCTATGCCTATTTTTTATGCGCATCGCTTGGTCGAGCGTCAAGCCGAATTAAGAAAAAAAGGACGATTAGCCTGGCTTCGCCCTGATGCCAAATCTCAAGTTTCAGTACGATATCAGGATGGCAAGCCCAGACAGATCGAAACTGTAGTTATCTCCACTCAGCATGACCCGGATATTACACATCAAGCGTTGACTGAAGCAGTCATCGAAGAGATCATCAAACCCGTGCTGCCTGCTGAATTAATTAGCAAAAGCATTAATTACCTGGTCAATCCAACCGGCCGCTTTGTAGTAGGAGGACCGATGGGAGATTGCGGTCTGACGGGACGCAAAATTATTGTGGATAGCTATGGCGGGTCTGCGCATCATGGTGGCGGCGCTTTTTCCGGCAAAGATCCTTCTAAGGTTGATCGTTCCGCCACCTATGCCGGTCGTTATGTAGCAAAGAATATCGTTGCTGCCGGAATTGCTCAGAAATGCGAAGTGCAGGTGGCGTACGCCATCGGTGTTGCACGACCTGTTTCACTGATGGTCAATACCTTTGGTACCGGTAAAATTGCCGACGAAAAAATTGTGCAATTAATTGAAAAGCACTTTGATCTGCGTCCGCGCGGTATTATTCATGCGCTTGATTTGTTGCGTCCAATTTATGCCAAAACTGCGGCGTATGGACATTTCGGACGCGAGCTCCCCGAATTTACCTGGGAAGCGACCGATAAGGCAGCACAATTACGGGCTGATGCGGGTATCTGATCTACTGGGATTTAATCGATCAATCGATCCAAATACGTTAACCACCCTTTCCGAGGTGTTGAGGAGCGCTGCAACGGCATTTGTCGTGAGGCTCAACACTGGCGGCTATTGTTCCAACGGCGCTCGTTCATACTGAGGAGAAAACTATGAACGCTGTGCTCACACCGACTGGCGAGTCTTTCGTTGATTATAAGGTTGCCGATATTTCATTGGCAGAATGGGGTCGCAAGGAAATTGCAATCGCTGAAACGGAAATGCCGGGTTTGATGGCATTACGTAAAGAGTATGCGCATCAGAAACCGCTAGCAGGAGCTCGTATCGCAGGTTCTCTGCACATGACCATCCAGACAGCCGTGCTCATTGAGACATTAGTGGCGTTGGGTGCTGAAGTGCGCTGGGCCTCCTGCAATATTTTTTCCACGCAGGATCATGCGGCGGCAGCCATTGCAGCCAATAATATTCCAGTGTTTGCGTACAAAGGTGAAACCTTGACGGATTACTGGGATTACGCTCACCGCATCTTTGAGTGGACGGTTGCAGGCCAGTCGAGCGGTGCCAATATGATTTTGGATGATGGCGGTGATGCGACTCTATTACTCATTCTAGGTGCCAAAGCCGAGAAGGATCCATCGGTGATCGCCCGTCCGAATAACGAAGAAGAGACCGCGTTATTTGCTTCGATTGCTGCGAAATTAGCTATTCATCCGGATTGGTACTCGAAAAACCTCGCCAGAATACAAGGCGTCACGGAAGAGACGACCACCGGGGTTCATCGTTTATATGAAATGCATAAAAATGGCGAGCTTCCATTCCCCGCATTCAACGTCAACGATTCTGTTACCAAATCGAAGTTCGATAATCTGTATGGTTGTCGTGAATCATTGGTGGATGGCATCAAGCGTGCGACTGATGTAATGATTGCCGGTAAAATCGCCGTTGTCTGCGGTTATGGTGATGTCGGTAAAGGTTGTGCGCAATCGTTGCGGGGATTGGGCGCAACGGTGTGGATTACTGAAATTGATCCCATTTGTGCGTTGCAGGCTGCGATGGAAGGCTATCGGGTGGTAACGATGGATGATGCGTGCCAGCTTGCGGATATTTTTGTCACTGCCACTGGCAACGTGCGCGTAATTACGCATGACCACATGTTGAACATGAAGGATCAAGCCATTGTGTGCAATATTGGTCATTTTGATTCGGAAATCGATATCGCATCAGTCCAGAAGTACTCTTGGGAAAACATTAAGCCGCAGGTCGATCATGTCATTTTTCCTACAGGACGTCGAATCATCGTACTTGCACAAGGTAGACTGGTAAATCTCGGATGCGCTACTGGCCATCCCTCGTTTGTCATGTCAAGTTCGTTTACCAATCAAGTGCTAGCGCAGATGGAGTTATGGCAGAATGGCGCAAACTATCAGAAAAACGTTTATGTATTGCCTAAGCATTTGGATGAGAAGGTGGCCCGGCTGCATGTGGGGAAACTGGGTGTGAAACTGACCGAATTGACCGATGAGCAAGCGACTTACCTGGGACTCAATAAGAATGGGCCCTTCAAACCGGAGCTGTATCGATATTAATCTTGGGATAAGCTGGTTAATTCGGCGAACGAGATGAGGCGATAGGCGATAGTAAATGCAGCAATCAAGACTTCACATAATAAGTGAAGGAGTGGGTGCCGCAACGTAGCGATTTGCTCGTCAAGTCCATTAATCAGCGTTTTCCTAGGTTATGGAGAACTGTTGGGTTTCATCTTGATAGTTCTCCTGTTGTCCTCTGTAACGCTATGAGGATTTCTGAAATCTTCATGATGACTGATCATTCTGGAATGATGGATAACAATGGAATCACAAAAGAAATTTTCTCCTGCATTCAGCTTTGAACTTTTCCCCCCCCAGACTCCTCAAGGCATAGAAAAATTAAAACTAACCCGTCAACAGTTGGCGCAGTTTAATCCCAAATTTTTTTCGGTGACGTTTGGTGCTGGTGGGTCAACGCGTGAGCGCACGCTGGAGACTGTTTTGGAAATTCAAGCAGAAGGGCACATCGTAGCGCCGCACTTGTCTTGTATAGGCTCAACCCAACAAAATATTCTTGAGATTCTGGAAAAATATTACCAGGCAGGTATTCGACACATTGTTGCATTGCGGGGTGATTTACCCTCGGGCATGGCCCAGGCGGGTGAGTTTCGCTACGCCAGCGAGCTGGTTGCCTTTATTCGGCAAGAATATGGAAATGCTTTTCATATCGAAGTGGCTGCATACCCTGAATATCATCCCCAAGCACGGTCCGCACAAACGGATTTTGAGAATTTCAAGCATAAAATCGACATGGGCGCCAGTTCTGCAATCACCCAGTATTTTTATAATGCCGATGCCTATTTTAATTTTGTCGAATCCTGCGAATCGGCGGGTCTGAATATCCCAATTGTGCCTGGAATCATGCCGATCAATAAATTCTCACAACTGGTGAGATTTTCGGATACCTGTGGGGCAGAAATTCCACGCTGGATTCGCAGGAAGCTTGAAGGATATAGCGATGATGCGGCATCGATTCAAGCATTCGGATTAGATGTAGTGACCCAGCTTTGTGAGCGTTTGCTGCAAGCCGGTGCGCCAGGATTACATTTTTATACGTTAAATTCAGCGAATCTGACTTCAATGATATGGCAGCGCCTCGATCTTAAAAGTAATCCAAATTAATTTCACATTCTGGCGCAGCATGAGTGCATTCTGTACAAACCTGTGCTGGCGTGCATTGCGGATAGTGGAAGTCAGCACGTTCTTTATTCTGATTCTTCTAGCCGGTATATAATGCGCATCATTATTCTGATTGGAACAATATGCATAGGGTTTGAAAATGAAAGACACTCAAACAGATTCAAATACATCACTGGCAGATGCTTCTAGTTCGTCATTAGCTTCTGCCGACATGTCAACCATGGACGCGTGTATCGAGCATGCCAAGGAAATCAAAGCCACGCAGCTTGGGCTGATTAAAAGTAAACAGTATGATTTTGCCCCTGAATTCAGGGATATGACTGTTCAGCTTTATTTGCTGGGGGTTATGTGGAAATTTGCTGAAACTTTGGGAAATGGTCGGGAAGCACGGGAATTGGCATTCACTGCAATGAAAACCATGTTCGAGCAGGAAGGGCTGCGTCCAAAAAGTGCGGCAAAGCGTGTTGAGTTCCTGCGTAAAATGTCCAAGCTCGAGGATAACCACGATGCGCTGGCCGTCATTGTCGGGTATCAATCGGTACCGGGCGATAACAGCTTGGCAGAAGTATTCGACCATTATGTGGATGATATGCAGGTCTCGGGGGCGTTCTGGCGGTTGTATGATCGAGGCAGAAAGATCATGCTCTACGGCGGGTTGCTGGTGGCTTTTGTGGTCATATGGTTCATTACGTTATTCATGCCGGGTAACAGCGTGATTGCTACGCTTGCGGCGGGATTGATCGCGGCGGCGCTGTATGTGATACCGGTATTTTTGATTGGTATTTTCATGTATCGTTCGAGGATCAAAAAAAGTAAAGCGGGTAATCAGCCTGAATGAGGCGATTGCATCGATTCAATGCGGTCGGAACGGAAGTTCGGGATAATTCATCAAAATCGGTTGCTAGCGGAAAAATGAGCGCTCAAATCATCGATGGCAGACAAATAGCCGCATCAGTTCGTGCTGAATGGAAATTACGCGCGGAAAAATTGATTCAATCAGGAGGCGTCACGCCAGGTTTGGCCGTCATTATTGTGGGCGATAACCCGGCTTCAAGCATTTATGTCCGAAATAAGGTCAAAGCGTGTAGCGAGATCGGTATTTTTTCTGAAGTGCATAGTTTTTCACAGGATACGCAACAACAGGACGTGCTGGATTGCATTCATGCACTGAACCAGAATCCACATATCCATGGCATTCTGGTTCAATTGCCTTTGCCTCCCCAGTTCGAAAATAATCGCGTCATTACTGCCATTGCTGTAGAAAAAGATGTGGATGGTTTCCATCTCTATAACATCGGTGCACTCGTCACTGGCAACGCTCAATTTTTACCATGTACGCCATATGGTGTCATAGTGATGTTGGAAAGACATCATATCTCGATTGAAGGACAGCACGCCGTCGTAGTGGGCCGCAGCAATATTGTCGGCAAGCCGATGGCGCTGATGTTATTGGAACGAGGCGCCACAGTCACTGTCTGTACTTCCAAGACGCGCGATTTATCTCAATTTACCAAGCAAGCAGATATTTTGGTGGTGGCGACAGGTAAGCCGCGTTTGATTACCGGAGATATGGTAAAAGCGGGAGCAGTGGTGATTGATGTCGGTATCAACCGATTGCCTGACGGAACATTGTGCGGTGATGTCGATTATGAATCGGTTAAATCAGTGGCGGACTATCTCACTCCTGTTCCCGGCGGTGTAGGGCCCATGACGATTACCATGCTGCTTTGTAACACTATTCTGGCTGCGGAACGTGCTCATGCAGGTATCAATTACAAGTACAAGCAAGTTTAATTTCTAACGGATGCGCTTAAAATGGAATTACAACCTGATATCGATCCCCAAGAAACGCAGGAATGGCTGGATGCGTTAGATTCAGTAATTATGAGTGCCGGCGGAGAACGCGCTCATTTTTTATTGGAGAAATTGATCGAAAAAGCGCGACGATCCGGGGCTTATCTTCCCTACAGTGCTACCACAGCCTATATCAACACCATTCCCACCGGTAAGGAAGAACGTTCGCCTGGAAATAATGCCATCGAACACCGCATTCGTTCCTATGTGCGTTGGAATGCGATGGCGATGGTATTGCGCGCCAACCGCAATACCAACGTAGGCGGGCATATCGCCAGCTTTGCGTCAGCCGCGACGTTATATGACATGGGCTACAACCATTTCTGGCATGCACCGAGCGACACTCATGGTGGAGATTTGGTGTATGTGCAGGGCCATTCGTCACCGGGTGTGTATGCCTATGCCTTTTTATCGAAAGAGTTAAGTCAGGAACAACTGGATAATTTCCGTCAAGAAGCCGGCGGAAATGGCTTGTCATCGTATCCCCATCCTTGGTTGATGCCTACGTTCTGGCAATTTCCGACAGTGTCAATGGGTCTTGGGCCGCTGATGGCCATTTATCAAGCGCGGTTCATGAAATATTTGGGCAGTCGTGGCTTGGTCAATACCAACGGCCGTAAAATCTGGGCATTCATGGGCGATGGAGAAATGGATGAGCCCGAATCGCTGGGTGCAATTTCTTTGGCTTCACGGGAGAATCTCGACAATTTGATTTTTGTGGTCAATTGCAATCTTCAGCGTCTGGATGGCCCAGTGCGAGGAAATGGAAAAATCATCCAGGAACTCGAGGGTGCATTTCGTGGTGCGGGCTGGAATGTGATCAAGGTGATCTGGGGATCATATTGGGATCCTTTATTAGCCAAGGATACCAAAGGATTATTACAGAAGCGCATGATGGAATGCGTGGATGGCGAATATCAGAACTTTAAGGCCAGGGATGGCGCGTATGTGCGTGAGCATTTCTTCGGCAAGTATCCGGAGTTATTGGAAATGGTTGCCAATATGTCGGATGACGATATCTGGCGATTGAACCGTGGCGGCCATGATCCTTACAAAGTATATGCCGCCTATGCTGCTGCGGTGAAACATACCGGCCAGCCTACGGTAATTCTGGCCAAGACTATTAAAGGCTATGGCATGGGCGAAGCCGGTGAAGCACAAAATATCACCCATCAACAAAAAAAGATGGGGACGACCTCTTTAAAAGCATTCCGCAATCGCTTTGGTTTGGATATTCCCGATGACAAAATTGATGAAATACCGTATTTGACATTTGATGAGAATTCTCCAGAGTTCATCTATATGCAAGAACGGCGCAAACCATTGGGTGGTGCATTTCATCGCCGCAAAACCAGTGCCCAGGCACTGAAAACGCCTCCGCTGGGGGCTTTCGAATCGGTGCTGAAAGCAAGCGGGGAAGGACGGGAATCGTCAACGACCATGGCATTTGTGCGTATTCTGAATATTTTGATAAAGGATAAACAGATCGGTAAGCATGTCGTTCCGATCGTTGCCGACGAATCGCGTACGTTCGGAATGGAAGGGATGTTCCGGCAATTGGGCATCTGGTCATCGGTTGGTCAATTGTATACCCCCCAGGATGCCGACCAACTGATGTATTACAAGGAAGATAAGCACGGGCAAATTTTACAGGAAGGCATCAATGAAGCGGGGGCAATGTCATCATGGATCGCTGCGGCGACAGCATACAGTACGCATGGTATTCAAATGATCCCGTTTTTTATTTTTTATTCCATGTTCGGTTTTCAACGCGTCGGCGATTTAGCCTGGGCTGCGGGAGATATGCGCTGCCGAGGCTTCTTATTGGGAGGCACGGCTGGACGAACGACATTAAATGGTGAAGGCTTGCAACATGAAGATGGGCATAGCCATATCGTTGCATCAACGATTCCCAATTGCGTGTCGTATGACCCAGCTTTCGCATACGAACTGGCAGTCATCATCCAGGATGGATTGCGCCGCATGTATCAGGAGCAAGAAGATATTTATTACTATATTACGGTAATGAATGAAAATTACTCCCATCCTGAAATGCCTGCCGGTGTTGAGAAGGATATATTGAAGGGGATGTATTTATTCAAGGCAGGTGAGAAGGGAAGTGAAGCGCGGGTTCAATTGCTGGGTGCGGGTACTATCTTGCGCGAAGTGATCGCTGCGGCTGAGCTCTTGAAAAAAGACTTTGATGTGACTGCCGATATCTGGAGTGTCACCAGTTTTAATGAATTGAGGCGTGAAGCCCTTGCTGTGACACGTTGGAATCTGCTTCATCCTGATCAACCGGTAAAAACCTCGCATGTGGAGAATTGTTTCAAGGACCGGCAAGGGCCTGTAGTTGCAGCCACAGATTATATGAAACTCTATGCCGATCAGATTCGGGAATTTATTCCGGGGAAATATCGAGTGCTGGGAACCGATGGATTTGGCCGTTCAGATACGCGCGAGAGATTGCGCCATTTCTTTGAAGTTGATCGGTTTTATATCACCATTGCGGCACTCAAGATTTTGGCGGAAGAAGGTATTATTTCGACTCAACAGGTTGTACAGGCAATTGAAAAATACGGCATTGATGTAGAAAAACCCAATCCGGCAATAAGCTGAGATCTTTTTGAGGAATAGGTGTGGCAGAACTAAAAAAAGTACTCATTCCTGATATTGGTGATTTTAAGGACGTTCCCGTCATTGAAGTGCTGGTGAAAACTGGTGATGTGGTTAGCGCCGAGGATTCGTTGATTACGCTGGAATCCGACAAGGCCACCATCGAAATTCCGTCTCCGTTTTCAGGCTCCATCAAAGAATTGTTTGTTCAAGTGGGTGATAAAGTTGCCGAAGGTTCGGTGGTGGCTACGATCGAGGTTCCTGAACAACGTTCGATTGAGAAAGACCGGCCTACTCCTAGCGACAGCATTTCAGAAATTCCAGTGAAACAATCGGAAACTTCTGTGCGGCAACCGGCTGTGAACTCGGAATTTGGCAAACCGAAGGAGACAACGCCAGCAACTCAGACGACCTCGCTGGCTCATGCAAGCCCTTCGATTCGGCGTTTTGCGCGGGAGCTTGGCGTCAATCTCAATGCCATCACCGGCAGCGGTCCGAAACACCGTATTTTGAAGGAAGATATCCAAGCGTATGTCAAAAATGAATTGTCAAAAAGCCGCGGCAATGGCAACGGATCAGCGTTTGATGTACTACCGTGGCCGCAAGTTAATTTTGCTAAATTCGGCCCCATCGAGCTAAAGCCATTAAGCCGCATCAAGCAAATTTCCGGGGCGAATTTGCATCGAAATTGGGTCATGATTCCCCATGTCACCCAGTTTGATGAAGCGGATATCACCGATCTGGAAGCGTTGCGAAAAGAATTCAATGAAAAGGAAAAGAAAGTGAAACTAACACTGTTGGCCTTTTTAATGAAAGCATTGGTTGCGTCGCTGAAGAAGTTTCCGGAGTTTAATGCGTCAATGGATAATGCTGTGGATGGTGAAATTAATTTGATCATTAAACACTATCATCACATCGGATTCGCGGTGAATACGGTGAATGGACTGGTTGTGCCGGTCATCAAGGATCTTGATCAAAAGGGAATCATCACCATTGCAGAAGAATTGGTTCAGCTTTCAGCACTGGCACGCGAAGGAAAGCTGAAACCGGTCGATATGCAGGGCGCCAGTTTTACCATTTCCAGCTTGGGTGGAATCGGTGGCACAGCATTCACACCGATCATTAATGCGCCTGAAGTAGCTATTCTAGGAGTTTCTAAAGCAAGCATTAAGCCCGTATATCATGGCGATCAGTTTGTCCCTCGTTTGATGCTTCCTTTATCGCTTTCCTATGATCATCGAGTAATCGACGGCGCAGCAGCAGCGCAATTTACGACGCACCTGTCCGAAGTATTGACCGATATGCGCTTGGCATTGTTGTGATTCAGGGCATGGATTGAAATATCGCACAGAAGGCTTGGCACCATTAAAATATATTCATTGATCGGTATTTATGGCGGTACATTTGATCCCATTCATTACGGCCATTTACGTATTGCAGAAGAATTAGCGGAATTGATTGACTTGTCTCGCGTCATCTTTGTTCCGTCTGGGACTCCTCGATTGCGTGCTGCTCCGGTTGCCTCAAGAAATCACAGGTCGTATATGGTCAGCTTGGCTATTTACGGTAACGGAAAATTTTTATTGGATGAGCGTGAAATTCATCGTAACGGAATCAGTACCACGGTTGAATCTTTGCGTGAATACCGTAATGAAATTGGAGATAGCTCCGCGCTTTGTTTTTTATTGGGAATAGACGCCTTTATCAAGATCAATCAATGGTATAACTGGCAGTCATTATTCGATTTATGCCATATTATTATCGTTCCGCGTCCAGGGTATTCTTTTATTGATGATGATCATTACTTACATGATGACATCAAAAAAGAACTGATATCGCGCAATGTCAAGAATCCACGGGATTTGACACTTCAAGCGAATGGTTTTGTCTATTGCGCACATACTTCGCTGCTTGAGATATCAGCTTCGTATATCCGATCATTGATTCGGGATGGAAAGAGCATTCGCTACTTATTGCCAGATAATGTGTCTAATTTTATTAAAGAAAATGGCTTATATATTGAGAAAAAATGAATTCAGAAGAGCTTGTGAGAACAGTTGTTGATGCACTTGAAGATATTAAAGCTTATGATATTGATGTCATTGAGGTTTCTAAAATAACATCATTATTTGAATATATTATCATTGCAAGCGCAGATTCTACCCGGCAAACCAAATCACTAGCCAATAATGTCCAGGAAAAAGTAAAAGCAGCAGGAGGACATATTTTCAGCGTGGAAGGCGAGAGATCGGGAGAATGGTTATTGGTCGATCTTGGCGATGCCATTGTGCATATCATGCTGCCCGCCGCTCGTGAATACTATAATTTGAAAGCGCTGTGGTCTAGGTGAATACTGATTCGGTGCAGCGATTTGATACGCTGGAAGATGTTTTTGTCCTATGAAATTCTTTATACTCGCAGTCGGTAACAAAATGCCGGATTGGATCAAGGTGGGTTATCTTGAATATATTAAACGCTTGCCTCGCGAAATATCGGTTCATTTGTTAGAAATAAAACCTGAAAAAAGAATTTCCGGTAAGCAAACTGAGCAGTTATTAAGTGCTGAAAGTCAACGAATACGCGCGGTACTGCCATTGCATTGCCGCATCATAGTACTTGATGAGCATGGCGAGCAATATCCTACCATCAAGTTTGCGGATGAAATCAAGCGGTGGACGATAGAAGGTAACGACCTGGTATTCATCATTGGCGGTGCAGATGGATTACACGCTGAGATTAAACGGATGGCTAGCGACAGAATTGCATTATCGAAGATGACTTTGCCACATGGTTTGGTCCGAGTACTCCTCGCTGAGCAATTATATCGTGCTGTTTCTATTCTCAATGGCCATCCTTACCATCGCGCGTAAATAGTTTTCATAGTTCTACGCTATTATCATTCCATTGATGAGATAATGCCGGGACGCAAGTAATCAAGTCAATTAAAATTTTAAGCCTTGTCTCATGATACTTTCCGATAACCAAATATATCTTGCTTCAAGAAGTCCGCGACGACGTGAATTGCTCAGACAAATTGGCGTGAGATTTAATCTTTTACTGATGAGGGAAACATTGGGTCGTCCGATCGATATCGATGAACAACCCTTCGTGGGAGAAACGCCGACTGATTATATTTATCGAGTCGTTCAATTCAAAGCGAATGAAGGCTGGAAACGAATTCTGCAACGTAAATTTCCAGTTCTGCCTGTGCTGGTTGCCGATACCATAGTAGCATTGGATGGATGTATTCTAGGAAAGCCAAAGGATATTCTACAAGCAGAAGAAATGCTGAGAACGTTATCGGGACGATCGCATCAGGTGATGACAGCAATCGGTGTAGGCATCAAAGATAAGGTACAAATACGCTTGTCGACATCAACCGTACGGTTTCGTGAGATCAGTGAACGTGAAATTCGAAAGTATCTCGGACAGAATACTATGCTGGACAAAGCAGGTGCATATGCCATCCAAGGGATGGCAGCCGCGTTCATTGTCGAGATATCAGGAAGTTACAGTGGAATTGTGGGGTTGCCACTGTATGAAACTGCGCAGTTGCTGGAAGAAGCTGGAATAGAGCTTTTTCCGTGAGTATTCGCTTATCGACATTCAGCGGATAGTTTTTCGATTACTGCGTGATATGAGTAAAAATGTAATCAAGTATTAAAAAAATTCAAAGAATAGTTTGCATTAACCCCATGAATAACGAAATTCTTGTCAATATCACCCCTCAAGAAACTCGAGTTGCGATACTTGAACAGGGTGTTACTCAAGAGCTTCATATCGAACGAACAAGTGGCCGGGGTATCGTTGGGAATATTTATAACGGTCGCGTCAGTCGGGTTTTACCTGGTATGCAATCGGCTTTCGTGGATATTGGGCTTGATCGAGCTGCATTTCTGCATGTGGCTGACATTTGGAGCTCGGAACAGGACAGTGAGGCCAGTAAACCGATTGAGAAATTGTTGTATGAAGGTAATAGTATATTGGTACAGGTTATCAAAGATGCGATTGGTACCAAAGGAGCGCGACTATCTACTCAAATCAGTTTGGCGGGGCGTTTTCTGGTTTATTTGCCCCAAGAATCACATATTGGTATTTCTCAGCGAATTGAAAATGATAGCGAACGCGAATTATTGCGGGACAAATTACAGCAACTATTGCCATCGGAGGAAGAAGGAGGCTACATCATTCGGACGATGGCTGAAACAGCGGATGAGGATGATCTGCGTGCAGACCTTGAGTATCTGCATCGACTTTGGCACGATATTCAACATAAATCCCAAACCATCGCAACGCCCATGCTGCTTTACCAAGATCTAGATTTGAGCCATCGCATGCTGAGAGATTTTGTCAATGAAGACACGGCACGCATTTTTGTAGATTCACGCGAGAATTATCAGCGGCTGATAAAATTTGCGCAAAGCTATATGTCGTATATTGTTGAGCGACTTACTCTGTATACCGGAGATCGTCCATTATTCGATTTGTACGGTGTTGAAGAAGAAATTGGGAGGTCTTTGGCGAAGCGGGTTAACTTGAAGTCCGGTGGATATCTGATTATTGATCAGACAGAAGCATTGACCACAATGGATGTGAATACGGGTGGGTTTATTGGTGTGCGCAATTTCGACGACACTATTTTTAAGACCAATCTTGAAGCAGCTCAGGTTATTGCACGCCAGCTTCGTTTACGCAACCTCGGTGGGATCATTATCATCGATTTCATTGATATGGATTCAGAAGAGCACAGGGCTGCAGTATTAACTGAACTTAATAAAGCGCTACTTAAAGATCGCACTCGAATTACTGTGAATGGATTTAGTGCGCTTGGGTTGGTTGAAATGACACGTAAGCGTACGCGTGAAAGCCTTGCGCATATTTTGTGTGAACCCTGTCCGACGTGTCAGGGGCGAGGAGAGATTCGCACAGCACAGACGATTTGCTACGAAATATTACGTGAGCTTTTACGAGAATCGAGACAGTTTGAGGCGAATGAATTTCGGATTCTTGCGTCGCAACAGGTGATTGATTTATTCCTTGATGAAGAATCCCAAAGTTTGGCGCAATTAGGTGATTTCATAGCTAAACCCATCCGTTTGCAAGTTGAAGAATCCTACACCCAAGAGCAATATGACGTTGTTCTCATGTAATATTTTCTGGGAAAGCAGACTAAACGCCTCGAATGGCGTGTGAAATCAGTGCATCGGATATAATCATAATAGACACTACGACTCACACCCATGAGTTGGCATATCAAGCCAACCGTAGGTCTTCTTCTTTTGGGTGATGAACGAATACTTCACTTCGTTTCTTTCGCTTCAATCTCCGTCGCTTCCTTTGTATTTCCCTCTCCAGCTCAAGCTGCTTGATTTGCGCCTTCAATTGCCGGATTTTTTCCTGCTCAGGCGTCAGCTTTTTATTTCCCCGAACGCTCGATCCACATCGTCCCTCTGGTATTTCCTGATCCACCTCCTCAGCATATCGGTTGTGATCTCAAGATTTCGAGATACTTCTGCCGTCGTGTAACCCTGATCTAATACCAGGCAGATCGCATTTAATTTGAATTCTTTTGTATATCGCTTCCTCGCTATCATTTCTTCCTCCAGGTACGCTATTTTCTCTTAACTGGAGTGTCCAGCTTCATTAAATCACGTCATATCCTATGATCTTTTTAGCCTTTTCTAATGGTTTTTCTTATTTTTTTTAAGGATTATTTTTATTTTGGAGATCAACTCAGTATGAGTTGATAAATGTAATTTTTATATTTAGAGCAAGTTCATTTGACATTTTTAAGATGATGCTCTGCAAAAATGCAAATTAAGAAGAGAAGTTTGTTTCGTTTTTTTTATCTTTTTATCACTTCACTTACTTGAGGGTTTTCTATTAATTATTTTAAGGAATTTGATAAGCGTCTAAGGGTTTTACTTATTATGGATAAGTAATTCACCAGATTCGTATAATGGTTTTGCTTATTTTGAACAATGGTTTTACTTAGTAATGCTAATTAATTTACCTGCTAATGTTAATAGTTTTACTTATTTAATAATAATGGTTTGCCTAATATACAAGGTAATTCTTCCGAGCTACGATTAGTCCAAGCTTATTTAATGAAGGTTTTCTATCTTGTGGGCAAAAATAGGAAATGCTTGATGATCTGTAAGGTAATTGTATTGATAAAAAATAAACAGATTTTCAAATGGTTGCCTCTTATGAATACAGAAAGTTCTTCACATAGCTAGTTGACTACAAGAAGCTGATTTATATTGAGGTTTTTTTGTAGTTTATCACTAAAAGTTTACGAGAGAGAGGTAATTTATGGCAACAAGATCAGATGACGACTCGATAGTCTCACAGCAAAAAAGCGTAGAGATTGTTAAAAAAGAAGGGTCAGCTGCTTTCCAATCGCAATATTTTTTTCGTGATACTGCTGCAGGACTTATAACTGGAGCAATGGCTATTCCATTAACGATTGGTATCGCAATTATGTCGAATTATCCGATCAAGGTTGGGTTGGCTACGGTAGCTTTTGCTTCCTTAATCGGATGGATAAATGCTTGGTTCAAACCAGGTAATTTTATTGGTTCTCCAGGTATTGCTGCAGGCTTGGCGCCAGTACTGGCGATGGGGGTAGCTGCTTTCGGTGTTCAGAACATGGCATTTTGTATTTGTATGACTGCTGTTATGCAAGCCATTATTTGGAAATTCAATTGGCAGCGATATTTGCTAGTTGCAGTCCCGGTATACCTGGTTGAAGGACTGTTGGCAGGTGTCGGTTTAAAGATTCTACTCAAGTTCTCAGAGTTTACATATGAAATACCTGCAGAATTAGTGACAGAAGATTTTTGGAATGAGGCGCGTATCCAGATGGCTGCAATATCGGCAGGCGGTCTCGCTTTATTTTTGCTCCTGTTCTCTAAGTTTAAAGACACGCAGCCGGCGATTCCTTACTTCGCAATCATTATTGGCGGTGTGGTCTTGGCGCAATTTGTCTCTGTACCGATGATTTCTGTAGAAGACATTCCTCTTGAATTGAGATTACCGCTTCCGAGTGAAGATACGACAATACTGATGCTGGCTTACATGATATTTTTCTGCGCAATGCTGGCAATTGTGGATGTGATTGAACAGGTTATGAGTAATGCGGCAATCGAGAAAATTGATCCATTGAAACGTAAAACTAATAGTAATAACAGTTTGTTTGCAATCTGGATTGCTAATTTAGGTTCTAGTTTCTTTGGTGGCATGACTAATTTAGATGGTTTGGCTAAAAGCACGACAAATAAATTAGCGGGTGCTATGACCAAATTTTCAGTATTGATTATTGGCTCAGTAGTTTGCTTCTTCACTTTTAACACACATTATTTAGATTACCTTCCCAAATTTGCATTAGCGGCGATTATGTTGTTTACCGGTTATAAGATGATTGCTGGTCTTGTACATGTTACACATTATGGTCCTTACGCATTAATGCTGGCTTTTTTGACGGCTGGTTTGGTTTACAAAGTGGGAATTTTTGAAGGATTGTTAATTGCAATGGCAGTGCATGGTGTTATTCATTACTTGGTGTATACCAAACATGAAAATATGCCAGGTAGATCAGTTATTAAACGGTATTTTGATAATCTGAAAAAAGATAACAGTAATTTGCAGTAAAAGATGTCGGTTTAAGCTTAACGTTTTAAACACATTCAAGATTAAACAGGTAATTGATTATAGGAGAATTCATCATGTATAAAAAAATATTAGTTTCTGTGATTAAACAATATTTTGTGTATTTGAAAAAAGAACAAAGCGGTAATTTAAGAGAAAAATTACCATCTCATAATTTGTCTTAAATCAATTAGTGCTCAGTAATTGAAAAGTAGCTTTTTAGAAATAAGCAGAAACAACTCAATAAGAGATTATTTGAATGTATAAAAAAGTGATGGTTGCTGTCGATGGCAGCGAAATAGCAAAGCGAGCTTTATCCGAAGCAATAAATATAGCAAATACCTACAACGCAGCTCTTTGTATCGTTCATTGTATCGGCGATGAAAATGAAAGTGACAAGGAAAAAGGTAACGAAATATTAGAGCGAGCCAAATCAGATACTAACACTTTGACTGTCGAGACCCGTTTGCTTGTCGCTGAAGCGGAGTATGGTTTGAATGGTATTGCTGAAGCTATTGCTGCTGCTGTTTATGATTGGAAAGTTGATCTATTAGTAGTAGGAACTTCGAACCGTCGCGGATTGGAACGTTTTTATGTAGGATCAGTTGCTGAGCAATTAGTTACGAAAGTTGATTCATCCATATTGTTAGTAAGACCTGAATAAGGATGAAAATAGATTTATTTCGTTAGATGTAATTATTTTTTAATATTTTTTCCTTAATACGGAGACTATCATGACAACAAAGCAAGTATTTATTATTTCTGCTACTGCAATTGGTATTACATTGATCGGTCTGCTATCGATGTTTGAATTAACCCATTATCTTATGAACTGGCTCATTACAGATGGTAAGTTAGGATTATCTCTTTTTGTGCTTTATTTGCTGAGCGCCGTAAAATTTGAAGCTCCAAGAACCAGCATTTATAGAACCTACTATTTAAGCGCATATAGACCAAGTACAAATTAATATATGTAATTTGGCTATTTAATCGCTTCGGGCTTAATTCATTGCAGATTGAAGATCGAAGTTAACACCCCGCTGCTTGCGGCGGGGTACTTTATTAGGTTGATACCGTTGAATAAATAAGCTTATGAATTAAATATTAATTATTTACAATTCCCTATTCCATATTGTAAATGAACCGCTTAACCCAAGCATTTTATTTCTTTAAGTAAATGTCACAATGTTCCTAGAGAGCATGGGCGTGTTGAATTGGGTTTTTATCTCTCCAGAGAAAAAGCAGTGTTTGTATTTTGCTCTCTCGTTCTTCTTTAATTATTTACAACACTAATTGTTGTAGATGAACCGCTTAACTCAAGCATTCTTATCGTTAATCTTAAGAATAAGAATGTCACAACGATCCAGGAGGTCGAGGGCGTGTTGAATTGGGTTTAATTACCGCTTCGGGTTTAATTCCTCGCCCCTTGGGGCGAAATCTGGTTGGAAACCAGCAGATTGAAGAGCGAAGTATCCTGCTGTTTGCAGCGGGGCGCTTTATTTAGTTTCATCTTGGAATCAAGTGATTTAGGCACCATTCAATCTCTTTAAAGTCTTGACCAACCGGCAACCTTGATACCTTATGTGTATGTTGAAAAGCTTGTTTATGCCAAGGCTGACTTATATAGAAAAAGTTTGGGCATGTGCTTAAAGTAGTCCAGATAATTTTGTACGCCCAATATTTCTTTTCTAGCATACCTGTATCTTCTTAGGAGCCAATAAATATCAAGTAATTGTTTAATAATTTGCTTAATATTTTGGACTATTGCGGTTATTGGAGCTTGAATCGACACTTTCTATAACCCCCGCGATAACGGGCGCACCTTGTCCGTGGAACTGTTTGGCTTCAGCGAATAATCCTTCTATCGTCCATTCCATTATGTCACATTGATCTTTACCGATGATCGAAAGTGAAGCTCCTGTTTTATTATTAACTCAGTTCTTCAACAGGCCGTCTGAATTACTACACATTAAAAATTTTCCAAGTATCGGTTTTTGCTGTTGACAACGATTTTTTCCCGTTGTGGTAGTTTGCTATGAGTAGTGCTTGAAAGATGTTTGGAGCTGATTGGGTGTTGCTTGCTACGCGTGAGCTGTACCGCTGCAGAAGATTGATTCGAACTATGCTGCATCACATTGAAGATAGATACTGCGCCTAACAATTCACTGGCTTGCTGCTCAAGAGATGCAGCCGCTGCCGCTGCTTCTTCTACTAAGGCTGCATTTTGTTGGGTAACATCGTCCATTTGAGCGATGGCCTGATGCATCTGTTCGATACCCATGCTTTGTTCTTGAGATGCTGCCGTGATATCAGACATTATTTCAGTCACATGCTTAATGGAATTCACGATCTCATCCATGGTCTTACCGGTCTCATCCACTAAAGTGGCGCCTTTTTCAACTTTCTGCACGGAATCATCGATCAATATCTTGATTTCTTTGGCCGCAGTTGCGCTGCGTTGTGCAAGATTACGAACTTCGGTCGCTACTACCGCAAAACCTCTTCCTTGCTCACCAGCACGAGCTGCCTCAACCGCTGCATTCAGAGCTAGGATATTGGTTTGAAAAGCAATCCCATCGATTACATTGATGATATCGGCAATCTTGCTTGAGCTTTCGGTAATCGAAGACATTGTGGTGACAACTTCTCTCATCATATTACCGCCTCGCGATGTGATATCGCTTGTAGTCTGGGCGAGTTGATTAGCGTTGATCGAATTATCAGTATTTTGCCGGACAGTGGAAGTGAGTTCCTCCATACTCGAAGCAGTCTCTTCAAGTGAAGAAGCCTGTTCTTCCGTGCGCTGAGATAAATCGAGATTACCTGATGCGATTTCTCCGGAAGCAAGGCGTACCGAAGCAGCATTTCTTTGTATATCAAGCACGGTAGTTCTCAGATTGATGCTCATTTGATTAATGGATTTGAATAATAGCCCAAATTCATCGTTACGATTGACTTCAATTTTGCAAGTAAGATCACCTGAAGATAAGGTGTTAGCTTGATTAACAGCCTGTTTCAAAGGAGATAAGATGTTTTTCATCAGACTATAGGTAAAATACAGCATCATCGCCATTCCGGCTAAAGTCATTCCAATAATGCTATTGCTGAGCAACGACGACGGTTGTGTTAATGAAAGATTCCACCAACTGAGACCGCCAATAGCCGCTAACAAAAATGTCGGGATCATCATGCATAAGCCGATGCGCTTACCGATCGTTAAAGCTAACGACGATTTCATTTTGCCGATGAAATCGGTACGTACAACCTGACCTTTTTCGATCTTTAAATTACGTGCATTTCCTTCTAAAAATTTCAGATAAATTGGACTGACCCGTTCGATAATTTCTCGAGATGGTTTGATGCGAACGGATAAATAGCCTGTTGTTTTTCCATTTTCTACTAAAGGTGTGGCATTCGCATTGACCCAATAAAAATCGCCATTTTTTCGGCGATTTTTGACCAACCCTGTCCATGGCGACCCTTGCTTAAGCGTGTTCCAGAAATCTTCGAACGCTTCCGGAGGCATATCCGGATGGCGGACTAGGTTATGCGCTTTTCCTATCAGTTCTTCTTCCGAATACCCGCTCACTTCTATGAAAGCTTGATTCACATACGTGATTCTGCCTTTGGTATCGGTAGTGGATAATAATAATTTCTCTTCATCAAGAAGATATTCGATGTTAGTAACCGGTAGATTGACTCGCATATTCTTTCCTCTCGAAAACTCATTGGATGTTGTGATTTTAGTTAACGGAGTCGGCGGCAATATATTGTGTCGGCAACTTCTTATTTTCTGTTAAATTATGAAGTATTTTTTAGTAAGAAACATCCTACATGAAATGTGTTGGTATATAAATTTAGAAAATCAATATTAATATTAATAAACAATGAATTATATTAATAATTCTGTATCTCATCAGCTCATATTTCAGAATAACGATGTGATGAGGTATTGATAATGTATTTAATTTTCTGAGCCTTATAAAAGCGTGAATTTTAAACCTTTAAGAATTTGATCCCTTTAATCTTTAAAGTATTTCATTATTTTTTTATGTGCAGTTTTATTTATTATAATCATGATGTTGATTTGAATCGGTCAGAAATAACTGATCTTGATTAACTCAGTAAAGAAGAGAATAGTCAGAAAATTCCTATATCCTTTGATTTTCTACCTAGTTACTATTGATGTCTTGTGTAAACTACACAATGCAATGATTACAATAATCGCTTTATCAATGATTTAAAATAAGAAACAGAATCCGTAGAGCGGGATCTGTGGAACAGTTGATGAATATTGTTGCAGCACTACAGTTAATTTCGAACGAATGACTGAATAAGAATATTGTCAGCTATGAAGACTATCGAGGATGATCATAAATTAAATAAATTCATTTACTTATATGAAATTTCTCGTGCAATAACGTTAAATCAGACCCTCGACGAATTAGGGGCTTATATTGTTAAGAATCTGAGTTTAGCCTGGAATCAGAGCAATAGTCTTTTTCCATTTCTTGAGATCCACGATACCTGTTTTAAATCTGACCGATTCACACAGGCTTTAGTACATAAATTTTCGGCTCCCATTTTTATGAATGGGAAAAAATGCGGGCAACTATGTTTTTTTTATGAAAATATTGACGAGATTGACTGGTCCGAGGAGGAGGATTTCCCATTATTACGGAATCTAGCTAATGATCTTGGTCTCTGGTTGGAACATAAGAATCAGATCAGTCAACAAGTTGAAAAGCTGCGAGAGCTTCAGATCATTGAAAGTGCTATCAATCGTCATGCCAGTTTGGCGATAACGGATAATCAAGGAAAAATTAATTATATTAATCAACAGTTCTGCATTACATCCCAATACTCAGAAAATGAACTGATTGGCCAAGATCATCGTATCATCAACTCCGGCTTTCATACCTCTGAATTCATGGGTAATGTATGGAATACCTTGGCAAAAGGTCATGTTTGGAAAGGAGAACTCAAGAACAGAACCAAAGATGGCACATTTTTCTGGATCGATGCAACGATAGTTCCTATAATTCCCGTTCAACATGAAACTCCTCTGCATTACATTTCAATATGGACAGATGTGACGGCCTATAAGCAACTCGAAGAAAAAATGGAGATGCAGATGAAGGAACTGGCTCGTTCTAATGATGAACTTGAGCAATTCGCCTATGTGGTTACACATGATTTGCAAGAACCGCTCCGGGCGATTAATAGTTTTGTCCAGTTGTTGAAAAAATACTGCAATGAAAAATTGGACGATCGCGCCAATGAATTGATTTCTCATGCAGTAGCAGGTACTCATCGTATGCAACTGCTGATTGATGACTTGTTGACATACGCTCAAGTGAATGCACATCAAGCGTTGGAGTCAGTTGATTGCGAAAAATTATTACGTAATGTATTGACAGACCTATCAGTGATCATAGGGGAATGCAAAGCGATCATTACCTACGATAAGCTTCCTGTAGTGAAAGGCATTCCGTTTCAGTTTATTCAACTGTTCACCAACTTAATCAATAATGCTCTTAAATTTCAACGAGAGCTGCCACCCAAGATACATATCGGTGTCGAACAAAATTTAAATGAATGGATTTTTTCAGTGTCGGATAATGGAATTGGCATAGAAGAGCAATATCTTGAACGAATCTTCCGGGTTTTTCAGCGATTACATAGTCGTAGGGAATATGTGGGAACTGGCATTGGTCTGGCTATCTGCAAGAAAGTCGTAGAACGTCATGGTGGCAAAATATGGATTAAGTCAAAGCCAAGCGTAGGTTCTACGATTTATTTCACGATTCCTAAATCCAATTGATTCTTATGCATTCTAAAAAAACTACCCGTCCCCATGTGATACTAATGATTGATGATAATCCAACGGATGTATTATTGATGAAGGAAGCGTTCACTTTCTGTGAAGATAGAGATCATGAAATCTATGTAGCTGAAGATGGCGTATATGCGATGGATTTTTTGAAACGCCAGGGTCAGTATCTCACAGCGCCTCGACCGGATATCATTCTGCTGGATTTGAACATGCCTCGAAAAAATGGCTTAGAGGTTTTAATGGCAGTAAAAGCTGATCCTGAGTTCAAATATATTCCTACCCTTGTATATACATCCTCGATCGTAAAAGAGGATGTCAAAGCTGCCTATAATAGTCATGCAAATGGCTATATCAAGAAATCGGTCGATTTTGATGAATGTATTCAAACAGCCAAATCGATCAATGATTTTTGGTTTGCTGCCTCGATTTTATATGAGCCTTAATCCGTCATGACAATATCTAAAATCCATATTTTGCTGATCGAAGATAATGAAACGGATGCAATACTGGTGCAAAATGATTTGCAATTGGCGATGGGTGATCAGATCAGCATTGTTCATGCAGAGCGTTTAGGTACTGCATTTGAGCTTATTCGACAGCATTCATTTGATTTGATTCTGTCTGATCTGACACTGCCTGACAGCGACGGAATTTCCACCATCACGCGATTACGGGAAAAAGCGCCGAGTATTCCGATCGCAGTGCTATCTTTCCGCGATGATGAAAAGCTAGCCATAAAAACGATCAGTGCAGGAGCGCAGGATTATCTGGTCAAAGGCAGTTTGACAGAGGGCGTTTTGGCGCGTGTTATCCGTTATTCAATCGAAAGAAAGCGTATTGAAGAAAGCAGTCGAAAGGTTCAGAGGCAATTTCAAACGATTTTTGAAAAGGCACCGCTAGGCATTGCCCTGATCAACCTGCAGACCGGTAAATATTACAATGTAAACCCCAAGTTTGCTGCGATCGTCGGCAGAAACGTTGATGAGCTATTGAGTCTTACTCAACCGGATATCATTCATCAGGATGATTTGTCTTCTTATCGCGATGACATGCGGCGAATTGTCGATCAACAACTTCACGATTCCAAGATCATCAAAAGAATATTGCGCCCGGACGAATCAATTATCTGGATTGAAATGTCCATTGTACTGTTTGAGATGGTGGGTGACATGGAGACCTGTTATGTCTGCATGATTGAAGATATCACTGAACGTAAGCGATTGATTGAAAATCTGCGTCATCTGACAACTCATCTGCAAGATATCAGAGAAGAAGAGAGAACCCGCATCGGCCGTGAGATTCATGATGTGTTGGGAGGAACATTGACCGTTCTGAAAATGGACCTCGATTGGTTATCCAAGAAAATAAGCGCTGAACCGATGCATGAGCGAATTACCTCGCTGTATAGGCTCACCGGAGAAGCCATTGAAACTGCGCGCAGGGTTTCGGTAAATTTGCGGCCAAACGTACTGGACCATCTTGGACTCTATGGTGCCATCGAATGGTTGATACGTGAATTCGAGCAACGTACGAATATCAAATGCTCACTCGAATCCATGGTTCCG
Source organism: Nitrosomonas sp. JL21 (assembly GCF_009833095.1). Lineage (GTDB taxonomy): Bacteria > Pseudomonadota > Gammaproteobacteria > Burkholderiales > Nitrosomonadaceae > Nitrosomonas. Next base: position 25,593 of record NZ_QRCB01000007.1, read on the forward strand.
AATTTTTCATTTTTCGATAAGCACCACGAAACCAGTATTTTTAGGATCATCCAAGAAGCGTTCATCAATATCACGCGGCATTCGAATGCCACCAAGGTTGATGTTGAACTTCTTGAAGAGAATGATAGTCTTGCTATTATCATTAAAGACAATGGAGTAGGCATCACAGAATCTCAAATGCTCAATCCTGGGTCATTTGGTATCATCGGGATGAACGAGCGAATGCAGCAACTGGGTGGAAAATTGGAAATTCATGGTTCTCCAAGGGAAGGAAGTCATGTAACGCTCAGGATACCTTTAACTGAAATAGAATTAATTGAGGAATCAGTCGAATGATTAACGTGATGATTGCAGATGATCATGCTTTATTCCGGGATGGATTACGCAGGATTTTCAGCGAAACTGAAGATATCCATGTAGTTGCAGAAGCAGTGGACGGGAAAGACATTCTCAAGAAATCCAGAGAATTTGAATGGGATATTGCATTATTGGATATCAACTTACCTGATATCAATGGGTTGGATATTCTGAAGCGAATTTTGTCTGCCAATGCAGCCTCACGTATTCTCGTACTCAGCATGTATCCCGAAGAAGAATATGCCATCCGGGCCATTCGTTCAGGGGCTTCCGGTTATTTGACCAAGGATAGTCCAACCGATCAATTGATCAATGTGATCCGCCGTCTTGCCAAAGGAGGTAAATATGTAAATCCTGAGCTTGCGGAAAAGCTCTTGTTCAATCCCGTCTTGGATTCTGGCGCGCTCACACACACCACGTTTTCGGATCGAGAGCTTCATGTATTCAAGCTTATCGTCGCCGGTGAATCGCTCACCGCAATCGCGAATAAATTATCGCTCAGCGTCAAGACAGTAAGCACCTACCGGTCACGTATTCTAGAAAAAATGAATATGAAGAATAACGCGCAATTGGTACGGTATGCTATTCAGCATCGCCTGGTTGAATAGAAAGGGAAGGGCACTGAAGAAATTTTGGAGAAAATGGCGAGCGGCCATCAAGCAAGGCGAAATCTAAAGAAAATGCAATTCATTGCAAATAAGTGTTTCGGCCTGGATTTCAATAAAACATCATGAAATAAGTAGGTTCTCCGAGTTTTCTAAGTTTTTCGAAAAGCTTGTGTAATGATGGCCTTGAGTATCATTAGCTTGCCATGAAAAAAATGTTCGGCGCCTGGTATAAAAATAATCGGCTGCGATGTAGGTGTTGCCCAATCCAGGATAGTTTCTGGCAATACGATGTCATCCTTATCTCCTTGGATGATCAATGCATGTTCGGTGGTTTCCGGAACGGTTGGAGCTTGGAAGTTGGCAACTGACGGCGCTACCAAAATAAGATAGTTGGGGTTCAATGTATGAGCTACCTGCAGCTGAATTGCGCCGCCAAAGGAAAATCCTGCCAGCAATAACGGTAACCGAGTACCTTCCAGATTCCAGTGCTGATAGATGGATTTTGCTACGGCAATTGCATCGTCGGCTTCTCCAACTCCGTGATCATATTGTCCTTCGCTGAGTCCGACTCCGCGGAAATTGAATTTAGCGGCGGTAAAATCGAGTGCTAGCAATGTCGAGAACATCGTCTGAACCACTTTGTTTTCCATCGTGCCGCCATGCAATGGGTGGGGGTGTGCAATGATTGCAATTCCTCGCGGCGCAGTGGTGGGTTGCCCAAGAACGACCTCGAGCTTTCCTGCAGGGCCGGGAATAAACAGTTTTTGAATCCGGTCAGGCACTAGTGTCCTTACTTTCGCAACAGGTTGAGGTTATTCTCGATCATATCTTGAGACGCTCAACGATATTTCCTTTGATGAGATGCTCATCGATGATTTCATCGATGTCGTCCTTGTCGAGATAGGTATACCAGGTTTCGTCAGGGTAGATGACAATGACGGGTCCCTCATTGCAACGGTCAAGACAACCGGCGTTGTTGATGCGAATTTTATTCTTACCGCTCTGTTTCAGGGATTTAATGCGCTCTTTCGCGTAGTCGCGTAATTCCTGAGCACCAAAATTATTGCAACACTTGGCACCGTTCTCCCGCTGATTAGTACAGAAAAAAACATGATAGTGGTAATAGCTCATAAGACAATCTTAAAAATAGATGGTGATTTATTCATTAAATTACTGTAATACCTGCCAGATAAGCAATCCTGTCAATAAAATTACGATCAGGATCAATAATCTATTTTGACGTTTCTCCTCAATCACCAGTATAGCCATCAGCTTTTCCAATTCATGATTGCGCTTCTCAGCTAAGACCTGATGTATCAAACGGGGGAATTCGGGAAAAATGATAGCCCAGTTCGGGGCTTCTTTTTGCACTCGACTCGCAAATCCACGCAAGCCGATTTGCTCGGACATCCAATTTTCCAGAAATGGCTTGGCGGTTTTCCATAAGTCGAGATTGGGATCAAGATCGCGCCCCAGCCCCTCGATATTGAGCAATGTTTTTTGCAGCAGAACCAATTGGGGTTGAATTTCAACGTTGAATTGCCGCGAAGCTTGAAAGAGTTGTAAAAGAACACGCCCGAAAGATATTTCCTTCAACGGTTTATCGAAGATCGGCTCGCAAACGGCTCGAATCGCGGCTTCAAAATCATCGACACGAGTATTCTTTGGAGCCCATCCGGCCTCAACGTGTGCTTGCGCAACGCGACCATAGTCGCGGCGAAAGAATGCCAAAAAATTCTGAGCAAGATAATTCTTATCTTCATCACTTAAGGTTCCCATAATGCCAAAATCGACTGCAATATAACGACCGTCCTGACCGACGAAGATATTGCCGGGGTGCATATCGGCATGAAAGTAACCATCGCGGAATACTTGGGTAAAGAATATCTCTACGCCAACCCGAGCCAACTGAGGAATATCTATGCCTTGTTCTTTCAGCGTTTCGACGTGACTGATGGGAATGCCTTTGACGCGCTCCATGACCATGACATTGCTATGACAATAATCCCAATAAACCTCTGGCACTAGCAGCAACGGAGAGTCGAGAAAATTGCGGCGCAATTGGCTGCAATTGGCAGCTTCGCGCATCAAATCCAGTTCGTCATCGAGATGCCGAGCAAATTCTGAAACGACTTGACGTAGTTTTAGTCGCTTCCCATCTGACCACACAGCTTCAGCGAGCCAAGCACCCGTATCCAGCAGGGCAATATCGTGCATGATAATCGGGGCTAGATTCGGGCGTAAAATTTTGACTGCTACTTCAGTGCCATCGTGCAACACGGCGAAGTGAACTTGCGCAACCGATGCACTGGCTTCAGGGGTCAGATCAAATTTAAAGAATACTTCATGGATTTTGCGTTCATAGACCTTTTCCAAAATTCCTAGTGCAAGTTCCGATGAAAAAGGCGGAACTTGATCTTGCAATTTGGCTAATTCATCGGCAATATCCTGCGGCAGCAAATCACGCCGGGTGGATAACATTTGGCCAAATTTCACAAAAATAGGACCTAGAGCTTCCAACGCCAGTCGCAAGCGCTCGCCACGCGGTTTATCAAGTTTGCGCCAAAACGTGAGTGTCCGTACGAAAACCCGGAGAAATCTCAGCCGGCTATGACTGAGTGCAAATTCGTCTAGCCCGAATTGGAAGGCAACGTATTGTATTTTGATAAGGCGAAATAGGCGCATGTATTTTTAGTTTTGTTAGGTGTAGTGCGGCAATGGAACAAAATAAGCATATACCTTTTAACCTGTAGGATTCTCAGACAGGGCATTCATGGATTCAGCCAAGCAATTCACGCGGTGATCAAAGGCTTCCACGTGGTGCTGAAGATTCTGAATATCCCGAATAAGCTGATTGATCGCGTCGGTTTTTGCCAGCACCTGATTTTCTTCCGTCAAATATTCAGCCAAGGCTTGCGATAAAGCATCAAAATTTTCAGTGTGCCACTGCAGAAAGTTTTTTCCCGCACGGGTAAGACGATGTGCCGGAATATCTCCGACCACCTTGCTCAAATCATGTTCGACAGTTCTGCTGATGTTAAACTGCTTGCTGATCGCGATCAGCTCGTCAGCCAATGATTGATTGCCAATGACGTGGATGGCCTCTCCAAACGATAATTCGCGTGTCACTCGATCAGGATGCATGGGTGACGGTAATATGATCGTTACATCAGTATCGATGCTATCGTCTATATTCTGAATCTCTCCCCGGGAATTAATCAGTACTTTTACATGAATCCAAGGCAATATCTGAATGCAAGCTGTCTGTCCACTGAAGGATTGCAGGCGCTTGCAAGCCCAGTGTTCGCTTCGTAACACATGATTAATGGATGTTATGGCAAGGGTTGATAACATTTTTTAAAGTCGTGAGTCGGAAATATCCCTAACGGTAATCGAAAAAATGACTGTATTTTGTTCATCAAAAAACTCTCGTTTCGAGCGCTATTGCACAGCCTCGATTCCTGGTCCGCGGTTGAGGCCACTTGAGAAAGTGCTGTACTGGGTCATAGTGTGCGTTTAAATCAGTCATTAGGCCGAGCATTCATAAATCGCGGGTGCTGAACCCCGATTTCGTCTTGCTAGATCGTTGCTCGATCCTAGCTTGAGAGCCTCTTAAAGCAATGGTGAGTATAGCACTATATCCAGCTCAGACACCCCATTAACCGAGACGGTCATCGAATGCATGAGCATGCCGGATGGCTTGTCGCTTGTACAGCGTACCTGTGGGAGAAACCACTCTCATAACTTAAATATAGAGGTATATTCCCTCTCTGTTTTGACCTTTGAACCTGATCAGTGAGCGTATAGTGAACATTAGATCGCTGCCATCCTTCAATGTTTGAAGTCACCAGGCAAGCTCACTGAATACTTGACTGAAGAAGAGAGATTATTTCAATTTTCTGGTGTTGATGAAGATTTATGACGAGGCCCTTTAATCCCTATTGTTTGCAATAGGGATTTTTTTTGGAAGGCTGTGGGAATTACTGAGTATGCTCGCTTTACACCCAAGCTACACATTTTTCATCGGCGTTACTCGTTCTGATTCTAATTTTCTATAATCAATCGATAACAATCACTGGTGTCACCGACAGATGCTGAGTGATTGCGTTCGCATCTTGTTTTGCCAACATTTGATCAGGGTACGGGCCGGCATGAATCTTATACAGGCCGTTATTTTTGGTGATATTGATTTCTTTATTGAGCCACGGAATTTTCTTTCGGACATGGGTCAGAAAGTTATGTGCATTATCTGGCGAACCAAATGCTCCCAATTGTAGATATACTGCATTGGCATCGCGCTTATGGACAGTTTCCGCAATTGAAGGTGCTGGTAGTCGAGTATTAACGACTTGAGCATTGACTGACTGATGCGCTGGCGCATCTCCAGGCAGGATACTTTCCACTTCGACATGGCCACTACCACCCGCTAAGATTCCTAATTTGTAAGCTGCCGTGTAGGAAAGATCGATTACGCGGTCGGAAAGAAAAGGGCCGCGGTCGTTAAGACGAACAACGATCGATTTGCCATTTTCTAAATTGGTGACCCGGGCATAGCTAGGCAGTGGTAGCGTAGGATGCGCGGCAGTCATTCCGTACATATCATAGACTTCACCCGATGCTGTAGGATTACCGTGGTAGCGGCGGCCATACCAGGAAGCAATGCCACGTTCCTTATAGGAATAAAGCTTAGTCATGGGTTTATATGATCTTCCCAAAGCAACGTAGGGTTGCATATTGGCTGAGCGCAACTGTTCAGCTTTTGGCACAGCATCTGGAATCAAGTGTAAATCAGCAGGAGGGTTATCGCCGGGACCATCATCTAAATAATAACCACCGCCTTTTCGTGCCATCAAGCCTGTCTGTGAATGCGTGCCTGATGAAGTTGCAGATGAATAAGACTGCTTCGATCGGCTGCCGTGCTGCGAAATGCTGCTACAGGCGGCTAATGATGCAGCGATCAGTATCAAAATGATTTTTGGGACGGAGAAAGCAAAGGATTTAGGTGTCATTGTCATGTTTTGATGAGTTTAGGATGGGTTTGAATACTCATTAAAATACCAAAACCGAGCAACATGGTTACCATGGAGGTTCCACCATAGCTGATCAACGGCAGCGGAACGCCCACAACCGGAAGAATACCACTAACCATTCCCATGTTCACAAAAATATAGGTAAAAAATGTCAGGGTTATGGAACCGGCAATCAAGCGAGTAAACTGAGTCGACGCATTCGCAGTGATGACAAAGCAACGCCCGATCACGACAAGATAGGCCAGCAGCAGTAACGTATTGCCGATCAATCCAAATTCCTCCGAGAAAACAGCAAAAATAAAATCGGTGCTCTGTTCTGGTAAGAAATCCAATTGCGTCTGAGTGCCGTTTTGCCAGCCCTTTCCGATAATTCCACCGGAGCCGATTGCAATCGATGATTGGATGGTATGATAACCCGCACCCAATGGATCTTGCGAAGGATCCAATAATGTCATGATGCGCTGGCGCTGATAATCATGCATCATGGCCCATAGCACTGGAAAACTGCCGATGGCGGTAATGCTCAATCCAACGATGATGCGCCACGACAAGCCTGCCAGAAAAAGCACATAAAAACCGCTGGCGGCAATCAATAGCGCCGTTCCCAGGTCGGGTTGCTTCAAGATCAGAAAAACGGGAAACATCAGTAGCATCGTCGCGCCCAGATAATCCCGGAGGCGTAGCGTAATTTCATGTTTATCGAAATACCAGGCCATCATGAGCGGAATAGCGATTTTCATCAATTCGGAGGGCTGAATTCTGGTAATGCCGATATTGAGCCAGCGCCTGGCACCATTATTGATTTCTCCAAAGAATGCAACGCCTACCAATAACGCAAAGCCGAGCACGTACATCGGTACTGCAAGACGTTTGATCTGCTGCAGCGGAATATTAGCGACCATCCACATGATCACCAGAGCGACCGCCATGTTAATCATTTGATGGCTCACCTTGCTCACATTGGCACCCGATGCGCTGTAGAGGACAATCAAACCAATGATCATCAATGTGAGTATGCCGACTAGAAGGAAGCCGTCGATATAACGGGAAAAATAATACCAAATTTTTCTTAATTCAATCATTTGAAAATACAGGCTTATTTGATGTTATTTTGTGAATGTGGCAACCCATCGAAACAACTTGAAAACCACATCGTCTCGTTGCAATGTTGGGAATTAAGCTCAAAGTGCGCATTCTATGACAGATAAGCTGTGCTTTTTCATCCATTTTCTTCCGCCTGACCAGTGCGCACTGCTTTTATCCGAGCTTCGCTAGAGATGCTCATGCGCATGATCTTCAAGGACTTCGGTCACTTGAGCTACGGTCGATTCAGGCTGCTTGCCCAATAAAAAATAATCGAATACCTGACGTGCTATCGGCGCTGCCGTCGATCCGCCAGTGCCGGTGTTTTCGACCAATATCGCCAAGGCAATCTGTGGATTTTCAGCCGGTGCATAAGCGATGAACATCGCATGATCGCGATGGCGCTCATTGATCGACTTCTCATTGTAGCGCTCTCCTTGCTTGATTCCGATCACTTGCGATGTGCCGGTTTTACCCGCAAAGGTATAAGCTGCATTGGCACCCGCTTTTGCAGCAGTACCGCCCGGCCGGGTAACATCAACCAGCGCATTTTTTACAATTTCCAGATGCGAAGGTTTCAGATTGAGCGTATACAGCAATTCCGCCGGAACATCCTCAATATGCCCGGTCTGACTATTTTGTATTTGCTTGACTAGCCGTGGAAGGTAGGCTTTGCCATTATTCGCGATCATCATGGTGGCGAAAGCCAGCTGCAGGGGTGTGGTGAGGTTATAGCCCTGGCCGATCGCAACTGAAATAGTATCGCCGGCATACCATTTTTGCTTGTATTGCTTCATTTTCCAGCTTGCCGATGGTAACAATCCTGAAACCTCACCTTCGATGTCGATACCGGTTCTTTTTCCCAGTCCGAACTGACTGATGAAGTTATGTATATTGTCTATTCCGAGATCATTGGCTAGGCTGTAATAGTAAGTATCGCATGAAACTACCAGTGACTTATGGAGATTGACCCGCCCATGTCCGCCGGGTTTCCAGTCGCGATAACGGCGATTGACACCGGGGAGTGAGAAATAACCCGGATCGCTCATGCTATATTCGGGACTCCGTTTTCCGAGCTCCAGCGCAGCCAATGCCATGAAGGGTTTGAATGTTGAGCCCGGGGGATAGATGCCGCGCAGCGCTCGGTTATTAAGAGGTCTATCGATTGAATTATTCAGTAGATTCCAGTTTTCCTGGTCGATGCCGCCGATGAACAGATTATTGTCATAACCGGGCTTGCTCAAAAAGGCCAGTACTTCGCCATTGTTGGGATTCAGCGCGACGAGCGCGCCTCGGCGTTCGCCGAAAGCTTTTTCTGCAGCTTCCTGCAAACCCAGATCCAATGACAAAATCAAATTATTGCCGGAAGTAGGCCGAGTGCGTGAAAGAACGCGAATCGAGCGTCCTGCCGCATCGGTCTCGACTTCCTCGAAACCGGTGATGCCATGCAACTCCCGTTCATAGCTCTGTTCGATGCCAATCTTTCCGATGTGATGAGAACCGCGATAGTTAGTGAGATCGCCGTTCAATTCCAGCTGTTCGAGATCCCGGTCATTGATGCGGCTGATATAGCCGACGACATGGGAAATGATTTCTTTTTCCGGATATTGGCGAAAAACCCGTGCCTTGATTTCCACGCCAGGGAATCGGTAGCGGTTGGCTGCGAAACTTGCAATTTCGACATCGGTGAGGCGATTCCGGATGGGTAAACTTTTAAAGCGCTTGCTTTCCTTCATCAATTTTCTGAAGCGCTGGCGATCGACGGCCGTGATTTCAATGATGGTCGCCAATTCATCGAGCGTGTCCTCGATGTCGGCAACTTTACTGGGTACTATTTCTAATGCATAAGCGGAATAGTTCTGTGCCAACACTCTGCCGTTACGATCATAAATCAATCCCCGATTGGGGACCAGCGGAAGTATGGAAATACGGTTGGCTTCCGCCAGAGTGTGGTAGTGCTCCTCGCGAGTAATCTGTAAATAATAGAAGCGCACATATAGAATCGCTAACAGCACTACGACAAATGCAGCAGATACGGCCAGACGGATGCGGAATTTATGCAGTTCGATCGGATGATTTCGTAGTTCCACTCTATGTTTCATAGCGCATTGGGATCTGATTTCTGCTTCAGTGGCGCGTTCAATAACGCGGATAGCGGAACCCATAACAGCGTGGCCGTTGCGGTAGCAGAGAAATATGACCAACCGGGCAAACGCGAGCCACCCAACACTGCAATCAGAACGATGACGATTTGCATCACCAGTAATACCAGGCTAATTTGAGGCGCTTGCTGAAATAGATTGAATATGCGTAACCGCCGACCCAGCACCAGCGTCAAATAGATGACAACACAATACGCCAGGGCATGCTGTCCAAGTATACCGGTATTGCCGACATCCATCAGCAAACCCATCACGAATGCTACGCTCATGCCGATTTTATGCGGATGATTGACGCTCCAATACATGAGTGTCAGTGCCACGAAATCCGGGCGAAAGAGCAAGACATGCTGCGGGAAAGGCAAGAAATTGAGTATCAGCGCAATGATCAAGCTGAAGGTGATATACCGGCCGCTGGGCGCTATATAAATATCCTGTTTGAAATATTCTCCAGGATCCAGTTTTTTGGTTTCAGTTTTTTTGCGATTCAATTTCAGGCATCTCGATAGAGTTGCTCGGTGATGGCTGGACGAGCGATAACACCAGGACTTGCCGGTTTCGATCCACCCCGGCAATCGGTTTGCTGATGATTTGAACAAAGTCATCGACCGGATCCCGTTCTATTCTTTGTACTATAGCGACCGGAATACCGGTTGGATATACACCGCCGATTCCCGATGTCACCAACATATCGCCTTGCTGAATGTCAGTACTGACCGATAGATAGCGCAATTCCAATTCATCTTTCTTGCCCGTTCCAGTGACCACCGAACGCAGGCTATTACGCAACACCTGAACAGGCACAGAATGATTCTTGTCTATCAGCAGCGTTACTTCCGCCGACCATGGATACAATTGCGTGATCTGCCCGATGATGCCTTTATCATCGATGACAGGCTGACCAAGCTGGACGCCGTGGTAATGCCCTTTGTTCAGAGTGATCTTGTGATTGAAGGGATCCCGCGGGGTATACAAAATATCAGCCAGAACTGCTTTGGCCTCGGTGTTGGTTTCAATATACTGCACGGCGCCCAGCAGCTGACGCAGATGCTCATTTTCAGTTTGTAAGGTATGCAATGTCAGTAGTTGTTCTCGATCCTCCAGATATTGCTGCCTGAGTTTTATGTTTTCCTCAAGCAAGTACAGGCTGGCAAAAAGCTCTTCAATCTGATCATAGATATTAGTGGGAAGATAGGCAACCTTTTGCAATGGAAAGATCACGATGCCGATGGTTTGCCGTAATTCAGGAAAATATCTGAACCGCAGATCCTCGGCAATCAGCAGGCACGACAGCAATATGAATACGAACAGCCGCGCGAACGGCCCTGGTCCATGTCTGAAAAACTGAGGGGCTGTTTTCATTGCACTCGGCAACCCATGTCGTGCTTCAATGCATTTGAATTAGTCGCGCGCAAAAATCCCTATCGTTCGGTCCATATTTTCCAATGCGATACCGGCACCGCGAACTACGCAGGTCAAGGGATCGTCTGCCACGATGACGGACAAGCCGGTTTCTTCCATCAATAAACGATCCACATCGCGTAATAAAGCTCCGCCACCGGTCATGACCATGCCTTTTTCGGCAATATCGGCTCCGAGTTCCGGCGGGGTATGTTCAAGAGCGGTTTTGACCGCGCTAACGATGTTATTCAATGGCTCGGTCAGTGCTTCCAGGATTTCATTGCTGGAAATCGTAAAGCTACGTGGAATTCCTTCTGCCAAGTTGCGGCCTTTGACTTCGATTTCGCGAACTTCGGAGCCTGGAAAAGCCGAGCCGATTTCCTTCTTGATGATTTCAGCGGTCACTTCGCCGATCAGCATGCCATAATTGCGGCGTATGTAATGAATGATGGCCTCGTCGAATTTGTCCCCGCCCACCCGTACCGAATTGGAATACACGATGCCACCCAAAGAAACCACACCTACTTCGGTAGTGCCGCCACCGATATCAACCACCATCGAACCTGTGGGTGATTCAACCGGCAAATCGGCGCCAAGCGCTGCCGCCATCGGCTCCTCGATCAGTTCAACCTTGCGGGCACCGGCGCCATAGGCTGCTTCACGGATAGCCCGCCGCTCCACTTGCGTCGATCCATAAGGCACACAGATCACAATGCGGGGATTGGCCGAAAATAAGCGCGGCGGATTGACTTTGCGGATAAACATTTTGAGCATTTGCTCGGTGACTGTGAAATCTGCGATAACGCCATCCTTCATCGGACGAATCGCTGTGATATTGCCGGGTGTACGCCCTAACATTTGTTTTGCCGCAAGACCAACTTGTTGAATCATTTTTTTTCCATTGGCTCCGCTTTCTTCGCGGATGGCCACTACCGAGGGTTCGTCCAGAACGATACCGTGGTCATGGACGTAAATCAGCGTATTCGCTGTGCCCAAGTCAATTGCCATATCTGTTGAAAAATAGTTTCCGAGAATATTGTTGTTCAAGAAATTAAACATGGTGGCAAAATCCGTTATGAGTGATTATGATTTATGACGAGAGCAATTATCAAAAAGCCCGTAAAAAAATAATACGCCGGTGAAACTTGGGGCATGATACCCTAATACTTCTTCGAATATAAGGTTGCCAATTTAACATGACCCTGACTGTAACTGATGTAAAACGCATTGCTGATCTTGCTTATATCGAAATCGATAATGATGAGGCCGAAGCGACTTTGACTCAATTGACAGGTATTTTTGATCTCATCGAAACCATGCAAGCGATTGATACATCATCAGTAGAACCCATGTCTCATGCTCAGAGCGTAACCCAGCGGTTGCGCGACGATGAAATTACCGAAACTGATCAACGTGACGCATGCCAAGCCATTGCACCTCAGGTTGAAGCTGGCCTGTATCTTGTTCCCAAGGTCATCGAATGATTTGATGCGTTGTTGGAATCCCGGACAATCGTCTTGCCGTGCACAGTCAGTAACCCTCAGCTTGCGATTTGCGCGACCATATTATCTGTAATCGATTATTTCCATTGATGAATACCTTATTTAATGCCAGTCTTGAACAGCTTTCGACTCAACTTGCCGGTAAGAAAATCTCCAGTACCGAATTGACTACGGAATTCCTGAAGCGCATTCAACAACTGAATCCCGAGTACAACGCCTTCATTACCGTGAATGAAGAAATGAGCCTAGCGCAAGCGCAAGCAGCCGATAAACTGCTTGCATCAGGCAAGGCCAATGCTTTGACCGGGATTCCGATTGCTCAGAAAGACATCTTTTGCGCGAAAGGCTGGTTGACGACCTGCGGTTCCAAAATGCTGTCGAATTTTGTATCTCCTTATGATGCAGGGGTTATTGAACGTTTCAATCAAACGGGTTCGGTCAATCTTGGCAAAACCAATATGGATGAGTTTGCCATGGGATCCAGCAATGAAACTTCCTATTATGGCGTTGTCCGCAATCCCTGGGATCGATTGGCAGTTCCAGGCGGAAGCTCAGGGGGTGCAGCCTGTGCGGTAGCAGCGCGACTGGCTCCGGCAGCCACCGGCACGGATACTGGCGGCTCGATTCGACAACCGGCGGCCTTGTGCGGAATTTCCGGCATCAAACCGACTTATGGGCTGGTGTCGCGCTATGGCATGATTGCTTTCGCATCCAGTTTGGATCAGGGCGGGCCCATGGCGAAATCAGCGGAAGACCTCGCGCTTTTGCTGAATGTCATGGTGGGGTTCGATCCGCGCGACTCAACCAGTTTGCAGCGAGATATTGAAGATTACACGCGGGATCTGCAGAAACCGCTGAACGGTTTGCGCATTGGCCTGCCGAAAGAATACTTCGCAGAAGGTATGAGTAAGGATGTCGAAATGGCTATCGAAAACGCGCTCAATGAATATCGCAAATTGGGTGCGCAAACGGTTGAAGTGACATTGCCGAATACACCACTATCGATTCCGGTTTATTATGTGCTTGCACCCGCCGAAGCTTCCAGTAATTTATCCCGATTTGATGGCGTGCGATATGGCTATCGCGCCGAATCCTATGGTGATCTGGGCGACATGTATCGCAAGACGCGTGCGCAAGGCTTTGGACCGGAAGTGAAACGGCGCATTTTGATCGGCACTTACGTCTTGTCGCATGGCTATTATGATGCTTATTATATCAAGGCGCAGAAACTGCGCCGTTTGATCGCTCAAGACTTCACCGACGCCTACAAGCAGTGTGACATCATCATGGGCCCAACCACGCCGACAGTGGCTTTTAATGTGGGTGAGAAAAGCGGTGATCCCATCCAAATGTATCTGTCGGATATCTACACCAGTGCAGCCAACTTGACGGGACTACCGGCGATGTCGATTCCGGTTGGTTTTGGAGATCAACATCGGCCGGTAGGATTGCATATCATCGGCAATTATTTTCGGGAAGCCCAGATGCTCAACGTAGCGCATCAATATCAGCAAACTACTGATTGGCATCAGCAATCGCCTTTGTAATTCCATCAATCAATTCATTCAATTTTCTTCATCGAGTCGGAAATCAATCATGCAATGGGAAATCGTCATCGGTCTTGAAGTACATACTCAACTTTCAACCCAATCGAAAATTTTCTCAGGTGCGTCGACAGCCTATGGTGCGGCGCCGAATACTCAAGCGTGCGTGATTGACCTGGCGTTGCCGGGCGTTCTGCCGGTACTCAATAAAGGCGCGGTTGAGCGAGCGATTAAATTTGGTTTGTCGGTAGGTGCAAAAATCAACTCGCCGTCAATTTTCGCGCGCAAGAATTATTTCTATCCGGATCTGCCGAAGGGGTATCAAATCAGCCAATATGAATTGCCAGTGGTACAGGGAGGCAGCATCAAGATTGAAGTAGATGGAATTGAAAAAACCATCCGCTTGACGCGCGCGCATTTGGAAGAAGATGCCGGTAAATCATTGCATGAGGATTTTCATGGCATGAGCGGCATCGATTTGAATCGTGCCGGTACACCATTGCTGGAAATTGTTTCCGAGCCGGATCTGCGCAGCAGCGCCGAAGCGGTTGCGTATGCCAAAACCCTGCATTCGCTGGTGCGATGGATCGGTATTTGCGATGGCAATATGCAGGAAGGTTCGTTCCGCTGTGATGCGAATGTCTCGGTACGCCCGCGAGGACAGGAGAAATTTGGGACACGATGCGAAATCAAGAATCTCAACTCGTTCCGTTTCCTCGAAAAAGCCATCGACTACGAAGCGCGACGGCAAATCGACATACTTGAAGACGGCGGCGCGATACGACAAGAAACCCGCCTGTACGATGCCAACAAGGATGAAACCCGCACGATGCGCACCAAGGAAGACGCCAACGATTACCGTTATTTCCCGGATCCTGATTTGTTGCCGTTGGAGATTTCACCGGATTGGATTGGTCACATCGCATCTTCTCTGCCAGAGTTGCCGCAGGTTCGAGAAGACCGGTATGTTTCCGAGTTATCCTTGACGGCTTACGATGCAGCCGTGTTAACCAGCTCCAGAGAAATAGCGGATTATTTTGAAGCCACCGTCAGAGTGTTACCAACGCAAGCAAAATTATGCGCCAATTGGATCATGGGCGATGTCATGGCGCAATTGAACAAAGAAGGCATCGAAATTCCTGCTTGCCCCATACAACCTGATAGTTTAGCGGCTCTATTGACACGGATCAGTGATGGCACCATTTCGGGCAAGGCTGCGAAAGCGGTGTTTGAAAGCCTGTGGCACGGAGAACTCAATAAAGACGTTGACGCCATCATCGCAGCAAAAGGCTTGAAACAGATTTCAGATGATGGCGCCATCGACAAAATCATCGATCAAGTATTGCAAGCCAATCCTCAACAAGTAGCCGATTATCGCAACGGTAAAGAAAAAGCGTTTAATTCTCTCGTTGGTCAAATCATGAAAGCAACGCAGGGTAAAGCAAATCCTGCACAAGTTCATGCCATTCTTAAGAAAAAACTGGAGCAATAGAGCACGCATTTTTCGTTCACCATTTCTTCTCATCATCGAATCGAAATACATTGCGATATTCTAATGAGAATTTCAGTTGTTCCTACGCAATAATTCATATAAGGTAATATTTTATAACCAATTATTTATAGAATTGATTTTTTAATTAGGAAAATGGTCGGTTATTTATTCAATTATTACTACCTAAGTATTTCTATTATTCCTACAAGATCGGGATATTTTACCGTTGAGTAGCAAAAAAATTTTAATATTTTAGGGACAAATGACTCCTATAGTTATTCAAGAGGGTTTGGTAAAATTATTATTCAGTAAATTAATAAGATTTCATTATAATCAATGAGATATTTTATTTTTTCTGTTCATGTGTCTTATAAATCTCTAGCGTATCCATTTTTGTAGTCATACCAGAGATTGCTGTAGACCTTGCAACTGCGGCTATATTGATTTTTAATTAATCCTAACGGCATGGCTGGGGAGTCTCAACATATCATTCGCCTACTGGTTGCGGAAAGTTTTGAGCTGATGAGGATGGGTCTGCGCTCATTATTACAGGATCACGGCTCCATACATCTGATCGCGGAAACTCACTGCATCGAAGAAATGCTGGATTTGGTGTTGCAGCATAAACCGGACGTGGTTCTTTTGGATCTGCAATTGACCAATGGGAATTGTGCGGATTACATTTCCAAGTTGTTGAATATGCACCCTCGCTGTAAGGTATTAGCTTTTTCTCCGAATACCGATAAAGAGATCTGCTTGCAGACATTCCGTTCAGGCGCGGTGGGCATCGTTAACAAGCACCATTCTTCAGATCTATTGCTGAAGGCCATCTTCTCGATCCATGCCGGGCAGATCTGGTTTGATCGTCAGATCATCAAAGTGCTGTTGCGGGGACAGGGCGGAGATGGGGAGGATCATGAAAAATCAAATCATAACAATCAATTACCGCAACCTCGTTTAAGCGAGAGCGAGCGGCAAGTGGCTTATCTGGCGTGTAAGGGATTGTCAGCAAAGGAAATCAGCACACATTTATTCATCACTGAGAAAACTGTGCGCAATCAACTCTCCATTGTTTATAAAAAAATAGGGGTCAAGAAACAAGTTGAACTTTGCCTGAAAGCTCCGCATTATAACTACTTCAAGGTTTCCTACATGTTCGGGACATTTGACTCTGAAAATTCCGAAAAATGACTTCGTTTTCAGGACAAATGACATCTATTTAGCCGCAAACGGCTTTGATACCATTCCCTTCTCACATTTGAATAATAGCAGCCAAACCCGGCTGCTATTTGTTTGAATAAAGTGAGTTTTCGAGCGTCGTGTGTAATCAGTTCGATCCAGTATGGGAGCGATCGATTGATCAATACCGCGATTATTCGAGACATATTTTTCATTTTAAGGAGGGATGTTAAAAATGTCGTTTCAATCTAATCCATTGTGCAGTGGCACAGGACTCTTCGAGAGTTCTTACGCTGCGCAGTCCACCCCTCATGCTGTGTTCAAGCCGTTACTCGCACTTTTCTTAGGCGTAATGATGTCGTTACTCCTGAATGGTAACAGCTTGGCTGCAGAGCATGTGATTCAGTTGACCGCTGAAGAAACCCGTGACGACGGTTTCGGCAATAAGTTACTGGCGTACAAGATGCTGAGTCACACGATTGGGGGTACTAACGTCACACATCGTTACAGTACCGAGGCAACTATCCCTGGACCAACCATCGAGTTGACCGAAGGCGATACCGTCAAAATTTCAATTTTGAATGCCATTCCCGGCAATAATGTTCCGGTTCCCGGAATCAGCAAGCAAGTCAGTATTCACGTGCATGGCGTTCATTACGACATTCTCAGCGACGGTACGCTCAAAGTCATCAACAAGCTTTTCGATGAAGGCGCTGGCGCCGGACTGGAAGAAACTTATGTCGTTTACGAATACAAATGGAATGTGGCGCCCGGAACTGCTGGAACCTGGGCATACCACGACCATAATTTCGAAACGCACAACGGCGCCGAGCATAAAGGCCTTTTTGGCGCCATCATCGTCAACCCGATCGGTGCGCCTCAGTACGCCAAGGAATATGTGCTGTACCTCGGGGATGACGCATTCTGGGGAATGGAAATCAACGGCGCGAATAAAAAACAATCCAAACACGGTCCCAATCCAACACTATCTGCTAGAGAAGATACCCGTGTCAGGTTTCATCTGATCGCATTGGGAACCGATATCCACACCTTCAAACTGGATGGATATCATTGGTTTGATCCGGGTACTCACAACCTTATCAATCAGGCCGCCATCGGTCCGCTCGAAAAGCACGTATTCAGCGTCAAAGCTGAACATAGCTCACAGTATGAGGATAAGAATCTTTCTAATCGACTGCTGGGCATGAGGGGTAAATTCAATGTTCAGTAAGCGAGAAGATCAATATCGAGATGATAAGGACAATACAATGAATACGAGTACACCTTCAAGATTTAACCGCCCGATGTTGCAGGGGGCAAAATGGATGGTTGTGGTGGTAGCATTTTTGGCATCATCGGTAGCATGGGCTGCAGTTCATAATATTGCACTGACCGCCAAAGCGTTGCCGAATGGGCAATTAGCCTATGCATTGGGAGGAAACGAAGCTGTCATTCCCGGCCCCACCTTGTTTGTGAAAAAAGGCGACACGTTAAGCATCACATTGACCAACAGCACCGAAGTCAAGGTCGGATTTGAAATTCCAGGGCTGTCCGCGCAAAACGCTGGCAGGATCAACCCGGGAAAAACCAAGAAATTCACTGTCAAGGCCAATAAAGAAGGCGCTTACGCTTATCATGGCGATATGGGCGGTAAGGAATTGCTCGGCCTGTTTGGCGCAGTGATTGTCGATAAGCCGGCTGGGCCAGTTGATAGCTATATCGAAGCCAACGGCAATATCGTGCCTGTTTCTCAAGCACAGCTCGATAAACAATTCGTGCTGTTCATGGTCGGTTCTACGTTCTGGGGCACTGAGATTTCCAGCGACGGTACCCAAAAACCGCTCTGGGCTAATCCGAATCCTGGCGCAGTTGAAAACGACATCGTGCGTTTTCATATCCTATCCGTTGGGCCTGGGCATACGTTCCATTTACACGCACACCGCTGGCTGAAAACCGGCACGCGCGAAATCATCGACACCAAATTGTTGAAAGAAGAATTTGATACGCATTCTTTCACGATCAAAGCAGGTTCCGGGGTCGGTGCAGGTGATTGGCAATATCACTGCCATCTGATCGCACATATGGAAGCCGGCATGCATGGCAGCTTCAAAGTCGATCCCGTGGGTGGCGATGGCGCCAGTCTCGTCGGCGCGTCTCCCTATGGCCGGATTTTGCTGGGACCGAAAGATGAACCTGGACTAGTGACGTTCGAAGTATCCGATGAACCTGCAAGCTGGTTCCGAAGCGCTCGCGGCGACGCGATCGTCAAGCTTAGCGACCCGGCTGCGAACGGCTCGCCACTGCAAGGCGTCGACATCAAGACAAAATCGTTGGAAGTCATGTCGCCGGGCAGCAGCGTCAATTTCATCATGTCGGATACTAATGGCGCACATACGATCAGTTCATTGCTGTGGCCAACCGGCGCGCATCATATGCCGTTTGATCAATCCAGCGCATACCGGGGTGGTGGCATTGTCAAACTCGATACACCGGGATTGTATGTCTTTACCTGTAAGGTACATCCGTATATGTTTGCCGCCGTCATCGTCGATGATCCCGCGACGCCAGGACTGGATTTGGGCAATCCGCAACAAGACTTCAAGATCGATCTGGTCACCGGTATAAAAGGATTACCCACCAGCAGCGATCTGGCGATTCGATTATTGCAAACGTTTTTCATTACAACAGCGCCTCCAAACTGGCAAGATTATTCATCGGGTGTATGGAATGTCAGATTCCCGACGATTCCGGTGCAGATTTCCGGTGCGCCGCGTGATCCCAATCTGACAGAAGGTGGGATCGCCGCGCCGCTCAGCATACTGAATGTTACTAATCAAACGCTCAGTTTCGGTAGTACACCCGTAACGCCAGGGGTAGGTGAAGTGTGGGCTAATACGCAATTCGAAAAAACCGCGCACAAGTATAAACCGGGCACGACCACCGTCGTGGATACAACCAACTGGACCGTCAAACGTAAAGTAGCCTTACCACAGATCAATAACAATAATCCGCATAACATGTGGACCAGCCGCGATCAATCAGTGATTTATCAGACCCAATGGTTTGATAACAAATTATCGATGATCGAGCGTGAAACTGGTGAGTTGATCAAAAATATCCAGGTCGGCTATTCACCTTCCCACGTCATGACATTACCGACGAATGATGATATTACGATTGCGATCAATGGCGAAAATGGAATTTATATCATTCCTGCCGGAACAACCAAGGTAAGTAAAATGCTGCCCACGCAAGGACAAGGTCATATTTCGGCAAATCCGCATGGACATTGGATCAGCTCTGACGGTTCCAAGATCGTTACGCCGAACATCAATACCCATGACATCGGTATTTATGGTGCACAAGGCGGCATTCAAGCCCGGACACCGACTTCAGTGAATGCTCCTGGTGCGCACCCGATCGCTATTGGCATGATGCCCGATTCCAGCAAAATCTTTGCGGCTAACTTGTTGCATCATAGCCTGAGCGTACTGAACGAATCAGGAGAATTGCTGAATACCATCAATCTTATCGACGAATACGATCCGATGACTGGCCCGGTCGATAAAAATGGAAATGGAGAGTTCGAGCTTGGTATATTGCCGATTCAATCGCCAGTTTCGCCGGATGGCAAAGCAGTTGTTATTGCCACGATGGGTGGTTCTATCGTCATCGTGGACACCGCTACTGAGAAAGTCGTCAAAACGCTGCCTTGTGATCCGGGTTGTCATGGGGCTAACTTTGGAGCGAAGCAAGGCGGAGGCTACTATGCTTATGTGACCACCAAATTCAGTAATAGACTGACTGTGGTGGATATCGATCCAAATAACGATGGCGATATTTCTGATGCAACCATTGCCGGTCATGTCTCACTGGTCGACACTCCTCATACGGCCAAGGACGACAGGATGAGCGAGTTACCAGGATTCGGCGGTCAAGGTGTCCTGGCTGTTCCGAATGTCTACAACGGCTGGGTGCAAAAACTGCCTGCGGTATGGAAAGCGGGTCTGACTTCAGACCAACAAAATCCTATTGGACATTAGTCAGTAGAAACTAACTCCTAGCTCTGCGGCTGCCAGTGTTGAACTGGCAGCCGTTTTTTTGTAGTACTTTTTTTATTCTTTACGACGCCGCCATTCCCCTCATCGACTGCCAGATCAATATCTGAAAAATTTCCGATTTGTTGAAAAAATACATTTATAATCAAGGTAAAACATATCGATCGGCAACATATATAGCTGTTTGCCAATATTGTTAGTCAACAGCATCATGGTCTTATTAATGCAAGTCCGCATTTGACGGGTGCGAAAATCTTCAGTACATTCCCTGTAGGAAAACTAGAAAAGGAGGAATATTTTACTTTTTTTATCATTTATATTTTCGTTTTTAAAGGAGAAAGCTAGTGTTTTTCAAAGAATTTCTATCATCCCTTCATTTTTTTTCGTCATATATCAGCAACTCTTCACGTAGTAAAAATCCTTCAATATCCAAACGGCATGTTCACTTGAATTGGAAAATCTATGCAGCACTAGTCATTTTGTTGCCGGCCTTGGCATCTGCGGCAGTTCCAGCAGGATTCAAAGCAACCGTCATTGCGCAAAACATGGTCAATCCCACTGCGATGGCCGTTTCGCCGGATGGACGTGTATTCATCGGTGAGCAAGCTGGACGAATACGGGTTGTGGATAATAATCATATGCTGGGTGCATCGCTTCTGAACATCAAGTCGAAAGTGGATAGTACTGGAGAACGCGGCCTGCTGGGCATCGCACTTGATCCTAATTTCCTGGTCAATCAGTGGATATATGTGTATTACACCAGCAAAGCGCCGTTCCTTCATAATCGCGTCAGCCGTTTCAAAGTGCAAGGTAACGGCATTGTTCAAGGTAGTGAAGTAGTCATCTTGGATATCCAGCAGCTCAACAGCTACAACAACCATAATGGTGGCGCCATACATTTTGGAACTGACGGAAAACTTTATGTAGCTGTCGGAGATAATGCGGTACCCAGCAATGCGCAAAGCTTGGCAAACCTCAAAGGCAAAATTCTCCGCATCAATAAAGATGGCAGTATTCCAACCGACAATCCATTTTTTAAAACCGCCAAGGGTGTCAACAGGGCAATCTGGGCGTTGGGTCTGCGCAATCCATTCACGTTTGCGATACAGCGCGGCACAGGAAGAATGTTCATTAACGATGTAGGCAAGGATATTGCTGAAGAAATCAATCGCGGTATGAAAGGTGCCAATTATGGCTGGCCGGCGATCGAAGGGTGGGGCAACAATCCGAAATATCGTAATCCTATCGCTGCCTACAATCATGGCAACGCGCCGTGCGCGGCAATTGTCGGCAGCGCTTTTTACAATCCGATTTCTGAGCAATTTCCAGCTTATTTCGTCGGTGATTATTTTTTTGGAGATTTCTGCGGCGGATGGATTCGTCGATTCGATACGACCACCCGGGAAATAAAACCGTTCGCGAGCGGATATAAAACTCTGGTGGATCTTCAGGTCGATCCTGATGGGACACTCTATATCTTGCAAAAAGAGGGTGGAAAATTAACGGCCGTCAGATGGAATGGTTGATGCAGGAATTGAATTTAACGCTCAGGTTGTCAAAAGAACTAGCCCTGCAAGCGAATGAATTCATTAATCAAACGGTGCATACCTCATAAAAAGGGAAGACCGGTTTGCATCAATCCAGACAGGCCGATATGTTCAGTATTGAAACTGCTATCCGCAGCCACTACAGCCAGATCTCCCGAGGTCATTTCACCTTTGTCGAGCAACTGGACATAGGGAGATTTTTCATTGAATGAAGGTGCTTCGCTGAATAGGTTCTGCCATAGCAACGTGACGATCTCATCGTGACTGGTCAGTCCAGTCGCCTGAATGGCTAATTGCCCAAGTTGTTCATAGCCTAACCCTTTATTTGCCTCAGCCAGGCCTAATCCGACTAGTTCGAGATTGAGAACGGCTGGAGCACCAAACACAGCGCCGATCAACTTGGCCACTTGGCCAGCCTGTCCATCCAGATCGAGCGCTACATTGAGATCATTGAATTTCAAGCGCTCGATGTTGATCAACTGATCCGTATCGGCTGATTGTGCGATAGCAGTTAGGGTATAGCCACTGGCGGTTTTATTCAGCATCGACTGAGCCCGCGGTGAACGCACCTCGACATAATCGATGCCTGCTCCGCCATCCAATGAATTGCTGGCAGTGTTTCCAATCAGAATATCATTGCCTTGACCGGCAATTACATTTTCTATGGTGACACCGCCCGCGATCCATACATTTGGAATCGGGGAACCTACATTCACGCCATTCGACTGCACATATACCGGCGTACCAATGAACGAAGCGGCAGCCGGATTCAAATCAATCGCATTGGGCGTTGAACCGGTGAATTGAATGGTATCTATCCCGCCCGCATCCCAGATAGTTTCATGGTAGGGTGTTGTTTCATCGAAAGCGTAAATGTCATTGCCGCTATGGTATTGCAGGTTGGCTCCATAGATATATTGAATGGCAGCAATATCCAGAATCATCGGTGTAGTTGGATGGAATGAATATTCATTACCTTCTTCACCGGCCGGAGTGGCATAGGTATAACTCATCACCGTGTGCATGGTATCGTCCAGGTTCGGCGGCAACGTAGCCGCAGTGTCGTCATCCGGATCAAAAAAGGGATGTTTCAGACCCAATGCATGGCCGATTTCATGCAAGAGCGCTTCAAAGGAAATCGTGCCAGGATTCCAATCTTGAGCGTTGAGAAGTCCTGATGTGTTGGCCCAGATATCGCCCGCCCGTACACTATAACCAGGCAAATAAGACCATGCCAGCGTATATTCATTCGGATCCAGGCTGTATGCGGCCCGAATGTCGCCCACTTCGCTGGGTGTTTCCATGACTTTAACGAAATTGAGATTAGCGACATTGGCCCAACGTTGCAGTGCCTGTTCAAAATTGGCCTGATCTTGACTGGTAAGGGGCATAGCCGCAGTACTCCACGGTTCGCCGTCACCGGATGGAGGTCCATAACCGGTTCCAGGTTGAGTGGACCAGAGGAGTGGATCATTGCTCGTCGGAAAACTATAGGTGATCGCGTGATTTTCCCAATGCCGATCGCTCAATAATGAATCGATCATATTGACATTCGTTAATGGGGTATCAACTACATTGCTTGAAACATACGGAGTAGCCATTCACATTATCCTGCAGCCGGTAAATTTCATACCTGAAATATATCATGGGCAATGAGCGATATTGATAGTTCCAGTGGCTCCGAATAGTGGTGTTCTCAGGTGGCTCAACCTATGGTACAGCGATTGCCGAGTTACAGATTGATCAGCGGATGAGGGGAAATATCTGTGTTGCGTCAGCTTCATTTACGGGTTATTGAATTCAATCAACCGGTTGAGGATGACATTCAGGAAGTATGAAAATTGCGTGCCCAGAAAAGCTGCGATCCCATCCAGCTCAGAATGCTCAATTATTCTTCAATTCTCTAATTCGGTGTGACAGAGAATCGATAACCGGTGCCACGGACAGTCTGCACGAGATTTTCCTTTCCCACCGACTCAAGAATTTTGCGTAATCTGCGGATGTGCACATCCACCGTGCGGTCTTCAATAAAAACATGATCGCCCCAAATTCGATCCAAGAGCTGTTCACGGGTATGAACACGCTCTTTATAGGCCATCAGGAAATGCAATAAGCGAAATTCTGTCGGCCCCAGATTGATTTCAGCCAAATCGGAAAACCCATCGTTGCATGCATGCACGCGATGCGAAACCGGATCCAAGCGCAATCCCCCCAGTTCCAGCACTTCATCGGACATCTCAGGCAATCGCCGGCGAAGCACCGCCTTAATCCTGGCGATCAGCTCGCGGGGAGAAAACGGCTTGGTGATATAGTCATCGGCGCCTGCTTCGAGTCCGGCAATTTTGTCATTCTCATCAATGCGCGCAGTCAGCATGATCAACGGAATGGCTTTGGTCCGTTCTTCGCGGCGCAACCGGCGCGCAAATTCAATCCCGGGTGTATCCGGCAGCATCCAATCGAGTAAAACCAGATCGGGTAAAACATTATTGATCAATTGCATGGCGTTATCCGCGCTCAGAGCGGATAACGTCATATAACCCTCGCGCTTCAGATTGAGCGCAATCAACTCCTGAATTGCAGGCTCATCTTCAACAACCAGTATCGTTACAGTCATATTACCGTTAATAAAGTTATCGTTGCTCAGATCATATGAAGTAAACGTTACATTTTTATGACACCCTATGCTTAACGATCATTTCAAGTCGTCGCTCAATTAAATAAAAGCATGCGTCATGTTCCAAACAAGCATAGCTTGCGGAGCCAGTGCACTCATTCAAGTCGGTAAAGCACGAATTCCCGTCGTGCTTTGACATTCAACGATCGATAACCCCACCTGAGCGCTATTCGGATTACATCAACGCACGACGACAGAACAATCTTTCATGACGATGAAATGACATCAATTCGTCATGAAAATGAAATATTCAACTTGTAGTATGCACACGCAATCCTGTTGAGACGTGCTACGACACACCTGGATATTTCTTTTTCAATTCATTTCATTTATGAAAAAACAATCGCTTACACAACTGATTTCAGCAAGTGGATGGATATTGCTCTGGCTATCCAGTTCCGAAGCTGCTGCGAGTAATCTGGAGAATTTAGCCAAATCGCTGGCAAAGATACGTGGAGAAGTTGAAACCCTGCAAACCCAGTTAGATACCGAAAAAGATAAACATACCAGCAAGATGACCGCATTGTCTTCGCAAATTGCAGATCTCAGTGTCGAAGAACGCCGGCAAAAACTCAGTATCGAGAAATTGCAGCATTCGATTGATAAAATGACAGAAAACGCAAAAAAATCAGAACAATCCGGTGAGCATCTGAAGCCGGTGCTGTTGTCCGTATTGAACGACTATAAATCGTATACCCAGACAGGTTTTCCTTTTAAAACCGAAGACCGGATGAAGGTCATTCATGATCTCGAAAATAATATCACCCATCAAGTGATGGATCCTAACAAAGCCACCAATCACGCGTGGGCTTTGATCGAAGATGAACTTCGCCTGAGCAAGGAAAATGGAATTTATCAACAGACCATCACCTTGAATGGGGAACAGGTTTTAGCGGAGGTCGCCAAACTGGGCACGATATTCCTTTTTTTCCAAACCAGGGATCAGCGCAGCGGAATGGCGAAAAAAACATCCGACGATCATTGGAAATTTGAAGTTGTTGAAGATAATGAAGAGATTGAACGTATCAAATCATTATTTGATTCGCTGAAAAAACAGATCCGCCAAGGCTATTTCGAAATTCCCAATCCATTAAGAAAATGAAGAAAATAATTATCGTCGGGTTGGTGCTGGCGGCTATCGCAAATTTGGGGCATGCCAAAGAAAATGAAAGCAAAGCAGGCGCCACCGCAGAAAATTCCTCTACATCGTCATCCTCATCTGAATTGCAAGATAACTCTAAACCTGCGCTGGTAAAACAGTCGAGCAGCAATCTGGAAACTGCCTATAAGCGTGAGTACGCTTTCCTGGAAGCGCAAAAGCGTGAATTAACCGAGCGATTAAGAACGTATCAAACGACGGCAAATCGTGAAGAACAAACACTCAACAATAAGATTGGCGGGCTTGAGCGGAATTCGGTGAGCCGTTCGATCAAGATTGATCAGTTGACAGCGCAATTAAATGAAGTTGAGCGAAAAGAAGCAGCGGCTACCGAGCGCAACGATATATTGGGCACAACTCTTTTGCAGGCAGAGGCAACATTAAAAAATCATGGCATTGAAATACCCAGCGCTGTTAAAGAAGCAACAGAAAGTGATCCCGCCAAAATCAAATGGATTTTCGAGCAAGCATTATCCTTGCTGCACGCAGTAAGTGGCTTTCAGACTACATCAGGCAAATTTTTTCTTACAAATGGCAAACAAGCCGAAGGAACTCTTTTTCGGGTCGGCAATATTGCAGCCTATGGGATCAGCCCTGAAGGTAGCGGTAGCTTGGCGCCTGCGGGTGGCGGGGAATTCAAAGTCTGGAAGCATGCAGGAGCCGAGAGTGCCGTGGCTTTGAGCAGCAATGAGCAACCCAACACGCTGCAGTTATTTTTATTCGAGTCACGCACCGCTGCTGTTGATGAACTCCATGAACAAACCCTGCTTGAACACATTGATTCGGGAGGGCCTATTGGCTGGGTTATCGTGACACTTGGTCTTATCGGAGGATGTTTTATTCTGATTCGGATGGCTTTGCTGCGCACTAACAGTGCTGACACCAAAAAACTTTCCGATCAGATCATCCATGACCTGGCTGAAGGCAATCTGGACGTGGCCAAGCAAACATGTCAAGCAAAAGAAGCTTCAGCCATTGGCCGAGTCTTGCTGTATACCTTGCGTCATTTGAAAGATGATCGAGATCACATGGAAGGCATCGTGTATGAAGCCATTTTGCAAGAATCCGGTCCGTTGGATCGGTTTGGGCCCGCTATTCTGGTGATTGCCTCGGTAGCGCCGTTGCTGGGTTTACTCGGAACGGTGACTGGGATGATCGAAACATTCGATTCAATCACCCAATTCGGTACCGGAGACCCCAGATTATTGTCCGAAGGTATCGCGATCGCTTTAGTCACTACGGAATTGGGTTTGGTAGTAGCTATCCCAACATTATTACTCGGATCATTATTGACGACCTGGGCGAGAAATATCAAACGGGACATGGAGCATGCGGCGCTGCGCATTGTGAATATTTTCATGGGAAGCCCATTGGATTCGAATGACGCCATGAGTGTGAGTGATGCTGCCGGGCTATTACCGAGTCATTGAAATGAGCATATTAGAACTGACACTATGGATCAAAGAGTTATTTGCTATCGGTGGAGCAGTCATGCTTCCGCTGGTGCTGTGCACCTTGATACTCTGGTACGGCGTCGGTTATCGATTCTGGGCGATGAAAGATTTCAAGCACATGGGAGTGCGCGATGTGGTAAAGCGCTATCAGCAGAATGCCGGCATCCCAGCCGATAACAGGATGGCTGAGGCAGTCAAGCAAGGCATCGAGTTAAAGAACAGGGGGGTCAGAAACTTACGCCGTCATCTGGATGAAACTTTTTATGGTTATGAGCGAGAAATTGCCAAATTTGCTGCAGTGACCCGAGTGGTCGTTCTCATTGCTCCTTTATTGGGATTATTGGGAACTGTGACAGGGATGATCGAAACTTTCCAATCCCTGTCGACCATGACGCTGCATTCTCAGTCAGGCGGTATCGCCGGCGGTATTGCAGAAGCGCTGTTTACCACTCAAATGGGACTGACGGTGGCTGTCCCCGGTGTGCTCGCCAACAGCCTTCTGAATAGAAAGCAACAGCAAATTGAACAAGATCTGTCCCAAATCAAAGATGTCTTGTGCCACCACCCGATTCCAACAAAAGAACTGATTTGCGATGAAAAATAACGAACCGCCTGAAGCAGAAGCCGTGATCGATATGACACCGATGATTGACATGGTATTCATATTACTCATTTTTTTCATGGTGACGGCAACCTTTGTCAAGGATATGAAACTGGAACTTGAACGACCCAAAGCAAGCAGCTCGGTGATTGCATCCAGTAAAGCCATCCGCTTGTTTATCGACCGCAACGGAGAGACCTATCTGGATGGCGAACCGATTCGAGTATGGTCGATACAAAGCAAGCTGCGCGATTTACTGAACACGGCTTCCAGTAAAGTGGTACTGGTAGTCGCTGACGATGGCGTACCTGCCGGCAAATTGATTGAGGTCGTGGATCAGGCGCGCTTGGCCGGAGCCGAGAGCGTGGGCGTTGCTACTAAAAAAGAAGCAGGATAACAGAGAAGGAGAAGACATGGGAACCACTACATTCAAACATCATCTGGCGGGAATCGCATCGATGCTATTCGGCCTGATTGTCGTCTTCGGCTTGATCTTCTGGATGAATCATGCCGTGGAGGAGGCTGACAAGAAATCTGTTCAGGAGATGACCGACATTGCCATGATGCCAGAGATAAAACCAGAGCCCAAACAGGAAATTAAGAAAACCGAGACGAAAAGAGCGCCTCGCCCACAGCAAACCGCCGCCCCCTTCAAAGGCTTTGCTACGTCGTTATCGGGTATCGATATGGGGTCGCTGGGGTTGAATGATGGACAAGGGGATACTCTCAAGGATGATTTATTGGGTAAAACCGACCAAGCCGTCATGACCGCTGATCTGGTGGATGTTCCACCCAAGCCGATTACCCGCGGTTCTTTCAAATACCCGCCTGCGGCCAAGAAAAATGGAGTCAACGGCTATGTCGTGTTGTCGGTGTTGGTTGAAGCCGACGGCTCGGTCAATCAAGTGCAGGTGCTTGAATCCAGTCCATCAGGGATTTTTGACGCTGCAGCGCTACAAGGTATACGCGCCTGGCATTTTGAACCCGCCAAGTATAAAGGGGATGCCGTTCGCGTCTGGGCAAAGCAAAGAATTCGCTTCGATTTATCATGATTTCACTTTTCTCAGTGCCAGGAAGCTTCAGGACATTGCCGCTCTTCGGTTTGCTTCATTACGCTATCTTGCTGGCGATTCTTGGGATTTGCATCATCCCTGCTGCATGGGCTAGTGCCAACAAAGCGCAGCAGATTGACTACCTTGAGCTGGCTGCAGTGATGTTAAAGGATGGACACAACGATCGGGCACTCATGGCATTGCAGAATGTCGATCTGGAAAACAAAAAAACCGACCTGGCCAGATTCCATATCCTACAAGGATTGGCATATCTGGGACTGAATGATCTTGTAGCGGCAAAAGGCAGCTTGCAGTTGGCTGCCAAACATGGGCAAAAGGATCCAACCCTGTTTATCTATCTTGCCAAAGTTCATTTCGGTCTCAAAGAGTATCGAAAAACGCTGGAAGCGGTTGTCAAGGCGGGGCCTTTAGTGCAAAAAGATGCGGCATTAATCAGCCTGAAAGCAGAATCTCACTGGCATTTGAAGGAAACCGAAGCGGCCATTCGTGCATTGAATGACGGGCAGCAGGCTTTTCCGAACGATGAGCGCTTCGCAAAACGTAAGGTCTTTTATTTGGTAGAACTTGGCCTTTATCAGGAAGCCGTCAAACTGGGTCGAAGCTATTTGCATCGACCAAATACCACGGCCAGTGATTATGCCGCGCTTGGAAACGCTTTACGGTTGAGCAGGGAATATCAGCCCGCATTGCATATCCTGGAAATTGCACGCTTGCAGTTCCCTACTGATGAGATGATCGCCAAATTGCTGGCCCATACCTATCTGGATCAAGGCAAGATTAACTCAGCGGCATTTATTCTCGAACAAGCAGCGCTATTGAATCCAACATTGCAGGCGGAAGCTGCGGAACTATACCGCCGCGCGGGGCGTTTTCACAAGGCATTGACCCTCAACGAAAGTGTGAACGACCAGAAAATCAAATTAAAACAACGTCTATCAATTCTCCTGGCATTAAGGCAATTTGAACGAGCGGCGAATATGGAATCGAGTTTGTACCGCACAGGCTTGCTTGAAGACCAGGATGTCCGTTACGCCCTGGCGTATGCATTTTTTTCCACCCGCCGATTTGCGGAAGCCACAAAACACTTAGATCATCTGAAGCAGGCCGAGCTTTTCCGCAAAGGCACAGAACTTCGCCGGTTGATGGAAGTATGTAAGACCGAACCTTGGCTATGCACTTAGATCCTCGATCGCAACGGCCTGCAAAAACTGGTCTGAAAGCTTCAATTGCCACGTTCTTTTCCATGCCGCCTTAGCACCCGCCTTAAACATTCTTTTTGATCCGACAACTAAAAATTTATCTTTATCAGCACATGCATGGCTGATGAGGAGGGGCTCCGACACGCCAAATGAACATACTATTTTCTCGACCACGGCAATGGTCATTTCTCAATCAACTTGTTTTTGTTTTATTTATTCAATTGCTTGCTACTCTTGCTAGTCCGGTGATGGCAAGGGAAGCAGAAAAAGCTGAATTCTCGTTGCATCTATTCCAACAGGGTTTGCCCATTGAAGACGCAGAATTAATCATCAGCAGTGAATCGTTTGACAAATCTACTGCAAAGCTGATTTTTGAAGCAACGCCGACAACTTATTCATGGAAAGCGGGGGATGCGCCGCTTAGGACAAATTCAAACGGCAGCATTGCCGGAAAATTGCCTCCTGGATTTTACCAATTCACGATCAAAGCCGGAACGCGGGAATTCACGTTTGATCTGCCGTTGCGTTCGGCAGAAAACGTCCAAATCCTGGTGACTTTCTTCCCCAGCAAGAGAAAACCGCTGGTCAATATCGAAAGTTCTGCAGCAGGGATCGTGGCAGATGCCGGTGCAGTTGAAGCGGTCAGTCGTGATTCAGGCGAAGGAATGCTCACGGTGCAGGTGACATCAGCAGAAACTGGCAAACCGGTGAGGGATGTGCAGGTTTTTTTGAGTGG
The DNA here is from genome assembly GCF_009833095.1 of Nitrosomonas sp. JL21. Taxonomy (GTDB): domain Bacteria; phylum Pseudomonadota; class Gammaproteobacteria; order Burkholderiales; family Nitrosomonadaceae; genus Nitrosomonas. Next base: position 56,449 of record NZ_QRCB01000007.1, read on the forward strand.
ATTGAAGGAAAAATTGCGAACCGATGAGCAGGGTAAAGTAACGGTTGCTATTCCAACAGGCAATTATAGTGTTTCGCTTCTGCATAATGCCTATAGCAGTCAGACACAGGATGATGTCCGAATTGACAAGGCACAGACTGCAAATCTCAGTTTCAAACTGACGCCCGCCGGCGTTGAACTGGCCGAATATGTAGTGCTGGAGCCCCACCTGGCTGGCACGATTGCGTCGGTTATCGAGGAGCAGCGCACTGCACAGTCGGTAGCAACGGTTCTCGGGGCCGAGCAATTCAGCCGGGCTGGGGATAGCGATGCTGCAAGCGCCCTGCGCAGAGCTTCCGGATTGACGTTGGTAGGAGGCCAGTTCGTCTTTATTCGTGGCTTGGGTGAACGGTTCTCGACGACATTGGTCAATGGTGCAGCAGTACCCAGTCCTGATCCTACCCGGCGCGTGGTGCCGATGGATCTTTTCCCGACGAATATTCTCGAAAGCGTTCTAGTTCAAAAAACGTATTCCCCCGATCGTCAAGCGGAGTTTGCAGGCGGTACGGTGGAATTGCGTACCCGCGGCATCCCCGATGCGTTTTTCTTCAACCTGAATCTGCAAGCCGGTGTCAATGATAATACGACCTTTCAGGACGGTCTGAATTACAAGGGCGGGGGAGCGGATTTTACCGGTTATGATGATGGGGCGCGGGCGATGCCTGACTCACTTGCAGACACCCTCAAGCACGGAAATCTACAACCGGCGTCTGCATTCAATCCCACCGGCGTCACACCCGGCCAGCTCGAAAGAATTGGTGAAAACGTGTCAGGTGTCTGGGATGTGAATAGAAATAAACGCGGCCCCGACACCGGTTTTCAAGCTTCGATGGGTGATAGCTTTTCGTTTGGCGATTTTAGGCTGGGTTATATCGCCGCTGCGGGCTGGAAGCAGGAATTCAGAAAGCAAAATGAGCGTAATCGGGAATTTGCCTCTGCCAAATTGGTTGAAACTCAAAACCTGGATGTGCAACGCTCGATGCGGGAAGTCGCGATTACCGGATATGCGTCGACCGAATTGGAATATAAAGATGCTCATCGCTTATTTGCCCGAACGATGTTTTTACGTCAATCGATCGACGAAGCGCGATTATCGGAGGGATTTGTCGATGCGGAAACTACCGATATCCGCCGGACGAGATTACGATTTTTTTCCAATCAATTACTGGTGAATCAATTCGGTGGTGAGCACCGATTCGATGGGTTGAAGGATTTCACTCTGAACTGGTTGTATACCGATGCGACCGCCAATCGGGATGAGCCTAAAACGCGCGATTATCGGTATGACTTGAGTCAACAGACCGGAAATTATTTGCTATCTCAAAAAGCAGATAGCACGTTGATTACGTATGCAGATTTAGTCGACAAAGATCAGAGCTGGCGAGTCGACGGAAAATTGCCGCTGCAACTTGCTCCTCAACATCGATTGACGCTGAGTGGCGGCTTTATTTCGCAAACTAAAAGCAGGGATGCAAGTTCCCGGCGGTTCAGCTACTTCAGGTTCGGGCCGGATGCGTCCAATCAGGCCATCATCGGTCAGCCTTCTCTCGAGAGCATCTTGCAGCCTCAATATATCGGCGCAAATGGATTCCAGCTTCGCGACGTGACGCGCAAAAGCGATCAATATACCGCTTCCCAGGATTTATGGGCTTATTATGGCAAGTTGGATCTCATGTCATTTGATCGAATCAATGTCACCGGCGGTTTGCGATGGGAAGACAACGACCAGCGAGTGAATACGTTCTTGAGGAGCTTGCCGACAACGGCGCAATTGAATCGTGTCGACATGCTTCCTTCCGTAGTGGCAACTTTTTTTCTGACCGACAAACAGCAGTTGCGGGCCGGATTCAGTCAAACGCTGTCACGGCCTGATTTCCGCGAACTCTCCTCAGCGCCGTTTTTTGATATGAATACCAATCAGGAGACGGTCGGAAATCCGGAGCTGAAACAAACCGCGATAACCAATTGGGATTTGCGTTGGGAATATTATTTATCGCCAACCGAGAATATTTTTGCCGGCTTCTTCTGGAAAGATTTGATCAATCCGATCGAATTGGTCGCTCAACCGGGCACTGGTGCATTGAATACTTATCAGAATGCCCAAAAAGCGCATGTTTATGGTTTCGAGTGGGAAATCATGAAGAAATTGGATTTCGTGCATCCGTCATTGCAGAATTTTTATGTCGGGGGCAACTATACCTGGTCTCAATCCAATGTCGAGTTGACGGCACAGAATCTCATCGCCCAAACGACCAATCATCGGCCATTGCAGGGGCATTCCGAACACATCTTGAATGCTCAGGTTGGATATGACAATCCCAAATGGAAGACTCAGGCAACGCTACTGTACAACGTGTCCAGTCAGCGCATCATGGCGGCGGGTGTGCAGACTGCGCCCGATAAATATGAGCAACCCGTGCATCAATTGGATTTTGTCGTTAGCCAAAACGTATACAAAGGATTTTCGGCGCAGCTCAGCGCGCAAAACTTGCTGGATGACGATATACGCATTACACAAGGCGATGAAATTGCCCGCCAGTATCGCCGCGGACGCTTCTTCAATTTAAGTGTGCGTTTGGCGTATTGATGAAGTGTGCCAATTGGCATCAAAAAACGATAGTAATTTCACAAGTCATGAGACCCAATTCAACACGCCCACGATCTCTTGGATCGTTGTGACGCTTAGAAATAAGCGCTTGGGTCAAGCGGTAGATCTACACACTAAGAGGGGAGTGCAGATAAAGAAAGGAGACAAGCTTTGATCGAAACATCCCTTTCAATGCAGGAAATGAATACCCATATATCTCATCGGCTTGGACACGATCAATCTTTCGAGGGTTTCCGGCCGATAGCCATGGTTTTGTCGTTGCCGGTTTCTGAATGCTGGATATTCACAAACAGCGTATGCGGATCTTTCCCGAAATAAATACCGGTTCCTTCCGCTGTTTTGTCCTTCAGAGAAGCAAATAAATACACGCCATCGCTGTAGCCATCGCCATCCTCATCGGGCTTGGCCACCCATATGTCGCTATTGTCATTATCTTCAACGATCCATAAATTTCCGTCTGGGCCATTGGCCAGATTATCCGGACGCATTAAACCGGTAACACCCGGTGTTGTGCTGGTGGGTTTTACTTCGACAGGGACATTGATGCCTGGTTGAACAAAATAACTCACGCTGGGCTTGGGTCCCAGTTTCACTGCGAGTATGGCGCCTGGGCCATCGATATTGGCGGGATTGGTGGCATCTTCGCAGGTCAAAGCTGCATACAGTGTATTTCGAATGCGCTCCAGATCTTCGGGCCGGCAAAAAGATGTCGCATTCGCAGATTGAGCGGCGACTCTGGCATTGATTTGAACTTGATTCATATCCAGAGCCACCCAGTCGGCTTCCCCTGTTTTCATACCATTTTTGACGCGAAGAGCATACAACTGACCACTCCCCAGGTCGCCGTAGTTCTTGGGAATGAATTTGTAAATCGATCCTTTCCGGTCTTCGTCGATCACATAGACATTTCCTTCTTCGTCAACTTCAATGCCTTCATGTGCCAAAGACCCGAGCATGGGGCGAACTTGGATGTCTTTGACGATCATCGGGGCATCTTTCTTGAATTTCATTTCGTACAGCATGCCACTTTGCGCTTGTGGCACGTCAGGGTCGGGTAATTGCGCACTGATGGTTTCTTCGCCAAACAGTATGGATCTCCACGGCGTCCAGACCAAGCCATCCAACGCTTCCCAATCCGATCGCTGTGCGAGAATCTGGGCTTTTCCGGTTTTTAAATCCACCACCGATACTGCGCCTCCTGCATAGGGATCTGCGCCGGGACGTACTTCGTGAGTACGATAAAGATACCGGCCGGCATGCTTTCCCGTTTCATTGACGGTGTTCATATCATTCCAATCATTAGAATTGGGATAAATATCCAAATCTGACTCGTCAGAAACAATCGATTGGGTAAATCCTTTTGGAATTACCCAGGGTTCACTGTTGAGAATTGCTGGATCAGATGTCGTTTGTTGATAAGCTGAAGCAGCGAGAGGTTTGAATTTCATCGGGCCGTTGACAAAATCCGCACCTGCATAGACCCATGTGGTCAGTGCAGCGCAAACGGGTATGGTCAGCATTGATTTGTTCATAATTTTCTCCATTTTGATTTGTGATTACGCGGAACAAAGAAACGATAAGTAAGTGTGGTACTTTTCGTCAGCGCAACTGTATCTCGGCAATATGAAAGCTTGATGTCATCGAAATGAATTTTTCATGAATGCACTATGACAGTTATGTCTAGGAAAACTCAGATTTTTTACCTATTGAGTTCGTTGATGAATTGCTGGAATTCATTGGACGGCATTATTCAATACTGATAGGAGATTCACATAGTGTAGAAATTGGTTAAACAGGAAAGCTAATCGCTCAATCCACGGTGCCTTCAGACGACATTGGGCAAATGCAGCATTTGGCCATTTTCTGAAATGACCACAAGCATAGGAATAGGTTTTTTCATGTTCAGCATGCATTAATTTTCTGTTGAGTATAGTGACACTCACCCGATGGTAAAACTGATCAACGGAATCAAGAAAAGGGGGAGAATCATGAAAAAACTATTCATTCTGACAGTTGCAATCCTGTTGTTATGCGGTTTTCGCGCACCCAACGGCAATATCATTTCCAAAGGAGAGCTTTCGGATAAGTTATTAATCAATCTCGGAGAGCCTCATGTTCGTACTGACTTGGGATTGATTCAAACCCGGGCATTTGGAGGAATTCTGTTTGTCAAACGGGAAGTATGGAGCTATCGAATTGATGAGTACAATTATCGATTCGTCATCCAAAATGGCCAAATTGTCGATGAGCATTGGTCAAGGTTTTAACCGGATAAAAGTCTGATTTTTTCAACTCGTACATCTATTTTGCTGGCAAAGTGGATGCTCCAAACTTTCACTCGACTTCAACCTGCCTGCACGTCATTCGCTACCTTTTTCAGAGCTTCTTCAGTAGGTATGACATATAAATGTAATGGTATTGTCATATCCACCTGTTAGATTGACCCACCTTAAATAACAATTAACTGGAGGTGGGTAAATCATGTATCACATACAATGTATTAAAAAAAATTTTTTAGCCTTATCTGCAGTGCTTGCAACTGGCGTTGCAAGCACTGCAGACGCCGCGACAGCAACCTTTGATCCTGCGACTGGAATAGTCAATCTTCCAATTGTCGAGGTGCTCAGCGAAGAATCCTCTGCATTCTATAGCGCACAACTACAACTCAATGGAAGTGAATTGCAATTGACTGCGGCAGCGCCCATCGCCGCAACAACAGGACAACGCAACGTATTCGATTTCGACACGCTTTCAGTTCATGTGCCATCGGTCACCGTAGGCGCAGATGATTTCTACGTTAAATTGAAATTAGTGCCAGGATCTGACCCATTACGCTTCACTATTGATCAATTAGCCGATAATGCATTCAAAGGGTGCCCAAGTTTTGCGCAACCTGGCGCTTCAGCAAACTCGTGTAGTTTAAGCGGGACGATTACATCCGATGTTACTTTAACAAAGAACATCGAGTGGGTACTTCAAGGTCCAGTGTATGTAGGTGGCGACAATACGCAAAGTGCTACATTGACCATCAACCCGGGTACAAAAATAATCGGTGTAGGCGGATCAGGGGATCAAGCCGCTTATTTATGGATACGGCGCGGCTCAAGAATCATGGCTGAAGGCACGCCCGATAATCCGATTGTGATGACGGGCCCGAGTGAATTAGTTGCAGGAGAATGGGGCGGCTTATTGATTTCAGGTAATGCGCCGGTGAATGGATGCAATGCAGGCGTTCCTCTATGTGAAGTTCCTTTCGAGGCCATTGTCAGTGAGCTATATGGCGGCAACGACCCAACCGATAATAGCGGCGTCATCAAATATACCCAAATTCGGTATGCCGGCAGTGCCGTGCGTCAAGACGAGGAACTCAACGGTTTTACACTGAATGGCGTAGGTTCAGGAACGCTGATCGACTATGTGCAAGTGCATGAAGGTTTGGATGATGGCGTCGAAGTCTTCGGAGGCACTGTTCAGATGAAGCACTTGGTGCTGACCAATATTCAGGATGATTCTCTCGATTGGACAAATGGATGGCAAGGCCGGGTACAATTTGCCTTGATCAAGCAGGCGGCGGCGATCGGCGATCGTGGCATTGAAGCGGATAATAATGAGAAGAATCACGATGATGCTCCTCGCGCTCAGCCCATTCTATCCAATCTCACGATACTGGGCCGCGTGGGCGATACCGCTACTCAAGGTATTTTATTGCGTCGTGGAACCGGAGCCAATATCTGGAATTCTGTCATTGTAGGTTCTCCCGTTTGCTTAATGATCGATGGTGAGAGAACTTTCGCCAATGCAGGTACACCGGGCAATTTGACAGGATCCCTGACCATTCAGAACTCGTATGTTAACTGCGCGACTAATTTCGCTGATGGTGAAGGAGCTGCTTTTACTACTTCTGATTGGTTTCTATCACAGTTGAATAAGGCCGAAGATCCACTGCTGAGCGGCTACTTACCGACAACCGGTTCTCCATTGACATTGGGCGGGGCTCCGGTGAGCGATGCTTTCTTTTCTCCGGTCGATTATGCCGGTGCATTCAAGGATTCCAATAGTGACTGGACTAAAGAATGGACTGTCAATTTCAATTGATCGCAGAATTTCGGGTAATCGATTTCTTTGATTGATTCTTCCGAACCTACCTCGATAACTGCTGAATTTTCAATATGATTCAGCAGTTTTCAAATTTTCGTAATAGCTTTTTATGACTTTGACGATTTATCGAGTCAATGCTGGTGGCTGCAAAGCCGCATCATGAAACGGAAGGCAAAAACTTAATCGCTTATCTCTTCTGCGATGACAAGAAATTCATTTTGCGAACCGCAAATTCTTTCCTGAGCCAGCTTTGCATCGGACTCAGAAATTCCGAGTTCATCCAGAAGTGCTGCCGTTGCCACGTTGGAACATCCATCAGGATTGGGTTGATTCGACAACAGGCGTTTGGCGACGGCGATGAGTTTGACATACGCTGCGTGATTACCCGAATAATCAGGGAAATGCTGCTCAGCCACGGCCGTCATGATTTCTTCAGGCAGGTTCCAAGCTTTGATCAGATACATCCCTATCGTGTCATAAGCGATTCCAAACGTATGCAATTGCAATGCGCGTGCATTAAGCTCCGGATGCCGCGAAACGAGATTGTTCAGGAATGAGAATTCTCTGGGATACAGATGTCCGAACAGTAGATGCCCGAAGTTATGGAATAACCCATTCAAGTAGGCGAGATCGCAATTGATCAAATCCTTATTTGCCATTTTCTGGCACAGTTCCGAACCGAGTGTCGCACAGGCCAGCGCTTGACTCCAGATACGGACCCGGCCCAGGGCGCCATCATTAGGCAACTTGAAGCAACCGGCAGAAATTGTGCATAGCGTCAGATTAAGCGCGGTATTGAAGCCCAACACCAGCGTAATGGCATGATGCACCGAGCTGATCCGGTCGCCATAGCCAAAAATGGACATTCGCGCATATTTCATGATGAAAGCGGTCAGGCTCGGGTCTTTCTCGATGAGACTGGTCAGTCGTTCAATATTGGCGTCCGGATCGTTGCGGAGCTTCAGAAGCTGTTGGGTTGTTTCGGGCAGGGGAGGAAGCTGTGAGACGTGTTGCAGGGTTCGACGAAGATTATGGCTGAATTCTAATTTGTTAAGCACTAGCATTTGATTAATCTTCTTTAATTGACATTTGGCAATAATTGGTCATGGGCGTGAAGTACATGAGTTCAGTTTTTATGCTTAACAATATAAAAAAATATCTCCTCTATAACGGTGGGTCTCTTGTTTTCTTTACAGCAAAGTTACAGCATGCGGCTCATATCTCCTCTGTGAAAACCCATCAATGGCTCGGGAAAATCTTTTACAAATGCGATGGCTTTGAACAATTCGCCCATCTCAGCAGGGCTGATGAGTCTATGCAGTTGATTGGCCTGAGGTAAGTAATGCGTGAGATCCTCTGCAGAGGTCTGGGCCAGGATGTCAGTGATGCCGCAATTGATCAAGAAGTGCGCCTGCGTCGTATAACCGCCAAGCTCTAAATGGGTATTCTCAACTGTCTGAGTAATGGCACTGAAATCGACATGACTGGTGATATCTTGTAGTCCCGGCAAATAAAACGGATCGCCATGCGTATGGTGACGATAATGGCACATCAATGTCCCCTCACTGCGCTGCGGATGATAATACTCATTACGGCCGAAACCATAGTCGATCAATAAAATGACGCCTTGTTGCAGGATGTCGGACAGACTGCGCATGAAATACCGAGCATTCAAATTGATTTCACTGAAATACGGGTGCGACGATCCGCCGAGATTGATCAATGATGACAAGGTTTCAGCCATTGCACGAAGTTCAGCACTCAGAATCGGGCGATTTTGCCAGACAAATTGCTCATTCTCCCATGCCACGCCTCGTTCAAATGCTGCATTGCTATGCCATACGATGCTATGCACCGGCATGGCATCCAGCACTTCATTTGCGAGCATGACACCACTGAATCGAGGCGGTATTTGCTCGAGCCATTCGATGATTGCTGTGAGGTGAGGAGCATGCTCTGCCAGTAGCGCTTGTTGCCGTGAGCGCAACTCTGCGCTCACGTCGAGAATATAATATTTTCTGGGTAAGGCATTGGATCGTTCCAGTTCAAGCAATATATCCAGCGCCAGTTTCCCAGATCCAGCACCAAATTCAAGTAGATCGGGGGTAGACATACAGTGGATTATTTGCTTGATTTGCTGAGCCACTGCCCGACCGAATAACGGAGATATTTCCGGGGCCGTGACAAAATCTCCCGCGCTGCCCAGCTTGGTTGCGCCGCTGCTGTAATAACCGAGTCCTGGCGCATACAACGCCAAATGCATGAATTGCTCAAATGAAATCCAACCGCCGGCGGCGACTATCTTATCGCGTATCCTCATCTGTACCGAACGGCTATGGTTCAATGCGTCTTCGTTGGCAAGTGGCAAAGTCTTCGGTGCAGACATAGGAAAAAGTGTTGTGATACATTGCAGCTTGTTGATGATCTCAATATATAGTGTAGCAGTTGTTTGAGGAGGTGTAAGTGCGAGACAGCGTAATTTTGATTACCGGAGGCGCCAAGCGGGTCGGAGCATCGATTTGCCGGCGGCTGCATGCACATGGCGCGCGGCTGATCATTCATTATCGGACTTCTCTGCACGAAGCCAAGGCTCTGCACGATGAATTGACTCGGCAGCGGCCGGATTCGGTGGCATTGGTGCAAGCGGATTTACTGGACATTGAATTATTACCCGAGCTGATCGAAAAATCAGTGCAACGCTTTGGTCGATTAGATGGATTGATCAATAACGCCTCAAGTTTTTTTCCAACCCCGCTGCCGCAATTGACTCAGGCCGACTGGATTGATCTCGTCGGCAGCAACCTTCAGGCGCCGCTGTTCTTATCTCAGGCAGCTGCGCCTTATCTGAAGCAGCAGCGGGGTTGTATCGTGAATATTGTCGATATTCATACCGAGCGGCCTTTGAAAAATTATGTCATCTACAATGCCGCCAAGGGTGGATTATTGGCGTTAACGAAATCACTCGCTGTCGAGATGTCGCCAGAAGTGCGCGTCAATGGCGTTTCACCGGGGCCGATTCTATGGCCGGAAGAAGGAGAGTGGGCTGATGAAGCGGCACGCCGGCAAATCATTGACAGCACCTTGTTGAAACGCTGCGGGGAGCCCGATGACATCGCCCGCACCGTGCAATTTCTAATTGCTGATGCACCTTATATCACTGGGCAGACGATTGCGGTCGACGGCGGCCGCAGTATCCACTTGTGATTTAAAAACCTACCGGTGCGAGCGGTTATTCGCCAAACGCATTTTTGATCCATTCGATATGCTCACCATCGCTCCCAGATAGCAACAGGGCATCAAATCGGCATGCCGGTTCGTGGCCGATTTCTGCCAGATAGTGCCGGGCCGTTTGCAGAAGCTTGGCCTGCTTCGCAGCGGTAATGCTGCCGGCTGCGCCGCCATGCTTCTGAGTGCTGCGCTGGCGCACTTCGATAAATACCAAGGTGCTGCCTTCACGCATGATCAAATCGATTTCACCAAAGCGGCAACGGTAATTTTTCACTATCAATTGCAGGTGCTGGCGCTGCAGATATGCCAATGCTCGGTACTCGGCGTCATTGCCTTTCATAGGGAGCGAATTCTTGCTGAGATCTGATCAACTGGACTTTTCCCTGCTCAAACCGGGCAGCAACAGGCTCACGCACAAAATGATTCGGGGGCACGAAACGGATATGGCCCGTGACGCCGTCAAAGGGAATTTCTTCGATCGGCTGCGACATCGGCGGCAATAGATGGGTCATCAAACGAAAGGCATCGATTCCCAGCGCATAAAGACGCTTCATATCCGCGCTCTTGCTGGCGCTGGGATGACCATACGCCATGACTGCTGGATGATCGGGTTGCAATAACCAAGGCATATCGACAAATTCGATGCCGTTCAGATCATTATTCAGTAAAAAATTTTCGGCATCGGTAAAAATTTGCGACGTGGCAAAGACCGGAGCATCCGGATCCAGATATGGTCGGATGACGCGGGATTTGGCGGCATCCAGCGCGAGAAAAATCAAATGATCAGGATCGGCCGTAATCGTTCGTAATTGCTGCAGCTTGGCGGGGTCTTCACTATAGCGGATAGCCTCTGCCGTTTTGCCGATCTCGCTGTGCCACTGTTCGGAAAAGGCTGTTTGCAGACGTTTGGATAATCCACTGTCATCAGTGATGATGAACGCATGATTTTTGCCGCTCGCATAGGCTAATCGAGCGATTTGACTGGCCTCGGTTTCCATGCGCAAACCAAACAAATAAAGCTTGGATGACAGCGCAGCCACACCGTCGGAAGTATTCAGCGCCAATGTGGGCACATCCAGATGCTCCGTCGATGCGATTGCCGAAACGCCATCGCGGGTCAATGGGCCAACCACGAAAGCTGCGCCGGCAGCCAGCGCCTGCTGGTGGGTGGCAAAAATATCCAAAGGATCGTCGGAGGTCGAATAAAACCGGATCACATAGGGAAGCTGCTTTTCACGCAACGTCGCAGCTGCAAAGCCCTCTTTTACCATCGTTGCTGCTTCGCCGAACGACGATGATTCCAACGGCAGGATGACTGCAATATGACGTATGATGGGCGCTTCGAACGTTGTTTGTGGTTGAGGATGTTCCGCTGAATCCATGGCACTTGCCGATGAAGTGATGAACAACAGACCGCTGACCAGAAACAGAAAATAAAAACGTTGCATAGTGAAGATCATGCTTAAAAAAAATGCATTATATGTGGTTGCGACACCGATAGGAAACTTGAACGATATCAGCCTACGCGCGCTGGAGATACTGGCTCATGTTGATGTGGTCGCTGCCGAGCACACGCAGAATTCCAGGCACTTGTTGACAAAACATGGGGTTAAGGCTCAATTGATCCATGTGCATCAGCATAATGAGCGATCATCGGCTGACACGATCCTATCCCTATTGAGCGCCGGTAAAAGTGTTGCCTTGATCACCGATGCCGGAACGCCGTGCATCTCGGATCCCGGGGCTCTGGTCGTGCAGGAAGTAAGAAAACAAGGTTTCACGGTGATTCCGATCCCTGGCGCAAATGCGGCGATCTGCGCGTTGTCAGCCAGTGGAATCATGCATCCGCATTTTTTGTTTTATGGGTTCTTACCGGCTAAATCCGGTCTACGAAAACAAGAATTAACCACTTTGAAATCATATTTCTGCACGTTGATTTTTTATGAAGCGCCTCATCGCATCCTGGAATGTATCACCGATATGCAAAGCATATTCGGGCCACAGCGCACCATCACGATTGCACGTGAATTAACCAAGTTATTTGAAACGATCAAAACCGGTACGCTCGAAGAAATCAATGCCTGGCTACAGGCAGACAGCAATCAGCAAAAAGGCGAGTTCGTCGTGTTGGTGGAGGGCGCTGAAATCCAGGAAAAAAACCAACTCAGCGAACAGGCGCAACACACGCTGAAATGTCTGCTGGCCGAATTACCCCTCAAGCAGGCCGTCAAATTAACGGCAGAGATTACTGCGGAAAATAAAAATGCACTTTATCAATTGGCATTGGAATTAAAAAAACTTGGAGAATGCTAGCTGGCGACGATCAGGCAAGGCAGAGTCGGGTAAGAGCACAGTTTGGGAAAAGTAAATGAGCATGTTGAACCTGATTTCTATACATGATAATTAAGCTCAGTAGCTTTCCCAACTCTCTCCCTACAAATGGCGGAATCCAAGACTCGATTTGCGCTTGGCGTATAATGCAATTTTCTCTCGGCAATCGATTGTGGACAGCATAACTCTTACCCGCCCGGACGATTGGCACGTTCATGTGCGTGATGGCGAACAGATGCGCGCTGTGCTGCCTCATACGGCACAGCAGTTCGCACGCGCCATCATCATGCCTAACTTGAGGCCTCCGATCACTACTACCGATTTGGCGGAATCGTATCGAACACGCATTTTCACTGCGTTACCCGACGCTTTGAAATCACGGTTCGAACCGCTGGTGACGCTTTATTTGACGGATAACACGCCTCCCGACGAAATCATCCGCGCCAAAGCAAGCGGTATCGTGCACGGCATCAAACTCTATCCGGCCGGTGCGACAACGAATTCAGATTCCGGTGTCACCGACATCGCCAAATGCTATGCCACGCTGGAAGCCATGCAATTGCATCAGATGCCGTTGCTGGTACATGGCGAAGTCACGGATACCGGGATTGATGTTTTTGATCGAGAGCGCACGTTCATCGATCGGGTACTGGCGCCGCTGACGCATTATTTTCCTGCGCTGCGCATCGTATTTGAGCATATTACTACCCGTGATGCGGTTGATTTTGTCAAACAATCCTCGGGCTGCGTGGCCGCAACGATAACTGCCCATCACTTATTGCTGAACCGTAACAGCTTGTTCCAAGGTGGCATCCGTCCGCACCATTATTGCTTGCCGATACTGAAGCGCGAAGAGCACCGGCAAGCGTTGCTGGCAGCTGCCACCAGCGGTAATGCCAAATTTTTTCTGGGCACTGACAGTGCGCCTCACTCACAGGTCAACAAAGAAAACGCCTGTGGCTGCGCCGGTATTTTTACTGCCCATGCTGCGCTGGAACTCTATGCAACAGCTTTTGAACAAGCCAATGCCCTTGAAAAGCTCGAAGCTTTCGCCAGTTTCCATGGTGCGGATTTCTATCAGTTGCCGCGCAATGATGAACGCATTACGCTGCGCCGGCAACATTGGCAGATCCCGAAAAGCTACGAATTTGCCGGCGAGGCGCTGATACCTATGTATGCTGGAGAAAAGCTGACCTGGAAGATGATGGCATAACCATCGGAGCGAATTACCGGCAGTCACCAGTGTTTGAGCGCGCGATTCCACCGGTACAGCAGTCGTGCAAAGCCATTGTAGAAGAGGGGCGCCACAGATCTGATAATAGGCAATCGCAGCAATTTTCCCCATCCACGCTGACTCGGTGTGCGCTCGAACAATTCGGCGAACGCATCGATGCCAATGCAGAGCTCTCCATCGGCATCTCTGACATGCAAACGCTCCCTGATCTGCTCAAGCGGAATGCTTAGTTCCTGGGCAGCTTCCGGCATCTGATGCACATCGATCCATTCCGCATCGTCAACTCCGCATTGCTGCATGCGTTGCCGTTGCTTATGGATTCCTGCGTTACAAACGGGGCAGGCGCTGTTGTAATAGACTTTGACGGACATTGTCGAATCGCGATTCAGGTTAGAGCGCCATGATCTTGGTTCAATAAAACAATGAAAACGACATGCCCATCCAAATCATCACCAGCACGATCATGGTAATGCCAATGCCGATTGTGCCGATCAGCATACCGATCAGGATCATGAAACCGTCCCGGTTCAATAATCCCAGCGACATGATCAGTATGCCGCAACCCGGCGGAAAATTCGTCAATGGCAAGGGTAGTGAAATAGAGAGAGCAAAAACAAACGAAAAAATCCCGATGATTCTTTCCCAGGTGTGAACCGTGATATAGGTCATGCGCGGATGCATGCGGTTCTCGAGCTTCTTGAGCCAGGGTGTAATCGCAGCGACGATTTTTTCCAGTACAGAACGCGGTATGCTTTTTTTCTCTATCCAGGCAGGCAGCCACGGTGCACGCATACCTAATACCATCTGCGTCGAGAAAATGAACAGCGGTATCGAAAATACCGTCGTATAGCCTGGCGGAACGGGCACCGGCAGGCAAATCGGTATCGATGCGATGGCCATCAGAATGCCGAAACCGCGCTCATGCAACGCATTTTTAATTTCACCGACCGTCATCGCGGTATTCTGGTTTTCTACGACGATAATCGCCAGAAAATCGGAAGTAGGGCGCTCGTTGATTGCCATGGGTAATCTTCCCTGTTCTTTCTCTGACATATTATCTGCCCAAAAAAAGGTGACAAAATCGATAATAAGCGCGGAATAGTGGGACTAATTCACGCTCGCCAGTTCGGGCGCCTCGTTCATCCTTTCCGCTGACTGTTTTTATCGGCCAATCATTCATAACGAAGCGCATCGACCGGTTTCAGCGAAGCTGCTTTCTTGGCTGGATAAAATCCAAAGAAAATACCCACAGCGGATGAAAACAAGAAAGCCAATCCAACCATTCCAGCGGTAATGACGATCAGCATATCAGCAAAGCGGCTGACCAGCCAGGCGCCGCCGATGCCTATTATCAAGCCTATGATGCCGCCCATGAGGCAGATCATCATGGCTTCCAGCAGAAATTGCGTCAGAATGGCACGTTGATTCGCGCCTATCGCCATTCGTATGCCAATCTCACGGGTGCGTTCCGTGACAGATACCAGCATGATGTTCATGATGCCAATACCGCCCACCAACAATGAAACGGATGCAATTGCTCCGAGCACAATCGACATGACTTTGGCGGCGTCGGTCGCAACATCGGCGATAGCGGTCAAGTTGCGTACCGTGAAATCATTTTCCTTGCCTTTGGGGATGCGATGGCGCTGACGCAATAGCTGGGTGATCTCGATTTCAGCGATATCCATGTCATCAGGCGTT
This sequence comes from Nitrosomonas sp. JL21, assembly GCF_009833095.1. Classification (GTDB taxonomy): domain Bacteria; phylum Pseudomonadota; class Gammaproteobacteria; order Burkholderiales; family Nitrosomonadaceae; genus Nitrosomonas. Next base: position 71,688 of record NZ_QRCB01000007.1, read on the forward strand.
TTTGCCTGCACCAGCATGTAGCGGATCGAGCCTGGAAATTGACTGCCGGTAATCTGGCGCTCACTCGTGCTGATAGGAATGATCACGGTATCATCCTGATCGCGTCCGGTCAGGCTTTGGCCTTTGGCCATGAGTATCCCGACCACGACAAAGGGGCGATTGCTGATGCGGATGGTTTTTCCGATAGGATCTTCTTCGTTGAACAAATTTTTGGCGGTCACAGAACCGAGAACCACGAAGCGCGCTGCAGAACGCAGATCAGACTCGGTAAAAGCAGCACCCGACTCCATTTTCCAATTGCCGACCTCGAAATAATTGGGCGTAGTACCGGTGATGATCGTGCTCCAGTTCTTGGCGCCATAATTCAACTGCACCGGCCCGGTCGTGACCGGAGCGGTAGCTTTGATCGATGTGAGTTCGGCGATCGCATGCGAGTCGTTGATGGTCAACGTTCTGACGCTGCCGCTACCGAAACTGAAGCCGCCAGACGAGGTTGCGCCTGGCACCACTAAAAATAAATTGCTGCCCATCGCGGCGATGGTTTCATTGATTTTGGTACGCGCGCCTTGGCCGATCGATAGCATCAGCACGACAGCGGCAACGCCGATGATCATGCCGAGCATGGTCAGGCCCGTGCGCAGCCGGTTCTGCCGTAAGGCGCGCAGCGCCTCGCCAATGATCGAGAGCAAGTTCATGTGTCAGTGGTAATTCCAGATCATGATCAACGTAATCGCTATCAAAGTGATGGAAACGATGGCGTTCCGCCAGGTGCTGTTTCATGGCGATTCTTCTCGTCAAGAACGATATGCCCATCTTTTAGCCGGATCAAGCGATGAGCGTACGCAGCGATATCGTCTTCATGCGTCACCAGGACGATGGTAATCCCCTGTTCGCGATTGAGTTGATCGAACAATAGCATAATTTCCCGGCTGGTCTGCGTATCCAAATTGCCGGTCGGCTCATCCGCCAGGATCAGCGGCGGATGGTTGACGAGTGCGCGGCTGATGGCCACTCGCTGCTGTTGTCCGCCGGAAAGCTGATTGGGTTGATGCATCGCGAAATTTTCCAAGCCGGTGCGGCGCAAAAGTTCCAACGCGCGTTTGCGGCTTTGCGCACGGCTGATGCCAGCATACAACAGCGGTGTTGCGACATTGTCCAGCGCGGTCATGCGCTTGAGCAGGTTGAATCCCTGGAATACAAAACCGATTTTCTCATTGCGAATACGAGCGAGCTCATCTTTGCTGAGTGTCGCGACATTTTTTTCAGCAAGCCAATACGATCCGCTGGTCGGCGTATCCAGACAGCCGAGAATATTCATCAGGGTAGATTTGCCTGAACCGGAATGACCCATGATGGCGACGAACTCGCCTTGCTGGATAGTCAGATGAATATCAAATAAAACTTGATTAGTGATGGTTTTGCCCGATGCATCCTGCAAGCTATAGCTTTTGCAGAGCCGTTCTATCTGGATCAGCGGGTAAGCGGCCGGGTTTAATGATTGTGCGGGCATCAGAATACCCGTAGTTTGAATTTGCTTTCCGATTCCTTTTTGTCAACGATTTCGCTGATGATGACTTTATCGCCTTCGTTGATGTCGCCTGTGACGATTTCAGTGAAATTGCCATCTGTAATGCCGGTAGTGATACTGACCTCAATCGATTGATTATCGGAAAGCCGGTACACCGTCGATTGAGCAGTGGATTTTGCCGGCTTGGGACTCTGGCTCGATTCGTTGTCTTTGGGCTGATAACGCAATGCAGCATTGGATACCCGCAACACGTCGGTTTTCTGCATCACGACGAAGTGAATGTTTGCCGTCATGCCCGGCAATAGCGTGCCATCCTCATTATCCACCATGGCGACGACATTATAGGTGACCACATTTTCCTGGATGGTGGGATTGAGCCGGACTTGTCTGACTGTGCCGGTATATTTTCGCTGCGGAAAAGCGTCTACGGTGAAATTGATGGATTGGTCAATATGCAATTGACCGATATCGGCTTCGGCAACGCTGATATTGATCTGCATTCGGCGCAGATCCTTGGCGATCTGGAACAGCGTGGGCGTTTGAAAATTCGCTGCGACCGTCTGGCCGATATCGACATCCCGTGCAATGACGACACCGGAAATCGGGGAACGGATGACGCTGTAATTGAGATTGGCCTGGTCGCGCTCAACCTGAGCCTTGCTGATCGCAAGCTGCGCATGCGCGGCTTCGACTTCCTGTTCGACGATTTCCAATGCTTCGGGGGAAATGAACTCCTTTTCCTTCAATAACCGGTTGCGTTTCAGTTTGGCTTCAGCAATCTTTACCGCCACCTGGGCATTGAGCAGATTTGCCTTGGATTGCTGCAATTGCGCGCGCAGCAATGCCGGATCCAGTTCTGCCAGTATCTGGCCGATTTCCACCTGATCATTATAATCGGCGTACAGCTTGGCCACCGTGCCGGAAATCTGCGTCCCGACATTGACAAGCACAACTGGCGTCAATGTGCCATTGGCAGAGATGCTCTGCACGATATCACCTCGTTCTACCGTACGGGTTTTATATTGAGTAGATTTGCCTTCCTTATTTTCATTGCCATACCAATACATGACGGCAACCGAGATTATCGCGGCGGCAATGATAGAGTGTTTGAAGCTGATCGTGATCATGCAAGTTTATTTTTCTGCTTTTTCTTCGTCTGACTTGAGCGTCTGCAACTGTTTCAGGCGCGCTTCGATACTGGATAATTGATAGAAATTTCCATTGCCGTGCTGTAATGCCGTTTTCAGTTGATCAATGGCGGCGCCAAAATGGCCCTTGAGAAAATAAACTTCAGCCTGGGCGCGATGCTCAAGCATTTTATCACCTAACAGTTCGTAGCACTGTGCTTGCAAGCCGAACAATTGCGCATCATCTTGAATGAGCTGGAGTTGTTTATTGATGAACTCAAGTGCGGCTTGCGGTTTCTTGTTCTGAATGAGCGTGCGTCCATAGCCATGAATCAGGGCGCGATGCTGAGGATACCTTTTCAAGGCGTGCTGATAGGTTTTCATGGCCTCAGCGATTTTGTCATTGGCCACCAGTACATCGGCGGCAAGTGTTTCCATCATGGCACCGGCTATTAATTGCTTGTATTCGATCCGTATCGGCTTCCCCAGCACATGATCGCTCAGGACCGATGCAGAAGGATCGCTTTGCAGCACTTGGTACAACCGATTCAATTCTGCATTGGCCTGATGCGCTTTCTTGTCGCGCAAGAGCGCTTGAATGTAACCGTAACGCTCAACGGCCTCGTTGTTATAGCGTTTTTCTTCCAATCGGGTCTTGAATTGTGCGACGGCCTCGTAGGATTTCCCTTGCAAAGCGCGGAGCTTGGCGCGCACCAATAAAAAATCGATGCTGTCGGGAACTTGGCGATAGGGCATTTCCCGCGTTCGATTCTGAATATCTGCAATCCGTTCGAAAGTGAGCGGATGCGTCCGCAGATATGAAGGCGCGCCGGTTTCATGAAAGCGCCCGGCTTTCTGGAGCCGTTCAAAAAAAGTGGGCATGCCCTGGGGATCGAATCCAGCGTCGAGCAAAATATTCAGACCGATTCGATCGGCTTCTTTTTCATGCTTGCGGGTAAAATCAAGTTTTGATTGGATGATGCTGGCCTGCGATGCGACAAGAATGGCCTGGCTTGCCTGAGCGCTCGATCGTGCCGCGAGAATTGCAACCGCAAGCGATGCAATCGATTTCACCCAATCGTATTTCTGTTCGGCGATCATGCGGGCCAGATGTTTTTGCGTCACATGGGCAATTTCATGAGACATTACGGCAGCCAGTTCCGATTCGCTTTGAGCGGCGATGATGAGTCCGCTGTTGAATCCCATGAAGCCGCCGGGCAACGCGAATGCATTGATCGACGGATCCTGGACGGCAAAAAACTCAAAGGTCTGGTCGATGCTGGCTTCATTCGAATTGGCAATCAATTTATGACCGAGGTTACTGAGGTAGCTGGCAATTTCCGCATCATCCAGATAACGGGGATCCGCACGGATCTGGCGCATGATCTGCAAACCCAATTGCCGCTCCTGATACGGTGTCAGCGTGGCTTGCGATATGTCCCCCAATTCAGGTAATTCATGCGCGTAGCCCTGTGCGGAAATCAAAATCGGCAGCACGACCATCAAACGGATCAATATCATGATCATAGGATGTTGAAGCAGGAATCAAGTTCCAACCGAGCTATGAAGCTCAAATGGATGACCACGCCTTATAGCTGGAGGTAATGGGATAATACCAGGCAGTACCAAAATCACAGTGAGTGATGCGAATACCGGGAGGGGCCTGGTGGCGCTTGTATTCGTTCTTGTGGATCAATTGGATGACTTTGGTGACATCGTCGACATTGTAATTCAGGTTGATGATTTCAGCGGGTGAATAATTTTTCTCGACATACGCTTCGATAATGCCATCCAAAACTTCATAGGGCGGCAACGAATCCTGATCCAATTGATCAGGCCGCAATTCTGCGGAAGGAGGGCGCGAAATGATGCGCTCCGGGATGACCGGACTGATCTGATTGCGGTACTCGCACAACTGATACACCATGGTTTTGCTGACATCCTTGAGGACCGCAAAACCACCTGCCATATCGCCATATAACGTGCAATAGCCGACCGCCAGTTCAGATTTATTGCCGGTCGTCAGTACCAGCGATCCGGAGTGATTGGAGAGCGCCATCAATATCGCGCCGCGGATGCGCGCTTGTAGATTTTCCGGCATGGTACTCGCTGAGTCGATGGCTTTGTTGGGAATGTCGAAGGCCGCTTCGATCTCTGATAAATAAAGCGCGAACAACGATTGAATATTACATTCGGAATGCGTGACCTGCATGGTTTGGGTCATCTGCTGCGCATCCTGCACGCTGATCTCAGCGGTGTATTGTGATGGCATCATCACGGTCTTCACATTTTCCGCGCCGATAGCATCCACCGCGATGGCCAGTGTCAGCGCTGAGTCAATGCCACCGGACATTCCCAGCAACACCCCGGGAAAATTATTCTTCCGGACATAATCCCGCACACCCAGGCATAGCGCCTGATAAACACTGGCAATGGAGGGTTGCGAGGCGGCGAGTTTACCGGAAATCAAATGCTTGTTCTCAATGTCGACCAATCCGACAGTTTCGGTAAATTCTTCCAGTTGATGAGTCAGTTCTCCTTGACGATTCATAGCAAAGGATGCGCCGTCGAACACCAGTTCATCCTGTCCACCGACGAGATTGGCATGAATGACGGAAATACCGGTTTGCTTAACGAATTGATGAGTGATCTGATAACGGGAAACTTGCTTTTTGATATGGTATGCCGAAGCATTCAGAACCAGCAGGACATCGACATGCGGGCGATCGATGACATTGGCGGCATGGCCCAGCCAGAAATCCGAGCAAATATTGATACCGAATCGAATTCCGGATAATTCGAATATGCACGGCTCCTTGCCCGCGTCGAAGTAATAGGATTCATTGAAAAAAGGCGATTTGCTGAGAAATTTCTTATGGTAAGTGTGTGTAATCGCGCCATTCTGGATCACTGAAGCGGCGTTGTAGAGCTTATCATCCTGAAAGCTCGGGTGGCCGACGATGAGTGTGATGCCATGGATCTTTTTCACCAGCTCGGTAAGCGCTTCGTTACAGGATTGGCAAAAAATTTCACGCAACAGCAGATCAACGGGAGGATAACCCGACAATGCCAATTCCGGCGTCATCACCAGTTGGGCACCAGCCTTTTTTGCCTGGTCTACGGCTTCCAGAATTTTAGCTGCATTCCCTGCGATATCTCCAACGGTACAATTAATCTGAGCGATTGCAATGCGCATGATCTGCCGGATGAGTATCCATTAAAAGGGAAGCTGGGCGTCCGGTTTTGCTTGCAGGATATTGCGCCGGAAATCTTCCTGTATGCGACGTAAAGCCGTCTCATTGTCAGCTTCGAAGCGCAGCACGATTACCGGCGTGGTGTTGGAAGCACGAGCCAGGCCAAAACCGTCCGGATATTCCACTCGTAATCCATCGATCGTAATGACGTGCTGCGGATGATCAAAAACTGCCTGCTGCTGTAATTTTGCAATCAAAGCATGATTTTCGCCTTCTGCAGTGCGAACCTGCAGTTCCGGCGTATTGATACTATCCGGAAGGGCATGAAGAATGGCGTTGTAATCGGCTTGATGACTCAGTAATTCAAGCAGCCGGGCTCCGGCGTACAAGCCATCATCGAAACCGTACCACCGTTCTTTGAAAAATAAATGACCGCTCATTTCACCCGCCAGCAATGCCTGAGTTTCGATGAGCTTGGATTTGATGAACGAATGCCCGGTTTTCCACATGATAGGTACGCCACCATGTTGACTGATCCAGGGTGCAAGATTGCGCGTGCATTTGACGTCGAAAATGATCTTGCCGCCGGGATTGCGCGACAGCACATCCGCTGCAAACAGCATCAACTGGCGGTCAGGATTGATAATGGCGCCGCTCTTGGTGACAATGCCCAACCGATCGCCGTCACCATCGAACGCCAACCCGATGTCAGCATCCGTTGTTTTCAGCGCCTGGATGACATCGTGCAAATTTTCCGGCACGGATGGATCGGGATGATGATTAGGAAAACTGCCATCCACATCACAAAATAATTCAATAACCTCGCATCCCAAATTGCGATAGAGCCTGGGGGCAAATGCGCCCGCCACACCGTTGCCGCAATCGACGATGATTTTCATCGGCCGTGCCAGCTTGATATCGCTACTGATACGCGCAATATAAGCATCTACGATGTCGTGTTCGGAATAATTTCCGCTGCCGTGCTGAAGATCGTTGTTTTCAATGCGCAGACGCAATGCCTGGATGGTTTCGGCGGCCAGCGTCTGGCCGCCCAACACGATTTTGAAGCCGTTATAATCGGGCGGGTTATGACTTCCGGTCACCATGACGCCAGTATATTGGCACAATTCGTAAGCGGCATAATACAGCATGGGGGTGGCGACCATTCCGACATCGATGACGTTGATGCCGCTTTTCTGGATCCCGCGCGCCAGCGCCTGGGACAACTCAGGCCCGGACAATCGTCCATCGCGCCCAACAGCAATCGAAGTGAGTTTGCGGGCACGGGCCTCAGAGCCAATCGCGTGACCGATTTTCTCAACGTTTTCCACTGTGATCGTTTTACCGACAATGCCACGAATATCATACGCCTTGAAAATTTCAGGAGGAATTTCATGCATCATATGTTTAAAGTAAATTAAAGTGATGGTTGATCAAATGGTGTCCAAAGATTCGTTGATTCTTATATTCGATTGCTTGATTGATTATTCTTTTTGGGATATCAACAGGTTCAATGATGTCCCGCTATTGCTCCGCCTTTCAGGATGTAATGCGTGCCGCAGTAAGGACACAGGGCTTCACCGGTCGCTTCAATCGGCAGAAACACCCGCGGATGCGAATTCCATAGTCTCATTGCCGGTGTCGGGCAATGCAATGGCAAATCCTCTGCGGTTACTTCAATTTCACGTGCTTTGTTGTCAGTTTGCTGGTTCATAACAATAACTCCACTATGGCGGTATTAAATCAGAGTAAGCCAGTCTGCGTGATTGCTGGCTCTGCCCTTGACGCAATCGAAAAACATGGTCTGAATCTGAGCAGTGATCGGTCCGCGTTTGCCGATTCCAATGATGCGGTTATCCAATTCGCGTATCGGTGTGACTTCGGCGGCGGTGCCGGTAAAAAAGGCCTCGTCAGCGCAATAGATTTCATCACGGGTGATGCGTTTTTCGATGACAGGAACACCGATTTCAGCCGCCAACTCCAGGATCGACGCGCGAGTGATGCCTTCCAGACAGGATGTCAAATCGGGCGTATACAGTTTTCCTTGCTTGACGATAAAGATATTTTCTCCTGATCCTTCCGCCACATAACCTTCGACATCCAGCAACAAGGCTTCGTCATAGCCATTCAAGGCGACTTCCTGATTGGCCAGGATGGAATTGGCATACGTGGTCACAGATTTGGCACGGCACATGTTGACGTTGACATGGTGGCGAGTGAATGAGGAAGTTTTGACGCGGATGCCATTTTCCAGGCTTTCCGGGCCAAGATAGGTGCCCCAAGGCCATGCGGCGATAGCGACATGAACGGACAGCGTGCGGGCTGATAAGCCCATGGCTTCGGCGCCGTAGAAAGCGATAGGGCGAATATAGCCGGCAGTCAGTTTATTCTGTTTTACGACATCGCATTGCGCTTGCATCAACGTGGCTTTGTCATACGGTATTTTCATCATGAAAATATGCGCTGAATTGAACAAACGCTCGGTATGCTCCCGTAACCGGAATATCGCCGGTCCTTGTGCCGTTTCGTAAGCACGCAATCCTTCAAAAACACCTAGTCCATAGTGTAACGTGTGCGTCAGCACATGCGTATTGGCATCCCGCCAGGGAACCATTTTTCCGTCGTACCAGATTACGCCGTCACGGTCAGCCATTGACATTCAGGAACTCCCGCTAAAATTCTAAAAGAGCCGTATTCTAACTTATTTTTGATGCAACATTGAAACGTGAACGGAATTAACAACTATTCATCATTGAGTGAAGAACGCGCGATAGGCAGCCTTGAAAATTGTTCGAAATAGCCTTCAAGTTTTTTACGGACATGATGAGGGTTTTGCACGATGGAGTGGATCAGTTGAAAAAGCGGATAGGGTTGGGTGTCGAACAACCGATGCTGATGAACCATCTGCAGGGTGTGCGGCCCTTCGCCCGATATCTCAGCAGTTTCTCCCCGAGCCAGTTTTCTACCTAATTCATGATGATGCGAACTGATGCTGGTGGCAGTCGTAATGAGATCGCCCAATCCCGCCAGGTGATAGGGCGTGCCAGGATGCCCGCCCATTTCCACGACGATCCGATTCAATTCTAGCAGAGCAGCGACAGCCAAAAAACCTCGGACGTTGTCGCCCAGCTTGAGCTCATCGGCCATTCCAAAAGCCATCGCGTAGACATTTTTTAGAATTACCGACCAACTGATTCCGATGATGTCATAGGAATGAGTCATCAATAGTGGAACATTTTGGAAGCAATCGTGCATCGTTTCAAAAGATCGGAGATCATGACACCCCAATTGGGCAAACGCATGATGCCCGGTGCGAATTTCCTCTGAAATCATGGGGCCGTACAACAGCGCATACGGTTGCTGCGCCGGTAAGTTTTCCGCAAAAATTTGCGCAGCAGTTTTGCCGGACTCATCCAATCCTTTCGCGATACTGACACATAAGCAGTCTTTTTTCAGCAGAGGGGCAATGGCTTGCACCACTTCACGATGCGGATTGACCGGCAAGCAAAACAAGACGATATCGGCTCGCGGTGCGCTGTCTTCCAGGCGGACATATGGAAAATCACGATGCGGAAATTTCTCCCAAATATCTACCGTATGCTGATCCTTGAGCAAATACGCCATCACTTGGCCCATTTCACCGTGACCTAGAATGAGAATTCCGGGATGTGCTGTCATATATCAAATCCCTCGATCAGAATAATGAGGACAATTAAAGAATTGAAAATTAAACTAATGTGTCTCTTATAGTGTTAACAGTGACAGAGGTGAAATAGCAAGACATTGAGTTCACTCATTTTTTGGATGCTTGAAATTATCATTGACTATAACGGCAATGACTTGTTTTCATGATTCAAATTTCACTTTTTTAAAGACCGGTAGGACTACTATTTTCTGATTGGGCAAGTGAAAAAAAGTTATCATTTCATAGCGATTTGACTATTGCACTAGATAATTGACTCCGATTGAAGATGGCAATATCGCCGGTTTGAGTAAGTTTTATGGTTTTAGTGTCTGCTCATAATAATGTAAGCACCAGCTTGCCTAGTGGATGATTTTGTTCCAGATAGTGTTGTGCGCTGGCGGCTTCTGCTAAATCGAAAACGCGAGCCACCTGAATCGACAATTGGTCATCATCAAACAACGTTGCGCATTGGCGCAGGATGTCTGCTTGATGAGATTTTGCATCCTCCAACTCCAACAATACCGGGGTCAGCATCAATTCGAAGCTAAAACGTATGTTGCGCAGCCGGGCTTCGCTCCAATTGAAATCTGCTGAGGGTTGCAAGATGGTGATGACATCACCGTAGCATTTCACATATCGGAAACATTCTTGCAGTACGGATCCACCCACGGTATCGAAGACGGTATCAACGCCTTGACCGTTCGTCCATTGCATGATTTCGTCGACAACATCCTGCGTGCGGTAATTGATAATTTTATCGGCACCCAGGCGCTCTACGAAATCTGCCTTCTCATCATTACTCACGGTTGTTGCTACGATGGCACCCGCCCGCTTCGCCAATTGAATGGCGATATGACCTATGCCTCCAGCACCGGCGTGAATCAATACGGTTTGACCGCTGCTGAGGCGTGCCCGATCGTGCAATGCCTCCCATGCAGTGATTGCCACTAACGGCACGGCTGCTGCCTGTTCGAACGTCAACGATGCCGGTTTCATCGCCACTAAATGCGCATCGACCAGGACATACTCGGCATAGGTGCCTTGGCGGTTATTAAACCCGGGCTGTGAAAAATACACTTCATCGCCGGGTTTGCAATTGCGTACCTGACGACCAACGGTTTCGACGATTCCGGCGCCATCGCAGCCGGGAATGACTGGGAAAGTGACCGGAAAGCGATCCGGCGCAGAGCGAATCTTATAATCGATCGGATTGATCCCGGCGGCTTTTATCCGCACCAGCACCTGGTGATCCTCGCATTGGCCTGCAAAAGGAAGATCTCCATATTGCAGCACGTCGATCGATCCGCCATGCTGAAAAAATATTGCTTTCATATCCAAACTCCATTGTTGTTTTTATATCAATGCTCATGCTGGATAGATTACAAGAAATTGCGTTGCATGACATCTCAAGGCATTGCCTGCGATATTGCCAATCATGTCGAAGAATTCACAAAGAGTTTACATTTGCTTAACAATTCGCCTCTCATAACATTCTATAGTTACATCCAATGCAAGAGCAGTTTGGTTTAACGAAACAATTTTTAATCAGAGAATTCAGGAGGCGATCATGGCAAACATATCTTTTCTCGTTAAAGGATCAGGAACGAACAGTGAACAAAATGCGGCAAAAGCTTGGGTAACTATAGAAGAAATGAATGGCGGATCTCTGTTCTTCAAGGTCAAACAAGTCGGCGGCGTCATGGGTAATTTACATGGCCTGTATTTTGATATCGCTGATGAAACCATTCTGAATTCTCTGCGTATCAGGGCAACATCAATGCATCTACGTACCGATGAAGATTCTATGACCGGGATGAAATACGGTACCGATCTGACCGACTCATTTGCCGGACAAAGTACACGATCATTGGATGCAAAAGAGATTATTCGAGAATATACCTTTACATTGCAGAGTGAGAAGCGCGCCCTGGCACTGAGCGATTTCTCATGCATGCAATTGGATTATTCGGACAATCGGGGCGATTGCACCGACGCGACCATCAATGATGACGATAGTCATCGGTGGTTGTATTTGGCGTTACTGTAGAAATTTCAGTATCTTTAAATGATGAAAGGAGGTGGTTAAATATAGAAAGCAGAAAATATTTGATTGTTCGGGTGGATGAGAAAAGTTACCGAAGTTCGGAAAGTCCGGAAACTCTTTTTTCTCATCCTCCTTCTGACTATTTTTTCGGATAACTTTGTTTTTTCCAGGACAGCCTGTGTTATTTCGAGCTAGGCAGCTTTGGGAGAAAACATGATAATCGCCATCCCTGCAATGGATACCAGCGATCCCACGATATCCCATAACGTTGGTTTTATCCCGTCGATCCCCCATAACCAGAGAATGGCTACAAAGACATAGACTCCTCCATAGGCTGCATATACCCTGCCCGCTGAAGCAGGATGCAATGATAATAACCAGACGAAAATTGCCAAACTCAATCCTGCAGGAATAAGTAACCACACACTTTTTCCCTGCGTCAGCCATAGGTAAGGTAAATAACACCCAATAATCTCGGCAATCGCTGTTAGAAAGAAAAGCAAAAGGGTTTTGATTTCAAACATAGAAAAGCTATTAGCACCCCGGTAAAGGGTGATCATTTTAACAGCTCAGCCGATTGGCAAACAATGCCATAATTCCTTATTGATAAATAACCTATGACTCAATGCCTGGGCATGATCTGCCGGAAAACGTTGAGCAACAGGCGATCTTGTCGATACACCGTGCCAGACAGGGATTCGTCAAAGCCAGAACCGCACAGGCAAACCAGATACGGGGTTTACTCTCTCAATTTGGCATTGTGATAGCTCAGGTTGATCTGAGCGAGAGGTATCGAGATATATACCTTGGTTAGTTTTGCATGTCTTGTTGAAGTTTAATGGGCAATGTAACCCCAAGAAAAAAGCACTTAGGATCAAAAATCACTAAGTGCTTATTTTTATTTGGTAGGTCGTGGCAGATTCGAACTGCCGACCAACGGATTAAAAGTCCGCTGCTCTACCGGCTGAGCTAACGACCCAAAGCGCGGGATTATACCTGATTCAATGGCTGATATAAACGACTTTGTAATGCTGATAATGAAATTTTGATAAATAGCATGTAGCTATGATGACGGTTTTTTATTTTTATCACTATATTTCCGAATAGTGATGGGGAGCAGATTTCCAGATGTACTTGAAACAGAATAAAAATTGTAGATAAAGAAAAAAATCTGCTTACTCCAGCACCCGTTTGATTGGCAATGATTGTACCTTCAGATAGCAATGAACTCGCTAGTACTATGTTTGCTCATTCGCCACTGGAGAATTCGGGCTGAGAGGTGAGTTTTATTGCAAAACGTGCATTTTGAAGTGCACGTTTTGCAGGTTACAGAATATTGCTGAACAAGGGAGTCAAGGCTAGTAAGAAACAGCTGGGCCTTCAAGCCAGAGACAATCTGAGATCAGACACATACCACCGAAGCTTTTCAATGCCGGTCTCAATTCATTGACTACTCGTTGGGCTTGATCTTCTTTGCAAGCAAGAATGACAACGATATTTTCTTGTTCCATCAGCACATCATCAGGATTTCGCGCTCCTCGGGATCCGTAACCTCCCGCATTTTTGATCACGGTATAGCCGCGAACTCCGCTTTTTTCCAACAAATCCATCAGATCTTCAAGTTGTTCGATCCCGATGACAATCTCAAATCGTTTCATTGTAATTGTGTTATTCATAATCTTTTCCAATAAAAGTCGTTCTAAATATGATGGCCTTTATACTGCGATAGTATGAAACCAATGCGACATTTCCCAATAAATCGGTACCCCGATAAATATGTTAAAGGGAAAGGTAACACCTAGAGAAGCACCAATTGAAACTGCTGGGTCAGCATCGGGCACGGCAATACGCATTGCTGCTGGAGCAGCAATATAAGAACAACTGGCGTACAAGACAGCAAGCAACATCGTGCCGCCTTCCGATAAACCGAATAACCATCCTAAATAAGCGCCAAAAAATCCTGCTGTTAATGGAAAAAGTATACCAAACGAAACAATGAATACCCCTTTTTTCAAAACTGCTGACAATCTTGAAGCTGCGAGCAATCCCATTTCCAGCAAGAAGAACGCCAGCACTCCCATGAACAAGTCCATGAACATTTTGTCCAGTGGAGAAACCAATTTCACTATACCAGCGTAATAGCCGATAATCACACCAGCGATCAACAGATACAAGCTGGTGCCGGTCAAAATTTCATGCATCAACTTGCCCCATTGGGTTTTTTCACCGCCAGCTCCAGCACGAGCCAGAACCGTACCAGTTACCAAGGCGGGTATTTCCATCAATGCCATAATCAGTACCATATAGCCCTCGGAAGGTTCATCTTTCGCCGCTAAGAAAGCTACACCTACGGCAAACGTCACCGCACTCACCGAGCCATAGTGAGCTGAAATTGCACCTGCATCAGCTTGAGTAAATTTACCGATGAATCTTAGGATTGGATATGCTGTCAGTGGAATCAATGCAGCTAAGACGACCATGGAAATTGCGATGGGTAACACTTCCATGATTTCATACTTGGCCATTGAAACTCCACCCTTGAATCCAATGGCGATCAACAGAAAAAGACTCAAGCTCTTATATAGAGCCTCGGGTATTTTCAGGTCAGATTTTATTACCCCTGCCAATACACCAAATACAAAAAACAGTACGACCGGTTGTATAGTTGCCATACAAAACTCCCTATTCACTTAATAATTATATATTTTTTCTTGAATACTGCCTTTATCATTGTACTTTTCGGTATGTTTCATAATTCCACTCTCGAACTTCTCTACTATTATTGAAGACGTAGATTTGATTCTTTGATCGTGCTGTTATGAAAATTAACAATCCCACTGAATTACACAACAATAAAAAAAGCTCAAAACCCTTCTTACATCCGAAAACCTGTGACTGGATTGCCCTTCACGTCAAAACGTTAACACAAGAAATGTGAAGAATTCGTGAATTATTAGTGAAGAAATTGAAATACTATCTTTAAGAAATTAAGGGAAAATTATATGAAAAGTAGTTCCTTTTCCGGGCGTGCTGTCGACCTCAATGAGCCAGCCATAGTGATTGCATATCCGCTTCACAATAGCAAGGCCGATTCCCAGTCCTTCACCTTGCGAGGAGCCACGAAAGAAACGCTCATAGAGGAGGGGAAGATACGCCGGTTCGATGCCAATGCCGGAATCTTCGATGGATAATCGCTGCCTAGTGAATTTAATGCGGATATATCCACGTTTGGTGTATTGCACGGAATTCCGGATCAAATTCATCAAGGCGGTATGCAGCGCTTGTCGGTTGACCGTCAGAGTGACGTCGGGTGCGATCAGCACTTCAAAGATCAATTTCTTCTTGCCGATTTCCGCCATTAATGGATCGGCAGCATCATGGACGCATTCAGCTACCGCAACTGTTTCGATTATCCCCAAGGCTTGTTCACGAGCAAGAAATAATAGAGCTTGCAACTGCTCCCCCATACGGGTGGCGGCCGATTCGACCATTTTGATCCGCTGGTGCGCCCGCGTGGGTAAATTGGGTTCTGAAACCAATAATTCGCAACTGGTCAGGATGGTAGTAATGGGTGTGCGCAATTCATGACTGATATTGGCGGTGAATTCTTGTTCACGCTGGAGCATGCGCTTGATTCGATTCTGGTAATTATCCAATGCGGTAGCCAATTGAGCCACTTCTTCGTCCATTCCCGGTTGGGTCAATAGGCCGCTCTGGATATCACCGCCCGGTGTCAACAAATTGACCCGCTCAGCTAGATCGGTGACTTGCTTGACCAAAATTTTGGCGAGTTGATAACCTACTCCAAAAGAAATGGCAATCACGGCAATCCAGGTCAACAGAATCAGTAATCTTAATTTTTTCAACCGTTGCTGGTGGAGTTCGATCCGGTAGGCGACAAGAAATTTTACCCCCTCGATCGTGCGTACTAACACATGGAAATCTGCCGAATTATAATTAATGCGATGGTAGCCGGTGTAAAATCCGCGCAAATACGCGGGGATCTGCAATTCATCATCAATGGTATGGATGACGTAACTTTTGAGGTGTGAGCCGACTTGAGAAATAAAATCGGAATGTTTTTGATAGCGATGAACGAGATGGTCCATTTCCATTTCGATCACTTGTTCGATATGGGCTTCTTCGATATTGTCGGAAGAGAAATAGAGAATGATGCACAACGTTCCAACAATGAAGATGCTGAAAGTTGCTAACGCTACCGCTACGCGATAGCGTAAGTTGTGTTCAATCGGAGGTCGGTACACGGGATGTTAAACAATATCCAAGGCCATGCACTGTTTCAATGGGATCGTAGCCGCCCGCTTTCGTGAGTGCGCGCCGTAAGATATGCATATGGCTACGTAATGTGTCGCTGGTTTCTTGCACATCCTCCCACGCTTCCAATTCGAGCTCTTCACGACTGAAAACCCTGCCTGGTTCGCTCATCATCAAGGCTAAGAGACGGATGCATTTGGGCGGAAGTTTGACATCCTTATTTTCGAAACGAATGGTCAGCGTTTTGGGGTCAAAAGAGAGTTTGTCGAATTCCAATTTACGGTTGGCCACTTTGCCGACATGCCGTTTATGCAGAGCCAGCAGCCGGGCTTCGACTTCTTTCAGGGCGAAAGGCTTAATCAGATAATCATCTGCGCCATGTTCAAAGCCGGTTAATTTATCTTCCAGCGTGTCGCGCGCGGTCAGCATCAGGATTGGTGTATCGATTTGGGATTCCTGACGCAGTTTCTTGCACAACGTCATGCCATTCATGCCCGGTAGGCCAAGATCCAATAAGATGGCGTCAAAGCGCTGTGTTACGGCAAGGTGAAGTCCGGCAATGCCATTCGCCGCGGCATCCGCACTATGTCCTCGTGATTCCAAAAAATCGTAAAGATTAGCCGCTATGGCTAAATCGTCTTCAATGATCAATATATGCATAAAGCCACCTGCGATTGATTGTATCTAGTTGCTCATTATATGAAATTTGCGACTGAGCGTATGTACGGCTTCCACCAAAGCGGCGGCATTCTCAGGCGGTGTGAATTGCGAAATCCCGTGTCCCAGGTTGAATACATGGCCACTGCCATTTCCATAGCTGGTAAGAATTTTATCAACTTCTGCAGTGATGACCGCAGGTGAAGCAAACAACACCGATGGATCCAGGTTGCCTTGTAACGCAACCTTGTCTCCAACTCGGCGGCGAGCTTCGCCAATATCGATTGTCCAGTCCAATCCCACTGCATCACAGCCGCTGGCTGCAATTGCTTCCAACCATAAACCACCGCCCTTGGTGAAAACGATGCTTGGAATGCGCTGACCATCCTGTTCACGCTTCAATCCCGCAAGGATCTGCTGGATATAGCGCAAGGAAAATTCCTGATAAGCAGCTTGTGATAACGCGCCTCCCCAGGTATCGAAGATCATGGCCACCTGCGCTCCGGATTCTATTTGTGCATTCAGATAAGCCGTGATCGCCCGGGCGTTGATATCAAGAATATGATGCAACAGCTCAGGGCGCTGGTACAACAGCGTTTTTATTTCTCGAAATTCTGTGCCACCTCGACCTTCGACCATGTAGCACGCCAGCGTAAAGGGGCTGCCGGAAAAGCCGATCAATGGTACTCGATTGTCGAGGGCCTTGCGAATCTGGGAAACCGCATCGAGCACATAGCGTAACTTTTCACTTGGATCAGGTACCGCCAAGGCAAGAATTTCCTTTTCTTCCCGCAGCGGATGCTTGAACATCGGCCCTTCACCCTGGGAAAAATATAGTCCCAGTCCCATCGCATCCGGGATCGTCAGAATATCTGAAAACAGGATGGCTGCATCCAATGGAAATCGCGCCAAGGGTTGCAGCGTGACTTCGGTGGCAAAATCCGGAGTTTTGCATAGAGCCAGGAAATCTCCGGCGCGCGCGCGGGTGGCGTTGTACTCGGCCAGATATCTGCCAGCTTGTCGCATCAGCCAGACCGGAGTGTATTCAACAGGTTGCTTTAACAGGGCACGGAGCAGCGTATCATTTTTAAGTGTCGTCATTCAAAAAAGCCTGTGTGTTATTGTTCTTTTAAAAGGCCATTCTCATCAAAAATAGTAACCTTTCACCAGTCCCCAATATTACCAGCGAATGACGGCTGCGTATATCGCTTGAACTGCGCTGATCACCGATCGAAGTATCATTCATCATGTGAGGTTTGATGAAGTCGACGTGGTTAGTTTTCCGCAATTGTAAACAGACGCTGGTATTCCTTGATGGCGTATCGATCGGTCATACCGGCAATATAATCGGCAATGACTTGGTGGCCTTCCAGATCGAATTTTTTCTGATATTCGGTTGGCAACAGGCGAGTTTCGGAGCTGAAGGCTGAAAATAATTGCTGGATGGTATGCTGGGCCTTATTGCTCATGCGCACAACCCGGTAGTGCCGGTAAAGATTGTCGTACAAAAATTTCTTCAATTCCTGCTGTTCCTGCCTGATGTGTGGACTGAAACCGATCAGAGGCGGCGCAGCATGAATCGCGGCAAGGCTATCGACACCAGATTCGTTGATGTTATGAGTGCTTTGTTGAACGAGATCGGTCACGAGCGTATTGATCATGCTGCGTATGGTTTCATATTTCATGCGCCGTTCACACAGCGCCGGGTATTTATTTTTGACGCCGGCCAAATGTCGGGAAAAAATAGACACATTTTCTAATTGTTGCAGCGTGATCAGGCCCGAGCGCAGGCCATCATCGATATCGTGATTGTTGTAGGCAATTTCATCCGAAAAATTCGCTAACTGCGCTTCCAGGGAAGGTCTCTGATTCTTCAGAAAACGCTCGCCGATTTCCCCCAGCTTGGGCAGGTTCTTTTTGGCGGCATGCTTGATGATACCCTGGCGAGTTTCATAGCATAAATTCAAGCCGTTGAAATCCGCGTAACGTTCTTCCAAAACGTCAACCACGCGCAGCGATTGCAGATTATGTTCAAAGCCGCCATAGTCCTTCATGCAGTCGTTCAATGCATCCTGACCGGCATGTCCGAAGGGCGTATGGCCGAGATCATGCGACAGCGAGATCGCTTCCACCAAATCTTCATTCAAGCGCAGCGTTCTTGCGATCGAACGGCCAATTTGCGCGACTTCCAGGCTATGCGTCAGGCGCGTGCGAAACAGATCGCCTTCATGGTTGACGAATACCTGAGTCTTGTACTCTAGCCGTCGGAAAGCTGCCGAATGGATGATGCGGTCACGGTCGCGTTGAAACTCGCTGCGCGTCGTCGGAGGGGCTTCACGAATTTTGCGTCCGCGTGAATTTGTGGACGATACTGCAAAATTTGCCAGGTCACTCATCGGCCATGCAAGCAAGTATCGTGTCGTTCAGCAAAGCAGGCGGAATATCTGCCCGCATCATCGCTTCGCCTATGCGGTTAAGCACGATGAAGCGCGTCTTTCCGGCATCCACCTTTTTATCGAGCGTCATCAACTGCAAATATTTCTCTGCCGGCATTTTCGGCGCTGTCACCGGCAGTCCAGCTTGCGTAAAAATTTTGCGAATGCGGTTTACATCCGCTTCACTGATGAGTTTCATGCGGCGCGATAATTCTGCAGCCAACACAGTACCTGCCGCCACCGCTTCGCCATGCAACCAGACGCCATATCCCATGCCATTCTCAATCGCATGGCCAAATGTATGGCCGAGATTCAGCAAGGCACGTATTCCTTTTTCTCTTTCATCCGCAGCCACGATTTCGGCCTTGTTTTCACAACTGCGCTGGATAGCCTCATTCAAAATGATCGGGTCGCGTGTGAGGAGCCGGCGCATATTTTGTTCCAGCCAATCGAAGAAGGCCGGGTCGCGGATCAATCCGTACTTGATGATTTCTGCCAGGCCGGCGCGAAACTCGCGATCCGGCAGCGTATCCAACGTTGCGCTATCGGTCAGTACCATACGGGGTTGATAGAATGCGCCTATCATGTTCTTGCCCAGTTCATGATTGATACCGGTTTTCCCCCCCACCGACGAATCAACCTGGGCGAGCAAGGTGGTCGGTATTTGTATGAAGGGCACTCCACGTAGATAGGTGGCCGCTGCGAAGCCAGCCAAATCCCCTACGACGCCGCCTCCCAATGCCAGTATGGCGGTATTGCGCTCACAATGGTTCTTCAGCAGCGCATCGTAAATGACATTCAAGGTCATCCAGTTCTTGTGGATTTCGCCATCGGGAATGATGATGGGTATGGACGCCACGGCACGTTTCTCCAGCGCAGTACGCAATTTTTCCAGATAAAGCGAGGCCACGGTGGTATTGCTCACGATGGCAACGCGTTTTTGCGGCAGGCAAGCGATGATCAATTCAACGCGCTCCAAGATACCGTGCCCAATATGGATCGGATAGCTGCGTTTTTCCGAAGACGGAGTGAAATCTACCGAAAGGGTGTGCATAGTATATTGATTATTAGTTTGTTTGAGAGAATCGAGATCAATCGATATTAACTTATTGATGAGTTTTTGTATTAATTGGCGCACCCCTTGTTTTCCGCTGTCGATGATGACGTGCGCGGTTTCCCGGTAGTGAGCATCCCGTTGGATATAAAGTTCATTCAGTCGCTCAAATAAATTATCTGTTTGAAGCAATGGGCGGTTTTTATCGTGGCGGGTACGCCGGTGCAAATCATGCACCGATGCGCGCAGGTAAATGACCATGCCATGTTCTCTCAGCAGCAGGCGATTTTCCTGACTCAGCACAGCGCCACCGCCCGTGGCCAAAATAATGTTGTTTTTCTTGACCAATTCAGCCAGTACCTCGGATTCTCGTTTGCGAAAACCTGCTTCGCCTTCGATCTCAAAAATGACTGGAATTTTAACCCCGGTACGTTCCTGAATTTCATGATCTGAATCAATGAATTCTTTTCCGAGGTTGCTGGCCAATGTTCTGCCGATGGTGGTTTTTCCAGCACCCATCATACCAACCAGAATGATATTGACATCGCCCAATTTTTTCTGAGCGGGGTGTCGTGTTTTTGTTTTAGGTGCACTCATGGATGAGATTGTAGCTGAATTTCTCATTCGACTAATTATTCTGACTTATGCCGACCGTTGGCGAGTTGGACGGAAGAGGGCGCAGCCGACCGCTTTCTCACCAGCCAAGAAAAGAATAAGGGCACAAAGATGGTGGCAATCGTCGTCGCCATGATCATTCCGCCAAACACCCCCGTTCCCATCGATTGCCGGGCAGCGGAACCTGCTCCCGTTGCGATGACCAATGGAACCACGCCTAGAATGAATGCCATGGAAGTCATGACGATAGGCCGGAAACGCAACTGTGCAGACTGTAGCGCAGCTTGCGCCATTCCCGCACCTCCCTTCATTGTTTGGCTGGCAAATTCGACTAATAGGATGGCATTCTTAGCCGTGAGCCCAATGAGTGTGACCATGCCAATCTGGAAATAGACGTCATTCGGCATGTCGCGCAGCAAAATGGCCGACAATGCGCCCACCATCGCAAAGGGAATCGCCATGATGACGGCCAAGGGCAATGCCCAGGTTTCAAATTGAGCTGCGAGGATCAGGAAAACCATCACAATCGCGAGGCTGAATGCAAAAATCGCCGCGGATCCCATTCGTTTTTCCTGGAATGCAGTCCCTGTCCACGCAATCTGATACCCTTCCGGCAGGGTATCGGCGGCAATCTGTTCAATCACTGCGATGGCTTCGCCTGAACTGACGCCGCTGGCGCCGCTACCGACAATTTTCGCAGCCAGTAATCCATTGAAACGATCCAGTTGCTCTGCGCCCACAATATCCTTGACCGTGCTCAAAGCCGACAGTGGGATCATGACGCCGGAGTCTGAACGAACGTAGACTTTTCCGAGGTCTTCGGCCTTCATCCGATACGCTGCTTCCGCTTGCAACTGCACCCGATAGGTGCGTCCGGAACGATTGAAGTCATTCACGTAAAACGATCCCATCGTGCTTTGCAGCGTGGCATAAATGTCTGAAACGGATACGCCTTGAGAAATAGCTTTGGCCTCATCGATTTCGATGAAATATTGCGGTACCGATGAGCGCAAGAAAGAGTTGACCGTGGCAAGCTTGGGTTCGTTTTTCAAGGTTTGCACCAATTCCCCGACGACGCCGGCCAATTGCGTGACATCCGAATTGATACGGCTTTGCACATAAAATTCGAAACCTCCGGTACTGCCTAATCCGCGTATCGGTGCTGGATTGAACGCAATCGCCATGCCATCGGGCTGTTGCGAGCCGAGCAAGAAGAGTTTATTGACGACGTCGGTTGAGGTTGTGGTGCGTTCCGACCAGTCCTTCATGCGCACGAATAGTGTTGAAACATTGGTTTTATTGCCACCGCCGATGAAATCGAGTCCATTGACGGCAAATTGATAGGTTAGTGCGGATTCCTTGGCCATTTCACGGGTGATGGCGTCGGCAGTTTTGATAGTGCGTGCCAATGTCGCGCCATCGGGTAATATGACCGCCGCGAGGACGTAACCCTGATCTTCCGGCGGTACCAGGCTGTTTGGAATATGGCTCGCCAAATAGACCAGGCCGCCCAACATGACGACGAATATCGCTGCACTTCTTGCGCCATGCCGCAGGCTGGTGCCGACCAATCGGACATAGAATCTGCGGATGCGCTCAAAATGTGCATTGAACCACGTGAAAAACACCGAGTGCTGATGTGCGGGACTGAGTAACATGGCGCACAGGGTTGGTGTCAGCGTGAGCGCCACGATACCTGAAATAATGGCGGCCACTGCGACCGTGACTGCGAATTGCTGGTAAAGCGCTCCGGCAATGCCACCGAGAAACGCTACCGGAATGAAAACCGCGGCCAGTACCATGGTCATCGCCACAACGGCGCTGGATACTTGTTGCATGGCCTTGATCGCGGCATCCGTTGGCGAGAGCTTTTCGTGCGACATGAGGCGCTCGATATTTTCCAGCACAACGATCGCATCATCGACGACAATGCCGATGGAGAGCACCATCGCGAACAACGTCAGCGTATTGATCGAATAACCCAGCAGCCATAATCCGGCAAAGGTGCCAATCAACGAAATCGGAATGGCGATGATGGGAATCAGCGTAGCGCGCCAGCTTTGCAGAAATAGATACACGACCAGAACGACCAGAAGCATCGCTTCTCCAAGTGTTTTCACGACTTCCAAAATCGAGGCCTTGACGAATACGCTGGTGTCATAGGAAATGACGTACTGCATACCTTCTGGAAAAAAGTGCTCCAGTTCTCGCATTTTTTGCTTGATGGCATCGGCCGTATCCAGCGCATTTGCTCCGGTTCGCAAGAAAATGCCGATGCCCAGTCCGGGCTCGCCATTCAGTAATGTGCGAGTGGAATAATCCTGGGCGCCCAGTTCGATGCGTGCGACATCCTTGAGGTAGAGTACGCCGCTGGGCCCATTCGATCGCAGAATGATGCGCTCGAATTCTTCGGGCTCCAGCAGCCGGCCCTTGGCGGTGACGGTATAGACCAGTTGCTGATCGGCCAGTGCCGGTTCCTGGCCTATTTTTCCCACTGCAGGTTGCGCATTCTGCGCTCGAATCGCATTGGTGACGTCACTGGTGGTAACGCCAAGCTGAGCCATTCTGTCAGGCCGCAACCAAATTCGCATGGAATAATCCTGAGCGCCGAAAATTCGCGCTTCACCGACGCCCGGTGCGCGCCTGAGGTCATCCAGAAGATTATTGGTAATGAAATTACTGATGAAAAGCTGGGTGTGTTTCGGATCGTCCGAGGTGACTGCAAAGACCAGCAACAGATCGTTCGATCGTTTTTGCACGGTGATGCCGGTTCGCCGCACTTCATCGGGTAAGCGAGCCACTGCGCTATTGACTTCATTACTGACATTGAAGGTGGCACGGTCGATATCTGTGCCGATCTCGAACGTGATGGTGATCGTTAACCGGCCGCTCGAGTCAGCGCTCGAGCTGTAATACAGCAGACTTTCGATGGCGCTCAATTTCTCTTCGATCGGAGCGGCGACGGTTTTGATCATGGTTTCCGCATTTGCACCCGGAAATGTCGCTGTCACGATAACCGTGGGAGGCGTTATCTTCGGATATTGTTCGATCGGTAGTTGCAAAGCGGCAGCCAAACCGGCCAGAACGATGATGATCGATAAAACCGATGCCAGAATCGGCCGTGCAATGAAAAAATGAGCCATAGTGCAGTTTCTGCGGCAATTAAGAGTTAATCATGGTACCGGCAATAGCGTTGCCGGTGATTGGGGCTCAACTGCTTTTCTCGGTGTCAATTTGATGAGGTTATCGATCACCACGCGGTCGCCCGGGTTCAATCCGTTGAGAATAATCCAATCCGTGCCGATCCAGTTGCCTACGGTAACCGGCCGCTGTATCGCGGTATTGTTCTCATCAACGAGATAGACGAATCTTCCAAAATCGGATGTCATCACGGCAACCTGAGGTATGACATAGACATTTCTCGGTTTGCCGGCGGTGACCCGAATGCGCACGAATTGTCCCGGCAGAATCCGCTGATCGGTGTTTTCAAACGTGGCGCGCAATTGTTGCGTGCCTAATGCAGGATCGATGGCGCTGGCGGCAAAGTTGATTTTACCTTCTTGTTGATATTCCGATGCATCCGGCAGAATCAAGCTCACGCGATGCACATTCTTCTCGTTCAAATGCTCGCCCAGTTGAGCCAGCTCATTGTCCGAGAAACTGAATCGCACCCAGATTGGCGACAATTGAATCAGCGACGTCAATAAACTGGCATTTGCGGACACCAAGGTGCCTTCGGAAAACGACGAACGGCCGGTAATTCCACTCACAGGTGCTGTAACGGTGGTATAGGAGAGATTGAGTTCCGCTTGCCGAACCCGTGCTTTGGCGGCTTGCAAGGCCGCTTCTGCAATTGCCAGGTCGGCTTTGGCTTGATCATAAGCGCTTTGGCTGACAAAGTTTTTCGCAAGCAGTTGGCGTTGGCGGTTTTCTTCGGTTTTGGCGCGCACTACCCGAGCTGTGTGTTCCTGGAACTGGGCTTTGGCTTCCGCCAACGCATGTTGAAATGGCTCGGGATCAATCAAGAACAGAGGATCTCCCGCTTTAACTGCCGCGCCCTCGACATACAGGCGTTTGAGCAGAATTCCACCCACCCGAGGCCGTATTTCGATTTCTTTGGCTCCTTCAGTTTGTGCGATGGTTTCCAGGCTTACCGGTAAACTGATGGGTTTTGCGTTCATTATCGTAACCATAAGCGGTTGATCCGCAGGAACGCTGGGTGCGGGCGGGGCGGTGCGACCACAGGCCAGCACATGCGCGCTGACGAGTATGTAACCGAGGAATCGGATGGCTGATTGCAGAGCTGGCATAGTTCTTGGCGGAAATGTGAGATCACTCATACAGGTTGTTCAAGAAGTTTCATAACATGCTCATTATGTTGATCATGAAAATCTCATTCGCTCATGGAAAAACCACAAAATGGAAATAGGGTTCGGTATAATAAGCCGGATACTATTGTTGTAAGCATGTGGAGAAAATTATTTTTCATCATTTTACCGACCTGCAGAGATACCGATGACTGTATTTTTGTATCTATAGATTTTTCCTATGAGATGATGTTGTTATTGAAGAGAGATGTAGAACGCAACAAAAACTCGCTGATCTAATCAAAATCATATTTTGAGTTATTTTTTAGATAAATTTTAAAGGTGCGTTAATATGCCTAACCATATTGTTATTGCCCTGTTGACCGTATACACAATGCTGTTCGCTGTGTCTGCGCAGGCAGCGTCGAAGTTGCCTGAGACAATTAAAGTCGATCGGGCCGCGTTGACTTCCGAACCGATGTGCGATCCGAAGATTTCACCTGCATGGCGCGAAGCTCAGGAAATCGAAGGGGTCAAAATTGAAGCCTCCCCTGGGTGCAGTCCGGATAATCCTGCCTGGATTGCGGCTGCAGTCAAAGGTACTAATCATATCTCGATGGACACGCTGATGAAGACCGGTCTTTCTCCCGATGCCATCATCAAGACGGATGATTTGGATGGCGATGGAGATCCTGATCGTATCATTATCAAGCTTGAAATCATGGAGCTCAACGGCAAATCCCCGGATTTCCCGGGCATTATTCCCACATTTGACATTGCACCCGGCATTCAGCCGGGCGCTTGGGTTTTCGCTCCAAAAACCAGTGGCATGTCGACGGAGAACTTCGAGAGCGTCAGAGCCAATCCATTGTTGCGCCTGCCTTCTCCGGTCATCCGCGTTGAAGTGGGTGATATCGTTCAAATCGTACTGGAAAATACCCATTATTTTCCCCACAGCATCCATTTGCATGGCGTAGATCATCCATTTTCGCATGGCGAACACGGCGGCCAGGATGGTGTGCCGCAAACCAGCGAGGTTGAACTGATGCCCGGCGGCCGACGAGTCTATCAGTTCCAGCCGCGCCAGCCCGGCACGATGTTTTACCATTGCCATGTTCAGACGCACACCCATTTGACCATGGGTCTGGCCGGCATGATCGTGATTGAAGAAAACAAACCCAATAACTGGCTGCAAACCCTCAATATCGGCGCCGGTCATGTGCGGCATCCATCGGTGGCAGTGCGTGAGCAATTCACTCAGGAATATGATTTGCATTACCACGCCATGGATAAAGAGCTCAGCGATATGGTTCAAAAATACAATGATCCACGCCTGATTGCCCGTGATATGAATCAACGCTATGACATAACCGATGCTACCGAGGATTACTACACTTTGAACGGCTTGTCGTTTCCGTACACATTGAGAGAATCCCTGATCGTGGTTGAGCCGGATCAGAAAATAAAGCTGCGCATGTTGAACAGTGGCGGAGAAATGATCGCCGTTCATACCCATGGCCATCATGCCACGATCACTCATTACGATGGCGTCGAACATAACCCGATGGCGCAAATCATGCGTGATGTCTTTGACATGGCTCCAGCGCAGCGACTGGATCTGAAACTGGAAACCATCAATGACGGAAAGCATAGTTATGGCGAAGGTGATTGGTTGATTCATGATCATCGCGAGAAGGGAATTACCACGAACGGTATGGCAGAAGGCGGCAGCATGAGCTCGATCGTCTATAAGTCGTATCTGGGCGAGCATGGCATGCCGAAGGTCAGCCACTTCGGTATTGATCTGAGTGAATTTTTCACCAAGGAATATTACGAAAGAAGATATCCCATTTGGCAGGATCTGGATGAATGGGCAAGTCTTGGTTCACCTGCCGGGCAAATGGGATTGGACCCGGCAACGCAAACTTCGCTACTGAATGCGCTGTATGGGTTGTTGATAGGGTTGGTGATCTATTTTATTTTCGCCAAGCGGGAAGGTATTAAGCAAAGCATCACCGCAACCGTCTCACGTCTGAAAAGCCCAAAAGGGAGCAATGAATAATGGCTAAGACTACACTCACTTTCCTGCTTGCCGGTATGCTAGTTGTTAACGGCCATGCAATGGCACAGGAACAGGACAAGCAAAAAGATGCCCACGATCATCATGATCACAGCGGTCATGCCGCGACTCAGAATGAGCACGATCACAGCGGCCATGACATGGATAAGCATGACCATAGCGGTCATAGCATGAGCCAGCAGAGTGGTTCGGCCGTGGATCATGCGGCTGAGCATGGGGCCGCCGCCGATCACGGCCATGATCATAGTATCGATCACAGTCAACATGATACGCAGGCGACTGAACATGGCGACCTTCATCATCATCATCATATGGATCATGACCACATCATGGACCATGAAGGTACCATGATCATGGGACAGAATTTGGATAAACTGCCCAGTAGCTGTAAAAGTATTTCCGAGGAGGTCGAAATTACCGTGCGCGCCGGCAGGAAATATGCTGCCAAGTTCCCAGGCACAGCTTTCGCATTTGATCAGCAGCAATGGCATGTCAAACCGTGCGCGAAAGTAACCTGGCACTTTATCAATGAAGACGATATTCGTCATCAGTTCATGATGCATGGCTTACCCAAGTACTTATATAAATATGGCATGTTTCATCTCGAAGTAACCGGACCCAAAACGGTCTCGGGCACGATCATCGTCCCTGGATCCGATGATACCTTTCTGGTGCATTGCGATATTTCCCATCACATGGAAAAAGGCATGAAAGCGCAACTGGTGGTGGGCAAGGGGGGCGACGACATTCCCAGTATTCCAGGGGTAACATCGTATAACATCAACGATACCTATCAGGCTGAGAATCTGCCCAAAGCATCGGACAAAGCAGAACCGAATGCAGTAATGCGGCAAATTACTACTTTTACCAACAATAATTTCCGCAATTATGGAATGATGGCAATCGGCGTATTGATTGGACTAATATGTATTCCCATCCTGAGGGCCATCGCTTTCGGAAGGAAAGGTAACTGAGGAAATTTTTGAACCTGGCTTCTGGGGAAACTGCCGAATGCAGGAGTTTGACAGAAGTTTTCTAGCGTTTTGAAGGTGTGTATATCAACCAATCAGAAGACTCCGGTGCGGATGCTTCTGATTGGTTTTTTATTAGGACTATTTTTTCGACCAGGGAAACCGGAATCCACCTGAAGAATTTGGTGCTTCTGCTGCTTTCTCTGGCGGGGCGTTGTTCGACGGCTGCTCCTGTGGTGATTGGGTCGGGTTCTTTTGATCAATATTTGCTGGTGTATTTATTGGAAGGTTCAGCAATTGCCCGAGTTGTTGAGCGAGTTGCTGGATGGCATTTGAATTCAGCGCCACCCTGCAGGACATATTCGCAGCAATCTGAGCAGGCGGATTTTGGCCGGATTTGATGTTATGTTGTAACGCCCGAATTGCTTGCGAATCGATGAAGCCAAAATTGACAATCACGACACCCTGACCCGGGCTCAGCGATGTGAAGTTTGCATATATCGGCTGCCCGGTTTGTTCGCTCTGCTGCAGCGAAATCTTGATGTGCGATATAGGGGATGAAGGCGAACTGGTGATCGTTTGAGCAGAAACGTTGTTGTCATGTGTCATTTGCTATCCGTCTGTCAGTGATGATGAATTCAGGAGAACTTGGCGAGGTTGTATTGCATCTTGCTGCGTGTCAGCCTTTTTTTTGCATCAATTGATTCAACTGCTGATATAGATGAGTAGCTGCCTCGATACTGATCGCCATTCTGCATGACATCCGCGCATTGATGGTTTCCGGCACTTTTTCGCCGGTTCTGGCGAGCTGATTGACCGCATTGATCGTCTGCGGATCGAGAAAACCAAAATCAATGATGACTACGCCCTGTTCGCCTTGCACATGTGTCAAATTCGAATACATGAGTTGATGAGTATGTTCGGTGGGTTGCATCTTGATATTGATTCGCTTGGTCGATGATTCGGAAAGGTCAGGAGCATTCTTCGCCTGCGCATCAGTAGGGGATATCATTGATCAATTTCTCCAGATAGCGTTAAAAAAACGAGCACGTGTTGAGTGATCCCGTGATGGGATGGGTTTCTACTTCAATTTGTGCTTGTGCACATAACTCCACAATTCCAGTCTGCTGTTGACTTCAAGTTTCTCATAGATTGCCGTCAAGTGATTGCGCAACGTGCTTTCGCTGATGTGTAATTTGGACGCGACCACTTTGGCCGGTATACCGACATTTTCTATCATCGTAAAAAAAACCTTTTTTTCCTTGGGAGTTAACTTATCGACGCCATATTTTGCTTGAATGTCTCCAGATTTGAATTTTTGTTGCGACAATTGATTGATCAATCGCTCAATGGTGCCCTGGTTTAACCAAACTTGGCCTTCGTGAATTTTTTCGATGGCTTTCAGAATGGTCTCCAATCCTGCTTCTTTTTCGATGATACCCTTGGCACCCGCCAATATCGCTTTATCGTAGATCTCAGTGTCATCGGACCACTTGAAGAAAAGCACCTTGGCCGTAGTGGAAGAAATCAAATGCAGTACCGCTGTCATTTCTTCTCCAGAATCATGATTGAGATCCAGCACGATGACATCCGCTGACAAATGCTTGACATCGGATAGCGCATCAGTGCAGCTCGTGCTGTTGCCAATGACCTCCATTTTTGGTTTTTGCTGGTTGATCAACGTTTCCAAACCAAATTGCACGATGCAGCTGGGCCCTATCAGTAAAATTTGAATTGTTTTTGTTATTGAGCTGCTCATTAAGCTTTTAAATAAACAGGGACAATGTAATGTCGGGTGTACCCTGTAAATGTAACCCTCCCGGTCTTTAAAGTGTCAAGGAATTCAGAAACTACATTGCTGAATTGTCTCTAAGTGCTTAATTAATGTAATACAACTGAATCGGGTCTGTCTAGATCAATCGAATAGATATTGCGAACGTATATTCAAAACAATCGGGCGATGCTTCTTAAGTCTGATATTGGCGCAATTTGATTTTTGCACGTTGCCTGCGGGCATCTTTGGGCTCAATGATCAATGGCCGGTAAATTTCAATCCGATCGTTGGGCTGCAAGGGTGTATCAGGGTGTGCAAATTTTCCAAAGATACCCACTTTACGTTTTGTTAAATCGATGTCAGGAAACTGATCGAGAAGATTAGAAATGAGGATGGCTTCGTGTACCGTACAGCCTTCCTGCACGGTAATCTTTTTTAGTATCTGCAGATCAGGCAGCGCGTAGGCGATTTCAACGGTGAACATTACTGGTCATGCGGTGGGCCATAGATCACTTCGGCGCGTTCGATAAAAGACTCAACGAAACTATTTGCAATCATGTGAAACACCGGCCCCACCAATTTCTCGAGGATTTTATGAGAAAATGTGTAGTGAAGCCTGAATTTGATCTTGCACGCATGCTCGGACAGCGCGATGAATTGCCAATACCCATCCAGATGTTCAAATGGACCATTCAGGAGGCTCATTTCGATCAGATCGGGAGAAAAGCGCTTATTGATGGTGGTGAAACTGTGCTGGATATGGTGATAATCGATTTTGACGGTTGCATGCGTCGTTATTTCATCTTGTGGATCCACCGACGTGCCACCGCACCAAGGCAGGAATTTTGGATATTCCTCAACATTATCCACCAATGCAAACATTTGCTCTGCTGAGTATTCAACCAAGACTGATTTTTCTATTTCTGCCATAAATGTAAATTACCTCGTACTCATGAGGCAAAACTGAAAAACTGATAAAATGCCCTCACGTTTAGTCAATCCCGCCGCTTTCGTTCCTCTATGAGTATAGTACAAAATAAAAAAGCCTTTCACGATTATTTCATCGAGGAAAAATATGAGGCAGGCGTCGTACTGGAAGGGTGGGAAGTCAAGGCGATTCGGGAAGGGCGGGTTCAGCTCAAAGAAGCGTATGTGATCATCCGCAACGGCGAATTATTCTTGATCGGATCGCATATCAGTCCGCTTAAAACAGCATCGACGCATATCCATCCTGATCCAGTCCGAACGCGCAAGCTCATGTTGCATGCCGAGCAAATCACACGGCTCATCGGTAAGGTTGAGCGAGCCGGCTATACGCTGATGCCATTGGATATGCACTATAAGTCGGGCAGGATCAAGTTGGAGATCGGCCTGGCCAAAGGCAAGAAACAGCATGACAAGCGGGAATCCGAGAAAACGAAAGAATGGGAACGCACCAAGCAGCGGCTGCTGCGTTCAAAATGATGTCATCTTCATGACGATCCATTGTATTTAATATTATTCACAGTAAATGATTATGCAAAAACCTATTGCTATCTGGTTATTAATTTGTTGTGCCATGGTATTTGCCATGGTCGTGGTGGGGGGTGTTACACGGCTGACTGATTCCGGGCTGTCGATTGTCGAGTGGCAACCGATCGTCGGCACGATGCCTCCGATTACCCAAGCAGATTGGGATGTTCTGCTCGAAAAATACCGTGCCACACCGCAGTATCAGCAAGTCAATAAGGGCATGAGCGTCGATGAATTCAAATCGATTTTTTGGTGGGAGTATATTCACCGCGTTCTAGGACGCTTGATTGGATTGGCGTTTTTTGTACCGTTCGTTTATTTTCTGTGGAAAAAACAAATCAATCGACCCTTGGGATTGAAATTGACAGGTATCTTCATCCTGGGCGGATTGCAGGGATTCATGGGCTGGTATATGGTCATGAGCGGATTGATCAATGACCCTCATGTGAGCCAGTACCGTCTTACTGCGCACTTGGGCTTGGCATTCGTTATTTTTGCTACGATGTTCTGGGTGGCTCTGGATCTGCTATCACCGGAGCGCGAAAAATCCCATGACACTGAAGCGACAATAAAATTGCGTCGATTTTCGTTCAGCCTTTCGACACTCATTTTTATCATGGTTTTGTCAGGCGGTTTCGTTGCCGGCATACGTGCCGGCCTGGCTTATAATACCTTCCCGCTGATGAACGGATATCTCATTCCACCTGATTTATTTGGGTTGGATCCGTGGTATCGCAATTTTTTCGATAACATCACGACCGTGCAGTTTGATCATCGTTTGATTGCCTGGACATTGGCATTTCTGGTGCCCCTGTTCTGGTTCAAATCCCGTCAGGCAGAATTGTCGGGTACGACCCGTTTTGCTTGTCATTTGTTTTTACTGATGCTGGTCATCCAGATCAGTCTGGGAATCGCGACATTGCTACATGTGGTTCCGGTACCATTGGCCGCTTCTCATCAGGGCGGGGCCGTATTGCTGTTTGCGGCTTCGTTATGGGTGAGTCATCGATTGCGTTGAATCTTCTGGCATTGCGTCTGCGCGAGAAATTGATCAATAATAATGCTTGAGAAACGCTGATCGATTGACAGCGCGAGCGATTTGTTTCGTTGCGTGGCCCTCGCTTTCTCAATTATCTTATTGATAGGTTTCGGTTGCTCCGTTTCTCGCCTGCCACTCATTCTCGTGTGCCGATCAATCAGCATTTACCCAGAGAATCTTCGAAAAATGCTGCGCCGCCCGATCATGCAATGTGGAAGCCGGTTCAATATGTTTTTGCATCGCATCAATGATTTTTTAGTCTTCTTAAGCTCTTCCTGACTGCACTCTTTTCTTTTCAAATTCCCCTAAATTTATAGTCGTGATTGCCGTTTTTCCTACATTCAGAATTATCGCTATGGTAATAAGGGATGTTCTTCTGCAGTAAATCTGAACTTACTGCATGTGTCCTGCAGCCACGTGGCTAAGAATGAATGGGCTTTTTTCTGTAAGACTTTTTTGCAACAGAGCGGAGCAACGTATATGCACATGCTAGACAATCACGAAGAATTGCTGAAACCGATGCGCACCCGGGTTGATGGGGTAATGATGGCCACAGCGGCGTTTTTATTATTGGTCACGATTGCCGTCGGGCTGGTTTATGATCAATTGGTATTGAGTCTGGCGATTGGCATTCCTACACTGATCATCTCTGCAGTTATCTGGCGTTCGATGAAAGGCACGTTGATGTCAAGATTAACGATGGCCAGCGCGTTGATTGTTCTAATTGCAATTCAAATCCAGGTGAGCCACGGCATGATCGAAATGCATTTCGGCTTATTTGCGGTGCTGGCATTCCTATTGGCTTACCGGGACTGGCGGCCGATCGTCTTTGGTGCGGCGCTCATCGCGGTTCAGCATTTGGTGGGTAATTTTCTTCAGGCGGCTCAGCTCGATGTCTGGATTTTCCATCATGGTGAGAATTTCGGCATCGTATTGTTGCACGCCGCTTATGTCGTTTTCGAATCGATCATTCTGGTTTATCTGGCATTGCAATTACGTACCGAAGGAATCGAAGCGGCAAAGGTAGCCTTCCTGGCAGAGCGGATAACGCAGGGAGATTTAAGTTCAAGCGTGGTTGGAGGACATGAGAACGGTTCGGAGGGCATGCTGGCGTCCATGCTTGCCATGCAAGAAAGTCTATCTCGTCTGGTGACAGAAATTGAAATCATAGTCAACGCAGCCGTACAAGGAGATTTCAGCAAAAAAATCGATTTGTCCAATAAAAAGGGTTTCGGCAACAAGATTTGCGGCTTGCTCAATCAATTATCACAAACTACTGAAGTCGGATTGAATGATGTAATACGAGTCACCAATGCATTGGCGGCGGGCGACTTGAGTCAGAAAATCACCGAAGACTATCCTGGGGTTTTTGGGAAAACCAAGAATGACGTGAATAATACGGTCGATTCGTTAACCAGGATCGTCAATGAAATTCAGGACATCGTCGATGCTGCAGCCAATAACAAAAGTGGTTGCAATCTCAAAATGGATATACATAACAAACAGGGATTTAGCCGGTCTTTGGCTGAATCCTTCAATCAACTCTCCATTTTCATCGATAACAATTTGAATGACATCATGCGTGTTGCCAATGGCATGGCGCCAATCACTGACAAGGGCGTGAATGTCGTTGGGCAAGTGATGACGACAATGGATTCAATCAAACAATCTTCCAACAAGATCTCGGAAATCACTGTTATTATTGATGAAATCACTTTTCAAACCAATATCCTCGCCCTCAATGCCGCTGTTGAGGCCGCGCGTGCCGGCAGCGAAGGGCGAGGGTTTGCGGTGGTTGCTGGGGAGGTACGCACTCTGTCGCAGCGTGTTGCAGCAGCAGCTAGTGAAATCAAACAATTGGTAAACGATTCGGAACTCAAGATTGCTAATGGTAACAAGCTGGTTACTGATGCTGGTCAAACCATGCAAGAAATCGCTGCCTCGATACGCAGCGTCATTGGCATCGTGTCTGAGTTTTCCTCCGTTTCTTCTTTACCTCGCCACGATCTTACGGCGCATCAAATCGATGAATCCATAATTGATCTGATCCAGACAAAACAGCGAAAATCGGCGTAGCGCCTGCCCCAGTCAAGTAAAACTAAAACCGAGACAGGTTGATCGATGTTTGCACTTGATCTTTGATTCGCTGATCTTCCGCAACTTGTCATACCTAAACCGAGGCTATTGATTGACATTGAGCGGTTCTTGAAAGGATTTCAGGGATGGTCAACTGAAATCAACTCTAAAGACTCAATATGGGGTTAAAGAATGAACATTTTGAGCCTGAATTCAAGGCATTCAGATCGATGCAGGAGTTTTTCGAGCAGTCTCAGATATCGATATTCGCGGAACAGTAGTGAAAAGCCTAATTGTTTGCGGTGCTGCATATCAAAAGAGATGCTTTTTTTGTAACTTCAATCCGAGTAAGGCCAAACCGGCCAGCAGCATGAGATAGGTTTGTGATTCTGGAACCGGCGGAATGGGATGATCTGAAGAAAATAAGAAAGCATGTTTTTCTCCGCTAATCGTATTTTCTGCCTCGCCCACGATCCAGCCTTGATCATTGATGTCCAATGCGTCCGTCAGTACCCAACCGGCATTTTTGCTGCTCTCATCCAGAAAATCATTGAGGTCGAACACCTGATAGCCATTCCATAAAGTGGCATGTTCAAACGCACCGCCTGCTGCAACCGAAGAACCTACCACTTGTCCCAATTCATTGATGGCATTGGCGAAGGTCTGACCTCCAATGCCAGGGATCATTCGCAAAGCGCTCAGCGTATCGCCATCATATAAAAATGCTCTCATATTATTGCTTGGGGTGACTCCGAAACCCACTACCATGCCTTGATCGTTGATATCCAAAGGTGTGTCAGAAGACGCGCCCAATGTGCCGATCGCGGTCAAGTTGCCATTTAATGATATGCCAGCCTGGAAATTGCCCGGACTGAATTCAAAACTGCCGGCGATCTGCCCCGAATCGTTGATGGCATAATCTCCACCGCTGGACCCTTGAAGTGTCGGGGTTAGATTCTTGTCCCAGTGTGCAAGGAATCTTGAGCTATCATCAGGACCGATAATGCCAACGATTTCACCGGATGTGTTGACACTCAGAGGATTTGCGTAAAAAGCATTCATTGAGGGCAGCGGCGTGGTTATGCCATTTTCCCAACGTATGGCAGCTGTTTTTCCGGCAAGATCCGAAGTAAACCCAACAACTTGCCCGGCATCATTCAAATCATTGGCGACTGAACCGAGATCGAAAGCGGGGGTCGTTAGAAATGTTGCCGATCCTGTTGCTCCGTTCCACAGAGTAGCCGTAAATGTCGATACGGTTGACCCTGGAATGCCGGGAAGGGGTACCTGGATGGATTGATATCCCGCTATCTGGTCGTGGTTATTGATGGCATTGGCTATAGCGAAAGAACTAGCAGGTGAAAGATCGGTAAATGTGTAACTCGGTGCTGCGTGCAAAATGGCCGCGTTGCCTAGCATACATCCTGAAAGCAACATCATTGTTAATCGCTTGTTCATGATCATGTTGACTCCTTAATTGTTTTCTCTGGGTTGCGGGTCGATCATACAATACATTTTATCTTTTCGAATACTCATCGAACGAGATCGCGATCCACGGAAATAACCTGAAGCACTCTTTTCTGCTATTAATTTAGAATAAGATATTTACTTAAATCCTTAATTGGTCTGGTGAATATGAAACTACTGAATGGCAGGTGCGTGAATAAAGATTTAGATACCCCTATCAAAAAAATTACTAATTTCTGCGTTGAAGATGTCAACCAATCAGATGCCGCTTCGTTATTGCAACTTCTAGGTTAAATAGGCATGCAGTTTCACATGAGTTCCACACCCCTGACTTTGGTTTATGTAAGCAATACTCAGCCAATTACCCTCCCCCAATGAAGAAGCTCAATATTGCTTACACCTGCAATGTCAGGCAACCATGGATGGAAGATGAACGCTTTGGCGAATTTGAAGGTCCTGACACAATCAATGCTGTAACCGCAGCTTTGGAACGTATCGGTGCCGATGTCGAGTTAATTGATGTAGGGCCAGACATTTATTATCAGCTCGACAAACGCAAGGCTCATATCGACCTAGTTTTCAATAACACCGAAGGATTGGAAGAAAAGGAATTGCGCGAAGCAATTGTTCCTTTTTTTTGTGAACATTTGCACATTCCCTACACCGGCAGCAGTCCTAAGACATTCATCAATAAAATGGACAAGGCAACCGCCAAGCGGATCGTTGCTTATGATGGCGTACCCACTGCACGGTTTCAGCTTATGATACCTGGGGACAAACTCGGCGACTTGTCATTTCCATTGATGGTCAAACCCTACAGCGAAGGAACCAGTATCGGCATCAGTCAGAAAAGCAAGGTGCATGACATCGCCGAACTCGAATATGCAGTGAGTTTGGTGTATACACAATTCAATGAAGCTGCGCTAGTCGAGGAGTTTCTGCCAGGTAAAGAGTATACGATTGGTGTGATCGGTCAGTATGTATTGCCGATCCTGGAAATCGACTTTTCTAAAATTCCTGGTCAGCCTCATGTGCGTGATCCCCATGTCAAGGACATCGAAAATCCGTACATTACCTACCTTACATGGACTGAGAAGGCGAAAGAATTTGCAAAAATTGCGATTGCGGCGCACGGATCTTTGGAGGTGCGCGATTACAACCGCATGGATTTTCGGGAGCGCGACGATCAATTGTATTTTCTTGAAGCCAATGTAATTCCAGGCTTGCATCCCACCGAAGCTGATTTGACGACCATGTGCCGTCACGCCCAGATTGAGCATAACGATATGATCGCGTTGATTGTTCAGGCGGCAGTGCAACGCCTTTCACCTCATTATTCAGATCGTTTCACCGGGAAAACGGAGTTGCTCGCAGAACTGACTAATAGGGCCGTTACTAAAGCATCCAGTGCGGGCACGATCTGTCATCAGGATCGTACCTATACCCTGCTGGGAGTTTAGGCATCATGATTGTTCCCATTTCCAAAGATTTATATCCCGATCTGATGAATATTGCGCTGCAGGATATTGGCACCATGTATCAAGCAGCCATTCAGGATGAATTTGAAGATATTTCGAATGGCAAGAGTTTCGGCGTTTGCGCGATGTCAAAAGGCTTTCCCGTTGGTTATGCCGTTGCCAGGAGAACGGTCGATACTTATCACCTGCTGACGTTGGCGGTCGACATTCAGCATCGTGGCAAAGGATTCGGATCTCGAATGTTGGACAGCATTTTTACGGAGATGGAAAAGCAAGGTGGAAAAATCCTCAACGTTGTGACCGATGCCGATGCCAATGAAAGCTTGCGATTTTATCTGAGGAATGGTTTTGCATTGACGGGCATTGTGCAGGATGAATTTATTCCCGGCGTGGCTCAGGCTCACCTTACGCGGCGGATGGGATACCGGCCTTAAGCGGAATGTCGGTCTTTCAGTTTGATTGAATGAAAATAACATGAGGCATGCCAATCATGAGAATTAAAGCGACAAAAATGGATGGATGTGGTAATTCTTTTTTGGTAGTTGATGAAATGAAAACACCGCTGGCTGGATTTGACCGCTCAGCGATTGCAACGGCCTTGGCCAATCAGCATGAGACAGATGGCATTCTGTACGTCGATGTCGATCAATTGCAAAAAATGCCTTCGATGAAAATCTTTGATTGCGACGGCACTGAAGAGACCATGTGCGGCAATGGGCTTCGCTGTGCAACTCGTTATTTTCGGGATACCTATGTGACGCGTGACAGCTTTTCGATCGTTACCGGAGACGGTTATAAAGAAGTCAGCGTGATCGATGATCTCACCGAAGTCGATCTGGGTATGGCGCGCGATTATCATCAGATCAGTGACCATATGCATTATGTATTTACCGGGGTTCCGCATGTCGTCGTCTTAGGATCGGAAATCACGCTGGAACACGCTCGCATACTCGGGAAATCCCTGCGCGAAGATAAATCGTTGTGTGCATGGGTGGGACATCCTGAAGGGGTCAATATTAATTTCGTGTGGCGTAATCAGGAAGGAATTGCCGTGCGCACATTTGAAGTCGGAGTCGAAGATGTCACGCTGAGCTGCGGTACCGGCAGTGCAGCAAGCGCCTTTGTGGCAACTAAAGTATTTGGAATTTCGTTGCCGGTTGTTACTCATTCACTGGGCGGAAGCTTGGAAATCACTGAGACTGGCGGACACCTATCAATTCGGGGGCAAACTCGTTACCAAGGCAAGGTCATCGGATTTGTCAATGGCACTTATCCGAAGCCGATTTTTCCGATTGACTACAGACATCATCAGCATTACTGGTAAAATGGTCGGGTTGGCCGAATGGCCTTTATTATCTTTTCAGGTTTTAGATGGATTTTTCAGAATTCTCGATTGTTACATTTTTATTGATCATGGTGGCGATGGCGCTCGCAGATGTATGCTGGACGCTCTATTTTATAGATGTGGAAGAAAGAAGGGCTCATCCTGCAGCTTTCTGGTCAGCGATGATCATCTTGGTGACCGCATTTACTGTGACCAATTACGTTGAAAATAAAATTTACATAGCAGCCGCTTTTATGGGCGCCTATATCGGCACCTTTGTGACGATCAAATGGAAGATTAAAACTGAAAAGAAGCATGATTCTTAGAGGATCTTCGAAATTGTGAAACTTTCCTCTTCCTCCACTTATTCACTTCGCCTTGATTCAATAACTTGACCGTTTTTATCTGATAAGTATTTGTGTTATATCTTCCCTGTTTCTAAAAAATGATAGAGCTTGGTCCCTAAGTTTTTGCCGAGCAGCGCAATGTCAAAGTGATTATGTGCTGTATCGTACTGACTGCGATTTGCAGCGCCTCGATATCATGTGGTGTGGTCTTTTGGAATCATCGAAGCTTATGCCTGGAAACACTATCCCTCACCTTATTGGGTTCATTCCAGATGGGAATCACCGGCTGGGTCGTCAGGCAAGGCTTAACCAAAGAATGCGGGTATGGATTTGGGATTCGGTCGGGAATTATGTTAGTCGAAGAAGTGCAAAAAATTGGGAATTGAGGAGATTTCGATTTTTTGTTTCACCCAAGATAATCTGAAGAGGTCATCTGAATCGGGCCGGTTTTTCCGGAAACTTTTTAGTTTGAGTCAAGCTGCATTGTAGTGGTCAACTAGTTCCGG
>NZ_QRCB01000008.1 GCF_009833095.1 Nitrosomonas sp. JL21
AATGCAGATGGTTTCGATGCCTTGGATTTTGTCACCCACATTCGCTAAATCCAGATTCAGATCCTTACCGTCCAGATTCAAGATATCGGTGCCGGTTCCGCCGTCGATCGATGCAAAATTGAGGTCGGGCACCTTGATCTGATCAACACCAGCGCCACCTTGAAACACATCCGCACCGCCACGGCCGATCAGAATGTCATTACCGTCCCCGGCTTCAAAGATTTCTGCGGCTGAGGTGCCGCGTAGTACATCGTCATCGGATGTACCTGGGATTTCCGGCAGTTCGCCGCCACCACCGTTGCCAAAATGGCTACTACCAAAGAGAATATAGCTAGCGCCGGCGCCCTCTTCTTTTGGACTAGCACCGGGCGCACCCACGATCAGGTCATCAAAACCGTCACCGTTGATATCCCCGGCACCGCTGACCGAGCGTCCAGAATGTTCACCTGCCAGTCCTTTCAAAATCACGCCATTGCTGCCATCCAGCGTGGTCACATTCAGTATGGCGTCAAAACCCGATGCCTTGCCAAACACGACATAACTCAAGTCCGGGGTTTGTGAAAAACTGTAACCTGACACAATCACATCGTCGAAACCATCACCATTGACATCACCCGCACCGCTGACACTGAAACCCAACTGGTCACCTTCATACGATCCTGTCAACTGAAAACCGTTGCTGCCATCCAGACTATCCAGTTCCAGCACAGCATCGAAATCCGAGCCTTTACCGAACACGACGTAACTGGTGCCTGCAGAAAAGCCATTCTCGCTGGCATCCTTTGCGCCAATAATGACATCATCAAAACCATCGCCATTGACGTCCCCTGCGTTACTGACCACACTGCTTGGACCTTCCAGACGAAAACCGTTACTGCCATCCAGACTGGTAACATCAACCGTGGCATTAAAACCGGATGCCTGACCGAACACCACACTCCCCGGTATGATCATGTCATCAAAACCGTCGCCATTCATATCCCCGGCTGCACTGACCGAATCAGCGTAAACCGTATTTTTTAAACGGAAACCATTGCTTCCATCCAGCGTAGCGGTATCAAATTCAGCACCAAAGCCCGATGCTCGCCCGAATACCACCTTGGCTCCCGTATAACCCCCATTCATTATCAAATCATCAAAACCATCGCCATTGATATCACCGGTACTGCTAACGGATCTTCCCATTTGATCATAACTTTCCCCAATCAGACGAAAACCGTTACTGCCATCCAGACTCGATAAGTCGATACGTGCATCGAAGCCTGCCGCCTTGCCAAACACCACATAGCTGGAACCAAATGTATCATCGTTGGTAAAAGGCCCCGGTGCTCCGATTATCATATCGTCGAAGCCATCGCCATTGACATCACCGGCACCGCTGACCGAAAAACCTGATTTACCGGATTCATGAACTCCATCCAGTCGAAAGCCATTGCTGCCGTCCAGACTGGATACACTCATGCTCGCATCGAACCCCGCCGCCTTGCCAAATACTACAAAGCTTGAGCCGGATAAAAATTCATTCGATGCAGCCTCATAATCACCGATAATCACGTCATCGAAACCGTCGCCATTGATATCACCGGCATCACTGACTGAACTACCCAACCGATCAAAGCTGGCGGCTCCATCCAGCCGGAATCCATTCTGACCGTCCAGGCTGGACAAATCGATTACACTGGGTATGACCAGCGGATCGGTACCAATCGATGTATCGATCAGCAATTCCGCACCCTGCTTAGTAAAAGCATGCATACCATTCTTCATGCCGGCATCGATCCAACCCTCGCTCAGGCCGACCACACGGTCGCCTGCATTGCCCTTCACCACCAGCGTATCACTGCTATCCGACACATCCAGCACACTTTGCGCGGTCAGGGTCAGCGTGTTGTCACCACTCCCCGTCAGATCGATGGTTTCAATATCCACGATCCGGCTTGCCAGGTTAAGCTGGCCAATCCGATCGATGTAGTCGGCCAGCTTCAGATCGATGTCACTACCGGTAAACGCCAGCGTATCGCTACCGGCACCGCCATTTGCGCTTTGAAAATCCAGATCGGGTACCCGGATGATGTCATCGCCGTTGTTCCCGCTGATGGCATCTGCGCCTCCTCCCCCAGACAGGATATCGTTGTCTCCTTTCCCCGTGAAATACTCCATCGCTGGCGTGCCATTCAACTCGTTACGCGCATGAGTTCCCATCAATACTGGGGTTTCCTTGAAATGATCACTGCCCAGCAGCACATAACTCGCACCCGAGTTATGACTACCGGCGTCTGCTCCGGGAGCGCCAATGATCACATCGTCGAAACCATCCTGATTGATGTCTCCAGCACCGCCGATCACGGCTGCCGAATCTCCAGCCACACCATCCAGACGAATTCCATTGTCGCTGTCGAGGTTGGGTAAATCCACAACCGCATCGAAGCCTGAAGCACGACCAAAAACGATATAACTGGAGCCCGCAAAAGCCATGTCATAAGGAGTAGCCTCCGAAGCTCCGACGATCAGATCGTCGAAACCGTCGCCATTCACATCGCCGGCAGCTTTTAGGGGTGTCGTGATTCTTTCACGAAAGGGCATTGTCTTTAGGGTAAAGCCATCGCTACCGTCCAGTTGCGACAAATCCAGATTGGGGTCTATGCCGGAGGCTTTGCCAAACACGACATAGTTGAACAAGGTAGAATCAAATGGAGAAGGATCCGAGAAAAAGACCAGATCATCCAAACCATCGCCGTTGATATCGCCCGCATTGCTTATCGAAATGGCATCCGTATTCAGG
Source organism: Nitrosomonas sp. JL21 (assembly GCF_009833095.1). Classification (GTDB taxonomy): domain Bacteria; phylum Pseudomonadota; class Gammaproteobacteria; order Burkholderiales; family Nitrosomonadaceae; genus Nitrosomonas. The sequence continues at coordinate 2,783 of NZ_QRCB01000008.1, forward strand.
TGCAATCCCTCGCTCGCATCGAGATCGGCGGGATCTTCCGCTGCGGCAAAACCGGATGTCTTGCCGAATACCACGTAATTATTGACTTCACCCCCACCGCCACCATACGGGATGGTATAAGTCGAATCGGTGACCACCAGCAGATCATCCAGACCATCGCCGTTGATGTCGCTTGCACCCGTCACCGATAAATCGCCGCCGCCATGAGTATCCGTCAACCTGAAACCGGAACTGTCGTCCAGATTCGACAGATCGATCATTGCATCAAAACCCGTCGTATGGCCAAACACAACATAGCTCGAACTGATTGCATTGTTGTCCTGATCCACATAAACGGCTTCAACGATCGCATCGTCAAAACCATCGCCATTGACATCCACTGCACCATTGACGAATTGAACATTTTCATAGAAATGCCCCCCTTTCAGGCGAAAACCGTTATTGCCATCCAGAGTCGTCAGATCGATCTGTGCATCGAAACCTGATGCCCGCCCAAACACCACAAAGTTGGAGCCGGACCCTCTAACCATTACATCGTCAAATCCGTCACCATTGATATCACCAGCGCTGCTGACTGCCCCCCGATAGCTCCGTTCGCTATGCCCACCATCCAGCCGGAAGCCATTACTGCCATCCAGAGCCGATAATGGCAGGGTTGCATCCAATCCCCCCGCCTTGCCAAACACCACATAACTAGCGCCATAATCGTCTGCTCCCGCATTAACTAAAGGTGCGCCAATGATCACATCATCAAAACCATCGCCATTGACGTCCCCGGCGCTGCTGACTGATGCACCCGCATAATCGCCCTCCGACACCCCATCCAGACGAAATCCATCGCTGCCATTAATACTGAACAAATTAAAAACCGGAATACTCATGATTTCATCTCCCCTGATACAACTGCCGACTTATGAATGATGCAAGAAAAAATGGCACATCATGAATTGCCCTCTTCATCCATCCTTCAACCCATTCTGCATGCTACGCCGAATACAATCCGATCACAACTCAACCATTTTTCTTTAAATACCATGAGATTGAGCAAGGTTAATCCGAATACATCAGGACGTGTTTTACACTCGACAATAAAAAAGCCCGCCAGATGAATCTGGCAGGCTTGAGTGAGAAGAAAAAAGCGCAGCTTGTCGGCTACGCGATAAAATCAATCGCCAAATTTGCACCCACCAACAACACCGCATCGTCATTCGTATACGTGTGATAAAAACCCTTCACGCCGCCATCGACCCAGCCGTTATCCTGCACCGTCACAAGATCTCCGGCATTACCGTGAAGCTTCAGGGTATTGGACGTATCGGATAGATTGAGCACGCTGTCCGCAGTCAATGACAATGTGTTGTCACCGCGGCCGTAAATGCAGATGGTTTCGATGCCTTGGATTTTGTCACCCACATTCGCTAAATCCAGATGCAGATCCTTGCCGTCCAGGTGCAGGATATCGGTACCCGCTCCGCCGTCGATCAATGCAAAATTGAGGTCGGGCACTTTGATCTGATCAACCCCAGCGCCGCCATGAAACACATCCGCGCCGCCGCGGCCGATCATCATATCGTTGCCGTCACCTGCTTCAAAGATTTCAGCGGCTGAGGTGCCGCGCAGTACATCGTCATCGGGTGTGCCAGGGATGACTGACAAACCTCCACCATTGAAATCGCTGCGCCCAAAGATGATATAGCTAGCTCCAGAACCTGTACCTGTGCCATCTGAATTAGCGCCAGGAGCACCTATAATCAAATCGTCATATCCATCATCATTAACATCTCCTGCGCCGCTAACGGAAGAACCTGAGAAATCTCCGGTCCCGGCACCATCGATACGAAAACCAGCATTACTATCCAAATCAGAAAGATTCATTGTCGCTTCGAACCCTGAAGCTTTACCAAATAGGATGTAGCTGGAACCTGAATTACTACCGTCAAAATCTGCACTAACTGCCCCGATAATCAGGTCATCAAACCCATCACCATTGACATCTCCTGCATTGCTGACCGAGCTACCCGAATAATCACTTATATTTTCACCATTTAAACGGAATCCATTACTACCATCCAAGCTAGATAAATTTAAGGTTGGATCGAAGCCCGAAGCTCTTCCAAAGATTACATAAGTAGATCCTAAGCTCGAGCTATTAAAGGCCCCAACAATCACATCATCAAACCCATCGCTATTGAAATCTCCAGCAGTACTGACCGAATTAACGCGAGAGTCCCCTTCTATATTGAAACCGTTCGTACCGTCAAGACTGGAAAGATCGAATGTAGCGTCAGAATCAGAACCTTTGCCGAACAGCAGGTAAAGAGAATCTTTGGCATCGATAATTACATCACCAAACCCATCTCCATTCACATCTCCCGCACTGCTTACATCACTCCCCACATGATCAGATTCTTTTCTTCCATTAATGAGAAAACCATTGCTACCATCGAGTCTGGAACCATCCATCACTGCATCAAAACCTGAGCTCTTACCAAACACAACAAAGCTTGCTCCTCCTTCATAAATAGAATTGTTCGGATCAAAATTAGGACCGCCAACAATTACATCATCAAACCCATCTCCATTCACATCTCCTGCACCACTGACAGAAGCACCGATCTTGTCAAACTCCCTCAGGCCATTTATGCGAAAACCATTGTTACCATCAAGATTGGACACATCCACATCAGCATTGAATCCCGAAGCCTTTCCAAATACGATAAAACTGGATCCAGTACCTAGAGAAGTTGGTCGATCCTTGTTGGCAAAAGGAGCACCAATGAGTAAATCATCCAACCCATCCCCATTCACATCTCCAGCACTGCCGACCGCACTTCCAAAGTCGTAACCTTCTATCCCAGTTAGGCGAAAACCATTGCTGCCATTCAAAGTAGATACATCCAAGGTGGCATCGAAACCCGTAGTTTTTCCAAACACTACATAACTGAAACCAGATCCATCATAAGGGCCTCCAGTGAGGGCATAAGGAGCACTGAGAATCACATCGTCTATACCATCGCCATTGACGTCTCCTGCATTGCTGACCGCTTTACCCAATCCGCCACCCGGAACACCATCCAAACGAAATCCATTACTGCCATCCAGGCTGCCTAAATCCATAGTTACAGTTGCCATGTTCACACCTCATAAAAATTAGATCATAAAATACTTCTCCACCCTCTTTTCGAATGTTACTTCCAATAAGCCCTGTCAGCAATTGATGAATTCCTTGAAATTTCTTTCATGAAATCATAGCCAGACTGCCCAATTGGTTTACTTTTGGTCGATGGGAAACCATAAAAAAAGCCTACCGGTTGAATCTGGCAGGCTTTTAATGAAAACCCTGAAAACTACTGTACTCGATTATGCTGCGCGGATATACGTTTCAAGATGCTCATGTACCAAGAGAAATTGTATTTTTTCGCCCGATATCGCTCTGCCATTCATCGCTCACAACTTATTCCAGAATTTCCTCATGCATACAGTGAGGTTTCTGTGGCTACTTGCCTTTTCCATCCTTCGCACTGTCGATCGCATTGGCGGCGCTGTTGAGTTTCTCCTCAATCACGGCAGCCGGAATCATGCCGCCGACGATCGAGCCATCGGCAAACACCAGCGTCGGTGTACCGGAGACTTTGTTTTCACGGCCCGATTTCACGAGGACATCCAACGGCGTTTCGCACTCTTTGGCGGTCGGAGCAATATTTCTCAGCATGAAATCATCCCACGCCTTGATTTGATTATCCGAGCACCAGATTTTCTTGGCCAGTTCCATCGAGCCATTCAGCACCGGATACAGCAGGGTATAAATGGTCACGTTGTTGATCTCGAGCAGTTCTTTTTCCAGTTTCTTGCAATACGGGCAATTCGGGTCGGTAAAAATGGCCACCTGACGCTTGCCGTCGCCCTTGACGATTTTGATCGCCGATTTCAGCGGCAACGAGTCCAACGGTACCCGGCGCGCTGCTTTGATTTCCTGCATGCGCTCGTTGGTCATGCTGGTGCGGGTGCTGGTATCGATCATATGGCCAAAGAAAAAATATTTGGCCTTCTCATCGGTGTAAAACACTTCATCCCCGACCACTACTTCATAAAGCCCCAGATAAGGTGTTTTCTTCAGGCTATCGATGGCATGGCCTTCGAAATGCTGCTGGACAGCCTTTTTCACAGCCTCCTCACCTGCCCAGATGACCTGCGAACCTACAAAAAACATCAGAATAGAAATAAACAGCTTCCAGCGTATCGTCATAACGACTCCAGTAAAAAAAGAATGTCAATTCAGCGCATGCCGCATCAATTGATTTTTAATCAGCGGCCAGCGGTTGGTGATCTCCAGCCCAAGATTTCGCAGCCGGGCCAGTGTAGGATTGGAATTATTGAACAATTTTTGCAAGCCATCCGTGACCTGCTCCAAAGCCCAGATATCTTCTTTGCGCGCCCGTTCATATTGCCGCAGCAGCAGGTGATCCCCACAATCCATGAGGGCACCGCGACTGTTCAGCACCGCCACCAGTTCGCGGGTGTCCCGCAATCCCAGATTGACGCCTTGGCCGGCCAATGGATGTATGCCATGCGCTGCATCACCGATCAACACCAGACGCGGCTTGATCAACGTCTCGACATGCACGAAATTCAATGGAAACCCGACCGGCGCAGTAATCAGCTCCAGTTTACCCAGGGTACGAAGTGACGCTTCTTCGACCTGCCGGCATAGCGCTTCTGCCGGTAAATTGCGCAGCTCTGCGGCATGCTCTTCGCCCGTCGACCAGACCATCGACACGCGCTTGCCCGGAAGCGGCAACAATGCTAATACCCCATCCCGCCTGAACCATTGGTAGGCAATATGACGGTGCGGTAGTTCCGCCGTGAAATTAGCCACCACGCCTATCTGGTGATAAGGACGGCGAGAGGCTTCGATACCGGCTTGGTTACGCACCCATGAATTGACGCCATCGGCACCTACCACCAACAGTGTATCGAGCTGGGTACCATCGGCCAGTTGCACTTCGGCATGCGATTCCCGCCAGACAATGGATGTGCATTTGGCGGGACAAAAAATGTGGATATTTTCATTTGGCGGCTTGAGCGCTTCCCAGACGGCCGTTTGCAATTGGCGGTTCTCTGCAATGAACGCCAGCTCCGCCACACCCATCTCATAGGCGCTGAAATTGATTTGCGCGCTTTGATCGTCACCCCATACCGACATTTCGTGCACAGGCGTCAGGCGTTCCCCTGCCATACGTTGCCAGATTCCCAGGTTCTCGAGAAACTCCGCACTCCCCGGGCTGATCGCATAGACCCGGCTATCCCAGCTCTCGTCCTGCGGTAACGGCGCAGTCTCGTGCGGCTCAATCAATGCGATTCTCAAACCGCTGCCCTGCAATGCAGCTACCAGGCTTGCACCGACCAATCCACCGCCTATCACTACCATATCGAAGTTCATGAAACTGATTATACAGCCGCTTTATGACAGGTGGCTAACTCAAACTGAAATCTGATCGACTTGGCTTGAAATGTCTACCCTAACCCGAACCCACCATCTCGTCGAGATGGACCGTCCACCCATTTCACACCCAATCCCCTGAAAACACGCATAAACCCTTGTCTGGTCACATTTTTAAGCTTGACAAGCCATTTTCTCGAAGGCAAAATGCTGCCTCTTGTCGTTCAGCACATGGCGAATTAGCTCAGTGGTTAGAGCAGCGGAATCATAATCCGTTGGTCCGGGGTTCAAATCCCTGATTCGCCACCATGAATCCAATAAGTTAATTTATACACTTATATCTTCATTCCATTATTCCGCGCCAGTGTGGATCCCTCCCCAGCCGTTTTATTTCTACTGGCGGGAATAGAATCAATAATTGAGACTTTACGCTTTCATAGGGTTGTTCTCTGCTTCAACTCTAAGTTCCCGAATGCGATCATGATTTCTCTTTACTCCATCTAATTGCCGGGTGATCAAAGAACGAAGAGATTCGGGCATTTCTTCCTTTAATGCATCTTGATATGTTTTGACGGCAACATCTTCCGCTCTTTCGCATTCTTCTAACACAGCAAGATTATCCTTATCGGTAAGCGCAGTCCGGACATCAATCCACAATCGATGCAAGGCTCCCCTGAAAGTGCCCGAAGTATCCAGCTTACCGCCGTATTTTCTAATTTCTTCAGTCAACGTTTGAACCGCTTGTTCGCAACTCTCCGCCCGATCGAGAAAATAGCTCTCTAATTGGGGATCATTGGCATCTTCCGCGCATTTTCTGAAACCCTCTGCGCCATCGCGAGAAGTTTCAATGAGGTCATTTAATACATCAATACTTTTTTTATGAGTCATATCATTCTCCCGAAATTAAATCTCACGTTTTTTAACATCGGCCTAGACCTTGAAAATAGGCTAACTTAGCCATTGATTGTCTACTTAAATTCTTTAGCATATCCAATCAAATGGTTATGGATATAATCAGGCAAAATCGTTCGCTCGTCAGTACGCTAGGATACATCTCCTCAAATTGATCCTTCTTTTAATATCATGCACTGAACTCCTGTCGATTAATCCACTGTTCCTGAATTTAAGACCACGATTTTTCAACAGTCGAAAAAAAAGGATCAGCGTTTGTGATCCGCCAATCCTTTCTAAGAAAAGCTCCGCAAAACGACCGCAGGAGCGTTATATTAAATTGGAATTTATTAACGTAACGGCGTAGCTGTGGTCAGCACGAAAACTCCATTCACTAACTCGAGTACCGCATCATAGGTTTGCGGTCCTTGTATGCCCGGTACTAATACATTCGTCAGCGTGACTTGGGAATTTTGATAAATTGCATTGCGGGCATCGTCGCGATTTTGGAGTAACTGTCCCCTGATTTCACCGCCACTGGCCAAAGTGCTGTGGATGTTGTAATACATCCGGCCTGCCAGCAACTCCGTTTCGATGGCTGCAACCTGTTCTTCTGTGAGCGTTACGGAACCTGAAACATTGCCCGTGTTAGTTTCCGGCAGATCGGGCAACGCCAGCACTATGCCTGCGGATGTCCCCACATCAGCCGGCCCATGAAAATGATTATTGCCACCCTCTCGTATGATTGGAACGGCATTATCCTGCAGTTTCCAGTTCACGTTGTACGTAAGAACCTTGGTCGTGTTGTCGTAAAAAACCGTGATCCGGCCATATCCCATCGAATCTGGCGCAGGTGTCGGCGTAGGGGTAGTGACCGCCTCCTGACTGGGCGTCAAGGGCATCTCAATAAACGCAAATACTTCAGCCATGCTTGCGTGGGAAAAGCTCAGTCCAGCGATTGCCGCTGCCAGTAAAGTCGTCTTTTTCATTTTTATTCCTCCTCCATATTTGAATTGATATCGCAGATAATTTGGAACTTGACTCCAAATTAGGGTTAAGGTATCGCGATTAGGAGTGGCGAACTGTACGCTTGCCAACTTAATGCTCAGATAGAGCGTGTCCATCACTGATAAGTGATGGGTATGTAAGAGAAATGAGACAAAAAAGAGTGATTACGCAATCCTCCTCAGTACATTTTCGCTGACGAATCAGATGAAGCCGATGATAGTTATTTCCACATTACATCGGTCTCAGCTTCTGCAGCAGCGGTCAGCAAGCTGATCAAAGGCAGCGCCCGGTGAGATAGACTCACGGTGGGTTCATCCTTTTCATCGTCATCTTCATCGGGCGCGGTATTCTCGGCGGAATGCGAGGCCATCTCAGCGTCGACAGCCTTTCTCAATCGATCGAGCGCCATCGGCACATCAGCCGCCAGAATTGCGCCCGGCACTGTTTTGCTGTGCCCCATCATTGTTATGAACGTCAATGCATTTTCCCCAAACATCGTGATGTCAGCATGAGCATCGGTAGTAAACGTTATGAGCATAAGATTCTCCTCACCGAAAAGTACCCAGGAAATATTTGAAAACCGCTACGTTGTTCGAACCGGTTGCGTGGGAACCAGACTTCAATATCCAGTTACGCCGCGTCAATCGCGCGCATCGCCCCCCATACCCCGTGTGCCTGGGCTGCGCTTGTAAAATCATGACGAAGTGCAGCCGCACGATACCAATGTTTCCCGCAATAAAAAACCGCCGGGCTGGCGGTTTGGGTAAGCCTATCCAGCATCCCCTCAATATCCAGACCCTGCTCCGCCACTCGTCGCCCCGGAAGGAGCGCCTGAATTCATACCCGACGATTCGCCGGAACTCGTCCCTGATGGCGCAGTTGAACTATTCGGGCTTGTGCCCACCGGATTGGAGGGGCTTACGCCCGCAGGCGTGCTGGGGCGCGCGCCGGGAATATTGGAGTTAACGCCGGTTGGATCACTCGGATTCACTAACGCCGGATTGCGGGTGGAAGGATTTGCTTGCGATTGAGGAACCGTCACCGGATCATTGGTTCCCATGCCCGTCGAATCAGCAAAAGCGACGCTGCTCGGGGTCATCAGTGCCAACGCGACAAACATCGCAATGGCTGAATGTTGTATGTTAATCATGACATTTCTCCTTTCAGTTGAAAGTAATGTAGGCACATCATGGTGTCTCAGTATTCAGCAGACAAGGAGCTGCTCGCGCCGCTCCTTGTCTTCAGATATTCTCAAACGTAGTCACAATTCAATCAGCAACCACAGCCTTTTGAGAAATCATTCACTTGTTTCTCGGCTTCTTCTTTGGATATGCCATAGCGAGCTTGCACTTTGCCAATCAACTCTTCGCGTTTACCATCGATGACATCCAAATCATCATTGGTCAATTTTCCCCATTGTTGTTGAGCTTTACCCGCTAATTGTTTCCAGTTGCCAGCGATTTCGTCCCAGTTCATGTGATTCTCCTTGAGTAGATTTCAATCGTTGTATATTGAACCGATCAATATCAACGTCATAAAAATACTGCCGTTTTGTGTTAAAAATGATTGCTCAGTATTTTCCCAACAGCAGCGCACCTTCTTTCATTCACTCTTTCTTGTCACGTCGACAAATGCTCCGGCTCTGATACAAGACTTGAGATACACTCAACAGTGAATGAAATACTGTGAGCGAAGTATGGAATTATCTGCTGAGAGCGTCTGTGCGGAAGCTAACTTTGCTCGATCTGAACAATCAGGAAAACGCTGAGAAAGGCAAAAAATCAAGCTCTGACGAACTGAAACTGAGTAAGAGCACCAGTACACCCGTTGAGCCCGATCTGAAACTGTATGACTGTGAAGAAAACAACATACTATTGGTATGCTTCAATGTACAAGCCCATCAATAGAAAATAAAAGCGAGCGCGTGAAATTCCCGGTCGGGTAACAAAACGCCATCTCGTGCAAATCCAACTAAATCTCATAAAATCATGACACAAACCCCAAAGAAAGTAAGAATTTCAGACACATTCTCAAATCGGGAAATTCAGACCTTCATGGTTGATCTGGGCAATATAGACCCATACCTGCTAGACCAAGACTACATTGAAGAAGCCTGGCGACTGGCTGTGGAAGAAAAATTGGTCGATCAGGATCATCGTGAAAAATATAAATTCGAGATCGTGATCGAATGAAATATCAGAGCTCTCCATAAAGAGAGGCACACCTTGATAAAAAATGCGCTTGAAATGGCAAGGCCAAATCATCGAGCACCCACTTTTCTTGAGATTGGATTTTTTCATCCTCATTTTCTTCCATGTTAACCACCGTACAGACTTAGAAACAAATTATCCCTATGGTTTTCTTTTTGACTTTCAAAAAACTGAACGGGGGTTATTATGGTTTTACTGTTCCGCGTGGCATTCTACATGGCAATTATCGGAATTATCCTGAACATGAATTCCAGAGCCTATTCTCAATCGACTCCTCCTTTGGATAAACCGATAGAAAAACCCCCTCTCTCTCAGATGACAGAAGAAGGGCGCATCCAAGAAAAAATCGATAAAAAAAGGCTTAAAAAGAACTCTCCTGATAGCGATATCAATCATCCGCAAAGCCCCAACATCGATCCGGCTTATACGCCCGCTAATGTTGATGATATTCGAAGATAAAACCCGGTTTAGAACGCACGGCATAGGGTTCTGTGCTTGATGCCTGATTGATGCGCGCAGCCTGACTGAACGCGATCGGAATAATTCTTCAGAATCTCCTTGGGAAGTTCGAGATAAGGGAGCAATTCCCAAGGAAATCGGTGCATTCAATCATTTCCAGGCTTCTAAATGAAAGCAGCCTGATCTATTCCCACCAAAGCTGCTTCCTGAACAGTAAACGAGGCATTCGAAAAACCCCCATACGCATTGCCGTCGACATCCGTAATTACTCCGTTTGCCATCTGGGCGGTATAGAGGGTGCCGGGCACGAGATCATCGTCCAGATCGAAAATGACGCTTCTACCATTGAAGAGCACCTGATCGCGATCGGTGATTGCGATCGTGCGCTGATCCGTTCCATTGCTGAGAATAAGATTCCCCTCTCCCGCAATAATTTTTTCATCGAATCTCAATATCAGCGGCTGATCCGATCGAACGCTGGCGCCATCGATGGGATAGCTGCCTACAACCAACGGTGCAGAATCTATGGTGTCGATCGTGAGCTGATTCGACTCAGCCGCTGACCGGTTGCCATCGATATCCGTAATTGCGCTCGCCGGAACTTGTAAAGTATAGGTCGTGTTGGGCTGCAAGGGCAGCTCAGGTCGAATGGCTACAATAGGGACTGATTCATCAAAAGTCACTTGGCTGATATCATGAATATCGATGCTACGAATATCCACGCCATTACTGATTGTAATATTTCCATTGCCAGGCACAACCTTTTCATCAAAAAAGAACCTGAGAACCTGATTAATCTTTACATTCTCAAATCGCTCGCCGGGTAAAAAAGGCCAGAGCGGCCCAGCTTCTATTGTAGAAAAATGAGCATCCGTAAAGCCCTCGTAAGAAATGCCGGATGAATCGGTGATTGCCCCGCTGGCCATGTGCGCGGTATAAGTCGTGCCCGCAACCAGATCTTCTGCTGGATTGATAATGATGCGGGAACCTTCAAAAGTCACCTGACTTTGATCATTCATCGCAATGGTTTGCAAATCCGTACCATTGCTTAGCACCAGATTGCCAGACCCTGCTTTGACGGTTTTATTGAACTGAAGCTCGAAGTCTGCGTCGGCTTTAAAATTCTCCCACCCTCGCTCAGGCGGGGTGACATAGAGTATGAATTGTTCAGGAGCGGGAGGATAGGTTTCGTAAAAGACGCTGATCGGCTCGGCCATCGGATGCCCTGCCTCGTCGGTAATGACGCCACTTTCTATTTCGAGGTCATACGTCGAATCGGGTAATAAATCTTCCGCGGGATCGACAGTGATCACATCGCCTTCAAATGTCACTTGACTCTCATCATTGATGTCTATCGTTCTCACATCGTTGCCGTTGCTGAGAATGATTTCACCTTTTACAGGCTTGACGGTTTCATCAAAATGAAGCTGAAGATTCCCATCAACCGGTATAACTTCATTAAAGGAGGCAAACTGCGGCGTCGACGCTATCGTTGTAAAGGATGCATCGTTAAAGCCGGGTTGCGGATTGCCTTTTCTATCCAGAAACACGCCATCCGCAACCTGGATGGTATATTCAGTATTCAATTGCAAATCAGCAGATGGATTGATCGTAACCACACCGAATTCTTCTCTGTTTTGGAAAAAAGGATTAAAAGACCGATAATCAGGTGCGCCAAAGGTTATCTGTGTCGCATCATTCACATCGATTAAACGGGTATCGGTTGGGCTGCTGAGCACGATGCTTCCTGTCCCTGCCTTAACCATCTCATCGAAATAAAAAAAGACAATGTCGTCATCGACCTTAAAAGTGGATTTGACAGAAGTCAATCGATCAGCGCCGCTCTCATTAAAAGAAAGTTCGTTCATATTCGGAAATAGATCCCGTACAAACCACAGAGCTTTTCCTCTAGGTTCTGCGCCCAGCACAGTGTTTGAAATACTCGGTCTCAGCAAATCATTGACCGTAAAATCGAAATTAATCTCATCGGACATCGTCGTTTCCTCGCTGACTGGTTTCAGTTAGATACATTTAAAAAAATTACAATTACAAATATTTGATGAATATTCAACAGTCATTGATAGTTCTAAATGAAGTTCGTTAGAACATCAATTCCGACTAATGAAACTGCTGCATTTTGATGATATGCATGATATCCCCCGCTCATTCCCCTATCCATCCATTCACTTTCATCCGTTACCAAACGTTCTGATTCCGCAATAGCTTTCTCAACTTTGTCCGCGTCTTGCGATCCTGACAATGCCGCTTCACCTTTAAAGGAGCCGCCAAATATCACGTAGCCTGAACCGGAATCCAGCAAGTTTTCATTGCGCGAGTAATAGCTTGAAACACTGGCGATTAAATCATCGAATCCATCGCCATTGACATCCCCAGCCCCGCTAATGAATTCGCCAAATCGGTCAAAGATCTGAGTCCCTTTTAAAATCAAGCCGTCTTCCCCATCCAATTGGGATAGTGTCAGCGTCGCATTGAAATTAGAAGCCTTGCCGAACACGATATAGCTAGCGCCTACTCCAAATCCATCCGGATCAGCACCCGGCGCTCCGACCAGCACATCATCGAATCCATCGCCATTGAAATCCCCGATACCGCTGACCGTAAATCCTGAGTTATATAATTCTCTTCCGCCATCCAACCGAAAACCGTTACGGCCATTCAAACTCGATAAATCAAATACATCTTTGAATTTTGAAGTTCGGCCAAATACCACATAACTGGAACCGGCGCTTACTCCATTCGAATCAGCATCAGGAGCGCCAATAATCAGGTCATCCAAACCATCGCCATTGATATCACCGGCACTGCTCACCGAAAATCCTGCGCCATCCCCTTCTGCCGAACCATCGAGCCGGAAGCCGTTGTTTCCATCGAGGTTGGCCAAATCCAGCGGTGCGTTGAATGGTCGTTCTGTCCCGAATACCACATAACTCGAATCAGGATTGCTGTCATTTAAGCTGACATCATCAGCGCCAATGATCAGGTCATCCAAACCATCGCCATTGATATCGCCGGCGCTACTGACAGTGTTCCCCAGTCCAGCGCCATTCAGCCGCAAACCTTGATCAGCGCTAAGGCCTTGCAAATTCAGCACAGCATCGAATCCGGACTTTTTGCCAAATATCAGATAGCACGACTCATCCATAGGAGAACCGATGATGATGTCGCCATACCCATCACCATTGAAGTCTCCGGTGCTGCTGATAAAATGCCCTAAATCTTCTCCCAGATTCAATCCTTGCATGCGGAAACCGTCGCTGCCGCTCAAGTTGGACAAATCTAACGGTATGCTGACAGCCTCCGCTCTGCCAAATATCACATAAGCAGAATCTAAGCGCCCACCCACAGCACTGAACGCGCTGGCTCCAACGATCAGGTCACCGAAACCATCGCCATTGACATCTCCCGCCCGGCTGATAAGAAATTCATCGACGCTATCTTCTGTCATCCCATCGATGCGAAAACCAGCACTACCCGCCAAGTTCGACAAATTCAACCTAGCCCCGAACTCGGCAGGTCCGCCCAATATAACGTAACCTGCGTCAGCTACCCCATTGTTCAAATCATGATGCTCAGCACCAATAATCAAGTCGTCATAGCCATCGCCATTAAAGTCTCCGGCACTACCCACTTTATAACTCGAGGCCAATACCCCCTCTTCGAAACGGAAGCCGTTGCTGCCATCGAGTCCATGAAGATTGATGTTGCCCTTGAGGAAATCGTCAACCGCAGCTTTGGCGCCCGCAACGGATTCCTTATCTGCAGAGATCTTCGCCATGATTGATGCCAGCTGATTTGTACTTTCGGCAGAATCGGATACAACGCCGGGTTCATTGCTCAACAACGTTACCGGATATTTCAGCAATGCAGCCAGTGTTTGCCCCGGTGGCATCGTGGTCAGAAGATATTGCAGCATAACGAAAGCCGAAGCGGTGCCAACCTTATCAATCGAGTAATAACGCGAGACATCTACGCGGTTATCAAATAATGCTGCCGCATCGCCCCAGGTCGGATCGGCATGATCCATATTATCCAATGCTGTGATCGCCCATTCGATCATCTCACCCACCGTTTGACCAGCGGCTATTTGAGCAACAATGTGGTCAATGACCGGCTTTGCTTCATCACCTGTAATGGTGTCTCCTGCAAGCCTTGAGAGGATTTTGACAGCGATAAGGGTATTCAGATTTGTTGAGGCTTGTCCCCAGTCAGGGTCTGAAGCAGGGACGGCTGACAGCGCCCGAGTCAATTCCGCAATCATTTCGGTTTGTGTTGCACCGTTAGAAACTTTGTCCTTAATGTAATTGATTACCAAAGCTTTATTTTCTGTCGATACCCAATCACCCAAAAAATCTTCCACAAAATTCTGTGCAAACGTGCCTTGAAACTCATCATTGTAAAATTTCCCAAAAAATGAATTGGTCTGAGATAACATTTGCGCCAAATCGGCAAATGATTTTCCCTGCTCCAGTTGCCTTCCCAATACATCCACAAAAATTGCACCCGGGGTCGTGCCGAATATGACTTGGCTAAGTTGGAGAATTGCAGTCTGTTGCTGGGTAGTCAGCGTCATATAAATTTCCCTTCATTGAATAGTTTCAGTAGCTTCGAAGTTCAGATCACTGAAGAAAAAATTACCCTCTCCCACGCGTGGGAAAGTACTTGAATGAATATGTCCTGTCAAATCAACAAAAAGGGTGGCACGAATAACCGATAAGCAAACGGAAGATAATGCCTGCTGACTTCATGCGCTGCTCACAAAAGCCAGACAAGCATTTAGGTCTAAGTGTGGATAGGTATGTTAAGCTTACGAAAGGATGACGGATGAATAACTTACATAGTTTGAGTTTATTTTGGCTTCTTCGCGCGCAATAGCAAAAAATGAATCTGAAGAATCTTCGCTTCGGCTTGCAGTTTTAATTGATGCCGATAATGCGCAGGCAGCTGTCATTGAAGGGCTGCTTGCAGAAATCGCGAGGTTCGGAGAAGCGACCGTAAAGCGTATTTACGGTGATTTTACAGCGACATCCAGCGCATCCTGGAAAAAGGTTTTGCAAAAGTACGCCATCAAGCCGGTACAACAATTTGCCTACACAACCGGCAAGAATGCTACCGACAGCGCATTGATCATCGATGCGATGGATTTACTGTACACGCGCAAATTTGATGGGTTCTGCTTGATTACCAGTGATAGCGATTTCACTGGCCTCGCTATGCGGCTACGTGAGGAAGGACTTACCGTTTACGGCTTTGGCGAGAAAAAAACGCCCGATGCGTTTCGCAATGCTTGCCACAAATTTGTATTCACAGAAATTCTGCGCTCAACCCCGGCCGCAGAATCGGCTGAGTCCGCAGCAAAAGAAAAGACGAGAAAGAGAACCACCAAAACCAAGACTACGGCAAAATCGGTTGAACAAAAACCGGAGTTTCCGGAAGCCTTTGTGCTGTCCGCGCTTGAACAATCGGTCGATGACAATGGATGGACGAGTTTGGGTGTTTTTGGTAGCTACCTGACCAAATTGCAACCGGATTTTGATTCAAGGCTGTATGGCTACAAGAAGCTCTCCGATTTGGTCAAAGCCAAGAAGGACCTTTTTGAAGTTGAAGAACGGCAAACTGCTGGATCAAACCGGAAAGTTTTATATCTTCGCGCAAAGAACTAAAAAACACCGAGAAAATCCCGAATTTGGCGATAACACTGCTCTGGTTATCTTTAAATCCATGATCTGAGTTCAACACAGCATGACAGAGCGAAGTGGTACTTAGCGCTCAGGAATCACTCTGACTACCGCCATCTCACCGAAACTTATCGTGAATCAAATACGCGCGATTCAGTGAGTCGTGATGAGCAATTTTTGCCTACCCCTTGACGCACACCACCTGCCGCAAGGTATGCACAACATCAACCAATGAGCGCTGCGCTCGCATCACGGCATCGATATTCTTGTACGCCATTGGAATCTCGTCGATCACATCGGCATCCTTGCGGCATTCAACATGGGCGGTGGCGGCGATCTGATCTTCGATGGTGAAGCGGCGCTTGGCTTCATTGCGGCTCATGACACGTCCGGCGCCATGGCTACAGGAGCAAAACGCTTCTTTATTGCCGAGGCCGCGCACGATATAGCTTTGCGCGCCCATCGAACCGGGAATGATGCCCAGTTCGTCTTTTTGCGCCGACACCGCGCCCTTGCGCGTCACCAGAATTTCCGCGCCGAAATGCGTTTCTTTTTGCACATAATTGTGATGGCAATTGACCGCTTCGATATCTGCGGAAAAAGGCTTGGCAATGACGTGCCGGGCCGCCGTGATCACATGCTGCATCATTACCGCACGATTGCGTCGCGCGAATTCCTGCGCCCAGCCGACGGCCTCGACATAATCGTCGAAATGCCGGTTGCCTTCTTCGAAATAAGCCAGATCGCGATCCGGCAGATTGGCGATATGCTGGCGCATGTCGTCTTGCGCCAGTTCAATGAACAAGCTGCCGATGGCATTGCCTATGCCACGAGAACCCGAATGCAGCATGAACCAGACCCGATCTGCCTCGTCCAGACAAACTTCGATAAAATGATTGCCCGTTCCCAAAGTGCCGAGATGAATATGATGGTTAGTGTCCTTCAAACGCGGATATTTCTCGGTAATGCGCTTGAAGCCAGGCAACAACCCAGCCCATGCAGCATTGACCGGTTCCGGCGGCGTCTCCCACGCGCCTTTGTCGCGCCTGCCGCGCTTCACAACGCGGCCATGCGGTACCGCCTGCTCGATCGCGCTGCGCAATCCGAACAATTCATCCGGCAAATCGGCAGCAACCAGCGTCGTGCGTGCCGCCATCATGCCACAACCGATATCGACGCCGACCGCGGCGGGAATGATCGCGCCTTGCGTCGGAATGACGCTGCCGATTGTCGATCCCTTGCCCAGATGCACGTCCGGCATGACCGCCAGATGCCTGTAAATAAACGGCAAGCCCGCAATGTTGATCAGTTGCTGGCGGGCATCATCCTCAACCGGCACCCCGTACGTCCACATCTTGATCGGCTTGCCGTTTTTAACTTCCAGTAATTGATAGTCCATTGTTCGCTTGTTTCAAAAATTCCATTTGTTTGCGTATCCTCGTGCTAATCTCCATCTTACCTGCGGACGGAATCATAAACTAATCGCCTACTGCCTCTTTTGCACAGAAGGAGAAATGACATGGACAAACTTGGACTTCCAATCGTTCTGCTGGCGGCGTTATGGGGCGCGGTCAATACGACGCTGAGCTTCTTTCAGATCATCAATGCCCGGCGCGACATGATGTTCGACCTGATCGACAAATGCGGCTATTGCCTGGAGCAAACGCTCGGGCCGATCGAAATCTATTTCACCAATCTACTGCCGCTGTCGCTGGGCAACATCATTTTTCTCAGCTTGATCAGCTATGTGATTCTCTCCATCCCACACCACATGAGAATTGATGACGATGCCGAAGCCAAACGCCTAAAAACCGCTTGCGTCGCAATCGCCGTGCTGCCCATTTTTGGCGCGATATCGTTTGCTGTGGGCGGAATATTCGATATGGTCATGCTGGTTCGAGCACTGAAATGAAGAATAATTTCGTCATGAAAATAGTTATCTTTATGTGCCTGGCTGCAGCTTTGAGCTTGAGCGGCTGCGCGGTCATGGATAAAAATACCCCCGGCTGGGCGCAATATCGCATACCAGATCAATCCGATGACCTGCGGCTGGCATCCAGCAGTACCGGCACGGGAGAGCCGGTACTGCTCATCCACGGCTTTGGCGCGAGCAGCTATAGCTGGCGGCATGTCATTGCGCCACTGGCGCAGAAGTACCGTGTCATCACGATCGATCTGAAAGGCTTCGGCGATTCGCCGAAACCCCGCGATGATGCCTATTCCGTTTATGAACAGGCCCGGTTGGTTCGCAACTTCATTCTCGACAACGATCTCAAGAATCTCCATATCGTTGGCCATTCCTATGGCGGCGGTGTGGCGCTGGCTGTGTCGATTTATTTAGCGGCATCGAATCCAGAGTTGCAAAAAAGCCTGGTGCTGATGGACAATATCGCCTATCCGCAGGAATTGCCCGACTTCGTAAAAATACTCGCCACCCCGATTCTCGGCCCTCTGCTCATCCACACGCTTCCCGATACTTTCCAAGTCAAAGACCTGCTGAAAAAAGTCTATTTCAACGACGACCTGATCCCGCAAGACGCCATTGATCACTATGCCGCCGATCTCGGCAAGCCGAATGCCAAATACGCATTACTCACCACTGCGCGGCAAATCTTACCCCGCGATTTGCAGGAATTCTCGAACAATTACCCTAACCTGAGAATTCCCACCTTGATTGTCTGGAGCCGCGAGGATGAGATCGTACCTCTGGCTATCGGCCAACGTTTGCATGAACATCTGCCTAATTCCAAACTCGTCGTCCTGAGCGATGTCGGTCATGCCGTGCAAGAAGAGAAACCAGCGCTGTTGTTGCCGCATTTGCAACATTTCCTGGATGACCAAACACAACATCACGCTGCACCAAGGCACTAAGCTCCTGTAAGAGTGAGAGATATTACAGAAATCACTTGATATATCGAATCATCATGGATGTACTTGTATCCGAAGCTTTCAGTAATACCGAACGATGCTGATCGATGGCAACCCATTGTCCGTGCCCGACAATAATATTCGCTGGCGCCGGCGGCATGCATGCGCGTTGTGTTTGCTGCTCTTCCGGAACGGCGCAGGCTAATTCATACAGTTGCTGCGCCGCGGTTATTTCATCAGTAGGAATAGCGGCATCGCGTGGAGAAGGGCTTTTATTACGCCCGCCGGTTATATTTCTGGAATAACTCAATTGACGGAAAGTTGGCGTATCTTCGACTTCCATGCGGTAAATCGTGCTGCGCCCATTCGGTGCCGCCTCCTGCTTGGTATACACAGTCTCATTGACGGGCACATAATCTTTAGCCTGCAGAATCTTCGCTATCGCTTCCGCTGGCGTATTCAAGGAAATACCTGCGATTTCGATTGCTTTCAAAGCATCTTTTTCCACACCAGAATTCTGATTGGCTGAAACCGAGAAACTGATAATCATCGCGACCATCATCGATGCCAGTCGGAACATCAAAGAATTCTTTCGTGCACCTAATGAAGAAATAATTCGCATCATCAACCCTCCTTAAGACATTCATGGAACATACGCTCAGCCGGTAAGCCCATCACTCGGAACCTATATTCTTGTACAGCATAATCTCCAACCGTTGCTAATAACCCAATTATTAAATGCAAAAAGCGCGTAGCAATTTTTGAAGTCTATGAGCTAATTTGACTTGTTAGGTTTTGGTGACTTGCTGTCTTTATACTCATACCGCTGCACTGTTTTCATCAAATATTCGATCGTTTTGAGGTGTTCTTCTCTTTCGGCCTTTAAAGCATCCGCAGCTAATTCTATGGCTATCAGCTTTTCCTTTAACTCAAAAATAGAACTCTCCTGACCTTTTAACTCACTTCTGATTGAATTGATCTCGTTAATTTTGTCGGCGTCTTGACGTGATGAAATATAACTCTGGCCTAGAGACATTGCAGCAATCATTGTGGTTATCACGGCGACATAGAACATCTTGCTTGATGTTCTCTTTTGATCCTGATGTGATTTTGCGGCGAATAACGCCGTAACAAACGGTATTTCACTCTCCACTGAGCTTTTATTGGCGCGTTCAATAATCTCCTCTACCGAAGCTGAAAGATATTCAGAAGCTGTAGGCGTTCCCTGCTTATTCACAAACTCAGTATTCATTATTCAGCGCTCCCCAATATGAAAAATAACGTGGAAGTGAACGTCAGTACCATCATGCCCAACTTGCATACCAAAGTGTACACTCAGATTGTGTACACAGTATTAGCAAAGGATCATCGATGAAAAATATTACATTAAGCGCATGAGCCCCGAAAATTCTCAGCGTTTTCTGCAACAGATTCTATCCCCCTTTGGCGGATCATGCCCAGCCTGACGCTTTACCAACGCGGCCTTAATCTGCAAGCGCGCTATGATTTTAGTTTTTACGATGCCTTGATGGTTGCTGCAGCC
Source organism: Nitrosomonas sp. JL21 (assembly GCF_009833095.1). Lineage (GTDB taxonomy): Bacteria > Pseudomonadota > Gammaproteobacteria > Burkholderiales > Nitrosomonadaceae > Nitrosomonas. Next base: position 22,898 of record NZ_QRCB01000008.1, read on the forward strand.
CTTGAATCCGGCAGCACGCGTTGTACACGGAAGATTTGCCGCACGGCCCAAATCGAGGGATTGCTGGTTAAGAATCCTTTTGTTGATTGATTTGGGAAGAGATCTCACAAATAAAAAAGCCGATAAGCTGACGCGGTGACCGGCTATGTCCGTACAATCGATATCCAGGATGGTTACATGCTGCTAAAGCCCAGCAAAATCACCGATTACGAACTCTCCATCAGTTACTGTTACAGTATTTCCTGTCTGAATTACTTGGAAATTCGTTGGAATTCCTAATGTCATCCTAACCTATCATGACTTGGCACCTTGCCTGAAACTGCCCCGTTTTTTTGTAACTTTCATGTGAAAGTAAAGTACGACCTTATTTGTTTTTGCTGAGGCGAATAGCAAAAAGTATAATTCTTGACCACCATTCTTGGTCAGATTGGAGTTAATCAATGAAAACTTACACCATTTACAACGCCAAAACCCATCTTTCTCAGCTCATCGAGCAAGCTTGCGCGGGTGAAGAAGTAGTGATCGCCAAAGGGAAGAATCCCATCGTTAAATTGGTACCTGTGGCTTCAGCGCCGCACAAGCGGCAATTCGGTGCCATGCGCGGCAAAGCCACAGTCACTGAGGCTTTTTTTGAACCGTTGCCGGACGAAGAATTGGCAGCTTGGGAACAATAATTGAAAGCTTTGATGGATACGCATACTTTGCTGTGGTGGTTGGACGGCGACGAACATTTATCAATCATTGTCCGCCGTTGGATTGAAACGGATGAGCACCGCATTCTGATCAGTGCGGCATCCGCTTGGGAAATTGCCACCAAAGTGCGTATCGGTAAATTACCCGGCGCTCAAGCCGTGGCAGCAAATTTTCATGCCTGTGTGATCAACCAGGCATTTACGCCGCTCGACATCACAGTCGATCACCCCCTACGTGCCGGCAGCTTACCCGGTCCACACCGCGATCCGTTTGACCGCATGCTGATTGCACAAGCACAAGCCTTGAACATACCGCTCATCAGTAACGAGCATCTGTTTGATCACTATGGTATCCAACGCATTTGGTAATCAGATCGCCCGCATCTCAACCGCGAAATGCCGCTTCGATTGCGGCAATGTCGATTTTCTTCATCGTCAGCATCGCATCAAACGCTCGTTTGGCGGCTACGCGATCAGGACTGGTGTATGCTTTCGTCAGGACAACCGGCGTAATCTGCCAGGAAATACCCCACTTGTCCTTGCACCAGCCGCACTCGCTCTCCTGGCCGCCGTTACCGACGATCGCGTTCCAATAGCGATCCGTTTCACTTTGATCCTCGGTCGCCACCTGAAACGAAAAAGCTTCGTTGTGCGTGAACGCAGGTCCGCCGTTGAGTCCGATGCACGGGATGCCTATGACGGTGAATTCGACAGTCAATACATCCCCTTCCTTTCCCGATGGATAATCCCCCGGTGCGCGATGCACCGCGCCGACTGACGAGTCGGGAAACGTCTCGGCATAAAATTGCGCAGCACCCTCAGCATCGTTGTCGTACCAGAGGCAGATCGTGTTCTTTGCAATTTTGGTCATGTCATATCTCCTTTGCGTTTAGCTACGTAAGACGGATGCATAAAAGATAATCTGTTAAATCAGAACCAGCGCCAGCCTATCATTCAATGCCGCCATCATTTTGATCCGGCGGAACGCTTTCAGCTTCTGCCTTACACGGACTGGCCGATCTGTTAGCCGACATCTTGGCTACGAGGTATCCCTCGTGCGCTTGGGAAGCAGCATAGTTCCTTTCTTTTAGGTCTTCGAGCACATCGAATACAGGGTCGAGACTAGGATGGTTGAGCAGCTCCACATATTCCATCAGAGTTTCGGCAATCAAATGAGTGAGACTATAAATGGCCTGCGGTCTTGGGTTCTTGAATTCGAGCCTCGGTCGAAAAATCCCAGGCGATTCACATTCAAGGTGATATTGCAGAAGATCTTGCCAGCCACCGTGAACATTCCGTGACGGACCGCCGAAGATTGCCAAGTAGGCATCTCCAAGCCCGATATCCTTCGCCTTCTCAAACAAGTTCTTCTCACCCCAGTTCCGAATTTTCTTCGCCGGCAATTCCTCTTCCTTCAGGAGTGAGTTCTCGAATGTCCTTGCGATAGAGCGGAGCATTCGCTCCTCGATTGGAAGCACCTCTCCAGCACGGGCGTCGATATTCGACTTAATAAGAGCGGCGAGCTCTTTCTCGTGCTGCAGTGAGTATAAGAGGTATGAGCGGATTAACTCAGGAGAGGAGTTTCTGACCAAGAACCGAAGGTTGATGACACACTCGGCAAGCAGTCGAACCAACACTGAGAGCATTTCCTCCCGGTGCTCAATTGATTCCTCCATCGCGAACCGCATCAGCTTGAACATGCGAACCAAATTACCACCCAGGACAGCCTGCTCCACGTTCCACGCTTGGATGGGCCCGACGCAAATGTTCGCGAGAACGCATACATAGCTCGCGGCTTCGCGAAAGAGGTTGAATGCTACTTCGAAGTGCTTGCTTTCACGAGTGAAGGAAGCAAGGTCAGTCCATTCTATTCGTGTCTTTTCGATCGCGGCTAGCGTAGATTCGAGCGACATGGCACTACTAGTTAACTAAAATTAGACGTCTGAAATGTTGCGATCTATTACGTCAAGTGTAAAAATTAATCCTGAAGCATTCATTGCCATCTCCTTATTCTTTATAGACTTATTACTGCTTTAAGTTGCAACACAAGCAGACTTTAAATCCCTACCCCAAAATTCCAAACTTACGCAGCATACCCCCCAATCGCCGTTTCATGCAATCGGTCATCGATTCTGTGGCTCAACTCAAACCATACCCCAGCAAACCCATTGAAAAACGTTTAAAATGTGCGCCCCTTTCTTGTAACCATCATCCGCAGGTACCCGTTTTGATCACAACCGCCAATATCACCATGCAATTCGGCGCCAAGCCGCTGTTTGAAAATGTTTCTGTCAAATTTGGCGGGGGTAACCGCTATGGGTTGATCGGCGCGAACGGTTGCGGCAAGTCGACGTTCATGAAGATTCTCGGCGGCGATCTGGAGCCGACCGCCGGCAATGTCTCGGTCGACAGCGGCGAGCGGGTCGGCAAATTGCGGCAGGATCAATTCGCGTTTGAAGATTGTTTGGTGATCGACACGGTGATGATGGGCCACGCGGAGTTATGGCGCATCAAACAGGAGCGCGATGCGATTTATGCCAACCCGGACGCCACTGAGGACGATTACATGCGCGCTGCTGAATTGGAATCCGAGTTCGCCGAGCTGGATGGCTATTCCGCAGAAGCGCGCGCCGGGGAGCTGCTGCTTGGGGTCGGCATTCCTACGGCCCAGCATCAGGGGTTGATGAGCGCCGTAGCACCCGGCTACAAATTGCGCGTGTTGCTGGCGCAGGCGTTGTTTTCCAATCCTGATATTCTGTTGCTGGACGAGCCGACCAATAACCTCGATATCAATACCATCCGCTGGCTGGAAGATGTCATCAACGCCAGCAGGAACACCATTATCATCATTTCGCACGACCGGCATTTTTTGAACAGCGTGTGCACGCACATGGCCGATCTGGATTACGGCGAGCTGCGCATCTATCCGGGTAATTACGACGATTACATGACCGCTTCGACCCAGGCGCGCGAACGCATGCTGACCGATAACGCCAAGAAGAAAGCGCAGATCGCCGATTTGCAGTCGTTTGTCAGCCGTTTTTCCGCGAATGCGTCGAAAGCCCGGCAAGCCACCAGCCGTGCGCGGCAGATCGAAAAAATCAAGCTGGAAGACGTCAAGCCTTCAAGCCGCCAGTATCCATTCATCCGCTTCGAATTTCACGACAAGGAAAAATTACATCGCCTGGCGGTTTCCATCCAGAGCATCAGCAAGCGTTTCCCCGGCATGGAAAAATCATTATTCAAAGACTTGAGTCTGAATATCGAAGCCGGCGAGAAAGTCGCCATCATTGGCCCGAACGGTATCGGCAAAACCACGCTGCTGCGTTGCCTGGCCGGTGAATTGATGCCGGATCACGGCGAAATCAAATGGGCAGAGAAAGCAAACCCCGATTACTTCCCGCAAGATCACGCGGCCGATTTCGCAGAAGAATTGTCATTGACGGAATGGATGGATCAATGGCGGAAGGGCAGTGACGACGATCAAACCATCCGCGCTACGCTGGGCCGGTTATTATTCTCCGGCGACGATGTCAAGAAATCCACGCGCGTGATTTCCGGCGGCGAACAAGGCCGCATGCTGTTCGGCAAGCTGATCCTGAAAAAACCGAACGTGTTGCTGATGGATGAACCGACCAATCATCTCGACATGGAATCCATCGAATCGCTGAACAGCGCACTGGAGAAATATACCGGCACGTTGGTTTTCATTTCCCATGACCGCGAGTTCGTTTCTTCACTGGCTACGCGGATTCTCGAAATGACACCGGACGGCATCAACGATTTCAAAGGCAATTACGACGATTATCTGAGATCGCAAGGCATCGAATCATAAAAAAGGCACGGACGGCATGGCTGAGACAAGATGCAAATTATTCGGCATCGATGCCGAGAAAGGTCGATGGATATTGGTTGTGGTGGGATTATTGATCAATATTTGCCTGGGATCGATTTACGCCTTCAGCATTTTCAGAAAACCGTTGGAATCCTTATGGGGCATCACGTCGAGCCAAAGCGGCTATCCATTCATGGTTTTCTTAGCGGTATTCGCATTGGCGATGCCGATTGCAGGAAACTTGATGGCGAAATGGGGCCCAAGAAATACCGCCATGCTGGGCGGTTCACTGGCCGCAGGAGGATGGATTGCCGCCAGTTTTTCTCCAGATATCATGACCCTGACCTTATTATATGGCGTCACCGGCGGCGCTGGCGCTGGCATCGTCTACGGATGCCCGATTGCGGTGGTCGCCAAATGGTTTCCGCAAAAAAGCGGCTTGGCGATCGGTTTAACGGTGATGGGTTTTGGCGTATCCGCTCTGATCGTAGCTCCTCTTCTGAAAGCAATGATCGACAACCCCGCCATTGGCATCCTGAATACCTTTCTGTATGCGGGCATCGCTTTCCTTGCGGTAATCCTGCTGTTAGCGCAGCTATTGAGTTTTCCACCTGCCAACTGGAGTTCTGCTGACATAAAAACGGAAATCGGCGGGGCCGTTTCTCTACCCAGCTCGAACCTGAGCAGACGAGAAATGCTGAAGACGCGCCATTTCTATGCGCTATGGACGACCTACACCATCGGATGCCTGGCGGGACTCATGGCCATTGGGATAGCATCTCCAATGGGAACGGAAGTGGCTAAGCTGGATGCGGCCATGACAACGCTCGCCGTTTCTTTATTTGCCATATTCAACGGTTTGGGACGGCCCTTGTTCGGCGCCATCACCGACAAGATCGGCCCGAGGCATACTGCAATGACGTCATTTGCGATGATACTTAGCGTGTCTTTGCTGGTTTCTTTGTTCGGGCACGGCAACGCAGTGCTGTACTTTTTCGCATTCTGCGTATTATGGATGTGCCTCGGAGGATGGCTTGCGATAGCACCCACGGCCACAGGAATTTTCTTTGGAAAAAAACATTACGCGCAAAATTACGGACTCATTTTCACAGCCTATGGCGCAGGCGCCATCCTAGGAACCCTGATATCCGGCAACATCAAGGACATCACCGGTAGCTATTTAGGCGCATTTCCGATCGTTGCCGCACTGGCAATTCTTGGAATGATTGTCGCTGCCGTTGGGTTAAAGCCTGTAAAAAACTAATAAGCGGCTTTGGGGTTGGGCGCTACTAAGCTAAGCAGTTGATCCTAATAGTTTTCCCGGCCTCAATCCTCGCCCGATCAAGTAATTATATTTCAGTATCTTATGAACAAACCTCTGACTTTTTAGCAAAGGTTAACGACATTCAATTCTGTTTATTCTTCTCAGAATGTTTCATTTCTTTTTGATTATTATCTTTAATTGGTTTTCCTTCATGAGCTTGTGATTTAATCTTGGCCTCTAATGCATCCGCTCTTTTGTCCGCAGTGTCATTACACTTTTTTAAGCCTTCAAAATCTTTTGAATTCTGGAGACACTTAATGCGATCTTCTGTTATTTGTATTCTTTCCTTACCTCTTGAAATTTCACGATCTCTTTCTTTGTCAAAATCAGGATCTTGATTTACAGCCATGGCGATTGAAGAGAAAAATAGCGTCAGAAATATACTTACTGATAAATTTAAAAATTTCATTTTTACTACCTCGCATAAAAAAGAGTAAGAACTATATTTATCTTTTTTATGTTTATCTGTACGGAACTTAACTTTATATCTTGCTCGGATTAAGAGGAAAGTTGAGATCAGGAAATGATGAATACGGCTTATTTGAGGCAGTCAGAAGGATTAAAGACTCCTCCTGACTGTTTTTGTGTAAAGAAATTATGCTTATTGCGTCCTCATAAAACGCAATACTTTTATCGGCAAAATTTGTATGGTATTTAGAAATTAACAATCATTCTGATGAAATGAGACCTTTGCAAAATCAGAAAATTTTCTATTTCCCTGTGATTTCCGATTTATTTGCTTGTCATGGGGATCTTTAAGCTATTTGTACAGTGAAAAAACAGTGCTCCCAACCGCAAGCAGCCGCATTATTAAATGTTTCCACTGATTCAGTCCAATTTTGTCAGAAAGGTACAAATGTGCATTACGACCTTACCTCAATGCTGATTTCCAGGCTTGCCGCTAGGTGATGGTATTCGTGGTCGCGGGGTATTTGTGGTAACCCCAGCCGGATCACTAGGATCAATTCTGACTGGATCATTAGGACTCGCTAATCCAAAATCACTTTTCATATCTGCTTCATTCCCGGAATCACGCTTTTTGCTTCTTTCTCTTTGATCCCGTTTATCAATCAATTCCGGCGCGTGAGATTGCGCAAAAACGGCCAGACTAATCATTAACCAAAACCATGAAATCAATAGGCTTAGCGTTAACTTTTTGATCATTCCGGTTCTCCATTTAACTTTTGGTAATAAAAACGATGGTACAAATCTGAATTTCATTCTATTCAATTAAAGATAGTTCCTAGACTCTCTTTTTGACCGAACTGGGAGTCTTACTCCAGAAATCCGTTTAGGAATGACCCAGCCTAAAACCGCAGCATTACCAAATGCTTCTACCGATTCAGTTCAATTTGCTCTGAAAGTACGAGGCCATCCATTTGCAGAACTGGTCTATAAAACAGACACCATGATACTGCCCACGCTGCACATCCTTGGAGCAATTCAGAAATTTTTCTAATTATTTAAAAGATAAATAATTACTAAAACAATAGACGGAACCCCCAGAAGCCATGCAAGAATATATTTACCCATTTTCTTCTTTTCCTTTTTTAAATGAAAACTCAGCTACTGATTCTAGTGAACATTTAAATCAAAGAATGTGCGATAACGTACTGATCACAACGGATTGAGAGAGCCTATCTGGTTATTTGAAGGAAAAATTCTTGATGGCAGGAATAGATATAGAGCTTGTATTGAAACCAGAACCGCAATCAGAACCCGTGAATATGTTGGTGAAGATCCGCTCGGGTTCGTTGTTTCAATAAAGTATCCCACCGCAAGTAGCGGGGTATTAACTGCGCCCTTCAACCTGGTGGTTTTCAACCAGCTTTCCCCCCAAGGGGCAGGGAATTGTACCCACAGAGATTAAATCTAAAACGCAGGCATTTGGATACTGCCCAGCGTGCGATGGTGGCTAGTCGGTTGGCTACGCTTGAGGTTGGGTCAAATCAGCATACCGAAATTTCAGCGCCTCTCAAACAGAGGCAGCGGAAATGCTAACGTATCAACTGATCAGCTCAGTTTGTCAGAAAGGTACTTGACCAAGGCCCAGAAGAGCTTATTGAAAAAATTGATGCTGGTGAGATAGCCGTCAGCGCAGCCGCGAAGATTGCGGGATTACCAAAAGAAGAGCAGGTGGAAATAGCTAAAGCCGTTGAAGATGAATTAGGAAATAAGCAAGGAAAAAGAACAGCAGAAGTTGCTGCAGAAAAATCAGGTTTTAGTAATAAAGAAACTTACAGGCAAGCTAAGAATCAGTGCATACACTTACGCAATCCCCCTTACAGATAATTAAGTCAAAGGGTGGAATAATGAAGCCGTCATGCAGTCTCTATTCACATGACTCACCGCACCGGCCAGCGCTAAAGCGTAGCCGGATGGCTGGAAGCTAAAGAACCCGGTGTGCCCTCCTCCGATCTTGACCTCTCTCTCACCGGGTTCATCGTCACAATATAGGTAGTTTTTATTCATTGCTATCTTCGGGATTTCCTTACACTGCCCCTACACAAAGCTAATAAACAAAAAAGCACTTAGGATGTTATTCACTAAGTGATTGATTATTTGGTGAATCTGGCAGGATTTGAACCTACGACCAAGGGATTATGAGACGCAGATAACAAATACAGCATCAATTATATCAACCACTTACAATGCTTGCCAAGCACAAACCCAGTGTCATTCAGCCTCAAATGGCGGTATTTCTACCATAGTTTGGCACAAATTTGACACAGTGATTTTTATTGGCATTATTCTGTCTTAAATAATGAATAGACAGACAAAACGACGTGGTATGGTATCTTCCAAGATTGAGCTTATCTTCATAAACGCATTGCAAATCATAAATTAACCATAGCCAAGGAAATTATTTGGGCATAGTATCTTCTGGTTTGCTTTACTAAACAGTTAGAAAGGCAATTTTAACCAATAAGTTAGTAAGGAGTTCTCTGAAGGAGTCTCTAATCATGGCAACTACGGTAATTAATTTATCCAGCCTCAATGGTAGCAACGGTTTTCTTATAAAAGGAGAATCTTTACCTGGTTTACCGGGGTTCTCGGTCAGCAATGCAGGTGATTTCAACGGTGACGGTTTTGACGATGTAATAATCGGCTCTCCTCACTTCCCTTCAGTTCCCGAGAATGAATATATACCCGGCTCAAGTTACATAGTTTTTGGTAAGGCTTCCGGTTTTGGTGCTACAGTGGATTTATCAAGCCTCGATGGCAGTAATTGTTTACATTTGGAAGGGGCGGTAACAGATGATCGATCTGGTAGATCAGTCAGCAGTGCCGGGCTGGATGGATTTATCTTGCTGGCGGCATCGAATCGATGCATTAGGCTGTTTTGTGGCTTCTCGTACATTGCATCTATTCATGAACTCTTATACTAATTTAATCTCTACGGGTACAATTCCCGTCCGGCATTAGGAACTTATTGAAATGTGCATTGATGGCTAATCAATCGTTATTGTTAGCAAAAAGTATCGAGCGACACGATAACACAGACTGGGTTAGAGCATTTTTAAATGACTTAACGCCCAAAACCCTACTGGATGAGAAAATATGGCCGAAGCTGCGCTCAATGATGAAGCTGATTCCTCAAGGCGATATTTTACCCGCGAGAGCATGCTTTGCCGCTCCTTCTGATTCTCCTAATATTGCAGTAACCCCCGTTTTTAGTGCTAAAGCTATTTGGTATACCTAGCCAATGTATGTGCTGCGGTAATGATAAATCTCAACAAAATCGCGATAATTGAGCAGGCTTATGAGCTTATTCCGCATGGAATGAGCCAGTCAGAAACGAAACGGCAACAAAGTTGCCGACGATTATTCCTAAGTTCACATAAAATAAACCGACACCTTGCTGGCAAGCATTTATATGCTTTAGTTGGAAACCTATCCAGAAGAGTGATGGTAAATTTTACAGGCTGAATGATGTTTATGATGAAACCGGTGCAGCTTAAATTTTCTGCGCTATCCAGTAAGTATGCCCTCCACAAGCGGAATCGGACTGCGTATGTTTAAGAATGACAAATCCATGTTTTTCTAACAGGACACGATATTCACCCGTATCAAGGCTGGCATGGAACATCCGCGCGGTATCATGCCCGAACATTGGACTCCATGCTTCCCCGTCTTCCGAACCGCTGCTGAACAGCAAAATTCCTTGCGGTCGACAATATTTTGTAAACACGGTAAACATCTCTCGCTGGTCATCGCGGTTGAGATGAAAAAAGCTGTCCCATGCGATGATGGCGTCGAAAGTTTCCGGGCTTTGAAATTGCCGCATATCTTGCAATATCCATTCATGGTCCGAAAAACGCTTCCGGCATAATGAAATCATGCGGGGAGAGCCGTCCACACCTATTATCCGGCACCCCATGCTTATCAGGTATTGCGCGATAGGCTCTCCCGTTCCGCAGCCTAAATCCAGAACGGATGCTTTTTCAGGAAGATGAGATAAAAGAAAATCCAGACATGAACGCTCAAACAAAGATTTGTTGCGTGCAGAATCAAACCACTCGGCGATATCGTCATATATAGACAGGACGGTTTGTTTTTCCATTTGTGTTTGCGTAATACGCGCTGCACAAAGTACTTTTTGCCTGATCGCTAAAGCTTCTAATCAGGTTTAACGGCAAATCTACCACTTCCAAGAAAGAATACTGCAAGTCCTGTCAGTAAAAAGAAAACCTGCAATTCCAGCGCATAGCCACCGTGATCGGTTAATGTGAATAATTGACTGCGATGGGCCAGCACGATTGCAAAGATCATAGTACCGAAAACAAGCAACCCGCCAAGCCGAGAAAAGATTCCAAGAATGATCATCAGCGCAGCAATCACTTCTCCCAAATAAACGCCGTACGCCAAAGCCTGGGGTAAATCCATGCTGGTAAGCTGTTTGCCGATAAAATCGAGAGAGCCTGGATTGAGTACCTTATGGACGCCATGAAACAGCATCAGTACGCCAACGGTGAGACGTAATGTCAATTTACCCAGGGTATCACTTTGAAATGGAAGATTCATATGCTTTTCTCCTTGAGCTTTGTGAGTGTCGATTATATTGAACCGCTAATTTAAAGGAAACATTGATAGGTATTCGTGTGTCTCTATTTAAAATAGTGACGGTTTTCAAACGCCATAAGTGCCCTGCGTTTTAACCGTTGAAGAAATTTTATTAAACCGGAAATAGCCTTTCGTTTGTATGCTGGGCTGATGGGCCGACCGAACAAGGAGATCGACGATGCGTGTGATGGTGTTAGTGAAAGCGACTGAAGATAGCGAAAAAGGCTTTGTCCGAACTGCCGATACGATGGAGATGATGGAAGCAATGGGCAGATTTAATGACGAACTGGTCAAGGCAGGCATCATGAAAGATGGGAACTGTGACGGTCTTACGCCCTCATCGCAGGGTAAACGTGTCGCGTTCGATGGTCCTATTCGTACGGTTATCGACGGACCTTTCTCTCACCCCCGCGAGTTGGTTGCCGGTTTCTGGCTTTGGGAGGTCAAAGATATGGAGGAGGCGATTGCCTGGGTGAAGCGCTGTCCCAATCCCATGCCAGGGCCGAGTGAAATCGAAATTCGCCCGCTGTATGAGATGTCTGATTTTGAGAAACCACACATTGGAACTTAGAGCGCTTCAATACAATACTTCACTGGAAAAATAAAATGTCCATAACTGATCAAAAAAAAGCCAAACTCTATCGTATGGTGATGAAAGATCATATTTGCCCTTATGGCCTCAAATCGAAGGATTTACTGGAACGCAAGGGCTTTGATGTCGAAGATCACCATCTTAAGACGCGTGAAGAGACCGATGCATTCCGGAAAGAGCACGATGTCGAAACAACGCCTCAAACATGGATCGATGGTAAACGTATTGGTGGATACGATGAGTTACGTGAGTATTTTGGTGAAAAAATTACAAAAGATGACGAAACCAACTATAAGCCCGTAATAGCTATATTCTCCGTTTCCTTTCTAATGGCCGTGGCGATGAATTGGAAAATTTACGACACATTTCTGACTGTCCACACTATAGAATGGTTTATTTCGATTGCGATGTGTTTGCTTGCAGTTCAAAAACTGCAGGACATCGAGAGCTTTTCCACAATGTTCCTGAACTACGATCTTCTGGCTAGAAAGTGGGTGCGATACAGCTATTTTTATCCCTTTGGAGAAGCAACTTCTGGCATCTTGATGATTTCAGGCGCATTGGTTTGGTTATCTTCTCCGATAGCGCTGTTTATCGGCACTGTTGGTGCGATTTCTGTGTTTAAGGCCGTCTATGTCGATAAGCGCGAATTAAAATGTGCTTGCGTCGGCGGCAATAGCAAGGTTCCGCTTGGCTTTGTGTCCTTAACCGAAAATCTGATGATGATAGCGATGGGAGTTTGGATGTGGCTTAAATAAAGTATTCTCCGCAAGCAGCGGAGTATTAACTTCACTTTTCAATCTGCTGGTTTTCAACCACCTTTTGTCCCGGAGGAATTAAACTCGAAGAGATTCATAGAAGAATTGATCTAACTCTAATTACTCGAAACGATTTCTAAGGATTATAAACAAAAAGACCAATACTCAGATACAATATTGGTCTAATCTGAGTTTAATGAATCAACCCAAAGCTGCTCTACGCAAGGAATATCTTTTATCTTTAAAAGCGCTACTGATAGTAGCTATCACCAGATATCCTGTGAAAAATAATATTCCCGTGCTCATTCCTTCAAATAAAATCAAAGCGGCTGAGGCTAGAACACATATCAAAACCAAACCAAGAGTAATTGCTGTGCTATTACCAGCGTAATTCGTACTCATCTATAGCGCTCCAGAAAAAGTTTATAGAAAAACATCTGAACTAATTAGAATTCAAACTTAACAAAAAGTTTACATTAAATTCACAAATTTTTCACATTTATTTCACAGATAATTTATAAATCATTTTCTGACTGATTCTTCTCGACAATCTAGCTTTATTTATTTCTTTTTTGCCCGGTATTAGTAGCATCTTGTGTCCCCGGTACATCATTTCGTCATAGAACACTTGGTTCCTGAGTGCCCCTTCGGCAAAAAGCTTCCATTGCGCTTCATGGTCTTTGTAAATGGGTAGCGCATGACGCTTGCGCACTTTAGGTACGAGAAACAGCGGCAGTCGTTTCTTCTTTTGGAAGAACGCCTTGATCATTGATTTGTTTTTCTGTTGGAGGTTGCTGGTTGGCCTGAAATAAGGCAGTCACTCGAAAGACCGTCTTGACTATTGTTATCTCATATTTGATAACTTTAATTATGACATGGAGGATCAAGTTCTATAACGAGAAGGTCGAAGCGGAAACGTTGGCATTGCCAGCTGGGATTCTCGCCAACTTCTTGCGTATCGCAGAACTCATCCAGGAATTCGGTCTCGATTTGGGACATCCTCATACTGCCCCGTTGGGCAAAGGATTATCCGGAGTCCGAGCCAAGGGACGTGAAGACATTTCCCAGTCGGTATTTTGTACCGTCAGAAACAAGGAAATCGTGATTCTGTTAACGGTGATCAAGAAGGACAATAAAATACCGAAATATTATATGGAAACGGTACAAAAATGATTAAAAGAGGTACAAAGCAATGACCAATAAACGTCCAACATTCGAAAAATTTCGGCAAACGGCTTTACAAGATCCGGAAGTCAAAACCGAATATGACGCACTCTCAACGGCGTTCGAAATGAAACGCCAGATGATTGCTTTGCGTAAAAAAGCCGGTGTAACGCAGGAGCAGATGGCCAATCTGCTGGGTACCAAGAAAAGCAATATCTCGCGCCTGGAAAGCTTGCACTCGAATGTTTCGCCGAAACTGGCTACCGTCGAGGATTACGCCCGTGCACTCGGTTATTCGATAAAAATAGCATTTGAGCCACGCATTCACTGAATCTCGTGTGCCGTTACATCGACAGGTCGTAATCGTTGTTTCGGTGAAGTGATGGTTTGTTATGCCTGGATTGATGCAGTTCAAATTGCTCTTGAAGCGGGCTTTCATTTCTGGCGGCAATGCTGAAACAGCATCGTTTCCAGGTGTTCGATTTCTTTGTTCCGGTCGTGCCGCACATTCTTGATATTCAGTTGCAAAGCACGACGCTCTTCCAGCTGGCGCTGAATCAGATTGTCTCGTTCCTACGTGTCGCATATTAATGCCTGCCAGGCTTCCGTTCGTTTTAATCCACCACTTGGCCATGTTGTCCGGTCAGGCGATCCCACAGGCCCCGGATGCCTTATTTAACCGGCCGTGCCGGTCTTCGCTTTCCTGTTACCAACGTCGTTGTTGCGTTTCAGTAAGATTTTGCCGTTCAGTTTGATGCCGTGCTTTCATTCTTACTTTCTGTTCCAGCAGCGGTTCCATACGCATATGGCTGTGTTTCCGGATCTCGGCAGTGATGATTCCAAATCAACCCAGTAAATATCAAGTTGGCTAAACTCAGTCATTTGACAGTCCATCTGATAGAACTGTGTTCCATTCCTTTAATTCTTGAACCGGAAGAAATCCTGCCTGGCATGCTGTTGAGTCAGTAAAGGACAACTGAATCAGCTTGATGAATCGAATCAGGAGATACATGTTATTAAATGCAGGATATGAAAGAAACCCAGCACGCAAAGGAGGAAGAAATGTGCTGGGCTGTAAGCAAGGAATATGAAAAAGTAAATTAGAAGGAGCTACCATCCGTCTACGCAAAAATTAATGCGCTGGTAGCTGCGGTCTGCATCTACGAAGATACGTAAGTGCAAATGAATCATACTCTTTGTTCTAATTAAATGCAAATGATAATTATTCTCATTAATAAATTAGTTTCTTTCTAATTCAGATCGATAAAACTCTGTCATTTGCAAATCCATCTGATACTCAGGATCCGCGGCTTCATTCTGGTTTACTTTAAGCAAAGCTTACTTAAAATGATTCAATTGATGTATGCATTACGATTCTGACCAACTATATTAGTTGATCATGTAAAACTCTCATTACCCGATGTAATTATCGATGGAGGTCTTATAAGATGTTCGCCTTAAAATAAATACAATACGATCATACTTTACGGTGTTCTAATATTAGGATCTATTAATCCGCATAATGATATTCATACATGTGATAGTGTCCTTTATCACATGTATGAATCATAGTAAAATTCAAGCATCCAAATTGCTTTTTTACCCAATAAAAAATGTCGAATCTAACTTCTCTGACTAAAATTTGCTGTTCCGCACTGGTCACAACTTCCGGTGATCGAGCCAGACTTAGATTTTTGGAATTCTTCGCATCTAACATTCGCAATCCACATACTCGTCGTGCTTATGTTCGTGCAGTTATGGATTTTATGAATTGGTGTCAAACGGAAGCTCAAGTTGTCGCATTGATCGATATTGAGCCATTACATGTAGCCGCGTGGATTAAATTACAAACTAGACGATTATCGGCGCCAAGTGTCAAACAACATCTTGCAGCCATACGTCATTTATTTGATTGGTTGGTTGTCGGCCAGATTGTGGCAACCAATCCGGCATCTTCTGTCAGAGGACCTGCTCATCGGGTTAAAACCGGTAAAACTCCCATTCTGGATAGTGAAGATACCCGGCAATTATTCAACAGCATTGATGTCAGCAAACCTTCCGGGTTAAGAGATCGTGCACTCATTGCATTGATGGTCTATTCCTTTGCACGGATTGGCGCTGCTTTAGCGATGAAAGTTGAAGATGTGTATACGCAAAACAGGAGGCTCTGGGTGCGTCTGCATGAGAAAGGTGACAAACGGCATGAAATGCCCTGTCACCATAATTTGGAAGAATATTTAAGTGCATATATTAATGAAACCAACTTACGTGATGACCCGAAAGGTTTTTTATTTCGTACTATTGGCCGAGGAACCGGACAACTAACCTCCTCTCCCCTAATGCAAGCCAATGCCCATGCTATGATACAAAGACACATTAATAAATCTGGCATAGCCACAAAAGTTGGCAATCACAGTTTCAGAGCGACTGGTATTACTGCATACCTAAAAAATGGCGGAACTTTGGAAAAAGCAGCAATTATGGCCAATCATTCGAGTACTCGAACGACACAATTATATGACCGGCGACGCGATGAAATGACGCTCGATGAGGTCGAAAGAATTATGATCTAAATGGTGTTAAGATTTATTAAATCGCAGATAAACTGCAATTCACCTTTAAAGCTCAAGACTCTCTCGGCTCGGGGAGAAAACTATCCGTCAAAATAGGGCAACTCTATACCGTAAAAATCTCATAAGAGTTTGAATAATGCTACCCCTTATGAAATACTCAACTCTATTTCAATCAATCTCTCTGTAAACAACCCTGAGATCTCTTACAAATAAGAGGAGTATCGTAAATGAAATTTTCCCCACTTCTTAAGCACTTTGCACTCATATTTGCTAGCATTTCGACTGCCTTAATACCTGCAGTTTCTTATGCTAATTAGTCAATCAGAGGATTGGACATTTTCCCTATTGCGCTTAATAACTCAGGTCAAGTATTAGGATCATCTAACGGCGATTATTTCATTACAGGTCCTAACGGTTCGGGCATAACAAAATTTGAAACATTAGGTGAAAGTCATACCATAGTTTCTGACATTAACGATCTCGGCCAAGTCGTGGGGTCTTCAGAGCCAGCTAATGGTTTATTTCACCAAGCATTTATTAGTGGTCCAAATGGAGTAGGTATTACATACTTGGATTCTCGTGGATATGGAAGTGACGCTGCTGCCATCAATAATTTGGGTCAAGTAGCCGGAGAATATTATACGCCTGATGAGATAATTATAATTAGAGATAATCCTTTCATCACTAGCCCTAATGGGGTTGATATGAAAGATATAGATGTTAGTTATTGGAGCGGTGACGTCAGTGCTATCAATGATTCCGGACAAATGGTAGGATCAACGGTCGGACCTGCTTTCATCACAGGGCCGAACGGAATGGGTGTTACTTGGCTAGATACTTTGGGTGGATATCACAGCGCCGCAAATGACATCAATGATTCCGGCCAAGTGGTAGGATATTCATTCACTTACCACGGATTATGGTTTGAGCGTCACGCTTTCATAACAGGCTCTGATGGCGTAGGTATGACCGACTTAGGTACGCTGGGTGGCAATAATAGCGAAGCCATGGGTATTAATGATTTAGGGGAAGTCGTAGGAGTGGCGTTTGCAAAAGATCCTTATGAACAGCATTCTTTCATTTTTAGCCATGGTGGGATAACCGATCTTTCATTATTAGATGCTGCCGTTTCATCCGGTTGGACTAACCTGGAAGTGATTGATATCAATAACAACGGGCAAATCATCGGAAGCGGTTCGTTAGATGGTGTTCAACAAGGATTTTTGCTTTCCTATACTCCCGATACCATATTCACCCCTATCCCTATATTTATTCCTCCGCCAATTCCTGAACCTGAAAACTACCTGATGCTACTCACCGGTTTAGGCTTTATTGGTTTCTTTGCGCGGCGTAAAAAAGTGGTTGAATGCAATACGGACAAAATTCCGGAACATGCTCCAGCATAATTTATTAAGGGTCTTAGGGTCTGTTTACGTTTTGAAATAAGTGTTTCATAGAAAGGAGCAAACTGGAGCCACTTACAATGTTGGCGCCAAGGAAAACCGTATTTTTCTGTTCAGCCAGGAGTGTTTCCGGGACTAATTTGTCATAGTGCTTCTCTACAGATTGCGATTCACCTGTAAGCGGTGCTTCATTGACGCGCAATAAGGAGAGCATAAAAAAGTGGGGTGTATTTTTTCCAAATCATGCCGCCATTTTCAAAATTGATGCAGGTCCTTCCGCATTTTTCTCGATCTTTAACCCCGGATACCAGCGTTCAAAGTGACGGTGTAAATCGTTATTCAGAACCGCCGTTCTCGTTTGTAACAGATAATGGACGCCTTTATGCGTCCATTGTATTTGCTGCTTTTTAACCATTCGTTTGGCGACAACTTCGTTAATCGTCGACTCCACAAAACTGGTCGAAATTGCTTCGCCATAGCGCCACTTCTCGCCATAATTTGGGATCAAGCGTTGATTATTTCGAATATTAATATCCAATTCGTCCAAGTGCTTTAGAAATTTTTTTCGGTTTGTATAGCGAATTGTTTCATCAACGCTAATCACTACACAATCTTCGATTCGGTCTAACGGTATTGGAGTTGTGATTAATCATGTTGTAGTTGTAGCCAGCAGCGCCAATATCTGTAACTGCCTAGACAATTTCAGACCATTTGCCCGATAAATCGGAACCTGAAGTTATTTTTTCAGAGTGGTAAGCGCTGTTTTTGTTAGTTGGATTTTCCTGATTATTTGGGTGATCACGATAGCTATTATCATATAGCCCGTGGGTAGTTATAATCTTGCCAGTACCTATCCCACTGACCTGTCTGGAAATTTCCTA
>NZ_QRCB01000009.1 GCF_009833095.1 Nitrosomonas sp. JL21
ACGATAATAGAGGCAAGCCAATCATTAGGGATAGGTGAATCGGTATTGAGGCGTTGGGTGAAGCAGTTGCGACAGGAACGAATAGGAATCGTCCCGCAAGCAAAGGAATAAAGAAACTCAGCCAATCTGAAGGTGTACCCTTCGGACTATTGATTAACATCTCCCGTGTTCTTGGAAATAACACCACGATAAACATTATAAGTGCCAAGGCAGAGAAAATTTGCATCCAATCCATTTTATCCTCTTCATAAAAAAAGCCCCGGCATAGTCGGGGCTTTATATTCACTCAGCAATCCAGATTTAATCATCATTACCCATAATACCTAAGATCTGCAACAAGCTGATAAAGATATTAAAAATAGTCATATATAAACCGATAGTGGCTAACACATAATTGGTTTCCCCGCCATGGATGATACGACTTGTATCATATAAAATGAATCCACTCATAATTAAAATGACTGCTGCGGAAATTACTAATGACATAACCGGTATCTGTAGAAAAATATTAGCTAATGAAGCAAGCAAAATCAGTAGAAAACCGACCATTAAAAAACCACCCAGAAAATTAAAATCTTTTCGCGTAGCAAGTGCATATGCAGACAGACCCATAAATATTACACCTGTGCCCGCCAACGATAATGTAATAATGTTGCTGCCATTAGGTAATGATGCATACACTGTCAGTATCGGCCCTAACCCAAAGCCCAACAGACCTGTGATTAGGAAAACAATTCCTATCCCAGCCGGTGAATTGGCAAACCGGGGCAGCACAAACATCGCAATTAACATTCCACCAATCACCGAAATCAAATATGTCATCTGGGGCATATTCAAAAACATTGAAAGTGCTGCTGTGAAACCGCTGAATAACAATGTCAATGACAACAACATATAAGTATTACGCAATACTCTGCTGGTTGAGACTCCAGACGATGAACTACGCACAACTGTCGAATAGTTTTGATTCATTTGTTACGACCTCCATCTAAAATTAATACAAATCATTCTCGTGAATACTAAGACTAATATATCAAACATATGGTTCAAATTGCCGATGACATATTGTTTTCGACTAAAAATACACACTCTTAATAATAATCTGAATTCTAAATTTAAACAGTTTTAGATTTAGAAAGTGCAAAATTATAAACTAGAAAAAAGCCTCCCCGTTCGACCAACGTGATGTTGAGGCTGATCAAGCCCGCATCAAAATCTGCTGTGCCTGAATAATTAATATGTTTTTCTCCCAACAGAGAAAACGCACTGGCCATGCGGGAAAAATTCAATTCTTGAATGGTCTTGAATCGACCAAACTGGCGATACTGGGTCAGTATATTTTCTAATTGCTCATCATTTATCACTTGTTTAGTTTCAGGTGCCAAGTGAAGTAAAACAACCGATCTATCCCAGCTCGAAATTTCCTTTAGAATTTGAGTAATTGCAGGCTCTGCGCTCCGGCTATAATGATCTCTTTCTCGACCTGTATAAAAAAACAACATGATAGCGAACGTTAAAAATGCGGCGACAATAATACGAAGCGTCTGAACTTGCATAATTACTCAAAAATAAATTTTTATTAATAACTATCTTCCCAGAGACTACTATTTCCGCCATTCTGTGGAATAGCAATACCAAAATGCCGATAAGTGGCAATAGTAGCTATACGTCCTCTAGGTGTACGTTTCAGGAATCCTTGCTGGATCAGATATGGTTCCAATACCTCTTCAATCGTATCACGTTCCTCGCTGAT
This sequence comes from Nitrosomonas sp. JL21, assembly GCF_009833095.1. Taxonomy (GTDB): domain Bacteria; phylum Pseudomonadota; class Gammaproteobacteria; order Burkholderiales; family Nitrosomonadaceae; genus Nitrosomonas. The sequence continues at coordinate 1,754 of NZ_QRCB01000009.1, forward strand.
AGCAGCAGCGAGATTATCAATGCCTACCGGGCCGCCATTGAATTTTTCCATTATCGTCAACAGCAGCTTTTGGTCCATCATATCCAATCCGACCAAATCGACATCCAACATTCTCAAAGCTTCATCAGCCACCGGACGAGTAACGTGCCCATCAACTTTAACTTCAGCAAAGTCACGAACCCGGCGTAACAATCGATTGACTATCCGGGGAGTACCGCGCGAACGCCGCGCAATCTCAAAAGCACCCTCCGATGATATTGTTACATTTAATAATCGCGCAGAGCGAGTGACTATTTTGCTGAGTTCACCAGGTGAATAAAACTCGAGGCGCGATACGATTCCAAAACGATCACGCAAGGGGTTGGTGAGCATACCGGCGCGGGTTGTAGCTCCGACTAAGGTAAAGGGCGGCAAATCAAGTTTCACAGATCTTGCTGCTGGACCCTCACCAATCATAATATCTAATTGATAATCCTCGAGTGCCGGATAGAGAATTTCCTCCACCACTGGAGATAACCGGTGAATTTCGTCGATAAACAAAACATCATTAGGTTCAAGATTAGTCAATAATGCTGCCAAATCACCGGGGCGCTCGAGAACTGGGCCAGAAGTCTGACGTAAGCTCACGCCCATTTCCCGGGAAATAATATGAGCCAGTGTGGTCTTTCCCAATCCTGGCGGACCAAACAGCAGAACATGATCGAGAGCTTCATGACGATTTTTTGCTGCTTTAATAAAAATCTGCAATTGCGCAAGAATTTTTTCCTGACCGATATATTCGTCGAATTGCTTGGGACGTAATGCGCGCTCAAACACATCTTCCTGTGAAGACGAAGAAACTGCGGTCATTAGTCGATCAGTCTCTATCATGGAATCCCTTGAATCTCATTGTTTATTATTTTTCTTTAGATAATAATTGCAGGGCTTGTCGAATACCATCTGATAACGACCCATTCACAGTAACGTTTTTGACCGCCCAGTCAGCTTCACGTTCACTATAACCCAATGATAATAGAGCATTAATTATGTCATCCGAGTTTGTGATGGGGATTGGTGATTGACTCAGCCCCCTGACTGCAGAGCTTAATTTATCGCGTAATTCCAGCAGCAGGCGTTCGGCGGTTTTTTTTCCAATCCCCGGTACTTTAATAAGCCTCGCACTATCTTGCGAAACTACCGCCTGATGCAGATCAGAAACGCTTAAACCGGAGAGGAGGGCCAATGCCGTTCTTGCGCCAATCCCAGAAATTTTCACCAATATGCGGAACGTTTGCCGTTCTGATTCCGTTAAAAAACCGAACAGCAAATGCATATCCTCACGAATGACGAGGTGCGTATAGAGCGCGACTGAAACTCCCGTTTCGGGAAGGTCATAAAATGTACTCATGGGCACATCGATCTCATAGCCCACTCCTTGCACATCCAATACTACCTGTGGAGGGTGTTTTTCACGCAATATCCCTGCCAACCGACCAATCATACTAACCGCCCCCGCTTCATACGATAACCGGTTAATGGAATTCTCCCCAAATTCAATCCATTATGTGCATGGCAGATCGCACATGCTAAAGCATCTGAAGCATCCGCACGCGGACTATCCATTAAGTTCAGCAAACGCACCACCATGTCTTGCACTTGGTTTTTTTTTGCATGACCATTACCAACCACGGCTTGTTTGATTTGCAATGCAGTATATTCTGCTATTATCAGATTTTGCTTAACTGCAGCACATATCGCTGCACCACGGGCCTGTCCTAGCAAGAGCGTTGATTTAGGATTGATATTAACAAACACCTGCTCAATTGCCACATATTCAGGTCGATATTCGGTAATAATTTCATCCAAGCCATCTAAAATCACTTTAAGTCGATCAGGTAAGGTACCTTCGGAAGTTTTAATACAGCCACTACCAATGTAGAATAAACTGCCCTCTGTATGATCAATCACACCAAATCCCGTGATCCGCAGCCCAGGATCTATACCGAGAATACGAATTTTACCCCCCGTACATACAACAGAATTTATTCGTCCAGCACGGCATTAGTGTATACATTCTGAACATCATCAAGATTTTCCAAGGCATCAATTAATTTTTGCATCTTTATTACGTCATCACCGGTCAATACAGCTTCATTGCTTGGTTTCATAGTAACTTCCGTCAATTCCGCTTTAAAACCTGCTTTTTCTAAGGCTTCCTTGATTCTTATAAATTCGTAAGGTGCAGTAATCACTTCAATGCTGCCATCATCATTAGTCACAACATCTTCTGCTCCAGCATCTAATGCCGCTTCCATAAGGCTATCTTCATTGGTGCCGGGTTCGAAGATCAGTTGCCCACAATGCTTGAATAAAAAATTGACGGAACCATCCGTTCCTAAATTCCCCCCATATTTAGTGAAAGCATGCCGCACATCAGCAACAGTACGAACTCGATTATCCGTCATGCAATCAACCATGACTGCTGCACCGGCTATTCCATACCCCTCATAGCGAATCTCTTCATAATCAACGCCTTCTAGTTCACCACTTCCACGTTTAATTGCACGTTCAACATTATCTTTTGGCATGTTCTGATCATATGCCTTGTCAACAGCCAACCGCAAACGCGGGTTACTGCTAATATCACTGCCCCCCATTCGAGCAGCCACAGTGATTTCCTTGATTAGTCGAGTAAAAACTTTTCCGCGCTTGGCATCCTGCGCAGCTTTCTTATGCTTAATATTAGCCCATTTGCTATGACCTGCCATATTTCAATTACCCTTTCTTAAGCCAACGTATACCAATAGTTGATATCAGAAGTATACAAGCTTTTCAACGATAATCAGCTCTTGTATTTCTTAATTCTGAATCAAAGCCTCTGGTCAAGTCAGAATCATCTCGATAGATAGATTTGACATTATTCGACTGTTACCGCTTTAGCTAGATTTCTCGGTTTATCGACATCCGTTCTTTTCTCCAATGCGACATGATAGGCTAGAAACTGCAAAGGAATGGTATGAAGAATTGGACTGAGTAAACCAGCATGTTCGGCTAATCGAATGGCGTGCAAGTTTTTACTTTCCGTAATGTGAGAATCAGCATCTGCAAATACATAGAGCTCCCCCCCGCGCGCATGTACTTCTTGCAAATTGGACTTGAGTTTTCCAAGCAATTGATCATTAGGTGCAATCGCAACGATTGGCATTTCGCTATCAACTAGCGCTAACGGTCCATGCTTCAACTCACCTGCTGCATATGCCTCAGCATGAATATAAGAGATTTCCTTGAGCTTCAGGGCGCCTTCCATGGCAATCGGATAATGAACGCCACGCCCCAGAAACAATGCATGTCTTTTCTGGGCAAAATTTCTGGCCCAGTTCTTGACTTGCGACTCTACTTGTAAAACATTATGTAACGCAAGAGGTAAATGTCTTAGCGCCGCAATCATTTTTTTCTCATCCTCTGGGGATAGATGGCGGCGGATTTTTGCAAGTGTTACAGCCAGCAACAAGAGTGAAGCAAGTTGTGTCGTAAAAGCTTTGGTTGACGCCACGCCAATTTCTGGGCCTGCTCGAGTTAGAAATCGCAACGTGGTCTGACGTATCAATGCGCTTTCTGGAACGTTACAAATTGCCAAGCTGTAAAGATGACCTAATTTTCTTGCGTAACTCAGCGCCGCTAACGTATCTGCGGTCTCGCCCGATTGAGAAATTCCGATGACTAGCGTATCGGGATCGGCAATAGGGTCACGATAACGGTATTCGCTGGCTATCTCGACATTACAGGGTAAGCCGGCAACACTTTCCATCCAGTATCTAGCTACCAAGCCAGCATGATAGCTGGTTCCACACGCGATGATCAGAACTTGATTGATGCGTGAAAAAATTTTTTCTGCTTCATTGCCAAATAAATTAGCCGAAATTGATTGGGCGTTGAATACCATTTCAAGTGTATTTGCGACTGCACTCGGTTGCTCGAATATTTCTTTTTGCATGAAATGAGCATAGGGACCCAATTCAATTGCTTCATTCGAAATACTACTTTCGTGCACAATACGATCAACCGCCTCGCCCGTTTGTTTATGCAAACAATTGACGATGCGGTATTCCTGGCTATTTATTTCAGCGACATCGCCTTCTTCCAGATAAATAATATTGCGAGTAGTCTTTAGCAATGCTGAGGAATCCGATGCCACGTAATTCCCATCTTTTCCTACACCGATCAACAAAGGCGCACCATTTCTTGCTACAACAATCCGCTCCGGATGAGTTTCTTCCATGACAGCAATCGCATAAGCGCCCTGAAGCTCAGCTATCGAAAGACACACGGCTTGCATCAAATCAGTCGCCTGCTTCAGCTTGAAAGCAATTAAATGTGCGATGACTTCGGTATCGGTATCCGAAGTGAATATGTAGCCTTGTTTCTTGAGAAAAATACGTATGTCTTCATGATTTTCGATGATGCCGTTATGAACGACAGCTATTCGTAATTCTTCTCCTGAAAAATGAGGATGAGCATTGCGTTCAGAAGGCTCTCCATGTGTTGCCCAGCGCGTGTGTGCAATGCCTGCCAGCCCAGATGTTTTCTGTTCTGCAGCAAGTTTTCGTAATTCAGTTACTCGCCCCGTCGTACGCAATCGATGCAAGCCATCATTGGTTACCACCAATCCTGCCGAATCATAACCTCTGTACTCTAGACGCAACAATCCCTCTAAGAGAACAGGTACTATGTTTACTTTCGCAATTGCCCCAACTATTCCGCACATCTCAACTTCTCCCTTATACAGCGAGTTTTCTCACTCAATGACGTTGGAATTTTATTTTTTAGATTTTGTTGGACGTTTCCAATCAGAAACGCTCACTTGCTTAGCTCGCGACAAAGTCAACGCATCTTCGGGCGTATCTTTTGTAATCGTCGATCCCGCTCCAATAGTAGAACCTTTAGAAACTCTGACGGGTGCGACAAGCTGTGTATCGGATCCGATGAACACATCATCTTCTATGATGGTTCGATGCTTATTTGCGCCATCATAATTGCAGGTAATGGTTCCTGCACCGATATTGACTCTCTCTCCAACCTCGGAGTCCCCAATATAACTTAGGTGATTAGCTTTACTTCCAGCAGCTATGTGGCTATTCTTCACTTCAACAAAATTACCGATATGCACTTTATCCAGAAGCATAGTGCCAGGACGAATTCTTGCAAAAGGACCAATCTTACAGCTTGCTCCTATCTCGGTATCTTCAATGACACTGCAGGGAGCAATCTGCGTTCCTGCTGCAACAATAACATTTTTCAAAATGCAATGGGAACTTACATGCACGCCATCGCCCAGCTTGACAATCCCTTCAAAAATACAATCAACATCAATTGTGACATCTGATCCACAAGTCAACTCACCTCGCACATCAATCCGCGCCGGGTCCATTAAAGTAACACCTTGATCCAATAATTTATTTGCATATTCTTTTTGATAAATTCGTTCCAGTTCGGCAAGTTGAGTTTTATTATTGACGCCCATGATCTCCCAGAAATTGTCAGGCTGAACTGATTTAACAGTTATGCCTTGGCTTGCAGCAATCTCAATGAGATCTGTCAAATAATATTCCCCTTGCGCATTTTTATTATTAATTTTTGATAACCACTCATGCAAATAACGATTGGGAATTGCCATAATTCCCGTATTAATTTCACATATATTTTGTTGTTCTTGGCTGGCGTCTTTTTGTTCGATGATTCCCGTAATCACGCCTGTCTCAGCATTTCGTAAAATTCGACCATAACCACTTGGGTTTTCCATGGTGGATGTAAGTAATGCGCAATGTTTATCTTCTACAGCATCCAGCAATTTCTTGAGAGTATCAGCCTTAATTAGTGGAACATCACCGTACAGTATCAGAGTTAAGCCCTCTGGATCGAGATGGGATTGTGCCTGCATGACAGCATGCCCCGTGCCAAGCTGATGTTCTTGTACAACCCATGTCAGATCGGCCATGGGGATTGCTTGTTTAATTTTTTCCCCGCCATGCCCTATTACTGTGCATATTTTATGAGGCATTAGCGAACTGACCGTTTTAATGATATGAAGAAGTAAAGGCATGCCCGCCAATGGATGCAGAACTTTTGGCAGAGATGATTGCATGCGCTTTCCAACACCCGCCGCAAGAATTACGATATTCAGCTTTGTCACAATAGTAGTTTCCTTCTGGTAAAAATAGATGGGTTAATCAATTTCTTAGAAGTACACAATCATTTGTATAAATCTCATTGTTTATAGATATTCTTCCAAAACAATGATTAATCTTTATCGAAGAATTTTTCAGAGCCGGTAATATTTGATTCCTAGCAAAGTCAATATCTTTTGTATAAATGAAAAAAGGCGACATATCGCATGTCGCCTTTTTAATTTTGGAACAATTAATGTCCCCGCTTTCTCAATTTATCAATTGCCGCCAATTGTGCCATCGCTTCGATCAACTCAGCTTGCGCTTTAGCATAATCCAATTCGGATTCACGATTTTGCATAGCCTCCTCTGCAACTCGTTTGGCTTCTAATGCTTTCACTTCATCAAGATCATGGCTGCGTACGGCAGTATCTGCCAGAATTGTGACAACATCCGGCTGAACTTCCAGCATACCGCCTGACACATAAATTAACTCTTCTTCTTTCAATTGTGCCTTAACGCGAACCATCCCAGACTTAATCTTCGTCAGCATAGGAGTATGACGGGGATAAATACCTACTTCTCCCATTTGCGCTGGTGCAACTAAAAATTCCACTGGTCCAGAATAAATAGACTCTTCGGCACTTACGATATCAAGATGAAAAATGGTGCCCATCACAATTATTCCTCTGATTATTGAAGAGTTTTAGATTTTTCCACAGCTTCTTCGATACTACCGACCATATAAAATGCCTGCTCAGGTAGTTCATCATATTCACCTTCAACAATACCTTTAAATCCTTTGATAGTATCCTTGAGAGAGACATATTTTCCAGGAGATCCAGTAAAGACCTCTGCAACATTAAAAGGTTGCGACAGGAAGCGTTGAATTTTACGGGCCCGGCTTACAACCAATTTATCTTCGGGTGAAAGTTCATCCATTCCCAAAATAGCGATAATGTCTCTCAATTCTTTATATCGTTGCAAAGTTTGCTGTACAGCCCGAGCGGTATTATAGTGATCTTCACCTACAACTTGTGGATCAAGTTGACGGGAAGTGGAATCTAAAGGATCTACGGCTGGATAAATTCCCAGTGAAGCAATATCACGTGACAACACGACCGTCGCATCCAAGTGACCAAAGGTAGTTGCTGGCGATGGATCAGTTAAATCGTCCGCCGGCACATAGACTGCTTGAATCGAAGTAATAGAACCTGTCTTCGTAGAAGTAATACGCTCTTGCAGTCTTCCCATCTCCTCAGCAAGGGTAGGCTGATATCCCACCGCAGACGGCATACGACCCAACAATGCAGATACTTCGGTTCCTGCTAAGGTGTATCGATAAATGTTATCGACAAAGAACAACACGTCACGCCCCTCATCACGAAATGATTCAGCCATGGTCAAACCGGTAAGTGCTACGCGAAGACGATTACCGGGCGGTTCATTCATTTGACCATACACGAGAGCGACCTTATCAAGAACTTTAGAGTCTTTCATCTCATGATAAAAGTCATTACCTTCACGCGTACGTTCTCCTACGCCTGCAAAAACTGAGTAGCCGCTGTGCTCAATCGCAATATTACGAATCAATTCCATCATATTGACAGTTTTACCGACTCCAGCGCCGCCAAAAAGCCCAACCTTTCCACCCTTAGCAAACGGACAAATCAAATCGATCACTTTGATTCCGGTTTCCAACAATTCAGTCGATGCCGATAACTCATCAAAAGCAGGTGCTTCACGATGAATCGACATATGCTGCTCGGCTCCAATATCACCCATTTCATCAATTGGACGACCCAATACATCCATGATTCTTCCCAATGTCTTCGTTCCTACCGGCACTGAAATTTGTTTACCAGTATTCTGGACGATCATTCCCCGACGTAACCCATCGGAAGATCCCAGTGCAATAGTGCGGACAACGCCATCACCAAGCTGTTGTTGCACTTCTAGCGTTAGATCTGATCCTTCCATAACCAATGCATCATAAACTTTTGGGAGGGATTCGCGCGCAAACTCCACATCAATCACTGCACCAATACACTGAACAATTTTTCCTTGACTCATCGTTGTTCCCTAAACTTATATACAAAAATTTTAAACGGCCGCAGCACCACCGACAATTTCAGACAATTCTTTGGTAATTGCGGCTTGTCGTGATTTGTTATAAATCAACGTTAATTCATCAATAACACTGCCGGCATTATCTGATGCTGCTTTCATAGCTACCATACGCGCAGATTGTTCGGATGCCATATTCTCAGTAACCGCCTGATAGATTAATGCTTCCACATAACGCACCATAATATCATCAATGACTGGTTTCGCTTCTGGCTCGTAAATATAATCCCAGGTAGTTTTAGGTTTATCACTACCCGATTCATCACTATGCATGCGTTCATCAGTCAACGGAAGCAATTGCTCCATGACAGGCTCTTGTTTCATGGTATTGATAAAACGATTATAGAAAACATATACACGATCGAATTGATCATTGGTATAACCATCTAATACCACTTTAACTGCACCTATCAGTCTTGACATGTCAGGCGTATCGCCTAAAGCCACCACTTGAGAAATGACATTCGCGCCAATTCGGCTCATGAAGCCCAAACCTTTGTTACCGATACAGCACACTTCGATTTGTTCGCCTTCTGATTGCCAATTCTTCATCTGAGTAAGAGCTCTACGCAAGATATTGGTATTTAATCCACCACAAAGTCCTTTATCCGACGTCACGATGATAATACCCACACGCTTGACTGTATCCCGAGCGATCAAAAAAGGATGTCGATACTCAGTATTAGCCCGGCTCATGTGAGCTGCCACATTACGTATTTTCTCCCCGTAGGGACGGGCCTTTTTCATGCGATCCTGAGCTTTACGCATTTTTGATGCCGCCACCATTTCCATGGCACGCGTTATCTTTTGCGTATTCTTTACGCTCTTGATTTTATTCCGGATTTCTCTGCTGCCAGCCATTTGCTTAGTATGTTCCGTTTTGCTTGAATTCTTGAATTGCTGCTGTCAACTCTTTTTCGGTTTCAGCATCCAATTCCTTACTTTTCTCAATTTTATCCAATATGGCACCGTGCTGACTGCGTATATAGCTTTTCAATGCGGATTCAAATGCTAATGCACGATTTACTTCAACATCATCAAAGTAGCCATTGTTGATTGCAAAAAGTGTGAGCGCCATTTCTGAAACGCTAAGCGTTGCATACTGGGGCTGCTTCATCAATTCTGTTGCCATCTTTCCGCGTTCAAGCTGTTTACGGGTTGCTTCGTCCAAATCCGAAGCAAATTGTGCAAATGCTGCCAATTCCCGATATTGAGCTAATGCCAAGCGTATGCCACCACCAAGTTTCTTGATTACCTTAGTTTGTGCAGCACCTCCTACACGTGAAACCGAAACACCAGCATTGATCGCAGGTCGAATCCCTGCATTAAACAAACCGGTTTCAAGAAATATTTGCCCGTCAGTAATTGAAATTACGTTGGTTGGAACGAAAGCGGTCACGTCACCAGCCTGTGTTTCAATAATCGGCAGAGCCGTCAAAGATCCAGTTTTTCCTTTTACAGCGCCGTCGGTAGCTTTTTCGACATATGCAGCGCTTACTCGCGCTGCTCTCTCTAGTAAACGAGAATGAAGATAAAAAACATCACCGGGATAAGCCTCTCGACCCGGTGGACGTCTCAATAACAGAGAAATTTGCCTATAAGCCCATGCTTGCTTGGTCAAATCATCGTAAACGATCAGTGCGTCCTGACCTTTGTCGCGAAAATATTCCCCCATCGTACAGCCTGAATACGGAGCAATAAATTGCATAGCAGCGGATTCTGATGCTGTTGCTGCCACGACGATGGTATATTCCATCGCACCATGTTCTTCCAATTTGCGAACCACGTTAGCTATCGAGGATGCTTTTTGGCCGACCGCAACATAGATACAAAGCATGTTTTGGCCTTTTTGATTAAGAATTGCATCAATGGCCACTGCAGTTTTTCCTGTTTGACGATCACCGATAATCAATTCCCTCTGGCCACGTCCAATTGGAACCATGGAATCCACTGATTTGAGCCCAGTTTGAACCGGTTGATCAACTGACTGCCGCCAAATAACCCCTGGAGCAATTTTTTCGATAGGCTCAGATTTTGCTGCTGTAATCGGGCCTTTACCATCAATGGGCTGCCCTAGCGAATTTACTACGCGACCGAGCAATCCTTCACCTACCGGTACTTCAAGAATGCGACCAGTGCACTTGACCGTGTCGCCCTCACGAATATGCTCATAAGCACCCATGATCACGGCCCCCACTGAATCTCTCTCAAGATTCAAAGCCAAACCATAAGTATTTCCAGGGAACTCCAACATCTCGCCCTGCATAACATCTGATAAGCCATGAATACGCACAATGCCATCTGTCACCGAAACAATGGTGCCTTGTGTACGAACCTCTGCTGTATCAACAAGTCCTTCTATCCTTTTTTTAATCAGTTCACTGATTTCGGATGGATTTAACTGCATTTTTTAACTCCTAGCTTTTAAGGGCAATGGCCATGGCTTCTAATTTACCGCGCACCGAGGCATCAAGAATCTCATCACCAATTTCAACTTTTACACCGCCAATTAACTCTGGATCCACACTCACCCGAGCCTCTATTTTGCGCTTAAACTTTTGTTCGAGATCGTCTACCAATTTTCTAAGCTGCTTTCCTTCTAAGGCAAAAGCGCTCACTATCTTGGCTTCTAACACCCCTTCATGCTGGGCTTTTAATTGCTCGAAGAGTTGACTAATCTGTGGCAATACCTGCATTCGTTTATTATCTGCCAATAGCATCAATAGATTACGAGCCTCTGAATTAAATTTACTCTTGCCGATCTCAAGAAATATTTCTCCCAATTGCTTCGCCGTAACCACAGGATTACCTACCAGCAATTTGAATTCGCCACTCTCGGCAATCATTGCGGCAAGTTGCAACATTTTTGACCATTGAGATAGTTCATTACTGGCCGCAGCATGCTTATACACTGCCTCAGCATAAGGTCTAGCAACTGTAATCGCTTCAGCCATTATTTCAAGTCTTCCTCAATTGAAGCTAATATATCTGCATGCGCCTTGGCATCGACTTCACGCCGCAAGATTTTAGCAGCGCCCGCCACTGCCAATTGCGCAGCATGTTGGCGCAGCGCTTCTTTGGCGCTAAACATTTCATGCTCTATATCCGCTTTGGCACCGGCAACTATTCGATCCCCTTCTTCTTTTGCGGTTCGCTTGGCTTCTTCAACTACTTCCGTTGCTCGCTTTTCTGCTTGCAGAATGATCTCGGAAGCACGTTGCTTAGCTTCTTTCAAAACATCAGACGAGCGTTGACTTGCCAGTTCTAACTCATGACGACCTCGCTCACCAGCAGCTAACCCATCAGCTATAGTTTTTTGGCGATCTTCAATCGCTCGCAATAAGGGTGGCCAAACAAACTTAATCGTGAACCAAATAAACACCGAGAAGGCTATCGCCTGAGAAATTAAAGTAAAGTTAATATTCATGACAAGCCTGTAAAATCTGATCTATACAACAGCAATAAAACATTATTATTGAATTACTGCCAGCAATGGATTGCCGAAAGCAAACAACATAGCCAATCCTACAGCAATAATGAATGACGCATCAGTCAAACCAAGTAAAAGAAATACCTTGCCTTGCAAAGTTGGAATCATCTCAGGTTGGCGAGCCGCTCCTTCTAGAAAACGACTGCACATCACACCCACACCAATACATGCTCCTGCCGCACCTAGACCGATCATCAAACCAATGCCAATCCCGGTGTACGCCTGAATCATTGCCAAAAACTGCAAATTCTCCATTATAATTTCCCTTTATCAAGATTAATAATATACAACAAAAAGAAGCTTTTAAAACTCAGTGAGATTCATGAGCCATTGAGATATAAACCACTGTTAGCATCATAAAAATGAATGCCTGCAGCGTTACGATCAATATGTGAAATATTGCCCATCCAGCACCGAGAATAGAACCAAAGATTGTGCCGGATATCCCTGTTGCCGCCCACATACCTAGCAACAAGAAAATTATCTCCCCAGCATAAATATTCCCGAATAGACGCAGCGAATGCGATAGCGGTTTAGAGACATACTCGATGAAGTTGAATAGTAGATTCAAAATCCACAGCAATGGATTACTTCCAAATGGCGTACAAAAAAGCTCATGCAACCAACCCCCGAGTCCTTTCACTTTCACATTAAAGAACAGCATCAAAAACCATATCGAAAGCGCCAAAGCAAATGTAGTATTGACATCGGTAGTTGGCACAATCTTCCAGTTATGCAAGCCGAATCCATGCTCCAGAATCCACGCCATGATGTCGATCGGCAGAATATCCATTGCATTCATCATCAGCACCCAGATAAAAACCGTCAATGCCGCAGGAGCGACAAACGCATGCCGATTACCATGAAAAGTATTTTTCACCTCATTATCTATGAATTCTACAGCGAGCTCGACAAATGCTTGTCTTTTTGAAGGCACACCTGGTGTAGCCTTACGCACTACTAGCCAAATAAAGCCGAGACTGATGACACCTAAAATTATAGATGTTATCAAAGTATCAACATGCAAAACCCAAAATGAACCTTCGCCGACTTGCGCTGTTAAATAAGTGAGATGATGATCAATATAGGATGTTGGAGTGAGTTCTGTTCCTGATGCCATGCGCTTCCCGATTACTTATATGAATTAGCTTTTCTTTGTATCATCTGTTACCAACAAGGCCAAGCTATGAATCAAAACAATAAAAATGAATGTTCCTACGAAAACTATTGCATTCACGCTCGCATAAAATTTGAATACTACCCATAACAAGCCTATCGTTAGTATTATTTTTACCGCTTCAGCTCGTAAAGCCAACCTAACTGTATCACTGGCTATGTATCCTATTTTACTGGATACGATGATTGCAAAGGCGGCTGATGACGCTACACTAACAGCTCCGCCCAATATCGCCGACATGCCACTATGCACATCAAAAAAAATCAGAAAAAATCCTGCTATTACGATAGTAATAAGGCTTTGTATACGCAGAACAATATAAAGTGGTCTATTTTTTATCCAAGACACATTACTTGATTTTTCTGCTAGAGCAGTCTTTCAGACTGTATTTCTGCACGCTTAAAAAAGCGCGTATGTTAGCCCAATTAACTTATTGAGTCAATGAATGGAAACTGGCGTGATTTTAAGGAGCAATCCGGGATTAAGATAGCTTATTGAAATAAAAATGATCTCATTTGAATGAGAAAGAGAGAGATATACAAAGAAAAGGAATAGTTACTGATCAATTCATGCATATATTTCTCTTATGTGATAGACAAGTGTTTTATATTTGATGAAAAATCTGTGTTTTTAACTTCTGCTCCGGCGATCTTAATTTGCAATCTAAGTTCGTTCATAGAATCGGCATTTCTTAACGCGTCTTCGTAACTGATTTTCCCTGTTTCATAAAGCTCGAATAGGGCGGTATCGAAAGTCTGCATACCCATTTCGCGAGATTTTTTCATGATCTCTTTAATTTCGTGAACATTACCCTTGAAAATCAGATCCGCTATCAACGGAGAATTCAGTAGCACTTCAATTGCCGCTACGCGGCCCTGACCATCTTTGGCAGGAATCAATCGCTGCGCTACTAATGCTCTTAAATTCAACGACAAGTCCATCAGCAACTGCGTACGTCGCTCTTCCGGGAAAAAGTTGATGATACGATCAAGAGCTTGATTTGCACTATTTGCGTGCAGTGTTCCCATACAAAGATGGCCTGTTTCAGCAAAGGCAATCGCATGCTCCATCGTTTCACGGTCTCGAATTTCCCCGATCAAGATGACATCCGGTGCTTGTCGCAGAGTATTTTTTAATGCCGCTTCCCACGAGTCCGTATCCACGCCTACTTCGCGCTGAGTAATTACACAATTGATATGCTCATGCACATACTCTACTGGGTCTTCAATCGTGATGATATGACCGTAACTATTTCTGTTCCTATGACCGATGAGTGCTGCCATTGACGTCGATTTTCCAGAACCGGTTCCACCGACAAAAATCACCAATCCTCGTTTGCTCATTACCACTTCCTTCAGCACTTGCGGCAACCCCAAATCATCAAACTCCGGAATTTTTGTTGTGATGGTTCGAAGCACTATACCTACGCGCTGCTGCTGAACGAAGGCATTTACACGAAAACGCCCAATTCCGGGCGGATTAATTGCAAAATTGGCTTCTTTGCGGGTTTCGAATTCTGTGCATTGACCCTCATTCATAATGGCTTTCGCCAGCATTTCGGTATGCTGTGCTGTCAGCGTTTGCTGCGAAACCGGCGTCATTTTTCCATCTATTTTCATTGCAGGCGGAAAACCCGCTGTTATAAACAGATCTGATGCTTTCTTGCTGAGCATCAAACGCAGCAGATCGCACATAAATTTCATCGCTTGTTCTTTATCCATTGCGCACCTCTAAATTCTGATTGATCTGAATCTTTTATCTGAAATTATCTTTATTCATGGCTTTACTTCTTGCTTCTGCGACTGAGATGACGTTACGTTTTACCAAATCAGTCAGATTCTGATCCAGTGTTTGCATGCCAACCCCTTGACCTGTTTGAATCGCTGAATACATTTGCGCCACCTTTGCCTCACGGATCAAATTACGAATAGCCGGCGTGCCGATCATTATTTCATGCGCTGCCACACGCCCCTTGCCGTCTTTTGTTTTCAATAAAGCTTGAGAAATCACGGCACGCAGCGACTCCGACAGCATAGCCCGCATCATTTCTTTCTCTTCTGCCGGAAACACATCGATAATACGGTCAATAGTTTTAGCTGCTGAGCTGGTGTGCAACGTCCCAAACACCAAATGACCCGTTTCTGCTGCAGTCATTGCCAAGCGAATCGTTTCCAGATCACGCATTTCGCCCACTAAAATGATGTCCGGATCCTCACGTAATGCCGAGCGAAGCGCATTGGAAAAACTCAGGGTATCTCTTCCTATTTCGCGCTGATTAATCAAGCATTTCTTACTTTCATGCACAAACTCAATGGGATCTTCCAACGTGAGGATATGACCATACTCATTTTCATTAATATCATTGATCATGGCAGCCAATGTGGTTGATTTTCCTGATCCAGTAGGTCCTGTCACCAATACGACGCCGCGAGGCTGCTTAGCAATTTCAGCGAATATCTTGGGAGCCTTGATATCTTCCAAACTGAGCACTTTGGACGGAATCGTCCGCATCACAGCCGCAGCACCGCGCTGTGTACTGAATGCATTCACACGAAAACGGGCAAGATTGGGAACTGCAAAAGAAAAATCACATTCCAGATGTTCTTCATAGAATTTTCTTTGACTATCATTCATGATGTCATAGATCATTTCATGCACTTCCTTATGATTCATTTCGGGCAAATTGATGCGCCGAATTTCACCATGAACACGAATCATCGGAGGCATACCCGCAGATAAATGCAAATCTGATGCGCTATTTTTTACCACGAAAGCCAACAGCTCCAATATGTTCATTATGATGCCCTCTTGAGACAATTTAGTGGTATTGCTAATGCGAGAAAAATATCTAGAAATACAAGCTTCGAGTTAACCAACTCCAACTTGCTAACGGGACAAGGAAATAAAAATTAAGGGTAAATTTATCAAACGAAGCACTATGTGAGACAGAAAAGATCATTCACTCTTTTCAGTCAAAGAAATAATGCACTTGAAGTTTTATCGATTTCGATTGCTTTACAGGGCGCTGTACCGATCTCTATTCAGCATAGCCATATAGGACGACGCATGTTCTTATTGCCAAGGAAAATTCACAGTAATGATCGCGAGAAATTCTGAAAAGAGGGATCGTCAAACATCGCAGATGAGCGCGATAAAAGCAGAATTTTGAGTTTGACTCCCCATATGTCTGAGCGTAGCATCTCTTCCGACACCATTCGCTTATTTGGAAACAAGAGCTTGATATTTAGCTCGTAACTCCTCTTTGCTCTCAATCTTATCAGGATTGATAATGATGCAATCGACAGGGCATACCTCAACACACTGAGGTTCATTGTAGTGTCCCACACATTCTGTGCATAAATTCGGATCGATCAAGTAGATTTCTTCACCTTGCGAAATGGCTCCGTTAGGGCACTCTGGTTCACACACATCGCAATTGATACATTCGTCGGTAATAATCAGTGCCATCTTGTTATCTCACAAACCTATCTTATAACTATTTTTTGCAGTTTTTCAGCAACCAAAGGTTGGACAAAAGTTTCAACATTCCCTCCCAGCGATGCGATCTCACGAACGATTGTGGCAGAGATGAACATATATTGCTCGGATGGCGTCATAAATAATGTCTCCACATCGGGGTACATTCCGCGGTTCATGCCAGCCATCTGAAATTCATACTCAAAATCCGAAACCGCACGTAAGCCGCGCAGAATAATTCGCGCATTCTGCTGTTGCAGAAAATTCATCAACAAACCTGAAAATGGCATGATCTTGACGTTCTCGCAATCCATTAAAACTTTCTGCGCCATATCGACCCGTTCCTCGATGGAGAAAAATGGCTTTTTACCACTATTGATAGCCACAGCTACGATGACCTGATCAAACAGACGCGAGGCACGACGCACCAGATCTTCATGTCCGCGCGTGACGGGGTCGAAAGTACCGGGGTAAACCACTTTATCCATGCGATACTAACTCCAGAAGCTGATAACAGACTTTGCCAGCTCTGCCGCTACGAGTCACATTCCACGCTTTATCAGAACACCCATTCCCTTGTGTTTCGATATAAACCGTCCCATCCTTCTCAAGATGAACTGGCAGTAATGGCAGCAATGTCGGCAACAATTCCAGACGGTAAGGCGGATCAAGAAAAATCAGATCAAATTGCCGCACATCGGATTGCAGAAAAGCCAGGGCATTCATCTTAAGCAACTCAACTTGAATCGCCGACAACCTTGTTTTATTTTCTCGAAGCGCAGCATAAGCACGTGCATCATCCTCCACCATCACAACTCGCTTCGCTCCCCGGGACGCAGCTTCGAACCCCAAGGCACCACTACCCGCAAATAAATCGAGGCAATTTAAACCGCTCAGGTCCTGCCCCAACCAATTGAATACCGTTTCCCGAATTCTATTCGCAGTTGGTCTTAAGTCCGAATAATCCGGGAAAGTCAGCAAACGACTGCGCCATTCGCCTCCAATAATGCGAACCTTGCCTCGAGTTGACACCATCATGCTTCAAAAATTCATTGATCAAGAGCACCCACTATGACAGCGACCATGCCATCCGGTTGGATACGCCGCTGAAAAGCATCTCGAATCTGCTCGACCGTCACTGCCTCAACCGCTGTCAAATAATCATCCAAGTACGTCAGCGGTAAATTATAAAAACCAATCATGGAGAGATATCCGAGGATCTTACTATTACTGTCGATACGCAATGGAAAACCGCCAATGATATTTTTTTTGGCCGCGATCAATTCCTCTGCTGTAGGCCCTTCCTTCACAAAATCTCTGAGCACCTTCAGCGTAAGTGAAAATGCATCCTCAGATTGTTCTTTCTTGGTCTGTAAGCCGATCAAAAACGGCCCTTGTTCTTTGAATGGGGAAAAATAACTGCTGACACTGTACGCCAAGCCACGCTGTTGACGAACCTCTTCCATCAAACGCGAAACGAACCCACCGCCTCCAAGAATATGATTGCCCACTAATAGCGGAAAATAATCGGGATCAATCCGACGCAATCCCGGATAAGCCAATTGAATATGACTTTGGGTTGCTGGATGCGAAATCCTTCTTATGCCTGCGACAGGAGCTTGAACGGTTGGAATTGTCACTTGACGTGATCCAGAAGGTAAATCCTCCGTCAGGGACTTAACGATAGTTTCCGCCTCACTTCGGCTTACATCGCCAATGATCGCAATCACCACTTGATTAGTCACATAATTTGATTTATAGAAATCAAGTAAATCTTGTCGCTGCAATGAACTGACGGTGTCAATTTCCCCTATTTCGTTGAGTCCATAAGGATGATCACCATAGAGCATTTTCGTGAGCTCTTGATCAGCAATATAATCCGGTTTCGTGCTCGATTCCTTGATTCCGGCCACGATTCTGGCTTTCTCGCGCGCCAATACCGTCGGTGAAAATTCAGGATGTTGAATGATGCGGGCCAGAACATCGAGCGCTTGTTTACGTTCACGATCGCTGCTCAAGGTGCGCAAAGAAATGCCGGCACGGTCGCGATCGAAGTGACCATGGATTTGGGCGCCCACATCGACCAATGCAGTAGTAATCTGATCCTCGGTCAAACCGCCAGCCCCCAGGCTGAGCATGTGTCGCACCAGATTGGCACAACCTGATTTGTTGATCACATCCCTACCACTGCCGGCGGCGAACTCGACGCTGATATCCAATATCGGCAAATCATGATTCTCGACAAAATATACGCGTGCACCAGCCGGTGTTTGCCAAAATTGAATAGGCAAAGAAGCCCATACCCATTGCGAACAAACACTGAACAATACGGCACATATCAACCGATTAATCTGCACTCACACCTCCTGCACATACACTTCAAAAACCACATCCAATCAGTCACATTACCTCAAGAAAACCTAACCGCTATTACGCAATCCGGCTGTCACGCCATTAATGGTCAAATGTATCGAACGCTTCACTTCTTCGCTATCTTCCCCTGATCGGTAGCGGCGCAATAATTCCACCTGCAAGTGATTTAGAGGATCAATGTAAGGCGTTCTATTTCGAATACTGCGCGCCAATGTTGGATTATCCTGCAATAACTCAGTATGACCAGTCACCGCAAACAGCCATTTCTGGCTCCTTTCCCGCTCTTCTTGAATCCGTCCGAAGATTTGTTCTCGTAATGTCGTATCTTCCACCAGTTCGGCATAGCGCGAAGCAATGCCCATATCCGTCTTGGCCAGAACCATATCCATATTCGACAGCAATGTTTGCATGAAAGGCCATTTCTGGAACATTTCCTTGAGTAATGCCAATCCTTCACCCTCTGCCTCTGAGCTCTCCTGATTCACAAAAGCTTCCACTGCATGGCCAAAACCATACCAGCCGGGCAGCATCATCCGGCTCAGACTCCAGCTGAACACCCAGGGAATTGCGCGCAAATCTTCAATAGCATCCGAATTCTTACGTGACGGGGGTCTGCTGCCGATATGCAATCCAGCCATCTCCCGTATTGGCGTAGATTCCAGAAAAAATTGCTTAAAGCCAGGCGTCTCATAGACCAGATCACGATAAGCTGCAAACGATGCGGAAGCGAGCTTTTCCATCGCAGCATAGTAACGATCTGCATTTGCGCCAATCACATCATGACTGAGCAACGTGGCCTCCATTGTCGCCGCAACCAATGTCTCAAGATTTCGCCGCCCTATTTCTGGTTCTGCATATTTGCTGCTGATGACTTCTCCTTGCTCAGTGACACGTATCTGGCCATTTACGCTACCGGGAGGTTGCGCCAGGATACTCTGATAGCTGGGCCCGCCCCCTCGTCCCACCGTACCACCGCGACCGTGAAATAACCGTAAGCCCACGTCATGCCTGGCAAAAATTTTGGTAAGTTCGATTTCAGCCTTATAAATTTCCCAATTTGAGGTAATGAAACCGCCATCCTTGTTACTGTCAGAATAACCCAGCATGACTTCCTGCACATTACCACGTGAATTTAATAGCTTACGATAATAGGGTAACGAAAATAATTGATCCATGATATGCCCGCAGCTACGCAGATCACCAATTGTTTCAAACAACGGGATGATATTGAGGTGTAATTGTGGATCTTTACCTGCCTCCAGCAATCCCACTTCCTGCAGCAGCAGAGCCACTTCAAGAATGTTCACAATCCCAGTAGTCATGGAAATGATGTAATTGGGCATCGCATCTCGCCCGAACCGACGATGAATTTCCGCTGCACATTGCAAAATACGCAGTTCTGATTGTGCCATTTCGGAATAAGCGGAATAAGATGCTGACAAAGGCCGCGGCGTGCTGATTTCTTCCAGTAACCATGCTATTCGTTGCTCTTCATCCAGTTGCACATATTCATGCCGTGTTCTGTGCTGGAATAATTCAGTCACGACTTGTTCATGAATTTTACTGTGCTGGCGCATATCCAAAGGAGCCAGATGAAAACCGAACACATCAACCGCGCGGCGCAAATTTCGCAATGCGCCGCGCGCTACCCACGAGGATTTATGTTGTTTCAGCGAACTAATGATGACATCGAGATCATGCAGAAATTCCGCGCTGCGTTCATACGGCTTGCAATTCGCCACCGAAACGGGTGGCGTAACCTGGTGACCGAGCTTGCGGCAAGTCTCTGCCAAGCGTGCAGCAAAACTGAGAAAAATTCGCCGGTACGGCTCATCGGATCGATTTGGAATATCGGGCGCCTTCGCAGCCAGCGCTTTTACCTCATCACTTACATCAACGATTCGCTCTGTCAAGCTCATTGAACGACCAATCTTGTTGACTTCGTCCAGATAAAAATCCAATGCCAGTCCGGATTGGCGTTCAATGGCCCGCATCATTGCTTCATGCGTGACGAAAGGATTGCCGTCCCGATCCCCGCCAATCCAACTGCCGATGCGAAGAAATGAAGTCACATATGGCGCATTCGCTCCCAGCAAACGTTCCAATAAATCCTCTATTTTGGCGTAGATATAGGGAATTTCCGTCAAGAACGTATAGCTGTAATAGGCCAAGCCATTTTCTATTTCATCATGTACCGTCAACCGTGTCGGCCGTAGCATGCGTGTTTGCCATAATATTTGAATGGTAGCCCGCAAACCTTCTTCATTATGGCGTAATTCGTTCGGAGTAAGTTCGGTGCGCGCACGTTCTTTGAGCAAACGCTCTATCGTTAACTGACAATCCAGAATGCTGCGTCGCTGAACCTCAGTGGGATGAGCGGTCAGAACCGGTGAAACAACCGCTTTTTTAAAGAATTCATTGAGGACAGTCGCGTTTTTTCCTTCCAATACACGCTCCAGCGCTAATGTTACGCTCCCCGCCTGAGGCGTGGAACCTGCCCGCAGGTGTGCACGACGACGCCGATTATGATGAACGTCTTCAGCAATGTTAGAAAGCAAGGAAAAATAGCTAAATGCCCGAACGACAGGCAATGAATCTTTGTCACTCAGTCGATTCAGAATGAGATCAAGCTCCTGCCGAGCTTTCGGGTCCTGATCCCGATGAAAGCGAATTGCAGTTTGGCGTATATTTTCAACCAGCTCAAAAGCACTTTCACCTTCTTGTTCTCGTAGGGTATCCCCCAGCATCCGGCCCAGAAAACGAATATCCTCGCGCAATGGCAGATCTTTATCTCTCTCCACTAAATTCTCGGCTCTTATAGTCCCTACATCAGCAGCACTCATTGCAATAGTCATCCACGGTTAAAAATGAATCCAGCACATGCTTGCAACAAGCCAAGTCAGTACTGACCATGCTAAAATGATTACCAATAAGATTTCTTTGAAGATTTTTTTGTAATTTTTTCATTTTATAAATTAATGCCCAACTCATTCTTACCCCCCAAGAAACTAGTCATCGCCTCCCGAGAGAGTCTACTGGCCATGTGGCAAGCCCAGTTTATTCAAAACCGTTTAAGCGAATTATACCCGCAAACTGAAATCAGCATACTCGGCATGACTACGCGCGGTGATCAGATTCTGGATCAATCGTTATCGAAGATCGGCGGAAAAGGTCTCTTCATCAAAGAACTGGAACAAGCTCTAGAAGATGGCCGGGCCGATATTGCGGTGCATTCAATGAAAGATATGCCGATGAATGTACCCGAAGGATTCAGGCTTGCCGCCATCACGGAACGAGAAGATCCTCGAGATGCTTTCGTTTCCAATCAGTATGCCAATCTTGAATCACTGCCAGCAGGCAGTATTGTAGGCACATCCAGCTTGCGCAGAGAAAGTCAATTACGCGCTCGGTTTTCCAATCTCCAGGTACAACCTTTGCGTGGCAATGTGCAGACCCGTTTACGCAAACTCGATGAGGGGCAATATGCTGCCATCATTTTGGCGGCCGCGGGGTTAAAGCGGCTGGGACTATCAGAGCGAATCACTGCGTTGCTTAGTCCTGAGCAGAGCTTACCTGCGGTAGGACAGGGCGCTCTAGGCATCGAATGCCGAGAGGATCGTACAGATTTAATAACGATGATGCAACCCTTGCATCATCCAGAAACTGCTCATTGTGTGGAGGCGGAGCGGGCTATGAGCCGCTTACTGGGAGGTAGCTGCCAGGTTCCGCTGGGGGCATTCGCGAAAATTGTCGATGGCAATCTTCAATTGCGCGGCTTTGTTTCGCAGCCCGATGGAACGCGCATTGTGAATGCTGAACTCAATGGCAAACCAGAAAACGGCATCAAAATGGGTGAGGAACTTGCTCAACAGCTTATCCAGCAAGGAGCGGATAAAATTCTGGCCAGCTTAGTTCATGCCGA
This sequence comes from Nitrosomonas sp. JL21, assembly GCF_009833095.1. Classification (GTDB taxonomy): domain Bacteria; phylum Pseudomonadota; class Gammaproteobacteria; order Burkholderiales; family Nitrosomonadaceae; genus Nitrosomonas. The sequence continues at coordinate 24,463 of NZ_QRCB01000009.1, forward strand.
GGGGTGGAAATAGCATTGCCTCTGGATCAGCAACTGAGCGGCATCAATGTCTTGGTAACCCGGCCGGCACATCAAGCAGCATTTCTCTCAGACCGCATTCGTGCCATGGGAGGTAACCCCGTTCTGTTCCCGGTGCTCGAAATTACCGATATTGATGACCAAACACCTTTGATTGACTTGATTACACGCTTGGATGAGTTTGATTGGGCAATTTTTGTCAGTCCCAACGCCATCAATAAAGCGCTGAAGCTGATTTCCGAACAACATTCTCACTTACCCCCGCAGTTGAGAATCGCTGTGGTCGGAAAAGGTAGCGCCGATGCTCTGAAACGCCACGGAATCCATGAGGTACTCGTGCCGACTGATCAGTTTGACAGCGAGGCGCTACTCAAGTTGAGCGAATTACAGAACATGAAAGGAAAACGCGTTGTCATCTTCCGGGGTAATGGTGGGCGGCAGTTATTGGGCGACACACTCGTTAGGCGTGGCGCCATTGTCGAATATGCCACGTGTTACCGGCGCGAGAAACCCAGTGTGGATACCGCACCATTATTGACGGCCTGGTCGCAAAACCAGATACATGCAGTAATCGTCACCAGCAGTGAAGGCTTGCATAATTTATTTGACATAATAGGCAGCCTTGGCCAACAATTGCTGAAATCAACCCCCATCTTTACAGTTCATGAGCGTATCGCACTAACAGCAAGAGATCTTGGGTTAAAAGAGATTGTGTATTCACCTTCACATGGAGATGAAGGATTACTTGAAAGTCTGCGCGTATATTTTAATTCGAAATTAGAATAATGATGCCAACTCAAAAAGATATGAACGACTGTCTTCAAAAAGAGACGCTTTCAGACCATCTCATTCTATCGCTTCAATTGATCGTTTTTAATATGCATGAGCAGTGCTCACCACGATTTAATTTTAATAATTGTCGATCCTACCCTAATGAGGAGAACCTATGAAACTAATAATCTGGCTACTCGCGCTGTTCGCTGCCGCCGTAGCTGTAACGCTGGCTGCTAAATATGCTACTGGGCATGCATCGATCGTCATGCCGCCCTATCAATTGGAACTCTCACTCGAGCACTTCATCATCGGGGTAGTCGCAGCATTTTTCGTTTTTTATATTTTAGTACGATTGATATTAGGGATCTTTGGGTACAGTCAGCATTATCGTCATAAAAAAACCGATACCACGTTACTGTCTGGACTAAAATCATATTTCGAAGGAAATTATGCCAAAGCACAGAAAAATGCTGCAACAGCCTTAAAATTAACCGATTCACCCATCATCACCGCGATCAGCGCTGTCATTGCGGCACGCTCAGCACATGAGCTCGACGATACCAAAGCACGCGATCAATACATCGACACCGCACTTCGCAAAGCACCGGCGGAGAAATCTTTGAGCCTGATGGCGAAAGCCGATTTTTTATTGAGCGAAGGCAATCATCAGGAAGCGCTTGAAACACTGCATGGCTTATATGCGAATGGCGGATTGCAACCCTCTTCTGCGCTTCAACTTGAACTGAAAGCACAGCAGCAAGCAAACAATTGGGATGCAGTGCTAGAACTCGCCAATATCCTTGCAAAACGCCAATCCACCAACCAAGCATTGGTGAAGAAATTGAAGCATGATGCTCAACTGGAAAATATCAAGCGCAAAGGAACTGATCTGCATACGCTCAATCACTACTGGCAAAGCCTCGCTCCGCTGGAAAAAATGGACAGCAAGGTAGCCGCTGCTGCGACCCGCGCTTATATCGCTTTGGGAAGTTGTTCGACTGCGCACCAGATCATCGAACAAAACGTTCCGGTCACGTGGGACAATGAGTTGATCGAACTGTATGCGGAATGCTTGGATTATCATGTCAACCGTCAAATCGAATGTGCCGAAGTCTGGCTCAAATCCCATCCCAACAATGCACAGTTATTGCTTACCTTGGGTAAGCTCTGTACACATTGCGAGCTTTGGGGCAAAGCGCAGAATTACCTGGAAGCCAGCCTGTCCGTGGAACCTGGACAGAAGGCACATTTTGCATTAGCGCAACTCAATGAAAAACTGGGCAAACATGAATTAGCGATGGATCATTACAATAAAGGGCTTGAACTGACGCTCAAGCAATTAAGCTGAGCTATCCCCCTGCACACTGATACTCTTGGGGAGAAACATTTAAAACAGTGGCGAATGACGCGCGATCAGACACGAGGGAAATCAGGCAAAAACGCAATTCAAGATAAAAGGAAGGATAATCAGCGTTCTGAACCTGATTCCCGGGAAACTAAGTACATAGCTTTTAAAACTCTTCGTTATGCATTACTAGTTGACGGTGTAAACACATCAGAGAAAAAAGCATCTTTAGGTAAACCGCATTGCGTCGTAAAGTCATGGTAGGCCGCTTTCACCATCAGAGGTGTGCCGCAGGCATAGACCTGATAAGCGCTCAAGTCATCAAAATCCCGCATCACCGCCTGATGCACCAGACCAGTTCCTCCTTCCCAATGATCGGATTCCAGCGGCTCGGACAGCACAGGAACATAGGTGAAATTATCGTGCTCCCGCTGCCACTGTTCCGGCAGATCAGTCAGATACAGATCCGCCTTGGTGCGCGCGCCCCAATATAGAATCATTTTCCGTTTATTTTCTCGAGTTCTCTCTTGAAAGAAAACATACTCCAGAATACTTTTGATCGGTGCAAATCCAGTGCCGCTCGCCAAAAAAATGATCGGCCCGTTCCCTGGTGTATCGCGAAGAAAAAATGAACCCAACGGCCCCCTGAACCGAAGCATGTCCTTGACCTTCATTGTGGTAAATACATGTTCGGTAAATACCCCGCCTGGGTAATTACGCGCATGTAATTGTAGAAACTCGTCATCCTGGGGTGCATTTGCAATCGAAAAACTGCGACGTTTTCCATCCTTCAGCAGAATATCGATATATTGACCGGCAAGAAATTGCAATCTCTGATTGGCCGGCAGCTTTAGAAAAATAACCATCACATCAGGTGCAACCAATTCCAGTTTTTCGACCCGACAAGGCAGCGTCTTGATTTCGATATCCTTAATAGCGCTGATCTCATGGCATTCAATAATCAGATCGGATAAAGGGGAAGCACTGCAAAACAGCGCATCGCCAGCTTCAATGTCTTCTTTGGACAGAGTCTCTTCATTATATCGACCATAATCGACCTTTCCTTGTATGATCTTGCCCTTGCAAACGCCGCAAGAACCGTTGCGACATCCGTACGGCAACGAGAACCCTTCGCGCAACGCCGCATCTAGAATTGTTTCGCCGGGCTCAACTTGTATGACATGCCCGCTGGGCTGAATAACGATTTGATACGACATTGAATAGCAAGCAAATAAAAAATATAATCAATCAAAAACTAGCGACTATGAAAAAAACTTTGTTAATTGTTGGTTGTGGTGATATTGCACAGCGCGTAGCGCCTCTGCTGCAGAAATATTATCGCATCATCGGCCTATGTCGAAATGTAGAGAACCTCGGTCAATTACAATCGCATGGAATTATTCCCATTCTCGGGGATTTAGATAATCCGAAGAGTCTTGAGAAGCTCGCTGGCATTGCACAACGGGTACTACACCTAGCTCCCCCTCCTAACCACGGATTACGTGACCGGAGAACTAAACATCTGCTGTCTGCATTGTCCAAACGAACAAAAAAACATGGCTCGATTTTACCACATCGCCTACTCTATATCAGTACCAGCGGGGTGTATGGAAATTGTGACGGCGCGCTGATTGATGAAACGTATCCAGTACATCCAGAAAATGATCGCGCCTTACGCCGACTGGATGCGGAAAAAAACATCCGTGATTGGGGAAGGCGCAACCGGGTTGCCGTCTCAATTTTGCGTGTACCCGGCATTTATGCAGCCGATCGGTTGCCCTTGAAGCGCCTTCGCGAAGGCCATCCTGCCTTATCGGCTACGGATGATAGCTATACCAATCACATCCATGCAGACGATCTTGCGCGAATAATCTGTGCAGCACTGCAGTTTGCTAAACCGAACCGAATTTACCACACCAGCGATGATTCTCATCTGAAAATGGGGGACTATTTTGACCTCGTCGCAGATTATTTCGATTATCCCCATCCACCTCGCATCACCCGAGAAGAAGCCAAGCAATGCATTTCCCCTATCATGTTTTCTTTTATGAAAGAGTCCAGACGCTTAAAAAACACACGCATGAAAAAAGAATTACATGTTCAATTGTTGTATCCGACCGTCCACCAGGGCATCGAAGCTGCCAAAGCCGCCAAACAATAGATAACTGTTCAGTTTGGCCTGGTGAGTTAAAAATGATCGTCGCTTTTCACTCAGCAATTTTTGCGAAAGAGTAAACAGCGGTCAGGCAGCACTCTTTGGTAAACGCACGGTTATGAAATTGTAAGCAGAATAAGCCTGCATTCAATGCAACCAGATCTTCAGCCTAGTCATTTTCAGAGTTTCCCTAAGAATTTAACAAACTCTGCCGTTAAGACCCGCACACATTCAGAATAATTCAGGCCACATTTTTTTCATCAACAAGCAATACTGGATTACCTTGGGATCAGGAGTTCATTCTTATGGCAACTTTAACAGCGCGTGCAGAAAAGAAAATCAAAGAAATTAACTATTCATGGGAAGGAAAAGATAAAACCGGTAAAGAAATAAAAGGTGAAATGCGCGCTGCCGGAACGGTTGTCGTCACATCTACGCTGCGCCGCCAAGGTATCAAAGTGACCAAAATAAAGAAAGTACAATCAGGCGGAAAAATTACCGATAAAGATATCACTCTGTTTACCCGTCAATTGGCCACCATGATGAAATCTGGGGTACCACTTTTGCAGGCTTTTGACATCGTGGGTAAAGGACACAGCAATCCGGCGGTACGAAAACTATTGATGGACATCAAAACCGATGTCGAAACCGGTAGTAATTTGGCAGATGCATTTCGCAAGTATCCGCTGTATTTTGATGCATTGTTTTGCAATCTTGTAAAAGCAGGCGAAGCGGCTGGTATTTTGGATAGTCTGCTGGATCGCTTGGCCACTTACAAAGAAAAAATTCAGGCTATTAAAGGCAAGGTCAAGTCTGCACTTTTTTATCCCATTTCGATCATTGTCGTCGCATTCGTGATCACAGCCGTTATCATGATTTTTGTCATTCCGGCCTTTAAAGATCTGTTCGAAGGATTCGGTGCTGAGTTACCCGCTCCCACATTGATTGTCATGAATATTTCCAACTTCTTCGTCGCGTATTGGTGGGCTATCATTGGCTGCTTGGGAGGAGGAATTTATTCTTTCATGTACGCTTGGAAGCGTTCAGTAGCCATGCAGCGCGTGATGGATCGATTTGTACTCAAGCTGCCTATCTTCGGGGAAGTCATCCGTAAGGCCACCATTGCACGCTGGTCACGAACCCTGTCGACCATGTTTGCGGCCGGCGTTCCGTTAGTCGAATCGCTGGATTCCGTCGCCGGAGCAGCAGGAAATCATATCTATTATGAAGCGACCAAAAATATTCAATTAGAAGTGAGCACAGGTAACAGCTTGACGTCATCGATGGCCAATACTACTGTATTCCCAAGCATGGTAGTACAAATGGTCGCTATTGGCGAAGAGTCCGGTTCACTGGATTCCATGCTCGGAAAGGTAGCTGACTTTTATGAAGCTGAGGTTGATGACGCTGTTGCCGCGCTATCGAGTTTGATGGAACCCATGATCATGGTCGTGCTGGGAACGCTGATCGGCGGCATGGTCGTTGCCATGTATTTACCCATCTTTAAAATGGGGATGGTCGTCAATTAATTCTGAATCTTGCAAATTATTTCCTAAAATATCGCTTATGACATTTATTTCGATGTTGCAAGACATGCCGGTTTTCTTTATTGGGTTCGTCACACTCATGGGTCTGATGGTTGGCAGTTTTCTGAATGTCGTCATCTATCGTCTGCCCGAAATGATGAAAAGAAATTGGCAGCAACAATGTGCAGAACTGCGCGGCGAAGTGATAGAGCCACAAGCAACCTTCAATTTGATTTTTCCGCGGTCGGCCTGTACTCATTGTGGACACACAATCACTGCGCTGGAAAATATTCCGGTAATCAGCTACATCGTTTTGCAGGGGCGCTGTTCTCGATGTCATACACCGATCTCGTGGCGTTATCCTCTGGTAGAGGCAATATCAGCTATCATGAGCGGTGTGGTTGCGTGGCATTTTGGCTTTGGCTTGATGACAATTGCAGCACTGATGTTTGTATGGACCCTCATTGCACTCGCAGTCATCGATTTGAATACGCAATTACTCCCCGATGACATCACCCTGCCCTTGCTTTGGTTGGGGTTGCTCATTAATATGACTCACGGCTTTACGGACATTCATTCTGCGATCATCGGCGCTGTGGCAGGATATCTTTCGCTATGGCTGGTTTATTGGAGCTTCAAGTTAATAACCGGAAAAGAAGGCATGGGGTATGGCGATTTCAAGTTGCTTGCTGCGATAGGGGCATGGTTGGGATGGCAAATGCTGCCGCTGGTTCTTCTTTCTTCATCCTTAGTTGGCGCATGCGTCGGAATCGGATTGATCGTTGCTGCAAAACTGAAGAATAATATGCCGATCCCATTCGGACCCTATTTGGTCGGTGGCGCAGTCATTGCGCTATTCTGGGGTGAACAACTCAATAATGCATATCTCCGGCTGTTTTAATCGATGCCCTTGATTATCGGACTCACCGGCGGAATAGGTTGTGGTAAATCTGCAGCTAGTCAGCTTTTTTCTGAGCTAGGAATCGATGTCATTGATACCGATGTCATTTCACAGCGATTAACCCAATCGGCAGGTTTGGCGATTGATCTGATCCAAAAAGAATTTGGGAAAGATTTCATTACTGCCGACAACGCGTTGAATAGAAGCAAAATGCGCCAATTTGTCTTTTCGAATGATGAAGCACGACTCAGGCTCGAGAACATTCTTCACCCGCTCATTCTTCAGGAAACTTTGCTGCACATTGAACAATCGCATTCGGCCTATATTATCCTGGTTGTCCCGCTGCTATTAGAAAATAAGGAATACCGCGCACTTGTTCAACGCATTCTCGTGATTGATTGCGATGAAGAACAGCAATTAAGGCGAACCATGTCGCGCAGCCGATTAACCGAACAGCAAGTAAGAGCCATCATGGCCGCTCAGGTTTCACGGCAAACTCGCTTGCGCAATGCTGACGACATCGTCGTCAATAATCATGATCTCGCTCATCTAAGGTCGCAAGTTATTCAGCTGCACCGCACATATCTCTCGCTTTCACAGAATTTGGCACCCCCAATGTCATGAATGCTCACTGAAAGTCCGAAATATCTTCTATTCGTTGATCAGCATCGCGCAATAAATCCAGCCTCCAAAGAATTCTCTGAAGAACAGAGGAATTATTCTGGCCGAATCCGTGCAAAAGCTCTGAAACAAGTGGCGAACTCGAGGCAGGCAGGATAACCAACTTTGAAAACCCAAATTCCATTTAGTATAGGACCTGATTTTAGCGCAGGCCGATATCAACCGGTCGAGTGCGTTAGCTTTTCAAAGTTTGCTTAAAGCCCGTCTTGTTCTAATGAAATGCCTGGCATAGGTTAAAATACGCAGCTTTATAACCATCGATTGACGAAATTCATCGATTCTACAAAAACTTCAGCCCATATAAGGACTTCTATGAAATACCAGACCGATGATTTGCGTATTATCGGCGTACATGAGCTTACTCCTCCGGTAGAACTGCATCGTGAATATCCGATGACGGAGTTGGCTACCGAAACGGTTTTTTCTGCGCGACAAGCCATTCATCGCATTCTTCACGGGGAAGATGACCGCTTGTTGGTGATTGTGGGTCCGTGTTCGATTCATGACGTGGATGCCGCGCTGGAGTATGCGGCCCGCCTGAAACACCTGCGTGAAACATTGAAGCAGCACCTGCATATCATCATGCGGGTTTATTTTGAAAAACCGCGCACGACCATCGGTTGGAAGGGATTGATCAATGATCCGGATTTGAACGACAGCTTTCACATCAACAAAGGATTAAGAATGGCACGCCGGTTGTTGCTCGACTTGAATACGATCGGCATGCCTTCAGCCACGGAATATCTTGATCTCATCAGTCCACAGTATTTATCAGATTTGATCTGTTGGGCCGCTATCGGCGCCCGCACGACTGAAAGCCAGGGACATCGGGAGCTGGCTTCGGGGGTATCATGCCCGATCGGCTTCAAGAATGGTACCTATGGCAATTTGAATATCGCCATTGACGCCATTGGTGCAGCATCACGCCCGCACCACTTTTTATCGGTTACAAAAGAAGGTCATACGGCCATTTTTGCTACCAAAGGAAATGAAGATTGCCATATCATTTTGCGAGGTGGCCGTAAACCTAACTATGATCCCGCCAACGTTGCTTCAGCAGTGGAAGAATTAAACAAAGCCCAATTGCCGCCCCGTTTAATGATCGATTTCAGCCACGCCAATAGTCACAAGGATTATCGACGCCAACCGGAAGTAGCGGCGAACGTGGCCCAGCAAATCTCCGCGGGAAATAATGCGATTTGTGGCGTGATGATTGAAAGTCATTTGGTTGAAGGCAACCAAAAAGCTGAAGGTAAAAAACTCGAGGAACTGACTTACGGGCAAAGCATTACCGATGGTTGCATTGGCTTTGAAACAACAGAACAGGTATTGCATCAGCTAGCTGATGCAATCGAGCAACGACGGAATTAAGAGAACTCTACATACTTCTTAGACTACAAAATACGTTCCCGAATATTGATGGATTTTTCGATCATTGTCACTTTTACTGCGGCTTGATCTGGCAATGCTCGCAAATGCCATGAAGTTCCAATTGCTGATGTGCCAGGGTAAAACCGGTGCTTTGAATGCTGCGCTCCAATTCCGCGATGATATGCTGTTTGATGCCGATCTCTTTCACACTACCACAGCGATCGCAAATCAGGAACTGAGGCGTCTCATGCTGATGCTCACAGGTGATGTGAGCACATGACATATACTGGCCAGATGTCTCAAGTTTGTGAACCAGCTTTTCCTGAATGAGAAAATCAAGCATGCGATATACCGACATTACGGGGAGTGCCTCGTGAAAATGGGTTTTATAGCGCTCAACAATTTCATACGCAGATAATGGTGTAGCAGCAGCAAGCAAAACGATCAACACGTTCTTACGCTTATCGGTCAATTTTGCGCCTGCTAAGGTGCACACTTCCTGTGATTTTTTGATGATCTGATCAATATCAAGTGGCATATCGCTGGATTTCATGGCTTTGGAACAGTATAAGAATTCTGCAAAGATATAGCTTTGAACTTCAAAATCAGAAGCATACTTTAATATGGATAGTTATTTTACTCAATGATTTTCTTGATGATTCAGATCACATCTTTTCACCGCCAGCGCCAAACTCCGATGATCGTCCACCCGATCTTGAAATAGCGCTCAGAGCAGGTAAAACACGCAGCTTCACCGTTAACCCTGAATGCAATATCACGCTCAGAATAGTCTTGTCGTCTGCTATGATATAACATAACATAAGAAATAAAACCTAGAGTTTTATTGCGATACTGATCGACCAATGAGATCGCTATCGCCTGTGGGTAAATTTGCTTATCGTGATTAGAAATAAAAGACTTCTGAAAGGGCAAGGAAGCAGCATGAGAATTTCCCGGAAAGGGCGACAAACCGCTAATCAGCACACCGTTTCTATGTCTTCAGCTCATGACGTCATCGTGCTATTGATAGTCCTAAGCATATCGCCCCTCTATGCACAAGAGGCGGCCCATTCACCAAAATTACCGGGGATGACGGTTACCGCCTCACCCTATGAGAACCGCGACGAGCCGGAAATGACACAACCGGTCAATATCATGCAAGGCGATCACTTACGTCGTAAGCGCGAAGCCAGTTTGGGCGATACCCTGTCCCAGGAATTGGGGGTTTCATCGAGCTCATTCGGTCCGGGAGCCAGCCGCCCCATCATTCGTGCTTTGGATGGTCCGCGTATCCAGATTCTGGAAAACGGTATTGGAACGCTCGATGCGTCTTCCTTGAGTCCCGACCACGCCGTTACGGTAGAGACATTGAATGCATCCCAGATCGAAATTTTACGCGGACCGGCCACTTTATTATATGGCGGAGGTGCGACTGGCGGGGTGGTCAATGTTGTGACGGATCGGATTCCGACACGATTGTTCAAAACGGCTTCGGGCAATGCTGAAATCCGCGGCAATACCGCAACCGAAGAAAAAGCAGGATCATTCAACGTTAATAAGAGTTTCGGACAGATGTCGTGGAGTCTGGGTGCTTTCAAGCGCAAAACAGAAGATTACTCCATACCTGGATATGCCAATAACAGTCATCTGCCAATTCATAGCAGCCATGATCCGCAAGCGAATCCAAATGACAGGCATATCGTCAGAAATAGTGCGGTGGATTCACAGGGCTTGTCAGTGGGAGGATCTTATATTGGTGAACGCGGATTTTTAGGTGGATCGATCTCCTTGCTGGAAAATAATTACGGAATTCCCAGTCCGGAGCTGGCGAGCGTGGATCAAACGCAAGCACGTTACAATTTGTCCGGCCAACTTGATCAACCCGTAGCCGGCATAGAAAAAATCAAAGTTCGCACCGGATACAACGACTATAAGCACAAGGAAATCGAAAACAGCGGAGAAGTCGCAACGCGCTTCAAGAACCACGAGCTCGAAACCCGCGCCGAATTCCTGCATGCACCCATCGCCGGAGTGACTGGTTTATTTGGTGTTCAATTTCAAGATCGCAAATTTTCCGCTATCGGCGAAGAAGCCATTGTGCCGATTACTCAGTCACGTTCTACTGGGATTTTTATCGTTGAGGAACGCAATTGGGAAAAGGTGCGGCTCGAATTTGGCGGCCGTTATGAACATGCCTTTCGCAACCCGCAAAATATTACCGACCCATCGCGCGGATTCGATCTTTTTAGTGGATCAACCGGCGCATCGTGGAATTTCTTTCAGGATTACCATATAGGATTGATCGCAATTCACGGTCAGCGTGCGCCGGCAATTGAAGAGTTATACGTGAATGGCATCCATCACGGTACCGCGACATTCCAAGTGGGCGACCACGCGCTGCGCAAAGAGGCTCACAACAATGTCGATCTATCCTTGAGCAAGAAATCCGGCTTTATGAGATGGAAGGTTAACGCCTTTTATAATCGATTCAACCATTATATCTTCTATAAAAGCGTCGATAGCAATGGCGACCGGTTAGCCGATCGCGTCAACCACGACGGTGAATTAACGGCGGATGGCGAATTCCTGGTGCAGAACTTGGCGCAAACCGACGCGGTATTTTATGGCGCAGAAGCGGAAGTGGTTTTTTCCCTCAGGCCGGACAATTTGGATTTACGCCTGTTTACCGATTATGTCAGAGCCAGGCTCGGTCAGCATAACGGTAACGTTCCGCGGGTTACACCACAACGGTTCGGTTTCGAATTAAATTACCGTTCCGGGCCGTTCGCAACCAACCTGACCACGATCCACGTATTGCGTCAAAATAAGGTTGCAGAACTGGAAACCCACACGTCCGGTTATACCTTGCTCAACCTTGAGGCGAGCTATCGGCTCAGATCAACCCGGTCAAACGGAATCTGGCTATTTGTACAAGGCAGGAATTTACTCGATGAAGAAATGCGCGTGCATACATCTTATCTGAAGAATTTCGCACCGTTGCCGGGAAGGGCGCTGATCGCAGGGATACGATCGGATTTTTGAAACAATCAGCACATTACCCAATCCCGTGAGTCACTCGTTATTTTCAGAACCTTCTTAGGTAACCTATACGCCTGGATTATATTCGATTCCGCTTTGCTGCAACCCGACGAGATCAATGTTCGCGGCATTGGCTTCAGAGCTTGCAGCGATTTCCAATAGTTGAGCCTGCGAAAACGCGCCGCCGCTTCCTTCCAGCAAGCCAATATAAAAATCACGATCGGCTTGTAATGGCGCCGTACCGACGACATTCAGATAGACCGTATCGACAAATGCCTCGTTGGTCAGATTGCCCATTGCGCTCAGTGCCAGTTGCGCGACATCAAACATGTTCTGTCCAACATCGAACAATTTCAGCCCGATACCCACATAATCCGGCCGCGCCTGTATCGTATCCCCATCGAAAGCAGCACCAATCAGACGGGCAGTATTGTTGGCCGATTGTCCTTCATCGAGATCGATCGCGATAGATTTATCGGCAAATTGCAAGCGCTCGACATTGGTCAGCGTATCGTTGCCATCGGGCCCGGCAATACTGAAAGTCGGAATTAACCGTGAAGTTGAATAATTCTCAAAGGCGCTGCTGAATATTGCCGTGTCGATTCCCTGACCGCCGTCCATGACGTCATCGCCTTCCAGGCCATTCAATGTATCATTTCCCGCACCAGCTTCGAAAACATCAGCCTCTTCAGTACCAAGCAGTTCATCAGCATTGTCCGTGCCCGTAATGGCCGTATCGAAGGTAATGATAGAGGTGTTGCCGGCAAAGTCGGTAGGGGAATTAATGCGCGTCGAATGATCAGCCTGCAATGATAGCGTTCCATCAGTCGGCAGTTGAGAATATGTGAAGGTGCCTGCATTCATACCGGGAAAATTTACAGTCCCATCCTTGATAAACAAAAAGTTGTTCGGAACCACATAATCGGGTGTCAGAAACCCCCGATCAGCAAAACCCTGCGTCGCTACAAGCACATTCTTGCCATTGGTCGCAGCATTCGGGAGATCGTGGGGAATCGTGAACGTGTGGGTGTCATTGCCGTCACTGGAAATAATGGAATGACCCGCCCATGACTGCTGATGATCATCATCCCCGCTAAATTCAATGAACTGTATATTTCCGTCGGCGTTCGAATACACTTCATTGACATGAAAAATATGGAAAGTCACGTTATTCTCCTTATGAAATCAGCGCTTCGATCACCGCATAATCACGACTTCGATGATTCGCTCGGCACCTATTTTTTTCTCCACTGTCCATTGATCTGAATCCAGGTTCCAGCAGGTACTTTCCGCAATATTTCTTCGGCATATACTTTACCGACCTGCTCAATATCAATGCCTTGGGCAGCCGCTTTTTCTTGATAAATGGCCTTGCGCTGAGCATTGATCGCGTCAGCCTCCGCCTGAGCACTCGGCTCACGCGCCACCACGTAGCCATCAATTCGCTCTCCAATCACGCCGGATGCTCGCAATGCCTCAAGATTCTGGGCCCATGCTACTGCTCCGCCTAATAATAGTGACACGGCAATCGCATTGATGATTCCCCGCCAGCCTTTTGTCGTTATCGTTGGGATATTGTGCATATCTTTGTTCTCCTTAATTAATAAGACATTAGAAAATGCCGGGGTTGGCTGCAATATCTTTTTTTGCTTCTTCTTCCAGTTTGACGCGAATATCCGCATCCAATTTAATATTGAGATTGATGGTGATGGGCTCTTGCGGTGTTTCGACCTTCACGGTCGGAGCGCATGAGGAAAACGCCAGGCAGCACAGAACCGCCACGATTAGAAAAAAATTCATATCAGTCGCCTGATCGGTGTCGCGCATGATTGCACTCCTCTTTGATGGATTCCGGGTCTCGGACAACGTGATGATAAGCCTGTGCTTCTATTTTCCACCTGCGGCAAATCCGTATGTTTGTCATCGAATATCGCACATCAGTTTAATTTGACCGATCCGCGCAAAATTTCATGAGACAGATTATAGCCTTGATTGATGGTATCAAGAATTTTATCAATATCAGTCTCCAGTTTGATATTCAAGCGAAAAGACCGTCCCTCCTTGACGTCGGGATTATTCCCCAGCAATGAAAGTTTGGCTATCAAATCCTGTTCTACCGATTTATCCAGGTTCAATGCCAGCTCCGAATAATGAAAATCCTGCAAGGCTTGCAGTAATAAATTCATTTCTTCGCCGGCACCGGTCAAAAATTGCGCAGCTTTTTCCGATTGAAAGCGCAGGACTCCCGGCGCTTCTGCGGACAGATGGCCGTTTGTGATCAACACCCTTTTTTTCTCCAAGGTGATGGGAACGTCTCCACTCAGGTATCCGGTGCCTGTCAGGCCTTTTACATTGATCAAGTCAAAAAAAGTATCCAGATTGATATGATCAATGAGTATCCGCAGATGGGAACGGGGCGAAGCGGGATCGATAACGGCGGGCGCAAGCGATACGGTACCATCCATCATTGAAAAATGCATATCCTCGAGTGCGAGGCGAGGCAATTTAGCAGGCTTGATTTGATAGCTCATATGCAGATTCTCGAGAGGTACGCCCGGATCAATACGGCGAACAGTGATGCGCTGTGCAGGTGGACTGCTCAGTGCGATCAAGTCGTTCAAACTGAGCCTTGCATTCAGATCATTCACGCTGGCGGCTTCGTGCTTAAACGAAATGCCTTGCAGATCGACTTTGCCGTGACTATGGCTGACTCCCTGTTTCTTCCAGTCTATATGGGCATTCGCGCTGACGGAGCCAGTCACATTTCCGAAAGCATCGAGCACCGGAAAAATTGTGCTCGGCTGTAATCCTTTGGGTTTAAAACGCAATGGCGTCAGTTGAACGGTCAGCTTTCCCTCTCCGTTTTCCGGCGCATGCTCAGCGGTTAACTTCAAATAACGCAAACCCGGCACACCGGCCGTGACATTCAGGAGGTATGTCATTGGCTTGCCCTCGGTGCGCTGATTCTCGAGATTACCGGAAACTGACACCGTCTTGAAAAATGGCTGCGGCGCCTGATGCTGCACTTGCCCAATGGCAAACCGGGCAATGTCGTTGCCGGCGGCGTTACCCAGCTGCGCATCGGCTGAAATTGCGCTAAGGCTCAAATGAGATTGCGGCAGAAGCAAAGCCGCTTCATTGAGCGCAAGCTGACCGTGATAATGCCGGTCACTGTTCAGTTGACCATTAAGAAATATTCTTCCGGGGTGGATATGCGCTTCAACCGGCGCTGATTCTGCTTTTTTAATCGACAGGCTGAGATCCGAGGAAGATAACGCAATCGCATGTTTAAGCGTCCAGCCCTGCGATGTCGCCATTAATTCCAGATCGGCTTGAGAGACCGAAAAAGTCACCGCTTTCTTGAGATTCGCCCCTGTGCCGTAATCCATCTTTCCAACAATGATCTGGGCTGGATCCCGTAATCCCGCACGCCAAGTATCCTGTCGATTCTCTATCTGTATCGGCACGACGATCGACAATTGTTCGATGCCGATGGACTCCCCATTGAATTGACCATTGCTGACGTTGACATCGAACTCGCCTGCCCATCCATCCGGGTTGTGCAGATGTCCTTTCAACGTCAATTTTTCAATGGCACCTTTGTCTGATGCAATCTTACCATTCTGCTTGGCTGGAGATTCTGCACCGACAATGTGTATGGTTGTGAACACAAAATCGAAACCTACATTCTGCAACTGGAAAGCGTCAAGAGCCAAGGCAGCTTCACCTGCGAAATGGGAAATTTTTGCTGTGGGCAAATTTAAATTACCTTCCTTGATGGATATTTGCGCTTGCCCATGGCCTTGTGGCGTTACGATGCCGGTCAACTCAGCATTGACTCGACCGAGGAGACTGTCTGCAATGGCTCCAAACTGAATTTCCTGCTTACCTACCTGAGGTTGCGAGATATGACCTGACAACGCTATCTTTATTTCTCCCGCCGTCGAGCGCAAATGAATGGCTGAATTTTTGAGTGATACGACAGGCAACCAAGGCAGGCTGATATTTCCCGAACTCGATGCCATCGATGTGGGTGGAAATGGAGATCCGTTTCGTAAATCGAGCACCACGTACAAACCGTCAATATCAATCGCGACCGGCTGTCCCACAAGCAATCCGGGCAATTGCCACGCCACATTGATCTTCCGGATGTTGAGTTCTTGATGAGGCCCTATGCTGACTTCATGCACCCGCAATGTATTGAATGTGAATTCCTCAACGGTCAGAGCGTGCAGTGGCAAACCATATTTATTCAATTCGCGGGCGATGAATGATTCCAGCACGACAACGCGTAACAGATAAAGTCCCAGCACAGCGATCAGCAGAACGCTGAATAAAATGAGCAACCCGTGTTTTAGCAGTCTAGCCATGGCTCATCATGCGTGTCGTCAAAACTTGGATTCAGTGT
This sequence comes from Nitrosomonas sp. JL21, assembly GCF_009833095.1. GTDB lineage: Bacteria > Pseudomonadota > Gammaproteobacteria > Burkholderiales > Nitrosomonadaceae > Nitrosomonas. Next base: position 40,681 of record NZ_QRCB01000009.1, read on the forward strand.
ATCAGAGGCTCGATGACATGAATGCGATATTTTTTCTGGCTTTGGATGTAGGCAGTATAAGACTAATCGCTGGAAGAATTTTGTAAGGAAAGGAAAAAGAATCACGACAACATCATTTTCCATTAAAAAAATTTCTGAACCAAAAAATTTTGGTACTGTCCCGCGCTTAAGGCGCGGGATGATTCATACTATGTTAATCACGCAAATACTGCACGTTGACAGATTTAGACGCAGACGGGCCCAGCGTGCCTAAATTATATTGCACGGTGCCGCCATAATCACCGAGTATGGGGTCACCGAATGTTTGATCAACAGGATTACAGGAATAATCCGCAAAGTTGGTTGTTTTAGCTTCGTAAGTGATCGCTGCCGGGGTTTTCGTGATATGTCTGAGGCGAGTCGCAAATGGAATCGTATCGGCTTTCGTGCCCCATGCCGAATAGGAATCACGAGTAGCATGATGCCATTCAGCAATTGTTCCGTTGATATCCACTATGGCTAATCGTCTCAGGTTCACGTTATTGATATTGGAACCTGTTAAATTTCTGACGGTCATCTTGATGTTAAATGTACGTTCGCTATTGGCCGGTTTTGTGAATTCCTGAATCAAACGCAACCGCCCGTCGGTTGTATTGCGCGTCACCGTGCAAGTATTTCCGGAGCAATTGCATGCAGAGGTTGCGAATCCGACATCATCAAAATTAGTACTGTAACGAGGATTTGAACCACTGTTGCAGAGCGCGTACCCTTCTCTGTACATATGATTACTTTGACCGGAGGTTCCTCTGAATTCAGTGATATTGCCATCTCTGGATATGGTTACGATAGGTGTTCCAGAAAAAGTATGGCATTGAGGAGCGGCTAATTGTGGTGAAATTGCCTGAGAATTGGCATCTTCATTTCGGATGTTTCCGCTTTGTTGCGCATGAAGCATACCGATGCTTGTCAATAGCAATACGAGGAAAGAGCTAATTAATATTTTTAAATTTTTCATTGTTAATCTCCAATTTAATGAGCAAAACAGAATTACTTAACTGAAATTGTTTTAGAGAGCCTCTTGCTTTTGGTCAAATCAAGAATCAGATCTGAAAATGAACGTAAAATACATTTACTGCAGGATAGGGCGCATAAATCTTCATACCACTACTTTTACACAACCCTATCGATGAAGCGTACAACATACGTTTGATCTGAAGTGTGACAATTGTCACACTCAAACCATTAAACCATGCTCAGCATGGCCGTTATAAACAAAATTAACTCTCCGGATGAATGTATGGATTTATTAACCCAGGGCTTATTGGGCACCGCAATGGCGCAATCGGGTGCCCGGCAACAGGAAGTTCGCCTAGCAACCGGCATCGGTTTTTTTGCAGGCATTGCAGCGGATTTGGATATCTTGATTCAGTCAGAAAATGATCCTTTATTGACGATCGAATTTCACCGTCATTTTACGCACTCGCTGTTTTTTGTACCCCTCGGCGCATTACTGGTTGCGCTTGTGTTATGGCCGTTCTTGCGCAAGCGCCTGTCTTTTTCGCGCTTGTACTTATTTACATTCCTGGGATATTGCTTGAGTGGTGTTCTGGATGCGTTTACCAGCTATGGCACTCACCTGTTATGGCCTCTCAGTGATGCCCGCATCGCCTGGAATACCATTTCGGTCATCGACCCGGTATTTACGTTGATCTTGTTGATTGCCGGAATCATTGCTTTCCGGAAGCACGCACACACTGCCGCGCGCGTGGGGTTGTTACTGGCTGCGCTGTATATGTCATTTGGCTGGATGCAGTTGCAACGTGCTCACACATTGGCCGAGGAGCTGATTGCAGAAAGGGGTCATCAGGCGCAATCTGTGCTGGTAAAACCAACGCTTGCCAATCTCGTGCTCTGGCGTTCGGTCTATGAAGTCGATGGCAAATTTTATGTCGATGCCATTCGCGTGGGGTTGTGGTCAGATTCTCGCATTTATCCAGGCGAATCGATCAAAAAGTTCGTGTTTGATCGGGACCTGGATCAGGTGCCGGCGGAGTCGGTACTGGCGACGGATATTGCCCGTTTCAGTCATTTTTCGGATGGTTATCTGGCGATTCGTCCGGAACAACCGGATGTGCTGATCGATGTGCGCTATTCCAATCTGCCGATGACGGTAGCGCCGCTGTGGGGCATTGAAATCAATCCTGATCAGCCGGGTCAGCATGCCAAATATGCGCTCTATCGGGATGCATCGCACCAGACCCGGCAAATATTTTTGTCGCTGCTGCTGGGCGAGCATCTGCTCGATTGATTTTTCAGCTTATGAACGCCGCCTTATTTCAAATTGACGATCCAGTGACGATACAAGCGGTCGGCAACCGCATTCAACGCCGCCACGCGCTCAGACAGATCCTTCTCGATATCTTCCAATGATTGCACGGATGGTTCATCGAGGCTGGCAAGTTCTTCCGCACCGACGCTGCACCAGTCGATCACCAGCCGTTCGGTCATTTCGACATGGCATTGCATGCCTAAATGCATGTCCAAGGCAAATGCCTGATTCTCACAGTAAGGACTGGATAGAATGCAGGTGGCACCGTCGGGAATACTGAAGGCTTCACCGTGCCAGTGAAATGAATTGAAGCTCGTTAAATCACCGAACCACTGCCGCGCGACGGAATTATCCGGCACGCTGACTTCGCCCCAGCCCATTTCCTTGACTGGATTGGCGCTGACCTCGCCGCCGAGCGCCTTGGCCATCAATTGCCCGCCCAGGCAATGCCCCAGCACCGGCATGTTTCCGTCGACTGCCTGCCGGATCAACGCTAACGAGGACGCGATCCATGGCACATCATCATTGACGCTCATCGGACCGCCCATGAATACCAAGCCGCTGAATTCATTGACATCCTTTGGAACTGTCTCACCGGCGTCGATTTTGATCAGACGCCATGGAATATGATTGTTATCGAGAAATGTGGCAAAATAGCCTGGCCCTTCGATAGGAAGGTGTCTAAAAATTGCAATCGGCTTCATGGATTTTTCCTGCCATAAATTTGAGTGATCTAATAACGAATTCTAGCCTGTTTCAGCCATTTTTTCTGAAAAGCAGGCATACTCTCTTAGAACCCTGTGAAACACAATTACATCCGCGCTAATCATTTCTCCCTCATCATTGTTTCGAAACGGTGCATTCCATGTCAGTAAGCAAGCCTACATTCGCTGATTTGGTCCGCATCGAGCAATTACGCAAGATTGAATCCGCCAAAGCGGACGATTTGTCCTACGCCAGTATCAAAGACCTGCCGCGGTCCATCAGCGGTGATTTTCATTACTCGGAATTCATCCATCGGCTTGCTATCCGGGCCAAACGCATGATCCAGGATAATGCGCTGGACACTGTGCTGCAGCAACCTCAAAAACAATACCGCCGCGCTCATCATATTTGCGTGGCAGCCGGCATTCTTTTGGGTGGACTTGCCGCGAGTCAGGCAGTCAGCGGCGAATCCTCGACGCTGAATATTTATTGGTTGCTGGCGGTACTGTTGGGGTTCAATACGATTTCGTTATTGCTGTGGCTGTCCGGTGTGATGCTGAATCTGCAAAGCTTGAGCAGCGGCATTGTGGCGCAACTGGCAAGCTGGTTGCCTTACCGGCAAAAAAAAGAGCCCACCATCGCATCGCTGGCAACGCAGTCCTGGTGGGAAAGTTGCCTGACCGGTGAAGTTGGCAAATGGCGCGTCAGCGTATTGACGCATAAATTCTGGCTGGCGTATTTGGCGGCCGGCATAGTGCTGCTGGTGCTGCTCATGCTCGCCAAGCAATACAATTTTATCTGGGGAACGACGTTACTTCCTGATAACACGCTACCCAAGCTCACACAGATTCTCGGCGCACCGCTGGAAGCGATGGGTTTGACCATTCCGAGCGATCCGCAAACCGTCGCCAGCCGCATCGGCATCAGCAAGCAGGACGCCGAGACACGTACAGCCTGGGCCAATTTCCTGATTGGCGTGCTGCTCGTGTATGGTTTCTTTCCTCGCCTGCTAATGCTGGGCTTGTCGCGCATCATGCAAGCGTGGAGGGAACGCCGCTTTAAGCTCGATTTGTATTTGCCCTATTACATCGACCTGCGTCAACGTCTCATGGCAAGAGAAATACGCGCTGAGATCGTCGACGCCGACCCTCTGGCAGGAGCCAAACCGGCTGAAGTGACACGTCCGCCGGAAAACTTGGCGCTACCCTCCAATGCCCAGGCATTTGGCATTGAACTCGATCAAACCACTCATTGGCCGAACTCGATGATCTGCCGCATCAATATCGTTGACCAGCAATCGCAAGACGAAGCCAAGGCGCTGATCAGCACCCTGAATGGCCCGCTCGTGCTGGGCGTTGCAGCCCATCGCTTGCCGGATCGTGGCGTGCAGCGCCTCATCAAGGAATTGGTGGATAGCACAGACAAGAAGCCTTGGCTGATTCTTCTGAGCAAGCCAGCGGCACCAGTCAGCAGCGCCCGTGAATTTGCCTGGTTCCGCCTGGCTGAAGTATGCGGCATTCCGGCAGAACATGTCATTACTCAATAACGTATGGCCAATCATCCTCATCATAGCAACGCATTGCTCAATGTCGCGGTAGTCGGTCACACCAACACCGGCAAAACCTCATTGATCCGGACGATACTGCGCAGTACCGAGTTCGGCGTCATCGAAGATGCGGCAGGAACTACCCGGCATGTCGAACAAGCGACCATTTCTGCCGATAATGAACCCATTTTGAACGTGTATGATACGCCCGGGCTGGAAGACTCCCGGGCGCTGCATGCCCATATCAAGAAATTGCAGGCCAAATCGAGATTGTTATTGCCAGCGCAGGTACTGGAACATTTCGTCACGCATGTTGCCGTAAACGATCCATTGGAGCAGGAAGCCAAAGTCATCCGCCAAGTCCTACGCAGCGATATCCTGTTATATATTATTGACGTACGCGAACCCTTCCTGGAGAAATACCGGCTGGAACTGGACATACTCACGCAGGCGGCAAAGCCGATCGTTCCCGTCTTCAATTTCATTGCCGGGCATCAGCAGGAACTTGCGCTATGGCGCCAGAACCTTGCTGCCTATAATATGCACGCAACGCTGGAATTCGATACCGTGGCATTTACTTTTGAAGCCGAAAAACGCCTTTATCAGAAAATGCAGACCCTGGCGGAAACTTATTACACGCCGTTGCAAAAGCTGATCGATTACCGCGCCAAACTCTGGAATCAACTCTGTCTTTCCGGCGCCAAACGAATAGCAGACTTGATCGTCAGCGTGGCTTGCTATCGCGAGAACAAGATGATGAAGCATCATCAGATTGCAAATTCTTTAACCGAAGATCGGCTGCATGACTTTGTCCGCAAAGCCGAGCAACGTTGTTTACATGACTTATTGTCGCTGTTCAATTTCCTCGAAAAGGATGTCGCCATTCAGAACATCCCCGTCAGCAATGGCCAGTGGCAACTGGATATTTTCGCTCCCGGTATCCTCAAAGCCTACGGGCTCGATCTTGGCAGCGCCGCCGCCAAAGGAGCCGCCGCAGGCGCGGGCATCGATCTGATGGTTGGCGGCATGAGTCTGGGCGCAGCCAGCGCACTCGGCGCACTTGCCGGTGCGGGCTGGTCGACGTTCAAGCGCTATGGCGATGAAATCAAAGCAACGGTCCAAGGCACGACATGGCAGTGTGCTGACGAAAACACGCTCCGGGTGCTCTATCTGCGGCAGAAACATCTTTTGAAAAAGCTGATGCACCGCGGACACGCCGCACAGGATGCATTGCAGGTCGACCAGGTTGATCTTGAAAAACTCCCCGATCAATGGAATAAATTAATCAGCGCATTACGTCAGAATCCGACTTGGCAGGATTCGTCCGTGGCACGTAATGCCCATCCTCAATTCCGCGACATAGAAGCCAAGCTTGTGGATGCGCTTCTGGACGAACGCTAGATCCATCTCAGTGCAAACTTGCATCGCTGGATTTACCCTCCCATTCTATCCCTCTCGTTTTGCTTTGAATTTCCGGCGATTTAAGTTCCTCCGTTGACGCCCCTCATCCTGCCAAGCTGCATATCCACAACCGTTTCTTCATTCGATGAGGAATGGCATTATTTCTACGCTTATCCGACACTTCTCCCCTTAAATTAACCGGCAATACGCCGATATTGGATATGGCATAAGCGGAACACGCGGATGAAAGTACTGAAGTTGATCACTGAACTGCCGTAATCAATTTTTCTAAGGAAGCTGAAAAAGTTGCGAGCAATTTTAAGTGCGCAGGAATTGAGCGGAAAGTGCGGTTTACAAGAAATATATGCGCATATTAACTGATTTCAGCCAACGCCTGACCGAATGCAGTAATTTTTCAGAGCTTCCTAAAACTATTCGGATTGTCGGCATGCTGCAACGGGAAGACAAAAGCACTGATGACATATCCCGGCACTGCCGATAATTTGATCGCTTTTTTTGACGAGTGAAATGTAGATGGATCCCTGTACGATAGTCACCAATATTCGTTCAATTTTTTCCTTACCGGATGTTGTCGTTCGCATCAATGAATTGATCGATGCCGGCGAAACGACCAATCTCGAGCTGGAACGGGTGATTCTGAACGATCCGGCGTTAACGGCAAAACTGCTGAAGTTTGCCAATAGCTCCTATTTTGGACTTTCCGGAAGAGTCGACACGGTATTGCGGGCCATTTCCATCATCGGCCACAAAGAACTCAGAAATTTAGTGGTCGCGTCATCAGTGACGGAAACCTTCAAGGATATTCCGTCGAATTTGGTGAACATGGACACGTTCTGGTACCACAGCGTGACGAGTGGCGTTACTGCGCGTCTATTGGCTTCCAGTGTCGACAGCAGGGAACGCTTCTTTATTGCCGGATTATTGCATGGTGTGGGCCGTCTGATCCTGTTCAGTCAATATCCGAAAGAATCGGCCAAGGTTTTGAGTTGTATCAATCAAGGCGAAGAAGCCGCCATTCATGCCGAACGTAAATTTTTTGGCTTCACCCACGCTCAGTTGGGCGCTGAGCTATTGCGCCAATGGCGCTTACCGGTAAACATCTGGAAGACAGTTGAATTCCAACTGGACCCGATGCATGAAGAAACCTACAAATATGACGCCAGCACATTGTGCGCCGCCGTCAATATCGCCAATTTCATCCAGCCCTGCACCAATCAAAAGGCGAATGGTGAGAAATCCATACCGACGCATGCATTCGAAGCCTGGAATTTGTTGGGGCTGACGCCTGAGATCATAGAATCGGTGATCGCCGTGACCAGACTGCAAGTGATTGAGTTATTCAATATCGTGAGATAAGTGTAGTGCTTACTGCCTGCTTCTTGGTCGCTTCCGCCAAAATATTACGTTTCGCAGCAAGTACCGAGATTCAATCTTTTAATCTGCGAGCACGCAATTTCATCCCGGTGCTTCAAACGCCGGCAAACATCACCAATAATCCGGAAGCCAGAAACCCGCTCGGCAATGCGATATGCAGCGGTTTGCTGACAGGACGCTCCTCGAACCATTTGAAAAGCATGATGCCGACACCGACGCTGGCGCAAAGTGCCAGCATCAAACCCCATAGCTGAACCATCGGCTGGTGCGGCAAGAATCTGAAGAAGGCGGCATTGATGGCCAGCGAAACCGGGAAATGAATCAGAAAGATCGAATAGGAAGCACGTCCAATAAAAATCACACACTTCGGGATATACACATGTCTCAACGCATCGTAATAATGAACCAATCCGATGAGCAACATGGTGCCGCCTGCCACCGCCAGGCGTGAACGAAAATCGACCATCAGCGCCAAGAAAATCAGCCCGATCAGCATGATCAGCCACAACCACCGATAACGGCTCTCTAAAACCCAATACACCAAAACCCCAAGCCCGTACGAACCAAAAAAATACAACGCCGTTTCGTCCCAAACCGGATGACGATTAAAAAAGAACAACGATGCGGCTGTCAGAACGAAAATGAGCGTAAAACTCGGCCATGGCATAACTTGCAATTGCGAATGATGAATCTGGAAATGCTTGCTAATCCATAGCAACAGCACCGTTAACGCAAATAACTGAAGATCAATGGCGACATACCAAACACCAGCCGATAACGCCTCTTGGTCAAGCAGATTTTGCAACAACATGACGTGCGCCAGCAGTTGAAAAAAATTCGGCGCTGACGGAATCGAGTCATGGGACATCCAAATCCTCGCAAGGGCCGCGCAACCTATCGCCACCGTCAACGCAACGAGATAAGGCGTAATCAATCGTACATACCGTTGCTGAATCAGCCGCATGGGATGCGTGACGATGGATCGGCCGTGGGGCGCCAGTTTTGCCGCTAATAAAAAACCTGAAATGACAAAAAACATGTGCACCACGATTCTGCCATACTCGCGCAACCAATCGATCACAGCAGGCAGCAGCGGATACGCGATGCTCGACATGGGCCCGTACATGGCAAGATGATGCATTACGATCACCAAGCAGCAAGCCGCTTTCAATGCATCGATCAAGGGCATTCGGGACGAATGTTGGGAAGGAATTTTGCTATTATTAATGGCAAACAAAGAACAATAGAATATGCTTGAATACAACCACTCGACCAATAGTGTCTTGCATACTAACATGCTATGAGTTGCGAGGCTACTTAGCTTCTCAGCTTTGGTGGAGCTTTTTTCGACACTCACTCAGGAAACCATAACATTATCGAATCACATCATCTGTACGATATTGCGAGCAATGTCGGAATCCACCTGGTGGAATCCGGGTTGATGCTGGTTACGGCCGAATCATGTACCGGCGGCTGGTTAGGTCAGGCAGTGACCGCAATCTCGGGCAGTTCAAGCTGGTACGATCGCGGCTTCATCACTTACAGCAACGCCGCCAAATGTGAAATGCTGGGAGTTCAGTCAACCACGCTGGAACACTATGGCGCCGTATCGCCTCAAACCGCCCGGGAAATGGTTCTGGGAGCGCTCAACCGCAGTCACGCCCAGATCGGTGTTTCCATTACCGGCATTGCAGGGCCTGAAGGAGGCACCGCTACAAAACCGGTAGGAACGGTCTGTTTCGCGTGGGCAATGAAACAGGGGAATGTACATCAGCTAACGCGTCTGTTTCCAGGAGATCGCGACGAAATTCGCAGCCTGGCAGTCGCTACCGCATTGCAGGGCATACTTGAAATACTGAACGATGCAACACCCTCTATAGCTTGAAACAAGGCAGCGATGTCGAATCAGTGCTCGCCCGATTGCTGACTGGTCTGAGAAATAATCCGGTCGCAATAGGCAATGGCGATGGCTGAAAGCAGAAATGCCATGTGAATGCCGGTCTGTGCAAGCAGTGTTTTTTCATCATAGGAACTGGCGTTGATGAAGGTCTTCAGTAAATGGATCGACGAAATGCCGATAATGGCCGTCGCCAATTTCACCTTCAATACCGATGCATTGACATGCGACAGCCATTCCGGTTGATCGGGATGGCCTTCCAGATTCATGCGGGACACGAACGTTTCATATCCGCCTATGATGACCATAATCAGCAGATTCGAAATCATCACCACATCGATCAATCCCAGAACCACCAGCATGATCGCCGTTTCGGTCAGTTTAGTCGGCCTCTCGGCGCCCTTGATGGTAACGGTGTCGAGAATATGCTGCAATGAAGTAGGATTGCCCATCACAGCGCCGATCAGATCGGTCAATTCCACCCAGAAATGAAACACATAGACACACTGCGCCAGAACCAATCCGAGATATAACGGCAATTGCAGCCAGCGGGTGAAAAACAGAAAATAGGCAATGCGGGGAATTTTGATGGCCGGGGGAATACCGGATTTATCGTTCTGTTCCATAACTTTCTATCAGATTAAAAAATGCCGCAAGAATAGCACAACAGGGGTTAAAAATATGTGGATTCCTTGAATATTGGAGATTTTGGGCTGTTCACTTCGAATTTCAAGCGCAGCTACGAAATAGTTTGTCTTTTGGCTTTACGTTTTTCCATAGCCATTGGCGCGTAATTTCGAGGGAATGGAGCTACTACACAGCAATTTAAATAAATCACGCCATTTCAGTTTCGGTCAATCCGGCTAGCAAGGTTTCAGGGGCAATATCCTGTTCATGAAGCCACGTCATAGCTCCGAATACAATTCTTGCTTGATTGAAATAATGCACATCACGTAACTCCCGAAAAACACCGTGATGGAGATACGGTTTCATATCGAAAATCCTCTGCGGCCATTCGCTAGTTCCCAATCTGCCACCAATTCATCGCGATGAAGTTCAATCCATGCTTGTACTAATCGCAATTGTTTCCGTAGCAATTCTCCTGCAATGATTTCCCCATCATCAAATCTCCTGTTGTAGTTTGAGTTGACAAAAGAAGCTCAATATTTAGCGTACGGGATAATCTCTTTGTTTTAACGCTATTTGACGCCGAGCTCTATCCACCAATTCGATATACTTCGCTGCAATATTATTGATAAATAGCATTATTATGGAATAGCCATCCATTTTCATGAATTCCGGCGGGATCATGATGTGTCCAATGGATCACTCCGCCTTTATCATTCCACTCGTACTCACCAAAAAATTCAATCTGATCATTTAAAAACAATTCATTAATTCTTGGTGCTAAATCAATATTGTGAGAAATCAATAGCGTTTGTTTTGACTTCAATTCGATTACAAATCTTTGATGACGACTGCCATTAAGGTCATCAGATAATATGGCAACTACAGTTCCGGTTCCATAGACTTGCACATTGCTTCGAGCTTCAGCAAAAACTTTTGCTAACAATGTATCCCCATCGGGTTCTACTGTAACAAAATCAGAAATTAGACCTACTTTCAACAATCCATTAAAAGCATTTCCATAAACATAGACCTCATGATCTTTGGTTCCGATATAAATATCGGTATCCGGATAATACCGCGCCAAATACTCATCCAAAGCAACAGTTTTAGTCCCAGCATGATTAAAAAATTGTGGATAAGATTTTTCGGCAAAATCAAATAATTTATTACTATCAGCCAGAAAATTCTCAGCAAATGATATTGATGGAATTAATAACAAAAGAATAAAAATAAATTTCATAACTAAATTTCTACTCCTAAAGTAGCTATTCACGATAACCAACAAGACTTTTCTGTTACGGTAGAAATCTTCCGATTCTGAGATGTTTAAGAACTTATGATATTTTTTTAGGTCTGAAAATGATCAAAACATCAGTTAATCAATCAGTTAAGATTTATTTGTATTTTACTCAGAGAGCAAAGAAAATAGCGATGACTTCATCAATACAAATAAAAAACCCGGAAGCTAATGCTTCCGGGTTTTTTATTCTAACAATAACTTCTGTTACAGCTACAACTTCGCCAGCGCTTCCGCGACCGTTTGTCCCATCAGCGACGGGGTAGGGCAGATGGTGACGCCGAGTTCTTTGAGGAGTGCGACTTTCTCGGCGGCGCTTTCGCCAGCGGATGAAATAATCGCACCGGCGTGGCCCATGCGGCGGCCTTCGGGCGCGGTCAGTCCGGCGATATAGGCCACCAACGGTTTGCTCATGTTTTCTTTGGCAAATCTGCCGGCTTCCACTTCCTGCGGGCCGCCGATTTCACCGATCATCAATGCGACTTTCGTTTCCGGATCCTGCTCCAGTTTCTCCAGAACGTCACGATGCGAGCTACCGGGAATGGGATCGCCACCGATACCCACCGACGTCGAGATTCCAATGCCCAGCAAGCGCATCTGATCGGCAGCTTCGTATCCAAGCGTACCAGAACGCCCGACCACGCCGACATTGCCGCGGATATAGATGTGCCCTGGCATGATGCCCAGCATCGCGCGTCCCGGACTGATGGTGCCGGCACAGTTGGGGCCTGTCAGCATCATGCGTTTTTCCTTGGGAAAGCGGCGCAGAAAATTCTTGACCGTCATCATGTCCTGAGTGGGAATGCCGTCCGTGATCGAGACACAGAATTGAATGCCCGCATCTGCAGCTTCCATGATCGAATCCGCCGCGAAGGCTGGTGGCACGAATACGATACTGGCTTCGGCGCCGACCTGATCGACCGCTTCCTGCACGGTGTTGAATACCGGTAATCCCAGATGGGTTTGCCCGCCTTTTCCAGGTGTTACGCCGCCGACGACGTTGGAACCGTACTCGATCATTTCCTGCGCATGAAAAGTGCCGATTCTGCCGGTGAAGCCTTGAACGATAATGCGTGTTTTTTCATTGATTAATATGGCCACTTCTTTGTACTCCTAGGCGTTTTGGGCGACGACGTCGTTGCGGGCGCGGACGACTTTTTCCGCGGCTTCCGCCAACGTATCGGCAGTAATGATCGGCAAACCGCTCTCGGCAATGATGCGGCGTCCTTCCTCGACATTGGTTCCAGATAACCGGACCACCAACGGAATTTTCATATCGATATTTCTGACGGCCTGAACAACGCCTTCTGCAATCCAGTCGCAACGATTGATACCCGCAAAGATATTGACCAGCATCGCTTTGACATTGGCGTCCGCCAACACTAACCGGAACGCCTTCTCGGTACGCTCGGCTGATGCGCCGCCGCCGACATCGAGGAAGTTGGCCGGTTCACCGCCGGCCAATTTGATCATATCCATCGTCGCCATCGCCAAACCAGCGCCATTGATCATGCAACCGATATCGCCGTCCAAGCCGACATAACTCAAGCCGGCTTCCGCAGCAGCCACTTCACGGCTATCCACTTGCGTGTTATCCCGCAGTTCGGCAATTTTATGGCGACGGAACAACGCGTTTTCGTCAAACACCATTTTGGCGTCCAGCGCCATGATGTCATTCGTGGCGGTGATGACGAGTGGATTGATCTCCAGTATATTCGCATCGAGATCGCGCAAGGCGCGATAACAGCCTTTGATGGTTTTGACCGCATGATTCAGTTGCGCGGCATCGATACCGAGTCCGAACGCCATGGTACGTGCCTGGAAATCCTGTAACCCGACCGCAGGTTCGATATAGATTTTGATGATCGCTTCCGGATTGGTGACCGCCAGCTTTTCAATTTCCATACCGCCTTGTCCCGATCCGATCATGATGACGCGCTCGCTGCTGCGATCGATCATAAAGGACAGATACATTTCTTTGGCAATCTGGGTTCCCGCTTCGATGTAGAGCCGGGAACACATTTTTCCGGCAGGGCCGGTCTGGTGCGTCACCAGTTTCTTTCCGAGCAATTCTTCAGCGGCTTTCTCGACTTCGTCATGCGTTTTACACACTTTGATGCCGCCGGCTTTTCCGCGTGCGCCCGAGTGAATCTGCGCCTTGACCACCCAGACACCGCCTTCTATTTCCCTGGCGCGTTGCACCGCTTCCTCAACGCTATAGGCCAAACCGCCTTCGGCGATTTTTACACCATATTCAGCCAGGATTTCTTTTGCTTGATATTCGTGAATATTCACTTCAATTTCCTCGACATGTGCACTACATTAATTCAATCATTCAATAGATTTATCAACCAAACATTCTCACAAAGCTCTGCAAGGCTGCGGCAACCCGGTCATACTTCATCGAGATCAGATTCAGCATGCGCATTCATTTCTCGTCAATCACATGCGCTGAACATGCTTTTGCCTTGCCAGATCGTCGCTTTTCTTCTTTTCCAGAGCTTTCTCAAAGACAAAGGCCGGTTAGCGCGGCCTTCCTATCATTAATTTTTCGCGGCAATGGCTTCTGCCACTTTCACCACATTGTTCGCCATTCTTTCTGAAGCTGCATCGATCAAGCGGCCATCCAATGCAGCGGCGCCTTTACCTTGGGCGGCAGCTTCCTTGAGCGCTGCCAGAATGCGTTTTGCTTTTTCAATTTCACGGGCAGGGGGAGTAAAAACTTCATTCGCCAGCTCAATCTGCGTCGGATGTATCGCCCATTTGCCTTCACAACCCAACGCGGCAGCGCGTTTGGCTGCCAACACGTAACCTTCGGGATCTTTGATATCACCGAATGGGCCATCGATCGGACGCAATCCATAGGCACGGCACGCGACGATCATCCGGCTGATCGCAAAATGCCATTGATCGCCCGGATAATCCGGATTCAACCCGCCGATATTGGTGGTTCTGGCGCGATTGCTGGCGGCATAATCAGCGACGCCGAAGTGCAGGGCTTCCAGACGTCCTGATGCACCGTTACGGGCAATATCTTCGACGTTCGCCATGCCCAGGGCAGTTTCTATCAATGCTTCCAATCCAATCCGATTTTTCAGACTTTGCTGCATTTCAAGCTGGGTGATCATGGCCTGCACCATGTAGATATCCGCGTATACCCCCGCTTTCGGAATCAACAGGGTGTCGATCTTGCTTCCGGCTTGCTCCACCAGATCGACGACATCACGCACCATATACTGCGTATCCAGGCCGTTGATGCGGACTGATACAGTGATGCCATGTCCTTTCCAATCCAGATCATTGAGCGCCTGAATGACATTTTTGCGTGCTTGAATTTTATCATCCGGCGCCACGGCATCTTCCAGATCGAGGAAAACGAAATCAACGCCACTATTGAGTGCTTTTTCAAACATTCCTGGACTGGAACCGGGCACGGCCAATTCACAGCGCTGCACACGTTGAAGAGTGGTTTCATATAGCGTATGACTCATTTTTCCTCCAAAATTGTAAATAGGTATAGTAATCCATCAGATCAATCAAAAACCCTTCCGCAGAACGCTGAATGAGCAGTGTCCTCTGCCGAATCCGCACTCGGTGGCGAACATGACATCAGGGCATACTGTGATTCGTGGTTTAACAATGCAGGTAATCTTGATGACGTGAATGGTTGTACTATGTGGTTTTTTGTTCTTGTTTCTTGTGTTTAAGAGATCAATTAGTTAGTAAATTATAACTATTCTCGGGGAATTTATCTACCGAGCCGCCGCCCCAGCGAGGAAGGGCCACATTATTGCTACCCCGATCGAATGCGGAAGCATAAGAGTCGACGGGTAATGCTGAACAAAATCTGTTGCCTTTCCAAGTTTCTGCAAGCTCAAAACAACGCCTGTAATTTTTTCACCTGATTCTAAGTGGATTGTTTGCTGCCTGATCTTAGTTTTTTAACGCTTTTTACAATCGTGCGCAGGCTTCGGCCGCGGCTACCAGCTTCCGGTAGCGTGCCATCCACACGAGGGGTATGCCGCCGCTGAGTTCTTGTCGTTGCGCCGTGGATGCTGCCACGATGGCGCCGAGCATGATGGAGCGGCCGCAACTGTCGCCGCCGATGCGGATATTCTCTTCAATCGCGCTACGATAATCCGAGACATGCTGCGCAAGATGGGCAATGATCGGTACGCCTTCCGGCACATGACAGGCCGAACCGAAGCGCTTAGCCAGTGCGGCAGAGTCAAGTCGAGCGGCGCTCAAGGCTTCTTCAACCAGCGGTGCCAGTGTCTGCCCCGCATGTGGGAGCGCATCCTTCAGCGCTTGCGTAACCGGATCGCCATCCAGAACCTGCCATAGTACGGCGCTGGTATACTGCGCTGCCGCGATCGCCATGTCATTGTCATGCGTCAGGCGCACCACGAGTTCCACCTTGCCGGCTAACGACTGTTGCGATCCAGTATGTGTGGCCACTAACGGCGGTAAGGCTGCCAAGGCTGAAAACTGATCATCATCAGCGCCGGAGATTTCGGGGAACTCCTCGGGTTTCAGTGTAAGCAGGCGATGCAGTGTCTGACGGGTAGGAGAGTCCACATAACCGATGTAGGCGCCGCCCGGGCCAAAATGAGTACAATATTCCGCTTGATACTGAACACGGTTGAATGCCTGATGCTGCGCCAGATGCCGCAGCATTAGCCAACTTATCTCGCCATAGGCTGACGCATCGCCAGCCGTTTTGGCGCCATGCGCGAAGTAACCCCGCGTATCCGCGTAATCACTTGCGTCAGGTTGTAAAAACACCAATCCTCGATTTTTTTCAATCTGCGCAATTCGCTCGGGGTCATACAGCCAATGCAGACCCAATGACGCTGCATCGGCAAGCAGTGCGCCTAAAATAGCCGCTGCGCGCGGCTCTAGTCGTGCATGTGCATCCATAACCGCGATTTATTTAATATCCACATCAGCAGGAATATGGCGGGCGTCATCCGCCAGCATCACTGGAATCCCATCTTTAATCGGGAATGCCAATCGATCGAGCTTACAAATCAATTCCTTGTCATCTTTTTTATAAATGAGCGGCCCTTTGCATAAAGGACATACTAAAATTTCCAGCAATCGTGCATCCATATTTTTCCTTGTTGAGTTTAACCGATGTTAGGGTAGCGCTGATTGTGACCACGCAAACGAATTACAGGGTTGCGCGGCACTCGTTCCCTTGCCGATCTGCGGGGCATGTCTGTGTTACTGCGTTGCGTGCGCCTCGCTCTCCAGTTTGCTTAATTCATCTGCGCTATTTGCCAAGCCAACGAGATCCGAAAGCAGCATGTTCCTACGTCACAGTTTACCGAGAATATCATCCAACTGATCCAGATTGGAATAGTGGATGACGATACTTCCTTGCCCGTTTTTCTTCGGTTTGATGTCGACCTGGGTACCGAGGCGCTCGGACACATCTTCCTGCAGCCGCAGCAGATCGCGGTCAGGCTTATGAATCTTGCGCGCGATCGGATGTTCGATCTGATTGACCAGCTTTTCTGTTTCCCGCACCGACAGCCGTTTCTGCACTATCAGATTGGCCAGTTTGATCTGCTCCGCCGCCGCCAATGGCAGAAGCGCGCGGCCGTGCCCCATTTCGATCTTGCCCTGCATCATCAATTCCTGTACCGGAGCGGATAGATGGAGCAGGCGCAGCAGATTCGAAATCGTGCTGCGCGAATTCCCCAGCGCTTCACCGGCAGTTTGATGCGTCATGCCGAATTCATTGATCAGGCGTTGGATACCCAAGGCTTCCTCCAGCGGATTCAGGTTCTCGCGCTGGATATTTTCAATCAGCGACATGGCCAGCGCAGATTCATCGGCGACATTCCGCACCAGCGCAGGCACTTCGTTCAATCCGGCCAATTGAGCCGCCCGCCATCTTCGCTCACCGGCAATGATTTCATAGTGATCATCATTGACCGGGCGCACCAGAATCGGCTGCATCACGCCCTGCACCTTGATCGACTCCGCCAATTCTGCCAAGGCGACCTGATCCATGTTGGTTCTGGGTTGATATTTCCCGGGCTGCAGGCGGGATATCTCAATGTTCTGCAGAGATTCTTCTGCAGTGCCTCCCTCATCAGGGGAGAACAAAGCATCGAGTCCTCTTCCCAGTCCTTTTTGTTTTACCATCGTCGATCCCATCGGGTTATCTTTTCATACTGTTGACAAAATCAGGCATGCAATATCTCTTTGGCAAGCTCGAGATACGCCTGTGCGCCTTTGGATTGCTCATCGTGATATAACACGGGCAAGCCAAACCCCGGCGCTTCCGCCAGACGTACATTGCGCGGAATCACGGTGCGGTAAACTTTTTCGCCAAAATGTTTCTGCAATTGATCCGAAACCTGTTGCGCCAGGATATTGCGCGGGTCGAACATCGTGCGCAGCAATCCTTCAATCCGCAGGGTGGGATTGAAATTATTGCGCACGCGCTTGATCGTATTCACCAGATCACTGAGGCCTTCCAGCGCATAATATTCGCACTGCATCGGAATCATGACTGCCCGGGCCGCGCATAATCCGTTCAGCGTGAGCAGGTTCAGCGCGGGCGGGCAATCGATCAGAATATAGTCATATTCGTGCGCGATGACCTCCAATGCCGTTTTCAAGCGTGTTTCCCGCTGAGATAATTCAACCATTTCAACTTCTGCGCCGGCCAAATCACGGTTGGCCGGAATCAAATCATATTTACCCTGAGTTCCCGTCACCCGGCTTGCTTGTATTGATGCATCGCCGAGCAGAACATGATAAACCGTGACCTGAATAGTCTGTTTATTGACGCCGCTGCCCATCGTGGCATTTGCCTGCGGGTCGAGGTCGACCAGTAAAATACGTTGTCCCGAAGCTGCTAGACTGGCTGCCAGATTAACGCTGGTCGTCGTTTTTCCGACACCGCCTTTTTGATTGGTTATCGCTAGAATTTTCGTCACAGTAATGAACTCCTGTATTCATTATCTTGATTGAATCAAAGCTGCGCCATGTATTACCGCGTTTGTTTTCTGATCATCATCAATTGCCGTTGCGCATCCAGATCCGGAACAGTTAGCGGCACGATGCGTTCAAGCACAAAGGGAGGCTGAATCTGGGCAAGCTCAGCCTCGGAACAACGGGCCTTCATTGCAATCCAGCGGCAGTCTTCATTCTCGTGCGGACTTAGCCGTGCGGTCAAGCGCAGGAATTCTCCCAATTCGGAGAATGCGCGTGAAATGATGACATTTATTTTTTCAGGCCATTGAACGTCCTCGATCCGTCGCGCGACAACCTCCACATTATTCAATGCGAGTTCAATTTTCGCCTGCTGCAAAAAAGCCGCCTTTTTCTGATTGCTTTCTACCAGAATCACATCCCAGTCCGGTCTTGCCAAGGCAATCGGAATGCCGGGCAAGCCTGCGCCGCTGCCGACATCGATGATCCGCGAACCGATCAAATAAGGCACGACTGCTAAGCTATCCATCACATGCTGAACCAGCATATCTTGTGGCTTACGGATCGCGGTCAAGTTATGAAGCCGGTTCCATTTTTCGATCAGCAACAGATATCGTTCGATCGAGTCATTGAGCGATGGGTCCTGAAGCGGAAAATCATCGCCAAGCTTCTGCAGGCATTGCTCGATCTGCTGCCCCAGGCTCATGCGCGTTGTTTGTTGTCAGCCATGCCCAAACCACGCTTTAAATGCACCAACAATAACGAAACCGCAGCAGGGGTGACCCCGGAAATTCGCGAGGCTTGACCCAGAGTTTCAGGTTTATGCTGATTTAATTTTTGCTGCACTTCATTCGACAACCCCTTGACTTGGCAATAATCGATGTCCTTGGGCAGCACGGTATTTTCATATTGCGCCTGGCGGGCAACATCTTCCTGCTGACGCTGAATATAACCATGATATTTTGTCTGGATTTCCACTTGCTCAGCGACCTGCGGATCGGTGACGGCCATGCCTGTGCCCGGTAGCGTCATCAATGACGCATAGGTCACATCCGGTCGACGCAACAATTCTGTCAGGGTATATTCCTTTTCGATACCTTTACTCAACACACGAATCGCATCTTCTGCGGGCAGCACGCCCGGCCACAACCGGATGGAATCCAGCCGCTGCTGTTCATGGATAATGGCTTCCTGTTTGGCGCTGAATGCTGCCCAGCGTCGGTCATCCACCAAGCCCAGCTTCCGTCCGATTTCCGTCAACCGCAAATCGGCGTTATCTTCTCGCAATTGCAAGCGATATTCGGCGCGACTGGTGAACATACGGTACGGTTCAGTGACTCCGGACGTCACTAAATCATCGACCAATACCCCCAGGTAGGCTTCATTGCGCTGGGGCGACCACGCGTCTTTTTCCTGAATTCTGAGCGCCGCATTGAGGCCGGCCAGCAAACCTTGTGCAGCCGCTTCCTCATAGCCGGTTGTGCCATTGATCTGGCCGGCAAAAAACAAATTTTCGACAGTTTTGGTTTCGAGCGAGCGCTTCAGATTGCGTGGATCGAAATAGTCATATTCGATGGCATATCCTGGGCGGGTGATGTGCGCCTGTTCAAGGCCCGCTATCGAGTGGATCAATTTCACTTGCACCTCGAACGGCAGGCTGGTGGAAATACCGTTCGGGTATATCTCATGCGTGCCCAGCCCCTCGGGCTCAAGAAAAATCTGATGTGATTGCCGCTCTGAAAAACGCACCACTTTATCTTCAATGGACGGGCAGTAGCGCGGCCCGACACCTTCGATTTTCCCGGTAAATAGCGGCGAATCGACCAATCCGTCGCGGATGATGTCATGGGTAGCGGCATTCGTGCTCGTGATCCAGCAGGAAACTTGGGGCGGGTGCTGAGAACCTACGTTCATGAAGGAAAACACCGGCGTGGGTTGATCGCCCGGTTGTTCCGTCAACTTGGAATAATCCATGCTTCGGCCATCGATACGTGGCGGCGTCCCGGTTTTTAGCCGGCCTGCTGGGAATTCCATATCGCGCAGCCTCTGGGCGAGCGTCAAAGAGGGTGGATCTCCGGCACGCCCGGCTCTAAAATTCGTCTTGCCGATATGCGCCAATCCCGCCAAAAATGTGCCGACAGTTAAGATAACGGCTCGCGCATGGATTTTAATGCTGAGTTGCGTGACGACGCCTCGCACGCGATCGTGCTCGATGATCAAATCATCCACACCCTGTTGCATCACTCGCAAATGAGGCTGGTTTTCGATGCGCTGACGTACAGCTTGCCGATATAGCACTCTGTCGGCTTGCGCGCGGGTTGCGCGCACCGCAGGCCCTTTACTGGAATTGAGCACGCGAAATTGAATCCCTGCCTCATCGGTTGCCATGGCCATGACACCGCCCAACGCATCAATTTCTTTCACCAGATGGCTTTTACCAATTCCACCGATTGACGGATTGCACGACATCTGCCCGATGGTCTCGATGTTATGCGTCAATAACAGGGTATTGCATCCCATTCGCGCTGCGGCCAATGCAGCTTCGGTGCCCGCATGTCCACCGCCGACGACGATGATATCGAATTCTGCATGGCTGCTCATAATGCTGACACTCGGATGTGCATAATCAAATTTTGAAGAAATTCTGAAAACTACTGCGCCCGCACTTATCGGCGAAGCTGCGTTGAAACCCGGCTAAAAATCTCCCTTACAACCGGCAAATTGCACTTTCTCACCCAGTTTCTCCTTGCCTGATCATCGCTTGTTCCGCGCGTTTCCTTTCTCAGAAGTTTTTAACGATGACGAGAAGGATGTTATAAGGAAGATGTTTCACGTGAAACCTTTTCAGCAGTCTGTACAAAAAAGTCTATTCAGGTTGCGATTATAGGTGGAGCAGAATGATGAATGCAAGCTTTGACACTTGGCGTTCTGCGAACGCCATCGACCTCGTCCCCTGTATTCATCGCAACGCAAAAAGGAAAAAAGAATCAGAAATTTTCATATCGATTGATGTCGAAAATACCTGCCAACAACGGTTGCCGTTCTTTTTGCCAGGCAGTGATATCGTGCAGGATTTCCCAGAAGTTGGGATGTGTTCGCCTGACTCCCCATTTATTCACGATTTGCTCGAAATGTGAACTGGTCTTAGCATTCGCCAACTGAGACACGAAATCGTCGATATCCGAGTCAACCATATCGAAAATAAAATTTGGATAACTACCGGTGATGCCCGGAAAAATAGTGAGACGATCTTTTGCCGGCTGGAAGCGCAATTGTTCCCCGAGCATGAATGCCACGTTGCTGTGCGCGCGATCCCTCAACAACGTATAAACAGTGCGTTTATGATGCTCATCGCGCACACGCACGAAAGTGACTTCCGGAAGATGCAGGATGCCACTCAGCTCTGATGCTGGACGTGCCGCAAGTGCGGAAAGCGCTTGGTCAATGCGCTGAATCCACGCCGGTTGCCCGGAACGGCTGCATTCCGACTGTTGACAGCGATTCAGCTGATCATGCGCCATATCATTGACGGGCTTGAATCGCGCCAGCATCCGCGCCACCAGTTCATGCTTGGGATCATCGGTGATGAATTTTTCTTGCGATGGCGATGCATCGTCGATGTCTTCGTAAAACAGGCCAAATTTCAATTTGCCCAGATCCTGATACCAATCGCTCAATACCGCTTTTCGTTCCCCCGCCGGCATGAGCCGCAAGAAATTATGTTCCGAACTATTCCGTATCAGATCGAAATAAAGTCGCGTCAATACCTGATGGGCCACATTGCCATACACATCATAATTAACGACCAGTTCATAATAAGTCCGTTCAAGCAATGGATAATCCATCAACCACAGCGTTTGCGGTTCATCTCCTGCCCATCCGCGGACAACCGAGGCACTATTATGGTGACGAAAGATAGTCAGCAGAGCATTCTTGTTTTTCCCGCCACCATTCCAGACATGGCTCAATGCAGCGCCTTTCGAATGGACCGTGGTATAGTGATTCTGCCGCAGTGATGAATAATCCATATGCTTCCCGAGATAGCGCAACCAGTTTTCACCCATCGCCAGCAAATCGTCATCCTGACCAGGCATTCCCAACAAGGGGATGGTCTTGCGCTGATAGGGCGCGTCAGTGACGAAAAGATCCGATTTCGGATCCTGGAACATCACCCAGAAATGATCGCGGATCACATCAGTCGCAATTTGCCCACGGCATACCGGCCCATGAATGAAGGTACGCACAAAGTATTCGGCATCATCCAGCATGAACTGATAACGGGAAGAGGCGGGGATATCGGCAAAGGTTACAAATGGATTGGCGCGCTCGGTATAACCATATCCCGGCAAATTCCTTACCTGCCAGTTTTTTTTGAAAAACAACTCGTCGATCCGTTGCAACTTGGCTTGATTCAACGGATAGTTGATTCGACGTTTATGAACGATGTTTCCCGAAATTGGCCTCAAGCGATAAAAAAATGGCCTCATCGGATCATCGTTCGGATTGACGGTAGCAATCGGCTCTATGTCTTTACCCGGCGGTGTGGCGGAACGCAGGACTTCAAAAAAACGCGACTCTCCTTTCACATCAGGGAAATAGAGAAACGCCATGAACAGATGCTCAAACAACCAGCGAGCCACTAATTTTCCGCGTTTGTCGCTGCGATTGAGCAATGCTTCCCATTGGCGAATGGCCTGTTTCTCTGCAACCGCAAGCGTTACCGGTTCATCGGGAATCTCGGCGCCCTGCTGAATCCAACCGGCCAGCAGGGCATATTCGTCGTCATTCAAGCCGGTGACTGCAAAGGGCATGCCACTCAACGGAAATTTTCGTGCAAACTCGGAAAATTTTTCCGTAGAAACGCATTGATTTTTCCGCGTGATCCCCAGTTCGAGCGAATCCGGTAATTTACTATTCGGCGGGAATGGAGATTGTTTGGCCAGAGAAATCATTCCAAGCATCAATGGTTGAGACTGCTCATTGTCCGCTTCGAGCACGGAATAAAAACCGCGTTCGCGCCAGCCGGAAACCGTCGTTTCATCGACCCCCAGGCGGGTAGGTGGCATGGCTTCGGTGCGTGCCCCGCCATAAATCGACTCATGAAATGCGCCACGCTGCAACCCCTCGGAGCTCTCCAGCTTCAACTGGCAAGGCGCGTCATAACAACTGTGACAGGACAAGCACTTGGATTCTATGAGCGGTTTAATTTCCTTGGTGTAAGACACTGGACGCTCAACGGGCGCGGGTAGAGGAACTGGTGCCGGTGCAGGAAATGAGTGATCAACGATCGATGGGTGATTATTCTGACATGCCGCCAATAAAAACAAACCGCACAACACACCCAGGAATCGATGTGGAACACCCATGAATACACACTCCATTTGAAATATCATTAACTCCGGGCACAGGCATCCCTTACCACGAAACCATTGGCACAGATCGATAAAATTTGTTTATTTAAGTAGAAACTCGGCGCGATTTCCCGTCTTTTGCTCACTTTCTTCCGATTCGTGACTGCCGACGATAAAGATCCGCTCATCTGGAATTTTACCAGTCTCGACTAACCAATTACGCGCCGCAGTGGCGCGGCGCTCGGCTAATCCAGCCAAATCACTTTCATTGATCTGTAGATGCTCGAGGATAAGCCGTTCCATTTCCGGAACCGGCAGGCTTTTGGTCAAACCGATGGCATTCTTGGGTTTCTCGAATGATTCCTTTTTATACACCGCTTCAAGATATTTCTGATATTCCTCGGGTGTTAGCTTGAGATCTTCGATCGCGCCGCTGGCAATTCCCTTTTTAGTCTGTTCCGCCAGCTTCTGTGCTTTCACCTTATCTTGCAATATAGCGAGTTTGAGTCCTTCATGATCTTCTGCGGCATCAGCATGACCAGAAATTTCCAAATCAAGTGATGGGCGATCGTTCAGAATTTCCGCCAGCGTTTCCAGGCGTTTCGCGGCTGCCTCATCAATCTCGGCAAAACCTGGTGTGAACGAAATTTCAGACAGCTCCTCGCCGCCCTCAAATGCAGAAGCGAGCAATGCGAACGGCGCAGTAATGGCTTTCGTGATCAAGTTGACGAACGCCTTGAAGACCAGCGCGCCAATATCGAATTCCGGATCATTGATCGAACCGCTCAACGGCAGATGAAGATTGATCTCGCCGCGACGGTTCTTCAAAATGGTGAGGGCAAGGTCAAGCGGAAGCGAGACAGCGCTTTCGCTTTCAACCTTATCGCCGAGCGTGAATTGGTCGAGAAAGATTTTATTCTCTGCCGTCAGCGCGCCTTTTTCGACATGATATTGCACATCGGCGGATAATTTTCCTTTTTCGATCTCGTATCCGACATATTTTCCCGAGTAAGGACTGAATTGCGGCAAATCGATGTCTTTCACGTTAACAGCCAAATCAAGAAAGAATTCCGAGCTGAAGGGCTCTATTTTCCCTTTGATTTGCAAAGGCGCGGTTTTATCCAACGCCCCATGAATATCAATGACGCCGAATTTACCTGGATATAACGGGCCGATCTGCCCCTTAAGTCCGGTCAAATTGGCACGATAATTCGGTTTGATGAACCGGTCATGAAAATTGATATTACCGTTCTGTAATATAACTTTTCCAATTTGAATGAATGTTTCTTCCTGCGGCTTGACCTGATACACATTCACCGGCTCGATATCCGGCGTGGTGACTTTGACTTCAACCGCATTCTTGTTGCCTGCAGGTGCTACGTCAACCTCGAGCGGTTGATCGATCTGCACGATGTGCACCAGATTCAGCTCACCGCTCGGCAGTAGGGTCATGCGCGCGAAGAAATCGCTGAATTGAATCGTTTTGATATCGACCCGCATGGGATCCGTGGTCACGTTCAAACCACTGACATCCATTTTTTTCCACCGGAACAAATCCTGAGCGATATTCGGATCAAATACATTCAGGTTGTAAAGCTTCGCTTCACCATTCACAAGCAGCTTCAGCGGATCACCATCCTGCGCTTTCAGCTTGCCTACAAAGGAGACATCACCGCTGGTGATCAGCGCCTTCAGCTTACCTCCCGCCCAGCCTTGCAAAGACACGAGATCCACCGAATCCAGATCGAGGACAAGATCCGTCATCAAAGGAGCCCATGCCAATGCTCCATTCACTTTCATCCGTCCCCGCTCATTGACGCGGGCATTGATCGTCATGTTTAACGGCTTCTTGCCGCTCAGATCAATATTTTCCACCATGATATCCAAAGGATCGATCACCATCGGTGGCGTTTTGGTCAAGGTCATATCGTCGTAGCGCACTGACGCCGCCTTGAGATTCACGCGCTTAATCTGTGCAACCCATGGACTATCATTGGGGACGGGTGATTTTTTCTCGCCGCTCGCTTCTTCAACCACTTGCGGCGCCGGATCTGGTTTTACAGCTGCTGAGCGGGGATCGGGTTTTCTGGCAGGAATAGGCGCTTTCGCCAGCTTTATTTTGCCGGGGGCACGGGCAGTATTTTTGGAGCGAGGAGATTGCTGGGCTTCTACCGGAGTCTTGCCATCCTTGGGATTAAAAAGCCGCGTCAAGTCGATCGCGCCAGTGGCATCGCGCCGTAACGTTGTGCGCAAACGGTTCAATGTGATGTCATCCAGCTCGATCTTATGTGCCGCGTTGTCGATGATGATCTGATCGATTTCAAGTTCGGCCAGCGATAGCGCGGGCTCTTTCGCATTATCCGGCAGTATCGCGGCCTGATCGATAACCAATTGAATATGCGAAGGAGCTTTACCGGTTAAGTCGATTTTCTTCAGCTCAGCGCGCATGTGCTTCAGGCTCGCTTGATAAGGTACTTCCACCGCATCATTCTTGAGCGCCAATCGCCGTAACGCCGAGTTTCCGGTCAGCGTAATTTCAGGAGTCTGCTCATGGGCTTGTGAAAAAGTAATCATCCAATCGCTCTCGAAGAATCCCGACCGCAACTGGATGCCCTTCGGAAATGGTACGTAGTGATTCAGTTCCATCAAATCCAGCTCAGTGAGCTTGATTGCCAATGTCGCTTCTTGTTTATCAGTGAAGGGTCGTAACTTGCCATCGAGCTTCAGAGGCGAACCGTTGATTTTTGCGCTGAAATGCGGCTCGATCCAGCTTGTCAGTGTGCTTTCAAAATTGGCAATGATTGGGATGCCAAGATTGATGTCGCTGATTTGATGATCGGCTTTCTTGTACTGATCATCAAAACCGAAATGCCCGCCTTGTATCACGATATTACTGATGGAAAACTGCGCAGAGCCTTTTTCCTTGGGGCTGTCATCGGCAGGTTGACTAAACTTTTCCAATAAATCGGAAAAATTGAAACGGTCTTCTGCTTCCCGAACGATATGCAGCCTTGGCTCCACGATTGAAAATGCAGTGACGACCGGGGCGCGCCGGGTTATCGATTCGATACTGACATCAATATGCAATTTTGCAAATGAAAACAGCGATTCCGTCTTTTCCGGCTCATCGATTCTATTGCCAATGCGAAAATCCTGAACGATTAACTCGAGCGTATGCGGTTTGATTTCGATTTTCGCTACGCTGACCGGACGCTGCAGCATTTCGGATAAGCGTTCCTCAATCTGGGATTTTGCGTACCCCGGCAACCAGAAATAGCTCAACGCTGCGATGAGAAGAATCAGCGCCGCGATCACACCGACACTGATGATCAGCCGTTTATGGGAAATGAAACGCTGCCGTACAGTCGTGGTCATCGCGATACTCCTTTTGATAGCTACAAGCCCACAGGCAGGCCAAGCCAATATGTTGTGTAATGCTCAGTTTTTATTTGCCTTGTACGCATGAGCCTTCTGAAAAATCATTCCTTCAAATAATCCATGCACTGAGAAGCTCTGAAAAATCCCTGCGCTCGCCATCGGTCAGATTGCATTGCAGCGAGGCTCGACCTATCTTGATCATTCATGAACTGCGCGGGTTGCCGGGATCTCTGTATCGCTCTTGGCCTTTTCAAAGCTTCTCCAAGCTTATTCTATGCAACTGGTTAGTGGTGCGACCCAGCTTTGAGGCCCACCAGTTCGACATCAAAAATCAATGTCGCATTCGGTGGAATGACATTGCCTGCACCCCGTTCCCCATAAGCCATGGAGGGTGGAATGATCAACGTGCGCTGCCCGCCCACTTTCATGCCTTGCACGCCTTTATCCCAGCCTTTGATGACTCTGCCAGCGCCGAGCATGAAAGAAAAGTGTTCCTTGCGGTCCAGCGAACTATCAAATTTTTTACCTTTTTTATCGGGAGCCGTTTCATCGTAGAGCCAACCGGTGTAATGCACATTGACCGTTTTTCCGATCTCTGCCTCTTCTCCGTCGCCCACCTTGGTATCGATTTTTTGAAATAAAGGATCGTCGGCCGCATGCGCCGGATTCATAACGATCAGTTGAGTGAACATGAAAAAGGCGCCTATCAGGAGGCTCAAATTAAATAAGTATTTTATATTACGCATAAATTTCCCCAGAAAATGAACTATGATCAAACCTGACATCAAATAGACAACTCACGGCTATTATAACCGCTTAGGATATAATGTGTTGTCATGGGTTTTAGGCGAATTGGATTTGTTTAATTCGTTGATTCAGAACATCTGAGTTTTTATAATTGCAATACCTACATTTTCATGCCCCTTCCACCATGGCCAATGACGAATATCAAGCCAAGAATCCACAATCCAGCGATTTACTGAGTTTGCATGCTTCGCCTGTCGTGCGCGCCATCTATTTGAGCATCGGCTTTCTGGCCTTATTGTTGGGCGTCATTGGCGCATTTCTGCCGGTTTTACCGACGACACCGTTCATTCTGTTGGCCGCCGCTTGTTTTGCCCGCGGTTCGGAGCATTTTCACCGCAAACTGTTAGAGAATCGCATCGCTGGCCCCATCATCATGGAATGGCGCATGCACCGCAGCATTCCGCGTCATGTTAAGCGCTGGGTTTATCTGTTGATGGCGATATCGTTCAGCAGCTCGATGATCATCGTGCCGGAGGTCTGGCAAAAAACCATGCTGTTCGCGCTTGGATTGACGCTGGTTTTCTTTATCTGGCGCATCCCCGTCAGAGAAATTCGCTGACAGTTTTCGTCATCTCTATCTCTCCGTTGAATTTCCTATTCTTGATTCCTTGAACTCCACAATTATTTTTCTGTAGCACAGCATCAATTATTAATTTATTGATTATTTATCATATTGGTTAATTAAGAGATGAATAATTAAAGAAATTAAAAATTATTCCGACAGATACTTTCCTGCGCTTTTAACAACCATGGTGAGCAAGTAATGAGGATCAACGAACCTGTTACCCAGAGAGATATGGGTATGGACAACAATTGTGAGATTATTTCCACGACCAATTTAAAAGGTATTCTCCTATCGGCCAACGAAGACTTCATCAAAATGAGCGGCTATACCTGGGAGGAGCTCAAGAACAAGAATCACAATATCATCCGTCATCCGGATGTGCCTCCTGAAGCGTATGCGATGTTGTGGGATACCTTAAAAGCAGGCAATGCATGGATGGGTCTGGTCAAGAACCGCAACCAAAATGGTGATCACTATTGGGTGGATGCGTTCGCAAGTCCGCAATACGAAGATGGCAAGATTGCCGGTTATCAGTCGGTACGGGTTAAACCCGAAAAAGCGTGTGTGGATCGGGCCGACGCGTTATATGCGCAAGTCATGGCCAAAAAAACAGCGGATGATAAACGCCGCTCCAAAATCGATGACGTAAAATTGACGCGATTTCCAATCGGTTTTTCTGCCAAGATCGCGTTGGCAACGTCATCTGTGTTTGGCCTTGTCTTTGCAGGTTTGGCAAGTGCCGGACTTATTTCGCCGTTATCTGCGCTGGCTGGGTTTATGATCGGCAGCGCAGTTTGTTCCGCTGTTAATTTTCACATGCTCAAAGCGCTGCGCGTGCTGGCGGCAAAGTCGGAAAAAATAGCCAACGATCCATTGGCCCGGTATGTGTATAGCGGCAGGAATGATGAAATAGGTCAATTGGAATATGTGCAAATATTCCAGCATGCAAAATTGCGCACGGCGATTGGCCGGGTTAAAGAATCTTCATCGGTACTTGAGCAAGCCGCTGCCGATATTGCGAATGGCAATACCGACCTCTCCGAACGCACTGAGAATCAAGCATCCAGTCTGGAAGAAACCGCATCCAGCTTAGAACAAATCACCTCTACAGTGCAGCAAAATGCTGATAATACGAAACGAGCTGCTCAGCTCGTTATTCACTCTCGCGAACAAGCGGAAAAAAGTGGAATAGTATTTTCCAGCACCATGGATGCCATGCATGAAATCAACGAAAGTAGTAAAAAAATTGCGGATATCACCAACGTGATTGATGAGATCGCATTTCAGACTAATTTATTGGCGTTGAATGCCGCGGTAGAAGCAGCTCGCGCAGGAGAACAAGGGCGTGGATTTGCAGTCGTCGCGAATGAAGTCCGCAATCTGGCCAGTCGAAGCGCCGAATCTGCAAAACAAATCAAGGATATGATCATTGATAGTGTTGCCAAAGTGGAAAATGGAACGCAATTGGTCAGCCAGTCTGCCAAATCATTAAAAATGATCACTGAAAGTGTGACGGAAGTCGCCGATATCGTTGATGAAATTTCACAATCGTCTCAGGAGCAGGCGCATGGCATTGAACAGATCAACCAAGCCATTATGCAAATTGACGAGGTCACTCAACAAAATGGCCAATTAGTGGAAAAACTCACAGCCTCCAGCAGTGCCATGAGCACAAAAGTCAAAATGCTCTCTGGCCTGGCTGATCAATTCAAGGCAGAGACTCATTAGTTTCGTCCTGTGGCAGGTTATATTGTTCGATTCCCACTTAATATTGGATCAGGGGGAAATTAGCTTTCGTTGATGCATTGCACTCTTAACAGAACATAAGAAGGAATTCTTAAAACACGTCTGCACTCAACAATGAGCGCGATGAACAAAAGATATCAGTCATTGCATTCTAAGTTCTAACTGGTATCGCTACTTGTCAATCATAACTTCATCTATACTATGCTCCAATAAAAATGGTGAAAAAATGATAGATGAAAAAAAAGAAAAGCCTTCCGATTTTGACTTCGACACCTGGTCGGCAATGGCGCAACAAAATCCAGAAAAATTCGAAGCTATGCGTCAGCAGTTAATCGATGATCTAATCGCAAAGACGCCCGCTCATCTCAGGCAGCGGATGATTGGCTTGCAATGGCAGATTGACCAGATGCGCAGGCAAGCGGCTAACCCGCTGGCTGCCTGCATACAAATTTCTAACCTCATGTGGGACAATGTACTGAAGGAAAAAGGACTACTGAACGCGTTACGGGAGCCTCGATCGATTTTGAAAGCGCTAAAGAGCAAGCCGCCCGGGAAAGTTCTTTCGCTTGAACACTATAAATCCACTAAATAAATTCTACAGCTTCATTTCAATCCATTCCGCAACCATGTCTGATGAATAAGCAGCCGGCCAGATTCGTCAAGAAAAATTCGCGCCGTGATTTAGATATTGTCATCAGCGAACAAAACGGCGTGCGATTACTCCACTTGGGCGGCAATATGACGCAAAGCGCCATGAGAATCAACGCACCCAATGAACTCGAGTTGCTGTATACCCAATGTATGATGAGTTTCTTGTTATTTAACCCCTCACCTGCTCAGGTAGTAATGATCGGGTTAGGGGGCGGATCATTGGCGAAATTTGTCTATCATCGCATACTTCAGACTAAAACGATTGTGATTGAAAACAATCAACACGTGATTGATGCTGCCACCCATTTCTTCGAATTGCCTGCGAATAATGACCGTTTTCAAGTTGTGCTGGCCGATGGCGCGCAATTCGTCGAAGATGATGCATTGAATGTCGATATTCTGATGGTCGACGGTTTCGATGATGGTCAGCAAATTGCCGCGCTCTGCAGTCAGTCATTTTATGATCGAGCATATGAAGCACTTGGTAGTGAAGGTATTCTGGTCGTGAACCTGTTAAGCCGAGATAAACGCGTACATACCTATTTGCAGCGCATCGGTGAAAGTTTTCACGGTCGTGTCGTAGCGATGTTGTCGGAACCTCAGGGAAATCTGATCGTATTTGCATTCAAAAGAAGCCCTGGGAAAGTGGCGTGGAAATCATTGAGAAGCAGAGCAACGATACTTGCAGAGCAGTACCATCTGCCGTTTCCGGATTTTGTATCGAAATTACGCAAATACACGGAGAGCCACGGTCTGTACCTCGAAATTTGAATGCTCAATATCATCAGCTGCGCACCGCTTGGATAGACCCTCATGACTGTGCTAAAGTTGAATTTTACCTACCTAAAGAATAAATAAGGATCAAAACAAATGGATTACAGTTACGAATCGGAGCACACCAAATTCATACGCGAGCTCCTCGACAAAAACCCAACGTTAGAAAAAAAACGTGAAGAAGCGCGCAACATTTGGTGGGAAAAGAAACTGAACAAAGAAGAACAACAACGTTTCAAAGAATCCTCAGTTCCCATGAAGCCCTATGTTTATTTTGGCGGGGAATAATCGCTAAAAACTGCCGATGCGGTGTCTTCTCTGAGGATTAATTCAAATATCAAATGAGCAGCTCGCACCGCAAGCCCTTCACTTTTAAGAAAGCTTTGAAACCACTGGGCCTTCAATCAGGAAGGTAGCAAGTGTATCGATATGAAGAAATCAATCACGGGATTGATGCTGATTTTTTTGACAGCCTGCGCTAACTCCTTGCAGTTTTTAGCTGCTAACCCCGATCTGCACAGACACCAAGAAAACATATTGGGAGAACATACGACGCTCGGCAAATGTTCCTTGTATAAATTGCAATCCGATGCACGGTCGTTTATGCGTGTTCTGCAATTTAGAATGCGCACCGATCCGGAGACCTCCATATCCGGAATTCATGCGTTTGATCTGAGGTACCTTCCTAATGTCTATGCAACCAATTCTCCTACCAATCCTGATGCGGTAGCTGTAACCATCGAGACTGATCCTGAAACTCTGCCGTACAGTCCGCGCAATCAGAGCGGCGAGCCAATCTATGCCTTTGTGCTGACACTCAAACAGATTGATGACATCACTGTGTATGCATCGCTGAAAGGAGACCCTTATCTCGGCAACATTGCCTGGGACATTCTGCGAGACTGCGCCTCTGACCGAACCCCGTCCCAGTTGCGAAGATAGACAAGCCGCTCGCGCCACCTGGCGAGATATGCTGTGATGACTCCCTAATTGTTATTACCGGATTTCGCCAGCAACACATCCAATGCACGCGTGCTGAGAATGCGCTTGAGGATACCGAATAAATGCGTAGGAAATGTCACGTAATAACGCGCCTGCGGCCTGCTGGCCTCCAGTGCATGAATCACGCGTTCCAGCACCGCCTCAGGCGGTAATGTGAATGGCACAGCCGGGCCGGGCTTATTGAGGCGATTCAAAACCCCCTGGTATCTCTCGTGATGAAAACTATTGGTGATGTCGATATATTTTGACAACGCCTTCACCGCGTTCATGCGGAATTGACTTGCAATGGGGCCTGGCTCAATCAGGCTGACATGAATATTACTGCCCTGCAATTCCAGCCGCAGCGTGTCGCTCAAACCTTCAATGGCATACTTTGAAGCATTATAAGCGCCACGGAAGGGCAAGGCCACGAAACCGAGCACCGAGCTATTTTGTATGATCCTGCCATATCCCTGCCGACGCATGACCGGTAGGACGAGATTCGTCAACTCTTGCCAGCCGAATACATTCGTTTCGAACTGCGCACGCAGTGCATCGCGGCTCAGATCTTCCACCGCACCGGGCAAACCGAATGCGCCATTGTTGAATAACGCATATAACTCTCCCTGTGTCCGGCGCATCACTTCCTCGAAGGCGAAATTGATCGAATTCGAGTCTGTCAGATTCAATTGGAAGCTTTCCAATCCCTCGGCCAATAAAGCTTGCACACTCTCTCGCTTGCGAGCCGTTGCAAATACCCGATACCCCCGCGCATGCAAACCCTTGGCGACACAATGACCAATCCCGCTGGAACAGCCAGTAATCAATATGGTTTTTTTCATTGATCAGTTCAACCTTTAAACATAACGCCATGCAGAGTGAATTCTCCGATGGCTTGACAAAAAATTGGATGCGGCGATAGCATCGAACCCCATCATCCGATTTGCCTCTTGCCTTCTTGCTTTTGGGCAGATCCGGAGAGGAGCGGCTACAAAACAAGAGGAATCTGGGCGAGTAAGCGCAGTTTACCAGTGATGCAGCATGTTACGACCGATTTCAAGCGACAGGGTTAGGCACTATAGGTTCTTAGAAAGTTTCCTTAAAAATAGCATGAGAAAAAATCAGCCATGGCAAAAATTCTATTCCGTTTACAGAACGTTTCTGACGATGAGGCCAATGATGTCCGTGAGCTGTTGATTGATAACGCCATTGATTTTTACGAAACCTCTGGCGGAAATTGGGGAGTTTCCATGCCAGCGATATGGCTCAAAGATGATGATCAATTCCCGCGGGCACGCGCGTTACTGGACGCCTATCAGGATCAGCGCACAACCCGAATGCGCAAAGAATACGCTCAGTTGAAGCGGGAGGGCAGAAACAAAAGCTTGATAGACTCGATCATACAACGACCCGTATCGTTCATGATTCATTTGGCGCTGGCGTTACTCGTCCTGTATTTATCGACTAAACTGGTTTTGGATCTGTTTCCTTGAGAGACTCTGAAAACTACCGCGTTCAACCAGGCTACATTGGGATCAGGCTTCGTAATGCTCATTTCCCACTGAATGCGGTATGATGATGCGCCAAAGTCTGTTATTGATAAACATTCTAAAAAGGAGAGAAACATGAACTTTGCTTTAAAAACCCTTGCGGCTTCATTGCTTGCCATTCCGCTGTATGCCAGTGCCGGTGGCGATCCTGAGTACGTCAAGTTTCCACAGGGCTATGAAAAAAGCTTTACCCAATATGGCACGATGAACCGCGCAAACCAAACGCAGGTTGCCAAGCTGTACGCCAATGACGCTGCCATTTCCAGCTATTCGCAAGGCAATAAAAGTGGCCCCGGTTCGATCGTGATCATGGAAATCTACAACCCCAAGAAAGACGCCAATGGTAAACCGGTTGCAGGCAACGATGGCCAATTTGAAATTGACTCACTCGCAGCAGTCGCCGTGATGGAGAACAGAAATAACTGGGACGCAGCTTTTCCGAAAGAAAATCGTACCGGTGACTGGGGCTTTGCTGTCTATAATCCGGATGGCACACCCAAAAGCAACGACCTGAACTGCGTGCAATGCCATACCCCATTGCAAGCCCAGGATTATCTATTTACCTATCAAAAACTGGTTGATTTCGTCAAGAAAAAATAATGTTGATGCGTTGATCTGATGGTTTTAAAAAACCATCAGATTTCCTCTTCATTGCTATTTCAAACTGCTCATGCTCTGATTCAATTTGGATCGGCAGTTTTCTTCCTTACCGGCCAAATCCAGCACACCGGCTGCTCTCATACATTCATTGTACTCAAACAGGATATCGGTTTTTTTCTGCGCAACGTCCATTGAAGTGGATATTTGTTTGATTTGCTGCGCGACTTTCTTCAGATCAACATCGGCAATGGTGGCGCCAATCCCATCGATGCTTTTCTTGGTGGCCTCCAACCGCTGCAGCGATTCACGATTGATCTTGTTGACCTGATCCGCGAAGGCTTGGTTCGCCTTGCCGGAATAATTCCTCAGTTCTTCCACGTTTTGTTGTGTGATCGCGGCCAGTTTTTCCTGATAATTGTTCAGCTCATCTTGAACAAAAGTATTGATTTTTCCGTTGAAATTATCCAGTGATTGATCGATTTCCTGGCGGAATGACTGCATTTTCGCCTCTACCAATTGATTGATATCACCATCCAAGCGTTTCACGATCGTCTCGGAAATTTTTTCAATCGGTGGACGAGACTGGATAATCTCATCTTTCGTTTCGCTGAGACTGGACTTGATGTCAGTGGCGAATGATTTTTGCGTATCGTTGAATTGACTCAGTGAATTTCTTCCACTCTCAGAAATGGCCCATGACACCAACAACAGATCCTTTTTCTTTTTCTGATCAAGGCCGCGGATCAGATCATCCAGAATCTCCGCAGATACGTCGTGATTGGCGGCATCATTCAGATAGCTGATGTTTGCGGAATTCATCAATCCTTTCAGATTGCTGTGCACCACCTCGACATTGGCGTCTGCTCTGGCCAGCGCAGTAGCCTGGCGAATCAGCTCATAGGGTAAATAAACCACCAGCAACACGGCGAGGAGTCCATAGGCGGCAAGTCTCCATTTCTGGAACTTGATGAATATGATGCTCAGATAAAATAATACGATAATCAAAATCACAGAAGGCGCCAGGATTTGTACGAAATCCAGCCAGCTCCTGCCAGCAAGCACATCAAACGAAAAAAAATTTGTTATTGTTGCGATAAACTCATTCATCAATTACTCCCATCTGCAGAAAAAGGCACTAACATATCAATAATATTATTTTGTTTTTATCTGTAATTTGAATTTCCAGAGTATGGGTAATTTATCACGGCAGAGCACGATTGACCGAACAAACTTTAGGAAACCGATCGCTGCAGCTTCAGCACAGACTTTGGTTGCGCGCCACCACCGCAGAACACATAGGAAAGCACCTTGAAAACAGCCTATATCACTCACCCAGTCTGCCTCAAGCACGACATGGGCAACCATCATCCAGAATGTCCTCAGCGATTGGTTGCAATAGAACATCAGTTGCAGGCCACTGGGTTATTGTCACATTTGCTCCGCTATGAAGCGCCATTAGCCGATATGGCTCACTTGGCCAGAGTTCATACGCAAAGTTATATCGATAGCATTCGATCAGCCGCACCGGCATCGGGATTGGTGGCGCTCGATGGCGACACAGCGATGAATCCGTTCACACTCGATGCCGCACTGCGAGCCGCCGGCGCAACCGTGCTCGCCACCGATCTGGTCATAAGTCGCGAAGTGGACAATGCCTTCTGTGCCGTGCGCCCTCCCGGACATCATGCAGAATCGGATCGCGCGATGGGTTTCTGCGTATTCAATAATGTTGCCGTTGGGGTTGCGCATGCACTCCAACATCACCAATTGTCGCGCGTGGCCATTCTGGATTTCGATGTGCATCATGGCAATGGCAGCGAAGAAATTTTTCACGATGATCCGCAGGTGATGCTGTGCTCAACCTTTCAGCATCCCTTTTATCCATACTGCGGCGCGGATAGCGCCAATGAGCACATCATCAATCTACCGCTGCCACGCGGCGCTGATAGTTCGGCCTTTCGCAACGCAGTAATTGACCAATGGCTGCCGTCACTCGAAACGTTCAAGCCCGACATGATATTTGTATCGGCCGGGTTCGACGCGCACCGCGATGACGATATGGCGCAACTGAATCTGGAAGACGACGATTATGTCTGGATTACCCGGGAAATCCGAACGATTGCAGAGAAATACGCTCACGGGCGCATCGTTTCGGTGCTGGAAGGCGGCTATGCGCTGAATGCGCTCGGCCGCTGCGTTGCCGAGCATATTCGCGTGCTCCATGCCGACCGGTTCTGAATGCGCTGTGCGCCAAGCGGCCGAGGAATCCTCTGTAAAACCAATTTTTTATTTGTGAAATACCTGCGCTTGAGGCAAGATTCTACTCTTCCAACATCTTTGTAATTGCTGACTCATTGTGATCTGTTACGAACATCCCCTCAATGAACGTATCCGGGCTTTGTTACGACTGGAAGACCTATTCAAGAAAATCGATGTCTTCTCCAATAAAGAGACTGCTATCGAGCACCATGCCGCGCTGGCGGCATTATTCGAAGTTCTCGAAATCACCAGCCGGGCGGATATCAAATCCGATTTACTCCAGGAGCTTGAGCGGCAGAAACAAATCCTCGAAATGTTCCGCAAGCATCCGCAGGTCTCGGACACCGCGTTGAACGACGCGCTCAACAGCATTCAGATCACTTTCAGGGAAATGCTTGATTTGCCCGGCAAGGTGGGAGAGCATCTGCGCGAGAATGAATGGCTGATGGCGATCAAGCAGCGCATCAGTATTCCCGGCGGTTGCTGCGCATTTGATCTGCCGTCGTATCATCATTGGCTCAGTCAGGATACTGCTCAAAGAACAAAGGACATCCAGGAGTGGCTGGCGCCGTTTCTGCCGGTGCGCAATGCCTTTGGAATCGTCTTGTTCCTGCTCAGAAAAAGCGGCAGAACGTCAGCATTCGTCGCCAATCAAGGCATTTTCCAGCAAACCGGTGTCGAATATGCGGCTCATTTATTACAGCTCAGGCTCGATGATGAACTACCGTGTGTACCGGAAATCAGCGCCAATAAATACGCGCTGAACATCCGCTTCATCCCGGCGCAATCAGGTCAGAAAAGCAAGCTATACGAAGACGATGTTCCGTTTGAAATCACCTTCTGTAATCTGTAAATATCCTAAGCCTGAGTTTTCCTAATAAACAATTCGCAGCGATCCCAGGGAAGTGCGCCGCATCTTGCAGCAAGAACTCTTCAAGTTTTACACTGAGCTGTGGATATTGAATGAGCGGTTCATCAGTCCGTCACAGGATAGTCGCTTGAACAGACATTCTATCGGCACCTGCGGCAGGAGAATTTCTATCAGGATCAGGCCAATGCGAGTTGCTGCGTTCGGAATGCTCGGGCTATTTTTTCCAGATCCAGCACGGGCAGCATGCGAATGGCGTTGCCATCCCCAATCTGGGCCAGTTTATTGGAGTGGATGGCATGCATCAGATCATCATGTTCGGGTCCGCCGAGGCGCGGTAATTCTGGTTCCCATTGCACCGATTCGATCGATTTCAGAGCGGGGATGGCAAATCCCATCGCTTCATCGTCGATTTCCACGACCAGCACGCTTGCGGTAGAGGAAATCTGCGCAGGACACCCCGTGATGAGTCGGCTCAGGCACACCACTGGAACACTGCGGCCGCGCACGATGATCATGCCCAGCATGGGCCCCGTTTGCTCAAAAATCGGAATGTCACACGTAAATGGCAGGATTTCCCGGATTTGCTCAAATGGAGATGCCGTCTCACTACCAAGCAGGTAGGTAATCATATTGCGCTTCCGGTCACCCCCTTCATGACCTGCAGAAGCTGCTTGATGCTGGCGCGCGTTGGCCCGATTCATGATGACGACATCCGCGAGCGCGCTGATTTGGGTATCGCTCTGCAATGCTGCGCTATTCAATACCAGCAGTTGCGACGCCAGGATCGATTTCTGCAAAGTGCCTGCGGCCGGCAGGGCTGATTTGGGTAGCGCGCCAGTAAACAAAGCCGGTCGCGGTAATGCATAATCCGGAACATCGATGACATCGCTCGCACTAATGCGCACGACATCGATTACCTTGTTGACTAAAAACGCCACCATACCCTTGGGTAGCAATAGGATGAACGCCTGAGTGGAAATGGCCGAATCGAGCTTTCCCAGGCCGCAGACTTGTAACAGATCAAGCACCGGGACTTTGTTCCCAGCGTGTTCGATGACGCCGCGGCAACTGCCCATGGCTAAGGCAGATTTTTCTATCACAGGATCGGATAACGTCGTGTATACCGCCATGGCATCGATGGCAAATGCGATCTGGTTGCATTGCAGCAATAACGTCGGCAATGCCTTTTCTTTCTGACCAGTACTTTCGCCATAAACAACGGTAATGGCGCTGCCGGAATGATTACATTGCGTCATCGGAACATCTTTGAGCATGGCCAGAGCTGCCGGGGACAATAGATTAACCAATGTACCATCGTCATTGCGGTGTATGCTGCCATAAAAAATCGATTGATCTGCAGTTGCAAAAGTGGCGTGATTGATATCGTGCACATCACCGGTAAACACACCTGTGACGGCCTCCGTGAGCAACCCCAGCAACTTGTTCTCATGCACCATGATGATGACGCTGGAAAAAGGCTGCGTTGTCGCTGCTCCACCCAGCACGATGCGCAAATCGATGACCGGCACCAGGACACCGCGCAGATCGATACCGCCGATGACATAGCCGGCTGAGCAAGGTAATTTGGTCAACACGCCGCAAGGTATGACTTCACGCAGGTTTTGCATCGGCAATCCAAGATTCATGCCGTCAATACGAAAGCCACCGAACCCTGACTTTGCTGCTGTCGACTCCATTAATTTTCCTTCTCTTTCGCATGGGCGATTTGATCGATCAGCAAACTTACCTGCTTAGCCATTTTGCTTTGATTTTCTGCCGATTCGGCAATCTCCGCCACGCTCTTGCTGGTCTTGGCGACGCCAGACATGATGCCTTCAAAACTGCGAGAGGCTTCGCGGCTCACTTCGGCTCCTTTGCCGACATGCTGGGCTGATTCTTCGATCAGCTTGGTAATCTCGCGTGCGGCAATCGAGCTGCGTTCTGCGAGCTTGCGTACTTCATCGGCCACGACTGAGAAACCGATGCCATGCTCTCCAGCGCGTGCCGCTTCAATGGCTGCATTGAAAGCCAGCAAATTGGTTTGGTTCGCGATCTCGTCGATGACGCCAACGATTTCAGAAACTTGTGAAGAGCTGGCTTGGATAGCGGTAATCGCAGCAATCGATTTCTGCAAGGCATCGAATCCTGATTGCGCCGCAGTGGACGAATCATGCGCCAGGTCTGCCGCCACGATGGAATTGGTTGCAATCGCATTGACACTCTCGACCAATTCGCGGACATGGGCATTCATTTCGGCTGCCCCAGTTGCGATGCGTTTCTCCAGTTGCACTTCACTGGTGACATCGTGGGCGTACTTGACGATTTTCATTACCTTGCCATTGAGGTCGAAAATGGGATTATAAGTAGCCTGGATCCATACATCGCGATTGAATTTTCCGACGCGATGAAAGCGCCCGCTAATGAATTCCCCTTCACTCAATTTAAGCCAAAAATCCCGGTACTCCTTGCTTTGTGTGTATTCCATGCTGCAGAACATGCTATGGTGCTGGCCTTTTATTTCCCGCAAAGTATAACCCATCGCCGCCAGGAAATTGCGATTCGCCTCCAGCACCTGACCATTCAGATCAAATTCGATGACGGCTTGGCCGCGATCGATAGCGGCCACCTTGGCCTTGAATTCCGAGGTGTGCAATTTGCTGTCGGTGATGTCTATGGCAAACTTCACGACTCTGACTGGGTTGCCGGAAGGATCAAAAATGGGATTGTAGGTAGCCTGAATCCAGACTTCATGATTATTTTTGCCGACGCGCTTGTACTCGCCCGCTTCAAATTCAC
Organism: Nitrosomonas sp. JL21; assembly: GCF_009833095.1. GTDB lineage: Bacteria > Pseudomonadota > Gammaproteobacteria > Burkholderiales > Nitrosomonadaceae > Nitrosomonas. The sequence goes on from NZ_QRCB01000009.1 coordinate 81,140, forward strand.
CGCCCGCCAGGCGTTCCCAGAACGACTGATAAGTTGCACCTGAAGCTTCTTTCGGATCGACGAACATGCGATGATGACGGCCTTGAATGTCCTCGAGGCGATACCCCATGAGCTTGAGAAAATTTTCATTGGCATGAAGAACCTTGCCGGTCATGTCGAACTCGATCATCGCTTGCGAGCGGTCGATAGCGTGCAATTTCCCATCTATATCCAAACGCTCGAGTTTGGATACAGTAATGTCGTCCGCTTGGATGATCACTTTAGTCAATATGCCATCGAATCCCAGAATCGGACTGAAATTAGCCAGAAACCAACGCTCGAGACCACCGGCACCCTTGCGCCGGACTTCGATGTTGACCGGTTGGAGTTCGCGCAATGAGCGCCATAGATCGATATGGGCGTTAGTGCGCATGTCTTCCTCGAATTGGATATGGCTCTCATGTTTGCCCACGAGGTCTGGGAGTCCATAGCCGAGGGCATTTTGCATACACTCGTTGGCACTGAGAATATGACCATCGGCCGATAACTCCATCAAGCAACTGCTTTTCGAAACGGCATCCATTCGGGCGGACATTTCTATCGTCTCCATTTTTGCCATCGTAATGTCACTACAGTATTTCACTACCCGTGAAGGCTTCCCATCCAGATCCAGAATTGGGTTATAACTGGCCTGTATCCAGATTCTCTTGCCATTTTTTCCATAGCGGAGATACTCTCCAGCATCAAATTGACCCTTGCTAAGTTTTTGCCAGAAAGCGCGATAGGCGCCTCCGTTGGCTTCTTCTTTGCAAACAAAGATTCGATGATGCTTTCCTTTGATTTCCTCCAGCGTATAACCGGTTAAATCCAGAAAATTTTTATTAGCATCTAGGATGTTACCCCCCAAATCGAATTCGATGATGCCCTGTGAGCGTGATATGGCTGCAATTCTTCCTTCATTGGCAATAGAAGCCAGTTTGTTACCGGTGATGTCGCTGGCAAATTTAATGATTTTATAAGCTTTTCCCTCTGAATTCATAATTGGCGTATATGTAGCTTGCAACCAAACGCAGCGGCCTTGCCGATTCAAACGCATGAATTCGCTTTGTTTGAATTCCCCAGCACGTAAGTCATTCCAGAAAGCTTGATAATCTTCGCTCTGAGCATAGGTTTCACAGCAAAATATCCGATGATGCTGTCCAGCGATTTCTTGCAAAGTGTAGTCGAAGATTTCCAGAAATTTTTGATTAGCGGTGAGAACGATGCCATCGAGGTCGAACTCGATCTCAGCCTGAGTACGATTGATGGCCATGATTTTCCCGTCGTCTTCAAGCGATTTGATCTTGCTCCCGGTAACATCCGTCGCGATTTGGACGATTTTGCAAGGTTTGCCCGCAGCATCGAGAATCGGAATATAGGATGCTTGAATATAGCGATCACACCCATCAGCCGCATTACGATGGAATTCCCCATTCACAGACTCGCCGGTTCGAAGCTTTTCCCAGAGCGATGTGTTTTCACCGCTCTCTGCAGCACCCACCACGCACAGGTGATCATGATGCTTGCCGAGCAAATCTTCCAACGCATAGCCGAATAGCGACAGAAAATTGGCGTTGGCATCGAGTATGATGCCATTGAGATCAAATTCGATAGTCGCTTGAATATGCTCGATGGCTTTGTAAATACTGGCGATATAGTGCTGATCACACTCTGTTAAAGGTTTCGTTTTTGCAGATGCTAATGCGGACATATTGTCGAGTTCTCCTGAGGGTTATAGTGCAGTATCTCTCACGCTGTTCTACTTATTGCGGCCAAAATAGTGCTGGGTTTAGCGTGAATTGAGGGCAATTCAGTCATCTTTTAAATGCCTTCGTTTGCTGCGCAGAAGCAGAAGAACGATCAGAATCTACCAGCATGATCCTCAGTCCTGGATCCTAAAATTCGAGCACGCCAAGAATTCGTTGAGCCATTGATGAACATCAGGATGATGGTTTAGAAGAGTTACGCTAAAAATGGCATAAAATTCAAGATTGCATTGATTAAATACAAAGGATGATTAAGCAGGCTGTCGCATAGGGGTTTCGAGGATGCGAATGTGTTATCTGCTTTTTCTGGTTTTAACCGAATGATTGCAATCTGTTATTTACACAGTCGGTAATCAAATGATGAGGAACGACACAGCATCTTGCAACATGACCTCAATATTCCGTGGTTCAATTAGGGATGATGAATAAATATCCGATAACTCAATGCAATAATCAGGATGGAAACACTACTCAGTTGATCATCTCCAGCCAGCTCACGATTCCGTTGAGCGAAATCGACACTCAAGCCGTCCGCTCGCAGGGTGCGGGCGGACAGAATGTGAACAAAGTCGCGACGGCAGTTCATCTGCGCTTTGATATCAACGCGTCCTCATTGCCCGATCAGTACAAGGAAAGACTGCTGCAATTGAAGGACAGTCGCATCAGCAATGAAGGTGTGATCATCATCAAAGCGCAGCGGCATAACAGTCAGATCAAGAACAAGGAAGATGCGCTCAATCGGTTACGCGATCTGATCAGAAGCATCCTAAGTCCGCGGAAAGCCCGTACGCCCACCAAACCAACCAGAGCTTCGCAACTCAAACGCCTGGAAAGCAAGGCATTGCAAAGCCAGCGAAAATCGCTGCGCGGCAGGATTGAGGAGCAATGATACAATTCATGCGGACGAAAAATCCCTTAGATACATCGCAGCAATATCACTCACAACAAACATTCGATTCATGGCAGAAAATAATAACCAGACAATCCCGGCCTTTTCCTCTCTGACGCCCGATTGCGTCATGAATGCGCTGGACAGTCTGGGTTATCGCTGCGACGGCCGTTTGCTGGCGCTCAATAGTTATGAAAATCGCGTCTATCAAGTCGGCATAGACGACAGCCTGCCGTTGATCGCAAAATTCTATCGCCCGGAACGCTGGGTGGATGCAGCAATCTTGGAAGAACACGGATTCATGCAGGAACTGGCCGACCATGAAATTCCGGTCGTGCCTGCGCTAGCAGTCGATGGAAACACATTGCATCGCTTCGAAGCGTTCCGCTTCGCAGTTTTTCCGCGGCACGGCGGACGAGCGCCTGAATTTGAGGATCGCAACACGCTCGAGTGGATGGGGCGTTTCTTGGGGCGCATACATGCCATCGGCGCACTGAAACCTTTTGCGCATCGCCCCAAACTGGATATTACGAGCTTCGGTGAAGAACCGCTGCGTTTCTTGCTGAGCCATCAGATGATCCCGGCCGATCTGAATTCGGCCTACCGCAGCGTTGCTGAGCAGGCGCTGGCGGGCGTGCGCGGTTGTTTTGAACATGCTGGGAATCATCCGGTATTGCGCTTGCATGGAGATTGCCATGCCGGCAATGTATTGTGGACGGATCAGGGGCCGCATTTCGTGGACTTTGACGATAGCCGCATGGGACCGGCGGTGCAGGATTTATGGATGCTACTGTCGGGCGATCGCGCTGACATGACGCGGCAATTGCTGGACGTTCTGGAAGGTTACCAGGATTTCTATGAGTTTGATGCCCGTCAATTGCATCTGATCGAGGCATTGCGTACATTGCGGCTAATTCATTATTCCGCCTGGCTGGCGCAGCGATGGGATGAACTAGCCTTCAAGCACGCCTTTCCGTGGTTCAATACCCAGCGCTATTGGCAGGAACGCATTCTGGAGCTACGGGAACAGATTGCATTGATGATGGAACCGCCACTGCAATTGCTGTGAACATACACAAAAAACAAGGGAGAGATCGTCCCGATCTCTCCCTGCGGAATTCAACGACTTAAAACGCTGAAGCGGTTCGATCAGCCCAGAGCAATGCGATTATTGATCTGCCCGAGCGATTGTTCCACCTGATCGACCAGAATCAGGCATAGTTCACCGTCTTCCAGTTTGGACAATGCCGCTTCGATGGCAATATCTTCGCCCACGATCTCGCTGACTTTCTGCGTACGCTTGGCGTTTCCCAACCCTTCCCGCAACAATGTCAGCACTTCGCCATCGGCGCGTCCGCGTTGGCATTTATCTTGATATAACACGACTTCATCGAAGGCATCGCCGAGAATTCGGGTCTGTTGACGAATATCTTCATCGCGGCGGTCACCCGCAGCGCTGATCACAACCGAGCGTTTCTTCGATGGAATATTATCGATCGCACTGACCAACGCCTGTATGGCATCGGGATTATGACCATAATCGGCGATCAACGTCGCATTGCGATAATTGAACAAGTTGAAGCGGCCGGGAGCGGTTTGCGCATCGCTGACGAAGCTTGACACGCCGGCACGAATCACCAGCCAGTCCAGGCCAGCTGCCCAGCCTGCGCCAATGGCCGCCATGGCATTTTCGACTTGGAAGTAAATGCTGCCATTCTGGGTCAGCGGAATTTCACTCAACGGAATGCGGTATTCGCCATGTTCACCGGCGGCGACGATACAGTGGTTTTCGACATAGATGACGCGCTTGTGCTGCGCGCGATGTTTGATCAGCACTGGATGATGCGCATCTTGCGCAAAGAAAATGACTGAACCCGGGCAATGATCAGCCATGCTCGCAACCAGTGGATCAGCCGCATTCAGCACGGCGTAACCGGTTTTTGGCGTCACGTTCTGTACGATAACGCGCTTCACGATCGCCAGTTCTTCAGCGGTATTGATGTACGCCATGCCGAGATGATCGCCCATCCCGATATTGGTCACCACGGCCACGTCGCAGCGATCGAATCCCAAGCCTTCGCGCAGCATCCCACCACGTGCAGTCTCCAGCACGGCGGCATCCACATCCGGATGAAACAGAATGTTTCGGGCACTCTTAGGACCGCTGCAATCACCGGTATCGATGCATAGATTATTGACATATACGCCATCGGTACACGCGAGTCCGACCCGTTTCCTGTCTTTCTCGAATACATTGCCGATCAGGCGGGCTGTGGTGGTTTTTCCGTTCGTACCGGTGACTGCGACGACCGGGATACGCGCGTCATCGCCTGGAACAAACATATTATCGATAATGGCTTCACCGACTGCGCGCCCTTTTCCAAACGACGGTTGCAGGTGCATGCGTAAGCCAGGCGCAGCGTTGATCTCGATGATGCCGCCGCCCTGATCTTCGAGGGGGAAAGCCACGTTATCGCACACGATATCGATGCCGCAGATGTCCAACCCAACTACTTTGGCTGCTGCAACCACGCGCTCTGCCAGTTCAGGATGAACGTCATCGGTGACATCGGTCGCCGATCCACCGGTCGATAAGTTGGCATTGCTGCGCAATACTATCCGCGCTCTTTTCTCAGGAATCGATTCAGCAGTAAGCCCCTGAGACGCCAAATAGGCCAGCGAAATTTCATCCAGAGGAATTTTAGTCAATGACGTCACATGACCTTCGCCACGCATCGGATCGCGATTGATCTGATCGACGAGTTGACGAATGCTTTGCACGCCATCGCCGATCACTTGCGGCGGATCGCGCCGCGCTGCGGCAACCAACTTGTTGCCGACCACCAGCATGCGAAAATCGTACCCGGGAAGATACCGTTCAACCAGCACATTGTCGCTGAACTCTGCCGCTATCTGATAAGCCGCTTTTACCTGTTTGGCATCAACGAGGTTCACAGTTACCCCTTTACCTTGATTGCTATCGAGGGGTTTCACGACGACAGGAGCACCTATTTCGCATGCTGCAGCCCACGCGTCGTCTGCGCTGTCGACATTTCGGCCTTGAGGAACGGGAATTCCCGCAGCATACAGTAGCGTTTTGGTGAGTTCCTTATCCTGTACGATGGTTTCGGCAACCGCACTGGTCATATCGCTCTCAGACGCTTGAATACGACGTTGCTTGCTGCCCCAACCAAATTGCACCAGACTACCTTCAGTGAGACGGCGATATGGAATGCCACGAGCAACCGCAGCCTGCACAATTGAATATGTGCTCGGTCCAAGGCGTATATCTTCATTCAGCTCCCGCAGACGAAACACCGCCCCATCCAAATCAAACGGCGTGTTGTCAACGGTTGCCGCGAACAATGATTGAGCCAATTCAAACGCGAGTCTGCCGACTTTTTCTTCACTGTATTCGACAATGACCCGGTAGGTATTCGCTTCCGGTGTATGAACCGTTTGGCTGAAGCTTATCGGACATCCGGCCTGTAACTGAAGCCCCAGCGTTGCAGACTCGAGCACATGCGCAATAGTGATGGCTGCATTCGGGTCATCAGGCTGACGCAGAGAGATTTGTGGAAAACGCTCGCGCAATCTCGCCTCAAAATTGGAGATCGTATTAATATTCGTTTCAAATTCGCTGCAAAGAACAGTAGCCTCAATAGACGTGCGCTGGCTCCATACGTTTGGTCCACGTAATGCTCGAGTACGTAATACTTTCATAATTTAATTCCTTGAGTTTGTAGGCCGATTGGGAAATCCTGATTTCCCGGTTTGAATTTTTCTTGAGTAAATCCGGACGATTCGATGCCGCTCCGAATCAGATCCGGCTCGATGCCGAGTGCCCATGCCGCTCCAATAGCAGCGAGGATATTTTCGATTTCTTCCGTTCCATGCGGATTACCATCCGAAAATATCTCAGCGAGCTTGAGCAGTGGCAATTCATAAGAACCCGTAGCTAGTGCAATGGCATTATCACGCAGTATCACGGCCCGTTTTCCTTGAGTGGAACCCGTTCCATTGATGCGGTGTTGTGTGACGACCGGCAAATCAGGATCACTGCTGAAGAAAATGACTTCTCCATGGCACAACTCCGACATTTCAACCAGCATTTCATCTCTAGCATTGAGAACGGCCGCACCGACGGGGAGCTTGATGTCCTTCTCGACATCGTCAACGGCTGCTGCAGTAGGCGTTACCACATCGATTTGGGTGCGCAATACATTGAAAACTTGCTTTAACGTTTCAACCCCGTGTTGACCAAAATGATGCGCCGGATCGATATTGGTGATCACTCCCACGTGACAGCTATCATAAGCCAGCCCTTCATTCAGGAGTGTATCGAAACCGTTTTCAAATACTGCCGCTTCAACCGTTGGATTCATCAACGTGCGATTGGCAGCAGACCAGCTAGCACTGTCGTTCTTGTCAATTTTGCGATAATTCAGGTAAAGACCGTCGCTGCACGTCAAGCCTGTTTGCTGGCCGGAAAGAATGAGTAGCCGTGCAACGAGATAAGCGACAGAGGTTTTGCCGTAGCTGCCGGTAATTCCAACGATAGGAATACGACCGTTTCCTTGATCCGGAAATAAATGATTGACGATGGCTTTTCCCACTGGCCGAGGAGTTCCCACAGCAGGCTTGATGTGCATCAACAGGCTGGGTCCTGCATTGACTTCAACGATGGCTCCGTCTTGTTCATTCAGTGGACGAGAAATATCGCTCGTGACCAGATCAATGCCGGCGATGTCCAAACCCACAACCCGCGCCGCTAAGGAAGCAATGGCGGCAGTACTGGGATGAACCTGGTCGGTCACATCAAAGGCATGATTTCCATTGCGTTGAATGACTACGTTGACCCCGGCGGGAACAATCGAATCACTGCGATAACCCTGACGAGCAATTTCTATTCGCGCCGCACTATCGATGCGAATCAAATTCAACGGATGATCTTCCGTTGTTCCACGGCGGGGATCAGAGTTAATCTGAGATTCAATCAATTCGAGAATAGTTGATGTACCATCTCCTGTGACTGACACAGAATCGCCGCGGGTAGCAGCCACGAGTTGCCCGCCAACCACCAACAGGCGATGTTCGGTGCCAGCGATATATTGTTCAACCAGCACGCCAGTGCCTTCTTTCAGCGCAACATGATACGCCGACTCAATTTCATCCTGATGGCTCAATTCTATGAACACGCCGCGTCCATGATTGCCGTCACAGGGTTTGACCACGACGGGCAAGCCAATATCGTTGGCTGCTTCCCAGGCTGCCTGAGCGCTTTCAACCATGCACCCTTCAGGCACGGGCACGCCACACGATTGCAATAATGCTTTGGTCAAATCCTTATCGCGGGAAATACTTTCTGCAATAGCGGGGGTTCGATCCGTTTCCGCAGTCCAGATGTGACGGCAACGTGCGCCATATCCTAGCTGAACCAGATTCCCTTTGGTAATGAGCCGCTTGGCAGGAATATTGCGCGCGACAGCAGCATCCACAATGCAGGCTGTCGATGGGCCAAGCCAGAGCGAATCCACCAAATCCCGAAGATTTTCAATAACGCCAGCCACATCATAGGTCGGATGCTGATGCTGCTCGAAGTTCATCGCAGCCAATACCAGCTCACGCGCATAATGCAGCGCAGCGCGCGTAATCTCCTCGTGCCATGCGCTCAAGGCGACTTTATACACTCCCCGCACCGAGGTTTCGCGCGCTCTGCCAAAACCACCGCGCATCCCCGCTAAATTCTGCAATTCCAACGACACGTGCTCAAGGATATGGCATGGCCAAGTGCCTTCCTTTACTCGACGCAGAAAACCGCCGCGTTCTTCATAACTGCAGCGATGTTCGATCAGTGACGGAAGCCATTCCGATAAACGTTCATAAAACCCGGGAATCCTGTCTGAAGGAAAATCTTCCAGATCGCCAATGTCAACCGTTGCTTCCAGAGCCGGATAATAAGTCCACAGATTCGGACCATTCAGGTGCCTGATTTCAAGAAACTTTATATCTTTCGGAGGATAATCGTTTGAATTAGACATACATCTAAATTGAGTAATGACATGAAGCCATTAACGCCGAGTAAGCTTATTGGTTTACACATGAAGGAAAATAATTCTCAAATCGATTAGGCAGCTTCTAAAAGCGAACGAAGCCAGACAAGGCGAGATTAAGTGAAAAAGCACGGCTTACGAGTGATAAATGAGCACATTCTGAGTTAGTTTCAATCTAGTAGGACCGATCGACCAGCAGCCACTCAGCGTCTCTTAGAGAAAATGATCCAATAACTTGCGACTATGGCGATCAAGCGCCAGGCGATTGCGGATCAAAAAATGAACACCATGACTATCGGTGATCATCAGCGATGAGTTCGTCAATCGACGAATATCTTCTTCGCCTTTAAGACTGAATGAAGTGTCGCCACGGTCGGTTTCAACATGCCAGGTACTCGGAGTGATAAAACTGGATACTTTGTGCAGACGTTTTATTTCCGGCATGAATTCACGACTGACCAGCTCGGCCTCGATAAGTTGCCGATAGCCCTCAGGCAAATCAATCAAGCGTTCTATCCACACCAGCTCGTGTCCATGTGCATCAACCAAGGCAATGCCCTGATCAGGATCGGTAATGGGAAAAGACCTCACGGGAATGACGCCCTCCAGCGTAACTCCCGACTGATCATTGAACACCAGTCGACCAAAGGCATTGCGCAGCAATTCAAAGGTGGGTACGTGGCTCATTTATGATCCCCTACAACACTATGTGGCTCGACCACAGGAATAAATCCTCGCTCTTCAGTATCAACATTGCGCGCTTGGGCCTGATATAACCGGTGATAATAACCTTCCCGCGACATCAGCTCGACGTGATTGCCGATTTCCACAATTCTGCCCCGGTCGAGCACAACCAATCGATTGGCTTCTCGCAATGTTGACAATCGATGAGCAATCGCAATCGTGGTTCGACCCCGCACCAAATTATCCAACGCTTTCTGGATATCTTTTTCTGTTGTGGTATCGACCGAGGAAGTGGCCTCATCCAATATCAGGATTCGCGGATTGATCAGCAGCGCGCGAGCAATTGAAATACGCTGGCGCTCGCCACCGGAGAGCGCTTGCCCCCGTTCGCCAACGAGCGAATCATAGCCGTGCGGCAGGCGCAGGATAAATTCATGCGCGTGCGCAGCGCGGGCAGCAGCCACGATATCCGCATGGGTTGCATCCGGTTTGCCATAGGCAATATTTTCGGCAATGGTGCCATAAAACAAAAAAGGCTCCTGCAATACCAAGCCTATGTGTTTACGATATTCAGTAACCGGTAGGGAACGGATGTCATGACCATCGACGATAATAGCGCCCTCAGTGACATCATAGAAACGGCAAATCAAATTGACCAGCGTGCTTTTTCCAGAGCCGCTATGCCCGACCAAACCGATCATTTCCCCCGGTTGAATCTCCAGGTTGATATTGCGCGTGATGCTTCGGGTTCCATAGCGAAACCCAACATTGCGCAACTCAATCCGGCCTTGCACGGTAGCCAAATGAACCGGGTTGATCGATTCAGGAACACTGGACACATGATCCAGAATATCAAAGATGCGCTTGGTACCGGCGGCCGCCTTTTGCGTTACCGACACGATGCGGCTCATCGAATCCAGGCGGATGTAGAACCGACCAATATAAGCAAGAAAAGCCGTCAGTACCCCAACGGTAATTTGATCCTTCGATATTTGCCAGATGCCGAACACCCATACCACCAACAATCCAATTTCGGTCAACAATGTCACCGTGGGTGTAAATAACGACCAGACTCTGTTGACGCGATCATTGATTTGCAAATTCCGCTGATTGGCAGCCAGAAAACGGGCTGCTTCCCTTTTTTCCTGGGCAAAAGCTTTTACTACTCGGATGCCGGGAATAGTATCGGCTAATACATTATTTACTTCGGCCCAAATGCGATCCACTTTTTCAAAACCGATTCGCAATCGATCCCGAACCAGATGAATCAGCCATGCAATGATGGGTAAAGGCACCAGGGTAACCAACGCCAGCCATGGATTGATGGATACCAAAATCACTGCCGTCATACAGATCATGATGACGTCAGTGGCAAAATCAAGCAGATGCAATGAAATGAAAAGATTAATCCGGTCAGTCTCGGCGCCGATGCGCGCCATCAAATCACCGGTACGTTTGCCGCCAAAATATTCCTGCGACAAATTCAACAAATGTTCATACGTGGTGGTACGCAAATCTGCACCGATACGTTCGGATACCAGAGCCAGCATGTAGGTTCGCGCCCAACCCAAAATCCACGCCAGGATGGCTGCCCCCAGCAAACCGGAAAGATACAGTTTTACTAACTCGATATCGATCGGCTGACCATTTTGATAGGGAATCAATACATTATCCATCAGAGGCATGGTTAGATAGGGCGGAACCAAAGTGGCCGCGGTACTACAAAGCGTCAGCAAGAAACCAATCAATAAACGCCCTTTATAAGGCTTTGCAAAACGCCATAAACGCAGTAGTGTCCATGTGGAAGGAGGAGCGTGCGTTTGCTTCTCACAAACCGGACATTCGTCCTGATCGATTGATAAGGCAATTCCACAGCGAGGGCACCGAGCTTGCTCTTCGTCCTGCGAGAAAACTTTACCACTTAAATGACGATCCCGCTGCTGCGCAAAGCTTTCGATCAAACGATTGACGGCCAGATCGTTACCCAGTCGATACCGCCAATATGCCAGACGTGAATACCCATCAAATAATTCCAGGTAACCCACTCCCGCATGATCCCTTTGCGTCAGCATCACGTCAGGCTGGTAGTGCCAAGCTTGCCACGCGTCATCGCTAGCCATTTTTACCAGCAACCGCTGAGTAGTTACTATCGCAATCCCCTCTGCAAAATACAGCCGGGTATCCAGATCAATGGTAATCCACGACAGTACCTTCTCTTCTTCTAGCAACAGCGGTGAAAGCGAATCTGCCCAAGGTGAAGGAATGGTATTGATGAGTAAAGGAGATGTTTGCTGCATTGGCTAAGCTGCACAAAAAGATAGAGTCAGATTTTAATGAGAAAAGATAACTGAAGTGACGAAATTCATATCAGTCTGTCATTGGAGCGAGTGACACCGTTCGTAAAACTTTACATGACTGCTCACATTCCCGTTCACCCATTACAGACGGATGCTTAGTTCATAGCACTCAGCTTGTTCGAGCCGTTCTCAATGTATCAGCGATAGCGCCTTCCTACTCTTGTTCAGATGCAGGCTTGAGGAAGAACGGAGCTTCTATCGGAAATACAGCAATATGATGTTCATCGATGGTCAGTTACGAGAACCCATCCATTCATCAAGCTCGTTATCCATTATTCGGACATCGACCGGCGCATTTTCAATCGGCTCGACTGTGCTCTCCAGAGTGGTCTCAGCAGGAATATCCGGAGTCACCTCAGACTCATCCATGAGGGGCGCGACATCGGTGGACAAGTCATCCTGCACCTCAGGCATCGCATCGACACGGGCATTCGTCGATAAGTCATCCACCAATTTAAGCACGTCATCGATGTATTCATCGATTAACTCATGCTCATCATCAGTGGCACTTTCTCTTTCTGTAGGCATATGGTCAACCAGAACTGTGGTATCGGATAATTTGCCACGTTCAAGAAATTGCCAATAGGTTGCTGGCACCATCGTAAAAACAAACAAAATAGCCAACAGCAGCAACATCTTGCCGGGATGAAAATGCGGTGCGTGAACCCCGAAAACGGAAGTGCCATTTCCAGAATTCATGATTTCCAATGTAGGGTGGCAATTTTCCAGAGCTGCCCGTCGAACGGATTGCAGTCGATACAGTGTACTTTGCTTGATATTCTCAGCAGCGCTCAAATCCAATAATTTGGCAATTTCCTTTCCCAGCTCTTGCTCGTTCATAATTTAACCCCTCTTTCTCTGAGTATCGAAGCCAGTGCATGAGTCGCTCTTGAACAATGGGTTTTCACGCTTCCCTCGGAGCAATTCATCACTGCGGCGGTTTCCGCCAGGCTCATTTCCTCCCAGTAACGCAATATGAATGCTTCACGTTGACGTGCAGGTAGAATTTCCATGGCTTTTTCCATTAATTCAATTAATTGCGCTTTCTCAAGCTGTGCATCGGGTTCAGTGGATTCTTGTTTTACGGGCAATGTTTCGAGAATATCGAAATCCTCGGAATTTTTATCAGGATCATTCGGCGCAAATGCAGAAAACAGCGTCGTCCATAACGACCGAGTCCTCTGCCGACGATAATAGTCCCGAATAGTATTCTGCAGGATGCGTTGAAATAACAAAGGCAATTCCTCAACCGGTTTCGAAGCATACTTTACCGTAAGCTTCATCATAGAGTCTTGAATGATGTCCAATGCAGCATGTTCATCATGCACTGCAAACAACGCCTGCTTATAGGCACGTTTTTCAACTTCAATCAGAAAATCCGAAATTTCTTCACGAGTAGCCAGAATTATCAACCTTTACTTTAAGTAATTAAACATAAATTAAGAAAATTTGAGTTAACATCCATAAAATTTTTGTAAAATACACAAAAATAGTGTGATGTCTCGCAATGATCACGCAGGGCTCATGTGTATAGCTTTAAAGAGTAAGCAGGATGTATTAACGCGTCACCATGACCCTGGGCGGGCAGTAGGATGTGAAAAATAGTTCAATTCTACAATCACTCTCGTAATTATTTTGTAAAACCCGATCATCATATAGCATTTATTGACCCGACAATGATCTGCTTTTATGCGTAAACACTTAGTCAAATGTCCTCAATGCAGCAAACAAGTCGTTTGGGATGCCAGCAGCCCATTTCGACCTTTTTGCTCTGAGCGGTGCAAAACAAATGATTTATCTCATTGGGCCCAAGAGTCCTATCGAATTCCAGAATCCGAAGATCCTCAGGAAAATGAAAAACCGGGGCCATCATAATGGATGACTCAATGTATGAGAAGAATCGCCTTCTGCAGCGCAAGCTGGACAATTTAATCAAACAAGCTCAAGCAAATGAAAGAAAACAACAATTATATGAATCATTCGGCTTTGACATCATCGGAGTCGATACTCCCGCACAATTGAGCGAGCTATTGCTGTGCCAGATGTCCAGCCGCTTTCAGCTTGTTGATGTCGTGCTATGCCTTGTCGACCATCATCAGGACACGGAACACTTATTTTTCAATCCAAACGAAGAAGCCCACCTTTATTACACCAACCGCCTGCTCATACTCGATACTGAGACTGACGCAAATCTCATTCAATTACTGCCGGACCATCCGCTACTGGGCAATCCCGTATTAAAAAAATATCGATGGATGATCCTCAATTTAGAAAGCTGCGCTCAAGTGAAAAGCGCTGCACTATTGCCCCTGACACGAAGCGGACGCATCATTGGCACGCTGTTATTGTTAAGCCATGACATCAATCGTTATCAAGAAGGTGTGGGAACGCTGTTTTTGCAGAAACTATCAGCCATGACCGCCGTGGCCATCGAAAATTGCCTTAACCAGCAAAGAATCAAAGAGATAAGCTATCAGGACACGTTGACACAAGCCTATAACCGCCGTTACTTTGATTTACGACTCAAAGAAGAGATCGCCCGCTGCATGCGCTGCGATGATGACCTGATTTGCATGTTCCTCGATGTCGATCATTTCAAGAAAATCAATGATACCTACGGCCACCAAACCGGGGATCGCGTCTTGAAACACATGGTCAATTTGATCAAGGAACAAGTTCGCACATGCGATATCGTGGCGCGGTATGGCGGAGAAGAATTTGTCGTGGCGTTACCGATGACAACGTTACAAGCAGCCCATGACATTGCAGAACGCTTGCGTCAAACGATCTGCTCGGCTACGCTGAATTTTCAGGATAAGCCGCTCAAATTCTCTATTTCGATCGGCATCGCTTGCCTGCAAAGTTTGATAACGATACAACCACAGGATATCGAAATACTGTCTGCCGCGCTGCTGGATAAAGCCGATCAGGCCTTATATGCGGCCAAATCGGGCGGCAGAAATCAAGTCGCGGTATATGGGAAACGCCAAGTCTCAGTGAATCGCGCCCAATCCATGCAAAAACAGCTTTAGGAAGCTCCAAAAAACCACTGCTGCGGTTATTCGTGCTACACGATGCTCATTTACCATCCGCGCATCATTGCAACGCCATGCGCGCCCATTTCTTGCGCTATCGACCCATCTTCACGGCTGAGCCCACCCAATGCATACACAGGCATGGCGCAATCCCGAATCAACGTGGCAAACTTTCTCCAACCCAACGGTGCAACTTCCGAATGGCTCAGGGTAGGATTGACAGGACCCAGTAAAACATAATCGAACCCAAGCTGCTCAGCCGCAAACAATTCTTCGGCGTTATGACACGATGCGCCACAGATGCCATACGCCGGCTCAGGACGAGCCGATAGCGCCATCAGTTGCGAGGCACTCAAATGCACGCCATCGGCGCCGATGCACCGCGCCAGTTCCGCATCACCGTTGATGATCACCTTGCCTTGATAGGCATGCACCAACCAAATGACGTGTCGTGAGAATTCCTTCAGGTCAACGGATGCCATCTGTTTCTCACGGATTTGAAACAACCGAACGCCCTTCTTCAGACCGCTTTCGATGCGCTGCAGCTCGTGTTCAATGGTCATTTCAGCAGCGCAGGTGATCGCATATATGGAAGGCAATGACAACGACTGCAAGATCGGGCCATTGGCCGGCAAAATGGGCGATACGTCAACCTGATGCGGAAATTGCCAGCTCAAGCCCTGGTTTTCACGAGCGATAAACTCGCCTTCCCATTCCAGCACACGAAAAAAATGCAACCTGACCGTGGCATGCGCATAATTAAAAATGCGAGTCAGCCAAGGATGCGCAACCCTGACCTGAATGCCTAATTCTTCCCATAGTTCGCGAACCAGTGCGTGCTGCAAGGATTCATCTTTCTCCACTTTGCCGCCTGGAAATTCCCAATAGCCTGCATATATTTTTCCTCCAGGCCGGCACGTCAGCAAAAACTGACCATCAGGCCGCAGGAGCACAGCAGCCACGACTTCAACGACAGGGGTTGGCTCTGAAAGCGAAGAAGATGTATTCACAACGATTGAGAATGATCAGTCGATCGTTCTCTGCCGGCCCAATCGCGGGCAAATTGCCAAGCGACACGGCCGCTGCGCGAACCCCGCTGCAATGCCCATTGCAACGCTTCTGTGCGCGCCATAACGGTCATTTCCTGAATGCCAAAATGACTCAACCAGGTGCGCACGATGTGCAAATAACTTTCCTGATCGAAAGGATAGAAGGATATCCACAAACCAAAACGCTCCGATAAGGAAATTTTTTCCTCGATGGCTTCACTGGGATGCACTTCTCCATCACTGTGCCGCGTATCGAGATTATCGCGCATGAATTCGGGCACCATATGACGACGATTCGAGGTCGCATAGATCAGCACATTATCTGAAACCGTCGCTATCGACCCATCCAGCACTACCTTCAACGCTTTGTAGCCAGGTTCATCGGTTTCAAAGGACAGGTCATCGCAGAACAGAATGAATCGCTCCGATCGCTGATGGATTTTCTCGACAATATCATGCAAGTCGATCAGGTGATGTTTTTCCACCTCGATCAGGCGCAATCCATCCTTGGCATATTTACTCAGCACAGCCTTGATCAGCGAAGATTTACCGGTACCGCGCGCACCGGTCAACAATACATTATTCGCCGGGAAACCTTGCACGAACTGTAGCGTGTTCTGATCGATGCGTCGCTTCTGCTCGTCAATGCCGGATAGCGCATCGAGCGTAATCTGGTGCGGATGCATAATGGCCCGAATATAGCCATATTGGCCTTGCTTGCACCAGCGAAAAGCGTCGGCTGCATGCCAATCCGGATCGGGCTGGGCCGGTGGCAGGAGTTTCTCCAATTGATCGAGCAGCCTATCGGCTCGCAAGCAGAGCTTATCAATATCATTCATCGAGGTTGGATCAACTGCGATAGCTGGCGTTAATCTTGACGTAATCATATGAAAAATCGCACGTCCAAACCGTCGTCGACGCTGCACCTCGATTCAGCACGACCCGCACGGTGATTTCGGCTTGGCTCATCACCCGTTGCCCATCTTCCTCGCGATAATTCAACGCCCGGCCGCCATGTTCCGCAACCAGCACCTCATCCAGGAACAATTGCAGCTTGCTGACATCGAGATCATCGATTCCGGCATAGCCGATCGCGGCCAGAATACGTCCCAGATTGGGGTCGGAAGCGAAAAAGGCGGTTTTGACCAGCGGAGAGTGCGCAATCGCGTATGCCACTTTGGCGCACTCATCCACATCCTTGCCTGCATCTACTTGCACAGTAATGAATTTGGTCGCGCCTTCGCCATCGCGAACGATCATTCTGGCCAGATCGGCAGCAACCGCTGTGATCGCATCCTGTAACACAGTAAATTCCGCGCTATCCTGCTGGGTAATTTCTCGATGACCGGCTTTGCCAGTTGCCACCACAATGAACGCATCATTCGTGGAAGTATCTCCGTCCACCGTAATGCGGTTGAACGAATGATCGGCCGCATGCCGTGCCATTGCTTGCAATGCAACCTGACTGACGGCTGCATCGGTGGCGACATACCCCAGCATGGTGGCCATGTTCGGACGTATCATGCCGGAACCTTTGGCAATGCCGGTAATCGTCACCGTCCTGTCTTCGATCTGCACCTGTCGAGATGCCGCCTTCGGCACGATATCCGTGGTCATGATGGCCTGCGCGGCGCTGAACCAATTGTCCCCCTTGCAGTTGGCTACGGCTGCAGGTAATCCGGCTACAAGTCTATCCACCGGCAGCGGCTCCATGATTACACCGGTTGAAAAGGGCAGGATTTGCTGCGTCGAAAGCCCTGTCAATCGGGCTAATTCAGCGCATGTCATCAGCGCATGCGAAATGCCTGCATCGCCGGTACCGGCGTTGGCATTGCCGGTATTGACCACTAATCCGCGTATGTTCGATTGGGCCAGATGCTGCTTTGCAACAATCACCGACGCGGCGCAAAAACGGTTCTGGGTAAATACGCCGGCGACTTGAGCGCTTTCATCCAGCAACATCACCAGCAAATCCTTGCGATTGGGTTTCTTGATGCCCGCTTCGGCAATGCCGAGCGTGATACCGTCAACGGGCAGCACATGTTCAGGAAGTAACGTAGGAATATTAACGGGCATGATCGATCGTCAGCATTTCAAAAATGTCGCTATGCTACCGCATCTTTGAGATGTTTTTGTAACATTCTGATCAAGAAAACCACAATCTGATGATCAGCCTGCTTACCCGGATGCTGTTAATCCATAGCATGGCACGAGCACCGTGATTATATCTCAACCATATGAATAATATGATGATTCATCATTTGTTGTCACTATCTGAGCTTCAGGAAATCACCATTGGCGTTGTTGTCCTTGAATTTAAGGCGGTTTTTTGCCCTTATTTCGCATTTGCAAAAATTGCAATTGTATGAGAATGGCCTTAACGGTAATATTCAATCACTCTCAGGCATTTTTATGATGAACGGTATCAGGCACACAGTGATTTTGAAACAAATGAGCGCAGAATTGTTGGTAGCTCTTGTCATATTGTCGATGGTTTTGCTGGCGCATGTCCGACCAGTCCACGCCAACCCCCGCCACGCTTCAATTGCCATTGATGCCGACAGCGGCGAAGTTCTGCACGAATCAAACGCCGACGCCAGCCGCTATCCAGCTTCGTTAACAAAAATGATGACACTGTACTTATTGTTCGAAGCTCTGGAACAACGCAAGCTGTCATTGGACAGCCGTATGCCGGTCTCTGCTCACGCCGCACTGATGCCGCCCACCAAAATCAATCTGCAAGCAGGCGATACGCTGAGTGTGCGGGACGCGATTCCTGCGCTGATCGTGCGTTCCGCGAATGATGTCGCAGCCGTCGTGGCCGAAGCGCTGGGGAATACCGAACCCTATTTTGCACGCATGATGACTGACAAGGCGCGCTCATTAGGCATGTACTCGACGATCTTCAAAAATGCCTCGGGCTTGCCGGATCATGAACAAAAAACGACAGCTCGCGATCTGATCAAGTTGTCGATACGCTTGATGAAGGATTTTCCGCAGTATTATCATTATTTCTCGACCCGATCATTCAGTTACAAAGGGACTGTCTACAACAGCCATAATCGAATGATCAGCAATACCCGCGGCGTAGATGGCCTGAAAACCGGTTTTATAAGAGCTTCTGGATTCAATGTGGCAACTTCCGCCAAGCGCGGCGAGCGCCGCGTCATTGCCGTGGTGATGGGTGGCCCGACTGCAGCTTCGCGCGATTATTATATGTCGCAACTGCTGGATCGCAGTTTTTCCGGAGAGAAGGGCATTCAATTAGCCAGCACTTCTTCTCAAGCCCGTAAGACAGCCGCTGCCGTCAAAAAAACCATAACTTCAGATAAATCAATTAAGCCGGTCAAACAAGCGCCTGAGCTAAGAGCCCCGACCAAAGCGAGACAGGTCGAATTACGCGCTCAATCCCAGAAGGTTTCGCTCACGCGCAATCAAAACTGGGAAATTCAGATCGGTTCTTATCACGCCCATGATCGGGCGCAGGCGCAAGCACAGGCAGTGACCCGCTGGGTACCGGGTTCGGTGGTCATTAGCGAAGTGGAAGTCAGCAATCGCAAATTCTATCGTGCCCGATTGGTTGGCTTGCAGGAAAATCAGGCGCGATCGGCGTGTCAAAATTTATCGCGCCAGAAAATGGAATGTTTGGTCGTACGTTCTCATGGCTGAGGAAGCCATATCTTCGGAGGTTTGGATTCAAGCAATGCGCATCGACAATGAATTAGACGTACGCGGTTTGGTATGCCCATTGCCTATTTTACGCACCAAGCAATCGTTGTCAGCAATGATCAGTGGACAAACGCTGCAAATCATTGCCACTGATCCAGCCTCAGTTATTGATTTTCAGGTTTTCTCAGAGCAGACGGGAAACGAATTGTTATTCTTATCCGAAACGGCGGGCGAGTTCATATTCGTTCTGAAAAAGAAATAGCAGCCTCCCTTTCCCATGCATCAATCGATAGAAAAGCTCCGGAAAAAGGACCAGCCATAGCATCACTCGCCGGCGATCGTCATGCGATCGATCAGTACCGAACCGCATTGTTTAGAACCGCGCACCATCACATCGCTACCAATGGCCGCTATACCGCGAAACATCTCCTTCAGATTACCTGCAATCGTGATCTCTTCTACCGGATAGGCAATTTCACCACGTTCCACCCAGAATCCCGAGGCGCCGCGAGAATAATCACCCGTAACCGAGTTCACGCCATGGCCCATCAGTTCGGTCACCAACAGACCGGTATCCATTTTTTTCAATAATGTCTGGAAATCCATCGGTGCCGCGTTGTACATGATCAGATTATGCGTACCACCGGCATTTCCCGTGGTACGCATGCCCAGCTTGCGGGCCGAATAACTGCCCAGAAAATATCCTTTCACTACGCCATTTTCGACCACATGGCGCTCGACCGTTGCCACGCCGTCATCATCAAATGGACTGCTGGCCAGTCCTTTATGCAAATGGGGCGATTCGCGAACCTGAATATCAGCTGCAAAAACGGACTGGCCGATGCTATTCAATAAAAAGGAAGATTTTCGATAGAGATTACTGCCGCTCACTGCCGAGGCGAAATGTCCGATCAAACCTGCTGCGATCGGCGCTTCAAATAATACCGGCACTTCGCAGGTTGTGATTTTGCGAGCGCCAAGTCGAGCGGCGCTGCGCTTACCGGCCTTCTGCCCAACGCTTTCGGGGGATTCCAGATCGGCTGCATCGCGCGCCACACTATACCAATAGTCCCGTTGCTTGCTGTCGGCCTGTTCCGCGATCATGGCGCAGCTCACACTGTATCGTGACAGCGGATATCCCCCCATGAACCCCAAGCTATTTGCATACACGAATTGCGATTCACTCGCGGAAATTGTCGCGCCCTCGGAGTTGGTGATGCGTTTATCCACTTCATAGGCCGCTTGTTCGCATTGTCTGGCCAGACCGATGGCCTGTTCCACCGAAAGTTCCCATGGATAGTACAGATTCAGCGACGGATAATCCCGCGCCAACAGGTCTGCATCCGCCAGCCCGGCGCAATCGTCATCCGCAGTATAGCGGGCGATCGATAGCGCGGCGGCGACGGTATCGCTGATGGCTTGGGGAGAAAAATCGGAAGTGCTGGCATTGCCGCGTTTTTGCCCGATATAGACCGTCACCGACAATCCTTTGTCACGGTTGTATTCGATCGTTTCAACCGCGCTCTGCCGCACTGTGACATTTTGGCCGAAGCCATTCGATACATTGGTTTCGCACGCAGTAGCGCCACCTTTTTCGGCGTGCTTCAAAATATCGCGCGCTATCTGTTGCAGCGTTCCTGGGGAATATGAAAATCGAGAATCAGATACTGGTAGATTGTCCATACAAATCGATGTAGCGCATTGCCTGCGCCGTAACAAGAAGTGAAATAATAAAGGTACCCGGACTCATATAAAGCGCTATGATACCGCTTCCTGACATCACAACACAGATTATCGTGCAAAATAACCCAGAAAATGACGATCAGCTCCTTCCCATACCGAGCAAGACTCAGCGCAAGAAACAGATGCACGCATTGCAAGACATCGGTGAGCAGTTGGTTGATCTGGATGATAAGAGACTCAAGGAACTCGATTTGCCAGATTCTCTGCTCGAGGCCATTCAGCAAGCTCGTCCGATGAACAAGCATGGCGCACGGCGTCGGCAAATGCAGTATATCGGTAAATTGATGCGTACCGTTGATGTACTGCCTATTCAGGAAAAACTCGACGCCTGGCAGGGTGTTTCAGTCCAGCACACTGCCCGATTACATCTGTTGGAGCGCTGGCGTGAACGGTTGTTGACCGACGAGCATGCGTTGACCGAATTTGCTCAAGCATACCCTGGGGCAGATTTACAGCATTTACGGATATTGATTCGTAATGCCCAAAAGGAAAAAGCTGCGGACAAGCCCCCGAAAAGTTTCCGGCTCCTGTTTCAAGAATTGCAGACACTTATCCCTGATCACTAAACGCACGATGCAGCGACGATTCAATCAACTCTGACTTTCGTCGCACAAACCTAAATCATTCAAGCGAAGGCCCCTCATCTGAATTTTCGGGTCCACAGGGAAGAAGCCCCTTTTTTTGCAAATTGTCGCTCCAGGCCAGGGAGCGGTAGTCAAAACCATTGGCAATGGAAGGCTTGATGATATCGAAAAACGGGGAGATGTCGAAATCGCGGGGAGTATACAAACTGTAATGCCGGATGTGATAAATCTCGGCATAACAATCCACGTGCATGGGGTTATCCGACCAAGTCCGCTGTATCTCCGGCAGAATCGGATAACGCACCGACTCAAAAGCTTGCGCAATGAGGGTCGAACAAATTGCCCGGGTCGGGTCGCCGCTGCCGAGCGCCAGCAGACGCCTGCGGAATCGGGCTGGCACCGGCACTGTCGGCAATAGATATCTCACCAGATCAAAAACATGCTTCAAGTCATACTGATGACCCAAGCGCGTGATGACATAATCCACCACTCGCTTGCGATCTTCATCGCTCAACCCGACAGGCCGGCAAATACGGGTGTGCATCTGGGCATATTGAGCCAGTGTCACGGCGCGCACGCCTTCTTTCAGATCCGCTTCAATCAGTACTTTTGGCAACTGCCAAGGCGAATCGTGAGACAACGCGTTGCCAACATACAATGCCGCATGTGACCATGTCGATTGGGTCAGATATTTGATAGCGACACTGATACGCGTATCTCCTTCCACCAACAGCACATCACCCGGTTGCAGATTTTCCAATAACTGCTGCTGGGTAACCGTTGCAACCTGTGTGCTCTGCCGTATCGGTTTGGTCAGGAATTTCGCCAACCCCCGTCCTGCTACCTCAGAGATATACCCCATGAATGCTCCTTCACATTCCTATTTTTCATTAACCGAGCAACCTAAATGTCGATTAGAACCCACCGCCCATTCATCACGGCCAATTCTATTATATGCGGCTACAATACGTTTTGTGATTGATTCTCGGTTTTTTACGACTGAACATGCTCTCCATTTGCTGGTCATTCTGATCGCCGGCATAGCCGTTACCATTTGCGTCATATTGCATTATCAGGCTCTGCGCTTCCTGAGCCGCACGATCGGCGCCATACGCATCCTCACAGCTACGGAGAACTTGGCCGCATTTGCTGACCAAATCGGATTCTGACAGGAAAGATTGACGAAACAGTGGTGAAAGAAAGGGAAGACATGCATCCCTTTGAACGATGTGAATCTCGAATTAAACCGGGTCTTATTCTGCTGCAGGTTTTCTTTCCAAGTTTCTGATTTTTTCGAAAAGCGCTTCTTTTTCGCTTTCTAATTCTTTATAGCGCGCATACAAACGATCCAGATCCGCAGTATATTTTTGAACCCGCTCATCCTTATCCACTCTGCGCTGGATATAATCGTCATAATTCGGAATGGGAACGCTTTTTCCAGTGAAATTGAGCGGCGTCGGATCAGGTGATTCCAACATTTCATTACGACGTAATTCCTGAGTCATCAGAAATTGTTGATAAGTGGATTGCGATTCTTGCGAAACCCGCATCATTTCTTTTTCCAGTCGGGAGATTTCAGATAATGTCGATTCGTCCAACTGAGCCCAAGCAGCGACTGACACGGTAAGGAAAAAGACTAAAACTAGATTGCGCATGGCGTTAAAAATTGACTCGAAGATAGTAACCATACGCGCCTGAGAACACTTGTCAAGCCCCCAAATAAAGCCAGAGGTTGCTAAAGCCGCTCAAATACAGCCGCAATTCCCTGACCACCACCGATGCACATCGTGACCAGCGCATAGCGTCCCTTACAACGATGCAATTCATAGATGGCCTTGATGGTCAAAATGCTGCCCGTGGCGCCGATTGGATGGCCTAACGCAACGGCACCGCCATTTGGATTGGTTTTTGTCGGATCAAATTGCAGTTCTTTCGCGACCGCGCATGCTTGCACGGCAAAAGCCTCGTTCGATTCGACGACGTCAAGATCCGCCACGGTCAAACCAGCCCGGTGCAATGCCTGCTGCACGGCAGGAATCGGGCCGATTCCCATCAGTTTCGGATCCACACCGGCATGACCGTAAGCAACCAGCCGCGCCAGCGGTGTCAAATTGCGCTTTTCCGCTGCGCTGCCGTCCATCAGCACCAATGCAGCAGCGCTGTCGTTGATGCCTGAGGCATTGCCTGCGGTCACCGTTCCGTCTTTTTTGAATACCGGCCGCAACGCGGCCAGACTCTCGGCGCTGGTATCCACACGCGGATGCTCGTCAGTATCAAAACTCACTTTTTTCTTGCCGGCAATGATTTCGATCGGCAGGATCTGCTCCTTGAAATAACCGTTCTGGATCGCATGCAGGGCGCGGCGATGGCTTTCGGCCGCATATTCATCCTGTTCTTGTCGGCCGATGTGCCATTTGGCGGCGATATTCTCTGCAGTCATCCCCATATGTACATGATCAAACGGATCGGTCAATGCTCCGACCATCATGTCGACCGTATTGCCGTCATTCATGCGCTGACCCCAGCGCAGTGCCGGTAATAGATATCCGGCCCGGCTCATGGATTCTGCGCCCCCAGCCACGGCCACATCGGTATCCCCGAGCAGAATATGCTGACTCGCTGAAACTATCGCTTGCAAGCCACTTCCGCATAAGCGGTTCACCGTCAATGCCGCCGTATGCTGCGGCAACCCGCCATTGATGCTGGCTACCCGCGCTAAATACATATCCCGAGGTTCGCCATGAATGACATTGCCAAACACCAGATGGCCCGTTTCCTCAGGATCAATACTGGCGCGTGCTATCGCCTCCCGCACGACGCTCGCCGCTAACTCAGCCGCTGCAATCTGTTTGAGAGCGCCGCCATAATCGCCAATCGCTGTCCGGACGCCGCTCAGAATGACCACTTCTTTCATGTATGCCTCTTATTGACGGAAGAAATACAGTATCCAGCAGCCCCATCATTGCTGCCGGTCATATTCTTCCAATAATTTTTCCAATACGGCAATCACCTGGATGCACTCATGGCGCAATGAATCCAGCCGCTGGGCAACAGCATCCAGTTGATTGTCGTTGGCCAGGTTTTCCAGTAGGTGGCAAAGATCGGCAAGCGCATCGGCGCCGATCATCACGCTACTGGATCTCAGGGTATGCGCCGCCCGCGCTAATTGAATGTTATCGCAGGCTTCGAAGGTCTGTTCGATCTGGGACAAATATTTCGGTAAGGACTTCAGATAAACGGGTAACAATTTTTGTAAAACGCCGACGCCATTTGCCGAATCCAGGCGGCGCAATTGATTCAATTTATCCAGATCGAGAATGGGTTTATTCATCGCTCATTTTGCCGCGACGACGCCCAAGCGCTCTTTAAGCGTTGGAGAATTATGGCCATGATCCAACACCTTGGCATAATACATGGAATTCTTTAAGACCTTCTTGACGTAATCGCGCGTCTCATTGAACGGAATCGTTTCAGCATAAATCGCCCCTTCCAGCGGCCGAGTCTGATCACGCCAGCGCCTGGCCCTCCCGGGGCCGGCATTATAGGCGGCAGAGGCCAGCAACGGTTGATTATCCAACGTACTGAGCACGTGCTTGAGGTAATAGGTGCCAAGGCGCAAGTTGGTATTCACATCGGTCACCAGGTGCTGGCGAAAATTCTGTATGCCCAGTTGTTTGGCCACCCATTGTGACGTGGCCGGCATCAATTGCATCAATCCGACCGCCCCGGCATGGGATTTGATATCCGCAATAAAGCGGCTTTCCTGCCGAATCAGGCCATATACCCACGCTTCGTCCAGCGTATGCTGCTGCAAGATCTTTTTCAGCGATTGCCGGTGCGGAGACAAAAACCGCAGACTGAAATCATGCTGCGACACGGTCTTGTTGGCGGTATTGATGGCGCGGTCGTACAATCCGTTGCGGCGAGCCACTTCGGCAGCCGCCAGCAGTTGCGCGTCGGTAAAGCCGCGTATCGTCCAACTCCATTCGCGTAACGCTTCCGTTCTCAGATCCATACGTGAAAACGCCAAGGCTCGTTGTATGCCGGGTTTACGCTCCATCAATTTGACTTCATCATTGGTCACCCGATAGGTCTTATCGGCGATGGTCAGCATGGTTCCTAATTCTTCGCGCGCCAGTTGCCCATAAAAACTATGTTCTTCGCTCAGCGGGATGAACAGGGTATTGGCATCGAGAACCTTACCTTTGGTTTTCAACGCGCGCGCTTTCCAATATCGCCACGTATCGACTTGCTGCTCGGTCAGCGACATTCTGTTGATGGTACTCAGGACTTCATTCCAATTCCCGACCCTCAAGGCAGCGCGCACTTGCCATCCGAGCACGATATCGGTGGGTGGGTAAGTTTGCGTGGTGTTCTGCGCTTCCTTGAACCAGTCCAAAGCACGCACATCATGACGCATCGCCGCCCGATATCCCAGTCGCGACAAAAAATACGAGCGATCGGATGCAGTCAAGCGGTTCTTGACTTTCAGCCATTGTGTATGGGCCTGGTCGGTATCGTTTCGCAGCAAACGCAGCAATGCAAACAATGCGATTTCACGATCACTGCGCGACTTGACCAAGCTTTTCTGAGCCTCCAGATAGCGCAACGGATTCTTGGCGGCGCTATTCAAATTCGCAGCGTTCAACCCTTCAGCGCTAGGAAGATAGCGATTCACTTGCGTGGCCATACCCGTTTGTCCTTCTTCCAAGGCCAGTCGGATGCGTTTCCACAGATCCTCGCGCGAAATTTGCCCGCTCAGGATCAAGGATTGGAAAATCCCAACGCAACTATCAGGCAAACTTGTCGGCGTATTCCAAATCGCTCGTGCATCCGTGATGACTTGCTGATCACCATTGTCGAGACGACGCTGATAGGCATAGCACAATAATTCAATATCGTTATTCACCAGTTGCGGATATTCTTTATCAAACAACGGCCACTGCTGATTTTTGCCTAAAACCTTGAGCCAATCCGACCGCAAGCGATCTGCAACCAGGCTGCCTTCATAACGGGTAAGGAAATGACGAATACTGGCCGTATCGGTCGTTCGCAACTGCATGCGCAGTTGATAATATTCCACGTAGGGCCATAGTACATGGCGTTTCAGCCGGGGCGCGTACTCATCCAGACGTTTGGCATTGCCTGATTGAAACGCTTGCCTGGCAGCAATAAACTCACTATCTTGATTTGCTGACAGCGTGCCGGCCCAAGCGAGAAGAATCAACCCCAACAGATAATTTCTCATAGTGATGACCATTCAGCCTTACATGAAACACAAATAAGATACTAGAACAAATGCTTACAATCAACCCGGCCCATCTAGCCGCATATCCCGATTACGCCATGGGCGCTCCCTATTCACTGAAATTCAGATCATCCGATGAAAGATAGTGACACGATCAAATGATGCCTTGCCCCAGCATGGCATCGGCTACTTTAACGAAACCGGCAATATTGGCGCCATCCACGTAATTCACGCTACCGTCAGCTTTGGTGCCGTACTTCAGGCAGGATTTATGAATGGCGCGCATGATTTCCTGCAATCGCGCGTCGACCTCTTCGCGCGTCCATGACATCCGCATCGCATTCTGGCTCATTTCCAAGCCGGATGTCGCTACGCCACCTGCATTGCTTGCTTTGCCGGGGGCATACAATACTTTGTTATGAATGAAACATTCAACCGCTTCGGCAGTTGATGGCATGTTCGCGCCTTCGGCGACGCAGATGACGCCATTATTGACCAGCATCTTCGCATCCTCACCGGTAATCTCATTCTGCGTGGCGCACGGCAAGGCCACTTGAACAGGGACATGCCAGGGTTTCGCGCCCGGCAGATAAGTGACATTGACACGTTTGGCGTATTCATCCAGTCGCGCATAGAGGTGATTCTTCACTTCGTTTAATATGGCCAATTTCTCCGGCGTGAATCCAGTCTCATCAACGATGGTGCCGCTGGAATCTGACACGGTGATGACTTTGGCTCCCTGCGCCATGGCTTTCTCAACGGCAAATTGCGCAACATTACCCGAACCGGACACGGAAACCCGCATGCCTTCGAGATAACGCCCCGCATGCTTCAATACTTCCTGAGCAAAATAAACGGTACCATAACCAGTTGCTTCGGGCCTTATCAATGATCCGCCAAAACTCAGGCCTTTACCGGTAAACACACAATCCGCCCGATTGGACAATTTTTTCATCATGCCCGCCATGAAGCCGACTTCACGACCCCCGACGCCGATATCACCGGCTGGAACATCAGTATCGGAACCGATATGGCGGAATAATTCGCTGATGAAAGCTTGGCAGAAACGCATGATCTCACCCGGGCTTTTTCCTTTCGGATCAAAGTCAGACCCTCCTTTTCCACCGCCCATCGGCAATGTCGTCAATGCATTCTTGAAAGTTTGCTCAAATGCCAGGAACTTGAGAATCGACAAATTCACTGACGGATGAAATCGAATACCGCCTTTGTAAGGTCCGATCGACGAGCTGTGCTGAATTCGGTAACCACGGTTGACTCTGACTTCGCCATGATCATCAACCCATGAAACGCGAAAAATGATGACTCGCTCCGGCTCAACCAAGCGATCCAACAACCCATGTTCGGCATAGCGTGAATTTTCAGTGATAAAAGGCCACAAGCTCTCTATAACTTCAGTGACAGCCTGCATATATTCTGGTTGATTCGGATTGCGCTCAGCAACGTACGCACTAAACTCCTCAAGACTCTTATATTTCATTTCATTTCCCCGGTTAGTGAAAGGTTATTTTTTGAACAGCAATTCTGCCAAATTAACGTGCAGGCTGCACTGTATTTTTAAAAAATAAGATTTTCTTGATAAAGTTCTTTCTGAGTACGCATATCAATCGCATAATTTTTATGATATTGCTGACAAAAATCATGATGCTCACTATGGTAGTGGAAATTGACTCAACAAATAGTTGAAGAATAGCCTAAAAAAATGGCTTATTTCAGAAAATACATTGTGGGAAACTCTGGAATAGATAGAGAGCGATGGCTAGCTTCAACAAGCACCCCTTATGAATGCAGATAAATGAGCATGTTGAGACTGATTTCTACACATGCAGCCACTGCTCACGCTTTCCTAGCACTGTCATCACGACACAAGCTGAAAAAATTAAAACGAAAATGTGGCATCTAACGAAAATAAAAATTGATCTTTCTTTCCATCAAATGGCCTGAATGCCATATCAATTCCATCCGCTCTGTCATAACGAACATTTTTTCGAATGATGAGATTTTCTAATGACTTCCATCCAAATCTCTTTGCTGGCTTCCAATTGGCGCCCAGCGTCACGGCATAATAATCCGCTGGAGCGCTAATGAATGGAATATTACCTGCATAACTGATCCCTTTATTGTTTAACGCCGAGAGTATTCGATACGGTGAAAAAACACGCCAGCCATTCCGATCATGGAACCGTTCGGCGCGTATGCCTAAAGACAAATCGCGAAACAGGTCGTAAGTCAGGTGAGTGTTGATGCTGTACCAAGCGGCATTCTGAATGCCTCCCGGGAGATTGATTTTACTTGCCCAGCCGTGCGTATGGTGAATGACCATATGGGTTTTAGGTGTCCACCAACGTTGCAGAACCGTGCTATACATCAGCCAGGGTTCGTCGACGGCCGTAGTGCCATACGTTCCGCCAATCTGGGCTGAGGTTCTTTTATCATCGCTATTCCAGATAATATTGAGCAATGCGCCCCAATTATCCAGATGCTTATCAAAACCGCCATCCCAACCGCCCGTGGCGCTCCCGGTCGTTGCGCCGGTTTGCACAAGCCAATTTTTAGTGGCTGAGAAGCTCGTTAATAGGCCGGTATGCGTAAATGGCTCGCCACTATTGAGAATATAAGCGCGGGTATAAAAAAAATTATCAGGTGCGGGAACGCTTTCATAACCGATCGGCGTATAAAAATGGCCCAGTTTGATATTAAGCCCTTCTCCAAACGGAACATAAGCTTCCAAATACGCCTGCGGCAGTGCTATGCCGTAAGTGCGGGTTGAGTTGCAGCATAAATTGAGATCCCAGTTCCCCCTATTTGAGGGCTCGCCAGTATTCTCATCGAAAGCAGAAATGCCGAAAGCCTGCGCGTAGATGGCATCGGTTCCAAACAAAAAGTCAAAACGACCGCCGATATCCCACTGCCTGCCTTCTGATTCTACCGAGCGCTGTAAAAACAAATTCAATTGATTTACCTGAAATTGATTGGCACGATCGGCAAAAGTCACTGTGCCATTGAATCCATCGGAAGGGTTGTTTGCATTATAGGTCGCTCCACCGTTAATCCAGCCACCCAGTTCCAGTCGGCTTTTCTTGAGTAAACTGGTTAAATTATTGGCATGCGCATGACTGAAATAAAACGCGCTTAACAATAGGGTGGTGATCAACATATATTTCATTCAGATTACCTCTTTAAAAATATCAAATTTTGGATTGCTATTGATCTGCACGAAAACGCTGATCAATTGACTGCACGAGCGAATCGCTTCATTGCGCGGCACTCGCTGCCTCGCCTCTCGTGTTGATAGGTCTCGGCTACGTTCCGTACGCCTACCGCTTCTCTCGTTCCCGAGTTAGCTTGGATATGAAAGAATTAATTCCGCTTCACACAATCTATATCTACGAATGCTAGTTAACTTGATGAGATATCTCAACCGCGCCCGTTTTAGGGTTAAGGACCTGACGCTATGAATACACTCTCCAGAAGAAAAATACTCAAACTAAGCGCGCTGAGCGGCTTGGCCACTGCGCTCGCCAACACCAGTCTTGCTCAGATAATGAAGTTGATGCCCACACCCAGTGAAACGCAAGGGCCGTTTTACCCAATACACGAGCAACGCGACAAAGATAGCGATTTAACCCATCTAAACGGTCACACCGCTCCGGCACAAGGTCAGCACATCATGGTGCGCGGTCAGGTGTTGGATATTGCTGGAAACCCCATTGCTGGCGCTCTGCTGGATATTTGGCAAGCCGATGGCAATGGTCGATACCGTCACCCTTTGGATCGCAATCCGGCACAACTGGATCCTAATTTCCAGGGTTGGGCAATGATGAGCAGTGATCATAATGGCTACTTTCAGTTCAAAACCGTGATGCCTGGCGCTTATCCGGCAGACAGAGACTGGATCAGACCGCCCCATATTCACTTTAAGATTTCGAAACCGGGATATCGCCCCCTGACCACGCAAATGTATTTCCCGGATGAAAAGCTCAATGATGCGGATTTGCTGCTACGAAGCAAATCGATTGCTGAGCGCACTGTGATGATGGCGAAAAAGCTCGAGCCGGAAGGAAATCTGTCTATTTACAGGTACAATATCGTGCTTGACTTACTTCGCAACTAAACTCTCGACTAATCATGACAACAAAACACAGCTCATTGCTTATTTTAGGTTCCGGCCCAGCGGGCTACACCGCCGCTGTCTATGCGGCGCGCGCTAATTTAAAGCCGGTATTGATCACCGGGCTGGCTCAGGGCGGACAGTTGACCACGACCACGGATGTGGACAACTGGCCGGCCGATGCAATGGGTGTTCAAGGCCCCGAACTAATGGAACGGTTTCAGAAACATGCGGAACGTTTTCAGACTGAAATTATTTTTGATCACATTCACACTGCCCAATTAACCGAGTCTCCACTCACGCTCATCGGTGATCAAGGCACCTATATCTGTGATGCGCTGATCATCGCCACTGGCGCTTCCGCGCAATATCTGGGATTACCGTCCGAGGAAGCTTTCATGGGACGGGGAGTATCGGCGTGCGCAACATGTGACGGTTTCTTCTACAAAGAACAGGATGTGGCGGTTGTTGGTGGCGGCAACACGGCCGTGGAAGAAGCGTTGTACTTGTCCAACATTGCCCGCACTGTCACCGTAGTACACCGGCGCGATCAGTTTCGCTCGGAGAAAATTCTGATTGATAAACTGATGGAAAAGGTACGCAATGGCAACATCAAACTAGCGCTTAATCATGTGCTGGACGAAGTACTGGGCGATCAATCCGGTGTTACTGGCATGCGCATCCGCAGCACTCAGGATAATTCGCCCCAGGAGATTGACTTGCAAGGCATTTTTATCGCTATTGGGCACAAACCCAATACGGATATTTTTAACGGTCAATTGGATATGGAAAACGGTTATCTGGTCACACGCGGCGGTCGTCAGGGCGATGCAACAGCCACCAACATTCCGGGCGTTTTCGCGGCGGGAGATGTGCAGGACCATATCTATCGGCAAGCCGTCACGAGCGCCGCAAGCGGCTGCATGGCTGCGCTGGATGCGGAAAAATACCTCGACAATTTAAGAGGCTGACCCACGAAGGTTAAGATTAATCGATACTGTCACATGGAAACTCAATGACTGACCAGGATTTTAACGAAAATGACAACGAACAAGCATTATTTCATGCAGCAATGCATGATGTGATGCGGTTGCCCGCATCCAACACTGTCATTCAACGCAATTCCCCTGTTTCTCCGCTGCCCCGGAAAAAAATATCAGAGGATACAGCGGTTGTTGACGATATGCTGTCAGATCATATTTCCATTGAAATCGAAGCCGGCGATGAATGGTCATATACGCAACCCGGTATGTCACATCAAACACTCAAGCGTTTGCGCCGCGGTCACTGGAGAATTCAGCAAACGCTCGATCTGCATGGCTTCACGCGGGATGAGGCAAGACAGGAACTGAACATTTTTCTAACGGATTGTCTTCGAAAAAACTATCGTTGCGTGCGAGTCATCCATGGCAAAGGGTTAAGCTCGCAAAACCGGGAACCGGTGTTAAAAACGCGTATCGGTAATTGGCTGATTCAGCGTACTGATGTACTCGCATTCTGCCAAGCCCGACCAGAGGAGGGTGGCAGTGGCGCGGTAGTGATTTTACTTAAGGCTGCCAGATCGTCCTGAATGGTGGCTTTCAAAGCGAGGTATTGGACTCGTGTGGAAAGGCTTTTTCATACTGAGTCTGACATTCGATGCACCGCTGCGCGGATGGATAGGCCAGCAACCGCTCAAATCCAATCTCGTTACCGCAATCGATACAATCGCCAAACTCCAGTTCACTCAGATATTTCATCGACATCTCTAATTCGCGCATTTCATTGATCTGCCGATCCACCAGCGCCGTATCGATATCGTCGGGAATATTATTCAAATAATCAGTCGCATTGAAATCTTGCGCCTCTGCCGAATGTCCCATTTCAGTATGGATTTCCTTTTGCAGATCCAGGTAGCGCCTATGCAGCGCAGCTTTCAATTGAGTAAGTTGCTCTTCAGTAAAATTTGCCATATTAAACCTCCTCTAGGCATGATGTCCCGCAATGCGGGCCGAGACTGCCGATTGTCTTTTGATGAAAATCAAGAAAGCATGTTACGACAGTCATATGGTTAGGCCATACGCAAGTGCTTCAAGTCTTCAATCACTTCCGCAGAATTACGCGCTGCACTTGCCGATAGATACAGCCGGGCAATTTTTCCTTGCGGATCGATCAAGAACGTATTACGTTTAGCAAATTTGACGACCCCGAGATTGATCAAGGAATGATAGTCTGCCGCAACTTCTCCTGTGGTATCGGCCAATAACGGAAATTGCAAATGAAATTTTTTTGCAAAATCCGCATGACTACTGGTGTCATCCACACTGACACCGACTACTTCCGCCCCCAAATTCACCAATTCCTGCAATCCGTCTCGAAAAGCGCACGCTTGCTTTGTGCAGCCCGGCGTGTCGTCTTTCGGATAAAAATACAATGCCAGCCATTTGCCTCGAAAATCAGCCAGGCTCTGAATTTTTCCATGCTGATCAGTCAATGAGAAATCCGGCGCCGATTGACCCACTTTCAATGAAGCTTTCTGTCTGGAAAAATACCAGAACATGAACCCCAATGTCATTACCGCCAAGAGAATGGTCAACTCTTCCATCATGCTTACACGTCCTTTTTATTTCATGAATATCCTAACCATGCAATCTAATCACACAACAGCCAGCGCTGGAGAAATCTGGTGAATGTATCTGCTAAGCTTTTCTTTCATAGCTGCATATTTTCCCGAACCCTATATGGGATAGTAGTCAAATAGACTCTCTATCCTAATCATTCACGCCATCAGCACTAATCTTCAAGACCTTACTCATCCATTAAAGTTTCAACAACCACTTGTATTTAAACCAAATATCTGAATCGACTCTGAAAAATGTCTCTCATCGTTATCTTGGTTGCGATTGAATTTAAAATTTTTTCTAATTTATGATGAGAATAATATATATTAATAGAAGTTCTGATCAGTAGGCTGAAACAAAGGTTGAGGTTGTTTTTCCCAAGAAAAATTGCGACAAATGTAGCAACCGTTTCTTCAGATTTCTGACGCCAACAGCTCGCAAGAATGGCGCCGCACTCCACTCATATGTTAACCCAGGCAATGAACTGGAGCACAACGTTTAAACTTGATTGAGCCAATCAGCAGCATATCACTCTGATGCATATTTCAGCGGGAAATACTGTTCTGCTGCACGATTCCAGTTGCATTTAGTGACAAAATGATCAAAGTCAAGTTATTTCTTGACTTTGTCACAGCATGTTACAAACCAAACATCCATCAATACAATCATGTACTTGCAGTATCTTTATCTTCATTTGAAAAGGGGTATCAATGGCCACAGGACAAGAAGTTTTGGCACACTATCAAATCACCATCGATCAGGCCCAACAATTTATTCTGGCAAATATCAAACAACCTGATGTTATTTTTGATACTGCAGAAGATTTTGGCATCACCACTCAACACCTCAGCGACATCACTGGATACTCAACAAACATTATCAGCGGCTTTTTTGGTTCTTTTGGGCTGGATACCGTAGAGCTTGACGACATCCGCATCTTGTTCAACTCAGAATTAGACAATGGGTTTAGTCTCATTGGGTTCAATAATCGCAGCGATGTGTTATCGACTGTTTCACTCAGCAGCTTGGTAAAAGCTGATGTTGAAATTTCGGATTACAGCGATTTTTTCAAGCCTGTATTCAGTTATCAAACAGACGATGGTCTGTATACGCCTGATGAACTCGGTGTTCCGGGCAATAGCGTTCCTGCAACCGAGGCAAGCATCGAGTCTCTGGTATATGGCACCTTGATCAAGGTTTACGCTGGGCTTGATGATTCCGAATTAACCGTACTCAAAGACTTTTCCCATAACGCCGCCAATATCGATGAGTATCGAGCGCTACTTACAGACGCTTTGGGTGATCCGGCAATCCGCAGCGATGAGGAATTAGCCAATCTGATCGCAGATGAAACTGTAGCGCTGATTAATGAATTCTGGTATGGCGATGTCATGGTGAATGGAACTCTTGACCTGAGCCTATTAGGGTTAGCTGGCATTGCCTGAGGGTATGCTATTCATTTGATTCCATTGAAGCACCTTATTTCTGTATTCACGGCAATCATCTCAAGCAGGATAAACCTCGGGTCAACTCAGGATTTTCAGCTCAGCAATCGTTGATAAAATGCCAGCCGCTTGGGATGAATTTTTCCTTGCTGCGCAGCTTGCACGACGGCACAACCCGGTTCTTGACGATGCCGGCAGTTACTGAATTTACATTGGCCTATGTAAGGATGGAACTCGATGAATCCCCACATCACTTCTTCAGCTTTAATGTGATTCAATCCAAACTCCTGAAATCCGGGAGAATCAATAATTGCGCTGGTTGCATCCATACGATAAAGCTGTGAGTGGGTAGTCGTGTGGCAGCCGGAATCCAGCGCCACCGAGATGTCTGCCGTGGCTCGCTCGGCATGCGGAATCAATGCATTCAGCAATGTGGATTTTCCCATGCCGGATTGACCCGCCAATACACTCAGGTGCCCAGCCAGATAAGGATGTAATGCCGAAATATCACTCAAGGCGCTGAGCTGGAGTACCGGATACCCGAGATCCTGATAAAGAGCAAGCGTTTTCATGGCTGCTTGCGTCGGTTCGGCGAGATCGGCTTTATTCAGGACGATCAACACCGCAATGTGAGCGCTTTCCACAGCGACCAGACAACGATTGATCAATTCTTCGCTGAAACTGGGAACGGCTGCAAGCACGATAATGACTTGGGTTACATTTGCAGCGATGATTTTCTCCTTGAAAGCATCACTGCGGTATAACAGCGAAGTGCGCGGATGGATTGTCTCGATTACGCCCTGACCGATGGTCGTTCGTTGTATTTCAACTTGATCACCGCAGGCCACTCCGCCTTTTTTGCCGCGCATCACGCATGAAACGATATCTCCGCCCTGGATTTCAACCGAGAAATGCCTGCCGAACGCAGCAATGACCTCCCCATTCAATCGGGCCGCTAATCGTTCCGGAAGTTCGGAGCGGGTGCTCAAATGGAAAACAACTGATCTATTTTGGCCGCACAGATGAAATCATTTTCCGATAAGCCGCCGATTGCATGCGTGGTATAGGTCACCTCGCACTGACTGTAGCTCACCTTCATATCCGGATGATGATCTTCGCGATGGGAAACCCAGGCCACCGCATTCACAAAAGCCATGGTTTGATAATAATTCTTGAAGGGATAGATTTTGCTGATGTGCTTATCCTGCAATTGCCAGCCATCGATCTGCTGCAGAAAAACAGAAATTTCGTCGCTTGACAATGGCGGCACACCGCCCTCACATGGCTTGCACTGCTTGGAAGTCAAATCACATACGGTCGTGTTCATGCTTGCCCCTGACTTTGTAGATGAGCCACCCGGATCGAGGCGGGCGGGTGCGAGTCGTAAAAAGCCGAATGCAGCGGATCCGGCGTCAATGTTGCGGCATTATCCTGGTACAGTTTTACCAGAGCCCGAATCAAGTCATCCGCTGATGAATTTTGTGCCGCAAAAGTATCAGCTTCGAACTCGTGTTTACGCGAATAAAGGCTCGATAGCGGATGCAACAAAAACGTAAATACCGGCATCACCAAGAAAAACAGCAGCAGAGCCATCGCTGTCGATGGTACAGCGGCGACCTCGACTCCGAGACCCTCATAAAACCAGCCCTGCTTCATCAGATAGCCCAGGATCCATAAAAAAGCCAGGCTCATCGTAAACGAAATGATAATGCGCTTGATCACATGGCGATGTTTGAAATGTCCTAATTCATGCGCCAGCACTGCTTCAATTTCGCTCGGATTGAGGCGCGAGAGCAGCGTATCGAAAAACACGATACGCTTGGTCTTGCCAAACCCGGTGAAATACGCATTGCCGTGATTGCTACGGCGAGAACCGTCCATCACGAACAATCCGCTGGCTTTGAAACCGCATTTGTTCATCAACTGTTCAATACGCATCTTGAGCGTGTTATCTTCCAGCGGCGTAAATTTGTTGAATATCGGCGCAATCCAGGTGGGATAAATCGCCAGCACAAACAGATTGAATGCAATCCAAGCCAACCACGCATACAGCCACCAGTTATCTCCCATCTTTTCCATCAACCATAACACGGAAAATAACAAAGGCGCACCCAGCAACAGTCCCAATGCACTTTGCTTGATCAGATCAGTGAAAAACATCACCGGCGTCATCTTATTGAAGCCGTAGTGTTCCTCGATGACGAAGGTGCGGTAATAGCTCAGTGGAATTTCCGCGACGCCCATGATGAAAAATGTGCTGATGATCAACGCCATGCCATGCGCCAGCGGATCATTCAGCCAGCCCGCCCAGAATTCACTCAACAGGTTCAGGCCGCCGCCCAACGTGAAAGCCAGCAAAAGCATTCCATGCAACACAATGCTCGGATAACCGACAATCGTCTTGGTACAGGTGTAATTCGCAGCTTTTTGATGATCACTCAAACTGATCTGACTGGCAAACTCTTCCGGCACCTTATTCTGATGGGCGCGTACATAACGGATGTGCCTGATGGACAACCAGAATTGAGTCAGCGTTGTGAGCGTAAATGCAATAAGAAAAACCCATGTAAATGTCTGCATAGTCGTTAATTAAAAAACAAAAGAATGATATCGATTAGTCACTTGTAATCCGATTCTTTTTTGTGGAGGTAGAAAAGTGACGGACTAGTGCCAATATGACACAATTAAGCACATTCCATTCAAAAATATCGAAATAATTATGGCACAAGATAACGATAACCTCATCTGGGTCGACATGGAAATGACCGGACTCAATCCCGATACCGATCGTATTATTGAAGTAGCTTTGGTGATCACCGATGCCCAGTTGAATACCGTAGCGGAAGGACCCGTGCTGGTTGTGCATCAACCCGACGCAGTGCTCGAGGGGATGGATAAATGGAACAAATCGACGCACGCCAAGTCCGGGCTCATCGATAAAATAAAGGCTTCTCTCTTACATGAAGCTGAAGTCGAAGCCCAGATGATCGAATTTCTTAAACTGCATGTGCCACCCGGCGTCTCTCCAATGTGCGGCAATTCAATTTGCCAGGATCGCCGTTTCATGGTGCGATCGATGCCACAATTGGAAACTTATTTCCATTATCGCAATCTGGACGTCAGCACCCTGAAGGAACTGGTCAAGCGCTGGAAACCGGAAATAACTGCTGGTCTCAGTAAAGAAAGCAAGCATCAGGCGTTGGCTGATATTTACGATTCCATCAATGAATTGAAATACTATCGCCAGCATTTCATCACGGCCTGAGCTGCCATTAATGATGAAATTTACCAGTGTCACATGGAATAGCGAGCATCTCGATTTCCAGAACTTTACAGGCTATGATACCTCTAAAATTCGAAAGGAAATTTCATCTTTCATTCATCAATTATCACACTTAGGAGAAACACGATGCTGCCCAGAAAAAATTTATTGGTCATGACGATTGGAACGGCGCTAGTACTTGCTTTGAGCACAGCCTCGGCTTTTGCCGCGGATGCTCCCAAGGAAAATGGCCATCAACATCAAAACAAACAAAGCAGCGGACATGGGGATGGCAAATCCGATAACCATAGCGGCCATCAATGTGAACACATGATGTCATCGGTTGATCAAGACAAGGATGGCAAAATCAGCAAGGCAGAATTCATGAAACATCATGAAGCCTTATTCGATAAGAAAGACACCAACAAGGATGGCTTTCTGGATGATACCGAGATGCACCAAATGATGATGAAGCATATGCATAAGCATAAACATGATCATCAGAAAGAGAAAAGCGGCGACCATAGCCAAGGCAGTCAAAGCGATACCGAGCACAAGCATTAGGACGCTCACTCCGAACCCAAGACCAATTTACAATGAGCTCTAGCGATCGCTTAAAAATGAGCGGTCGCCAGAAAAGCTCAATTAATGCCTTAATCCAACGGGAGCCTTGGGCGGCGTTTTTTGCTCGATGGATTGTGGATCAAGAACCGCCACCGTCAGTGTGTCGTCATTGAAATATTTCTTTGCAACATCGCGAATCTGCTCAGTAGTAACCGCTTTCAGTTTTTCCAGAATGATGTCTATATCGCGGTATGATAAGCCGATACTTTCAATACGGCCAATCTGCATGGCCTGGGAAAATATCGAATCACGCTGATAGACATGGCCGGCAATCACTTGCGCCTTGACTCGCGCCAATTCCTCTTCGGTAACTCCATCCTTGATAATTTTTTCGATCTCGCCGCGCAAGGCCTTTTCCAGGTCTGCCACAGTCTTGCCTGCACTCGGCACCGCGCTGAGAAAGAACATACCCGGGCCACGTGACGTGGCTCCATATCCTGCACTGGCTGAATTAGCGATGTGATGTTCTCGCACCAATGATTTGTTCAACCTGGCAGAAGCATGGCCGTCCAGTATGCTCTCCAGCATTTCCAGCGCATATGGTTCCCAGTCGGTAGTTACATTCCGAATCGCCGGAACATGATAACCCATGATGAGATAGGGCAATTCAGCAGGCGCCTTGACAATGATCCGCTTGGTACCCACCTGTGGCGGTTCGACCTGGGGCTTGCGGGCATCAAGCTGCGGCAAAGTCCGTTTTTCGATAGCGCCATAATATTTTTGCGCCAACTGAAACACATCGTCCGCTTTCACATCTCCGACCACCACCAGAACAGCGTTATTCGGCGCATACCAGCGATCGTACCAGTCTTGCGCATCGTCAACGCGCATATTCTCGAGATCATTCATCCAGCCAATGATCGGATTCTTGTAAGGATGTGCCTGGAAAGCGATCGACATCATTTTTTCATATACCAAGGCGCGCGCCTGATCATCGGTGCGCAGCCTACGCTCTTCCATGACGACTTTGATTTCCTTGTCAAACTCTTCCTTGGTCAGCACCAAATTACGCATGCGATCCGATTCGAGCTCCATCGCCATCGGCAAATGCTGTTTATGCAGTTGCTGATAATAACCGGTGTAATCATAGCCGGTGAAGGCATTTTCACGACCGCCGGCGGCAGCGATCTTTTTTGAAAACTCACCGTTAGGGATTTTTTCAGTGCCTTTGAACATCATATGTTCCAGCACATGTGCAACACCGGTAACGCCATTGACTTCATCGATACTACCGACCCTGTACCAGATCTGCGAAACGACTACCGGCGAGCGATGATCCTCCTTCACGATCAGCTTGAGTCCATTGGTAAGTATATAAGCATGTGGATTGGCAAAGGCTGAACAGGAAACCAGCAAGCCGGATATCAATATCCATCTGATCAGTGAAAGAAAAATTGTACT
Source organism: Nitrosomonas sp. JL21 (assembly GCF_009833095.1). Taxonomy (GTDB): domain Bacteria; phylum Pseudomonadota; class Gammaproteobacteria; order Burkholderiales; family Nitrosomonadaceae; genus Nitrosomonas. The sequence continues at coordinate 121,696 of NZ_QRCB01000009.1, forward strand.
AATGCGATAATCTGGTTTCATTTTTACTAACCCAAATACGAGTAAACAGAATAAAATTAAGCTTTGGAAGCCTAGAAATTTATTGCGCTCCGTCATGCTCCGTTGAAGCCAGTCTCAAAATACCCATTGATTTCTCGTAAAAAACTATGGGATTGAACCTGCTGCCGCTTGGCTTGACCATCGCGCTCTATCTTTTCAGAGCTTCCTGTGAGAATTTTCATGCATATTTGTAGAGCCTACCAGAATGTTTAGCTTTTTTAAATCCAATAAAAATCCCATTGATCCCGCCACTGACAGCGCGGATACCCCTCAACCAGAAGACATCACTCCAGAACCAGAATCCGATATCCAGGAAGACAAACCCATCAGCTTTGCCGCCAAGCTTAAAATGGGCCTTGCCCGCACCCGGCAAAACTTGGGTAAGCAATTGTCAAGTCTATTCGGCGGCGGCAAAATTGATGAAGCATTATACGAAGAGTTGGAAACCATCCTGCTGACATCCGATATCGGCGTAACCGCGACTCATGAAATTCTTGAAAATCTACGCAGGCAAGTCAAGCGCGACGCGCTCACCGACTCTACTCAATTGAAACAGGCGTTGAAGGAAGCATTGATGACTATGCTTGAGCCGTTGGCTCAGCCTCTGGATACCGCCACTCATAAACCTTTCGTGATCATGATAACAGGCGTGAATGGTGTCGGAAAAACAACCTCTATCGGGAAGTTAGCAAAGTACTTTCAATCTCAAGGAAAATCGGTACTGCTCGCGGCTGGCGATACCTTCCGAGCAGCGGCCCGGGAACAACTGATGGTGTGGGGTGAACGAAATAATGTCACGGTCATAGCACCGGATGGCGATCCGAATAAAAAAAGCGATCCCGCCGCAGTGATTTTTGATGCTGTCAATTCCGCCAAAGCCCGTGGAATCGACATCGTACTTGCGGATACCGCCGGACGGCTCACGACTCAACTGCATTTGATGGAAGAAATCAAGAAAGTCAGACGGGTGATCACCAAGGCCATGCCGGATGCGCCGCATGAAGTGTTATTGGTGCTCGATGCCAACACGGGCCAAAATGCAATTGCTCAGGTGAAAGCTTTTGATGCGGCATTGGATGTCACTGGTTTGATTTTGACCAAGCTGGACGGTACCGCTAAAGGAGGTGTAGTGGCCGCGATTGCCGGCCAATATCCACAAAATCCGCCGGCATTGCGTTTCATCGGCGTAGGAGAAGGTCTCGATGATTTGAGACCTTTCGATGCCAAAGAGTTTGTTGACGCAATGTTTGATTGATCAACATACCGGGTCTATATGATCATTTTCAAGAATGTCTCGAAACGCTATGCGGATGGTTTCGTCGCGCTGAATAACATTGACTTGGCTGTTGAAGCAGGTGAAATGATATTTTTGACAGGTCATTCAGGAGCCGGCAAAAGTACGCTGTTGAAGCTCATCGCCGCCATTGAGCGGCCGACTTCGGGCACGATCACGATCAGCGGCCAAAATATCGCTCAGCTCAAGCTGAGCGCCATTCCTTTTCTGCGCCGCAAGATTGGATTCATTTTCCAGGATCACAAGCTGTTATTTGATCGCAATGTGTTTGACAATGTATCGTTGCCACTGCAGATCAGCAATTTTGACAACAAGACAAGCGCCAGTCGTGTGCGCGCGGCGCTGGATAAAGTGGGTTTGCTAAAAAAGGAAAAGGCCATGCCCATCACATTATCAGGTGGAGAGCAGCAGCGATTATGCATCGCGCGCGCCATCGTGCATCGCCCCAATATTCTGATTGCGGACGAACCGACAGGAAATTTGGATGTTGAATATGCGCGGGAAATCATGGCCTTGTTCAACTCTTTCAATCAAGTTGGGGTAACGATAATGATTTCAACTCATGATGGCTCTTTACTGGAAGATACTCAGCATCGAATTCTCGTGCTGAATCAAGGAAAATTAGCCGCATGATCCGCGCCTGGATAGCGCAGCATGCCTTTGTACTTCTGCTCACGCTGAAACGACTTATTTCTACCCCAATGACCAGTCTGCTGAGCATTATCGTGATGGGCATCGCCTTGAGCTTGCCGACCGGTGTTTATATCCTCATGAAAAATATAGAATCAGCGACAGGACAAGCGATTAATTTGCCGCAGATGAGTCTGTTCCTGAAGCACAATCCGACGCCGCAAGACCTCTCAGGAATCCGACAGCGGTTAGAAGAAGAGCCTCATATCATACGTTTTCAATTTGTTTCCAAGGAAGCTGCCCTTTTTCAGTTACAGCAGAACAATGGATTGCCAGAAATCACGGCTCATCTATCCCAGAATCCGCTGCCAGATGCCTTTATTCTTCACACCCAGGCCAATTCGTCCGAATCATTGGAGCAATTACGCCAAGCCATGCAGGAATGGCCAGAGGTTGAACAGGTGCAGTTTGATTCTGTCTGGATCGAACGGCTGAATGAATTGCTGAAGTTGGGACGATTCATAGTGCTGATGCTGGCAATTCTTCTAAGTTCTGCAATTATTGCCATTATGTTCAATACTATACGGCTGCAAATCCTTACTCAACAAGACGAAATCGAAATCTCTAAATTGATAGGCGCTACAGATAGTTTCATCCGTCGACCGTTCCTTTATTTTGGTGCATTACAAGGCTTTGTCAGCGGAGTGGCGGCATGGATTTTTATTGCTTTTTTCATCGAAAGATTAAACGAAGAACTCATAGGGCTCGCTCGCCTGTATCAGACTGACATCCATTTACAGTATTTATCTATTGACGATAGCTTAAGCTTGTTATTCTTTTCCGCTTGGTTGGGCTGGTTGGGCGCTCGATTGTCCGTCGCCAACCATTTATGGAAAATTGAACCTCGATGAGAAACAACGATACCCCTCAGCGAAACTTTTCAAACGACTGGCACTCTCACAATCGGAGTGCTAGAATTGGCAAAAGGTGGGAGTGAGTGTACATACATCTGATGAGGAGATTATTGCAATGACGAATGCTTTAACCCTACCCTTGATGGGTGGAAGTTTGGAAAATTATATTCAGTCAATTAATTCTTTCCCCATTCTTACCCAAGAAGAAGAAAGGAGCTTGGCCCAGCGTTTATGGAATCATGGCGATATTGAAGCTGCACAACGTTTGATCTTGTCGCATTTACGATTTGTAGTTGCGATTGCACGCGGTTATAAAGGATATGGACTTCCGCAAGCCGACCTGATACAGGAAGGCAATATCGGCTTGATGAAAGCAGTCAAACGTTTTGATCCAGAACGAGGTGTGCGACTGGTGTCATTTGCTGTCCATTGGATCAAGGCAGAGATCCATGAATTTATCATGCGTAATTGGCGATTGGTTAAAATTGCAACTACCAAGCAACAGCGCAAATTGTTCTTCAATTTACGCAGCATGAAACAGGGGTTAGACACGATGAATCCTCAAGAAGTAAGCGCAATGGCAACACAGCTCGGTGTGAAAACTGAAGAAGTCATCGAAATGGAGAAACGTTTCAATGGATCGGATATTTCTTTGGAGCCTTCATCAGATGAAGACGATGAAGACACCTACAGCCCCATCAATTATCTTACTGATGGAGCCGAGCCCTCGCAAATCTTGGAAAAGGAGCAGATCACGGGGTTACGCGACCAAGGTCTACAGCAATCACTGGCAAGTCTCGATGATCGGAGCCGCCATATCATCGAATCACGTTGGTTAAGAGAAAATGATACGGCGACTTTGCATGATTTAGCTGATGAATTAGGCGTATCGGCAGAGCGTGTTCGTCAGATTGAAGCAAAAGCATTACAAAAAATGCGAAGCGTCATTACAGCTCACGCAGAATAACTCGAACTTGCGTTGCATCACAGTTCGAAAGAACAAAATTTTAGTTTTAACGGAGAGGTACCGAAGCGGTCACAACGGCGCTGACTCGAAATCAGTTGGTCAGGGTAACTTGGCACATGAGTTCGAATCCCATCCTCTCCGCCATCTATACACCAAACGTTGCCTAGCAACACCAAAAAACCTCAATAAAATAAATAATCTTACAGTAATTTAGCCAACTATTGGCAACCCTGAGTAAAGCGGGTAACATACTTGAAAGGCGGGTAAATTTAAGGGCAAGGAATTACCCGTAGTTTCATTACCCGTTTTATTGTTGTTTACCGGTATTCAGGGGGTTACGTGAAACTCACCGATTCAATCATTAAAGCTGCAAAGCCCAAGGATAAGCGCTACAACTTACCCGACGGTAAAGGACTGGCGCTATGGGTACAGCCTGACGGCCAGAAGTGCTGGCGCTTTCGTTATTACTTTAACGATAAAGAAAAGATGTTATCCCTGGGCTTCTATCCCGCCGTATCGCTGGCTGCAGCAAGACAAGAACATACCCGCTTCAAAGAATTGCTGGCACAAGATATCGACCCTTCCGACAATCGTAAGGAACAGAAACGGCAGCAGGCAATGGCGGCAACCAATAGCTTTGAATCGATAGCCCATCTTTGGTGGGATCACTGGAAGCATGATAAGACCGAACGCCATGCGGATTACACGATGCGACGCATGGAAGCAGACATATTCCCTGTTATTGGTGCAAAACCGATCAATGGGATTACAGCCGCGCAATTGATAGCGATGATCCGCAAGGTTGAGGCCCGTGGTGCATTGGATATTGCCAAGCGAGTATTGACGATGTGTGGACAGGTCATGCGCTATGCAGTGGCACATGGACTCGCTGAACGTAACCCAGCAGCAGATATCAAGCCTTCTGACGTATTAAAGCCTGCCAATAAAACAAATTACACCCGATTAAGTGAAAAGGAATTACCCGAGTTATTGCGGAAAATAGACGGGTACGAAGGTCAGCCACTTACCCGTTTTGCATTGCAATTGATGGCGCTAACGTTTGTGCGTACTGGTGAATTGATTGGCGCCCGATGGGATGAAATTGACCTGACCAAAAAGGAATGGCGCATACCGGCTGAACGCATGAAGATGAAAACACCGCATATCGTCCCCCTATCCGATCAGGCTATTGATATCTTAACGAAGATAAAGAACCTATCTGCTGACGATATCCTGCTGTTCCCAAGCGAGCGCAGAGACGGCAAATCGATGAGCAATAACACCATTCTTTATGCACTGTATCGGTTGGGTTATCACAGCCGCATGACAGGCCACGGTTTCAGGGGCATAGCGTCAACGATCCTTCATGAACGCGGCTATAACCATGACCACATTGAATTACAGCTAGCACATGCCCCACGCAATGCAGTATCAGCGGCTTATAACCATGCACTCTACCTTGAACCACGAACAAGGATGATGCAGAACTGGGCGGATTATTTGGAAGGGATAAAGGCAGGTGCGGCAGTATTGCCATTCAGGGCAGCATAACGAGTTTAAACCGCCGCCTGACGGTTTCAGGTAAAGAGCGGGGTTATCAAGTGTGCAGCACCTGAAGCCCCTAACCACAACACAAACTTAATAGGAGTTTGAATCATGGCTAATAAAGATTTTACCAGCAACAATGACATCAAAAAAGCACGCACGCACCGCAAGTCACGAATTAATCCAAAAGTCATAGCTAATATCATTCACTTATCCATTGAGTGGAGGAAAGAATCTGCGCGGAATCAGTGGAGCGATGCATTAAAAATATACCTTGCCACTCTTAATGATAATGACTTTAATATAGCTCAGCATGTAGTCAAATTCATAGCACAGAAACCATGCGCTATCGACACTTCATATTTATGTGAAGTCATCCCTTTCCCAGCAATTAAAAAATAGAAATTATTTTGATAAAACCACCCCTAGCCCGACGGGGCGAAAAGCGGAAACCTTCACTGCCTGGGGTGAACTTCATTATATTTTCTTTTGAATAAGCAGAAATATGAAAAAAATCAAAACCAAAGAATACTCAAGCGCAGGGACTTGGCTTAAAAGTCTTACTGATGAAGATAGGAAAAAAATCACGCGATTGTATGAAGATAATCTGCACCATATTAAAGCTAAAGATATTTTAAAAGATGCAATACATAAGGCAATTGATAACCCGGAAATGACGCCGGGGGTAAAAGAAATAGGTGAAATGTTTATTTATATGCTTCTTTCGTGCGGAGAATCTTTCGACTATACATTTGATGGAGCAGCTAAGGAAATTGTAGACATAGCAAGAGTCGAAATTCCCAGTGCGGGAGGTAAAGCACGAGCAGAAAATGATGAGAAAACCGATTATCTTAAAGAGATTGAAAAAGAAGCTAAAGCAAGAGCTGAGCAATTTAACAGATATGGTTATAAAGCTGATTTCGTTAGAGAAATGTTAAAGAAATATCCGAAATTAAAAGATGACAAAGCCATTAACACACGCTTAGGACAATTGGCAAAAAATGGAAAGATTGGGCGTTGGCAGAAAAAATAAACTTACCCTTCAGCTAGCAGACTCACCCGGCTGCTAGCTCATTCGTATCAAATCATTTAGTTCATGAATAGTATGCGGCTACCTTCAATAACAAAGGATAGCTACTATGACACAGAAGCAACAATTACCCACCCCGGACGCACTACCTGCCACCGGCAAAAGCCGGTTCAGTCAATTCAAGAAATTCATACCCATAAGCAAAGAGAAGTTCAGGCAGTTATCAAAAGAGGGGCGCGCGCCACAACCCGAGCGCATGGGAATCAGGTGCACCTTTTACGACAATCAAGAGCTTCATAGATGGCTTTCTGATCCGATCAACTATCGGGCGGGGGTGTAGTGATGCAGACACCAACAAAAAAGCCGCACCCGGCAGGGGTAACGGCTTATCAGAATTCACGCGTCAATTATAACATTCATAATCCACTGACTGAAGTCGAAAGCCGCTTAAATGGTGTAGTCAAACGCCAGAAAGGTGGATTACTGGCATTCTGTCCCAGCCACGATGACCGCAAAGGCCGCAGCTTGGCCGTATCGACTGGGCGTGAAGGTCAAGTGCTAATGCATTGCTTTGCTGGCTGTTCTATTCACGAAATAACGCAAGCAATCGATTTAAATCCTGCTGACCTATTCCCGCGCTCAGATAATCAAAACTACGATCCACAGACGCGCTCGTACTTTTCTGATTGGCAAACTCTTAGTGCATTACGGTATGACGCGCTTGTTGTGCTGAGTGCAGCCAGAACCATGCTTAGAGGTGAAAAGCTGGCTGAATCGGATGTCACCTTTCTATCCGGTGCAGTAATCCGGATTAATGAGGCCGCAAGTTACTCAAGAGGTGCACGCCATGAATAGTCTGGAAAATCAAGCTATGGAAATGCTTGGCGCCATCAACAATAAAAATATCATTCCTTCTAACGGCAGATATGCTGACTTGAATCTTAGTGCCGCGATTGATTCAAATCTGGCTTGGCCAGAACCGCAGCCACTATTAGCAAAACTACAGCCAGAGGCATACCCTGTAGAAGCTTTGCCGAATGGCATACGAGCTGCAGTGCAAGAGGTACATGGATTCGTTAAAGCCCCATTGCCGTTGGTTGCTTCTTCAGCATTGGGCGCTTTGTCCGTAGCAGGTCAAGCTTATGTTGACGTTGAACGAACCTCTAAATTAACTGGCCCGGTTAGTTTATTTCTCTTAACCATTGCCGATTCTGGCGAGCGTAAATCCACTTGTGACGGGTTTTTCACTAAAGCTTTACGGGATTATGAGCAAGAGCAGGCGGAAGTCATGAAGCCAGAAATAGAACGTTATCAGGCTGAAATGGATTCATGGAATGCTGAACGGGATGGCTTGTTGTCAGCGATTAAAGAAGCAGCCAAGAAAGACAAACCCACTAATCAATTAAAAGCCAATCTTGCTGAGCTTCAACAGGACAAACCTGAGCCGCCAAGAATACCCAGAATCTTACTGGGCGATGAAACACCCGAAAATCTAGCATGGCGACTGGCTAAGGAATGGCCTTCAGCGGGTATTGTATCGAGCGAAGCTGGTTCTGTTCTTGGTTCACATGGCATGGGTAAAGATTCAATCATGCGAAATCTTGCGTTATATAACACGCTTTGGGATGGCGGCACCCATTCAATAGGTCGAAGGACATCAGAATCATTCACGGTTAAAGGTGCGCGATTAACTACAGCGTTACAGATCCAAGAAGCTACCCTGCGTGAATTTAATGATAAATCCGGGAATCTGGCACGCGGCACAGGATATTTTGCGCGATTCATGATTGCTTGGCCCGAGTCAACACAGGGCACACGATTATTTACTGAGCCGCCAGAACACTGGCCAAACCTTGCAGCATTCAATAGTCGAATCAGTGAAATATTATCGACACCTGCCCCATTAAACGCTGAAGGATGTTTAGAGCCAGTTTTATTGAAGTTCACGCCAGAAGCAAAGGCACTATGGATTGAGTTTTATGACAGCATAGAGTCAATGCTATCCAGTGGCAAAGAACTGTATGACGTGCGTGACGTTGCCAGCAAATCAGCAGATAACGCAGCCCGGCTAGCAGCCCTATTCCATGTTTTCACATATGGTGTAAATGGATCAATAGGCACAGATAGCTTTGAAAGTGCAAGCAGTATTGTGGCATGGCACCTGAATGAATCTCGTCGTTTCTTTGGTGAATTAGCCTTACCGTCTGGAATGGCAGACGCGGTACGGCTGAACGATTGGTTAATTCAGCATTGCAAGCAAAACTGCACGCAATTTGTCGCAAAACGATTTGTGCAGCAGTACGGAACCGTGAGAGATGGAATGCGGCTTGATGCTGCCATCAATGAGCTTGAATCATTGGATCGCATTCAAATAAGGAAAGACAGGAAGAAAGTGTCAATCTGGCTAAATCGAAGGATCGTGAGCAAGGAGGTAGCATGACTTTACTGGAAATTATCCGCAAAAAGAAAGTTGCTACAGCTACAGACGCTACAGTTGCTACACATAATCTACAAAACAAGCCAACTGTAGCAAATGTAGCAAGTGTAGCCGTAGCAAATCCCAATAATGAAAAAATCAATCGAGATATTGAAAAGGTCAGATCGTGTCTTGTCCAGATTGGTGAACCTGAGGAAAATCATTATCTGATACTGAACAAGTGCAAACGTGACCCTGAAGCCTTGGTGTACTATCTCGGACTTGCAGAAGAAAGTAATCGAAAAAAACGACGCGCCAATGTATTGAAAATACTAAAAGATAATCCGAGCACACAACGTGCAATCCACCACGACACAGAAACTGATCCTGATAACGTGATTCTGACCATTGCCATTCGGGATCAATACACTTTTAAAATGTCGATACCGAAGCACAAGTACGATTCATTCACGGTACTCGAAATTATAAAAGAGGCTGCGGTTCAGTAAATAAAATTGAATCTTTGAATATCAGTTAGTTAATGTTAAGGAATGTTAAAAATGAATGAAAAACAGCAACAAGCAATTTTATTGATGGCAGAAGGCAAAATGTGTCAGGAAGTAGCTGAAGCGCTAGGAGTGACCCCTAAAACAATCAGTACATGGCGCGCTGATCCTGACTTTAAAGCTGCACTCAACCAACACCTGCACAACATTCAAGAAGCGCATTCAGAGATATTGCGTAATTTGCAAGGCTTGGCATTAAAAACCATTGAGGATTGCTTGAATGATCCAGAATTACCCGTAAAAGATAAGCTAGCGGCTGCGTTTAAAACTATTGAAATAGGAAAAACCACCATAGCACAGCCTGGCAGTACTGATGCCTACGAGATAAAGGCGCAAGAAAATCACAATCTGAAAGTTAATCGGCTTTTAGCTGGTGTTTAAAGACAAATGCAAAATAACTTCTTGATCGATTACCAATGATTGAAAAATAAAATTCATCAGAATCACTCACACCCAATCATCTATCAATGGCCTAGGTACCCCCCATCTGGGCTTTTTGGCTTCTCTGAACCTAAATCTCAGGTACTTAGATACTGCACAGAGGGCAATAGTGGCTAGTGCTCAGGATTGAGCGCAAGCGCAGCCAGCATACAGGCCTGAGAAAGCCGGTAACGTTACCGGGTTATCGACAGTAGCAGATCGTGCTGCTAAATCTGGCGCAAGCTGCAGCAATGCTTAATGTGTCAACTGATTCAGTTCAGTTTGCAAAGAAAGTGCTTGAACGTGCGTTTTCACACAGAAAAATATTTGGAAATACTCCACCATTATTGCGAAGTTGCCGCTCCTTTGGCCAGTGTGTCTCCCTCCCAGCGCACTGGTTTTTCTTATGCGCTATTCAAAGTCAATTCGAGCGCAGAAATATTTTTGATTTGATCGGACTAGATGGATGCTTAAAGTTAAACCACCGAGAGCTAAAAAAAGGGGGTACTTTTCAAAAAACGGGTAAAATTACGGGTAAATTAAAAAACATAAAAATGTAGATCTTCATATTTATTAGCTTTCATGGAATAATATGAACCCCATCCTCCCGCCAGATGTATTTTAAAATCAGTTAGTTAGGACAATTTTTACAAGTTGTCCCTCATAAAAACCCGCATTAAAATATTCGTATTTAAAGATTCTTTATTAGTATTTAATAATAAGTTTACTCTTTACCCAAATTATTAAAACCCGCCTGCAAGTTCACAATGGTTTCGATTTTGTAGCACAGCATGTCATGGCTGCATTTGTTCATGTTGGAAGCTTTTTAATAAAACAGGGTATCAGGGTATCACGGGGACATAATTCTCAACCTTTTATTTATTCCTATTTCATTTTTATTCTCTATTTTTCTTTTTTTAAAGTCTTTACTTTTCTAATACCCCTTCTACCCCCTTTAAAGGAAAGAGTAATAATAATAAGGAGTTAGACGGGGTACTAAGAATTATCCTAATACCCCCACTGATATTTCAGATTGTTTAAAATCAATAACTTATTGATACACCCTACTATACAAATCAATTAGTTACAAATTACCGATTATCTTACAACGTAATCTCATAGTCCCAACCCAACAAACAAAATAACTCAATGATTATAAATGAGAATGGCCCGTGTTTCGGGCCATGATGAGTATTACTTAATGCGTTTAAACGGGGCAATTTCTCTAAACTTGTGCGGACATCAACAAGGCTCTGAAGTGTTTGGTCAGGCGGTGGACTGATCTATACTCTATGTGTTACTAATAGTAATAATTTATGTAGAAGTTAATTAAATTAAATCATAATGTTGTGACATAGAATATCCTATAAATTTTATTGAAAGAATAATTGCTTTCATACAATTGCCGAATCCAGCTATTCAAAAAACTATGAATCAATTATTTTCTAAAAAATAAAAATGTACGAATCATTGCCACCTACCCCTTGTAGAGGGTTGTTTTTTAGTTCAGTAATAATCATATTCTCTATGGGTCAAGTTATATCATTGATATTTGCCTATTTCTTTGCATTCGAAATAAGTGCCGCTATGAGAGAACATGGTAATTTAGTCGATATTGAAACAAATAGGCGCTTTACCTTAGTACATTTGGTTATGATTTTATTAATTAGTACATTTGAAAGCGTAACGGCACTTGCGGGTCTTTATGGAATTTGGCACTGGAAAAAATGGGGAGTCTATATAGTTGTATTTATGGGAGTTTATTACATTATCTTTGCATTAATAGACGGTGCCTCACCAAATGAATTAAGATTAGGGTTAGGATTGATGGATTACACTAGTAGCTATTTTTTTACTTTAGGGCCATATAGAATAGATTTGCCGCCTGGAATACTAGGCTACATTTTGCTAGTGTATGGAGTTTATAGAGCTATAAAGAGAAGGTGGGAATGGTTTCAATAAAATTACTTAGCAAATTTTGAAAAAAAAAGGCTTTGACGCTTTCTCGTCGTTATATTTCTTAGGGCGTGCCATCTTTCAATTAAAACACCCTACAGCCCCATTATTCCTGCCTACGCTACCCTCTGCCCTTAATATCAAAAAATAAGCTTTCCCATGAGGTTTTAAATGAGCCGCGTTTTGCCATACGAGCACTGAAACCAGCAGCTCCAAGTTTTTGGCTGCGGTATTTGCGGCGCTTGCGTTTTGGAGCTTCAGTGCTGGGCTGTTCTTTATCATCTGGCTTACACATTTCTCATTAACCCTTGAGCCCGACCAATTGCTAAGAGCGCGTCATCACGTGAAAATCCGTTGCGTTTAAACGTGGCTGCGCAAGCTTCTAAATCTGTTGCTGATGGCTCGGCCCCTAATCCTGTCAGCCATGCGATAGCATAGAGGGTTTTTGGGCATTTGGGCTTGCTTCGCCAATCTTCTATTATTTGGCTGCCTGCATAGTAATACGTGGCCCACGTCAAGCAAACAAGGCCACGGCCTAGGCGCGGGATCCCTTCCTGTTACTGGAATTGATTAATAAAGGTGCTATCCAGTGACGAGGAAAAAGGCAGCAAAACAATCAGAAGTTGTTGAAGGCGAATTGATACCGGCTGAACCCACCTCCCGTCAAATCAAACTGGTAACCGTCATGGATTGCAAGCGGGAAATGGCCAGAGTCTATAGAGATTCACGCCAAGGCAGAATAGATATTCAAGACGGCACGCGGCTAGTTTACATGCTGGCACAGGTAGGAAAATTAATTGAAGTAAGTGAGCTTGAAAAACGAATTGAAGCACTTGAGAAGGAACAACATGAAAGCACTTAGGAAAAGAATTGACGCTATTGAACAACGAAGCCGCCCAAGCCCATATCCTGAAGGCTGGCCGGTATTGGTGTCTGATGAATACACTGACGAGCAAATTGAAGCGCTTAAGATTGAAATCGGGCGGGTTGATATTTATCGAGAGAATGACCCGGCATGGGTAGAAATGTTTATAGGATGAACCAGTGGATAAAGACAAAATGAAGAAATCTTTTCTTAATCGTATCGAAGCAATTGAATCACGGCGGATAAATAGACAGGTCAATGAGCCGATTACCTTTTTTGACGAAGAATGCGGCATGACAATGCAGGTCATTGGAAATGGGCTTGTTGTGCCGTTACCGATCGACGATGAGAAAGAATGAGAAGCAATGGCAACAAATTATTATGCGTAAAAATATCAAAACAAGAATCGAAGCACTAGAGGATAAAGTAACTTTTCGAAAGGGGGCCAACGCCGGGCCTAGTTTATATTTCCGGATTGCCTGATAGCAAAACTTTTGAAGAGGCCAAGGCAGAGTATAAGGAAAGGCATGGTTTCGATCTGCCAAATAATGCGCCAGTTCTCAAAATAGTTGCATACGATGGACGTAGACTTGGAACGTAAGAAGCGTAAAAAATAGAGGATTAAGTTAAAGTGAAAAATTTTGAAGCACGAATCGCCAAACTTGAAACAAAGCATTCAAACCAGCTACTTGATGCTTTCTATGAGCTGGCGTGCAAGCTGGCCATAGAACAAAAATTACCAAAGCCTGACAAACCGAAAGATTTGCCCATAGCCCTTAAACGATTGGCCGATTACTTGCCTGACTAATGGCGATTTAATACGCGGTGCAGCGTGCAATGGTGGCTAGTAGGTTGGCTAAACTTGAGGTCGGCACAAATCAGCATGTGGAAATTTCCACACCCTCTCAAGCAAAAGCTGCAGAAATGCTGAATGTGTCTCGTGAATCGGTAATATCTGCCCGTAAAGTCATAGATCAAGGCTCAGTAGAGCTTATTAAAAAAGTTGACGCTGGAAAAATAGCCGTAAGCACTACCGCAAAAAAACAGAATTGCTAAAAGAAGGGAGTCGCTTGTGTTTAAGTACCTGGTCATTGAAATTCTACTCAAGAAGCCGATATAAGTTTTTTAAGCAGAATTTTGTATAATCCGCGATCAAAGCCGGTTGTGTTGACTAACATTGAAAAGAGCAAGTACTATGCAAATTAGCATAAATTAACCCATAAATATAATTAACTAGCTATGTCTACACAAGCAAAAGAAGTGCTTGAAAAATACTGGGATAAGGAAATACCGATAGATCTCATAAAGTTAGCCACTGCATTGGGCGCTGAGGTAAAAGCTGATCCAAATTTGGCTACAAGCGGAGAATTTAACTGCACTAATGATGGCCCTTTAATTCAGTACAATAATACGGAATCAAAGGTGCGTCAGAGGTTCACTATAGCTCATGAAATTGGACATTACGTTCTTGGGCATGGCGGTGCATATAGAGATAGCCCTAATGAATTTTCTTTAGCTAATCATGATCCCTTGGAAATTGCGGCCAATCGATTTGCTGCAGAATTGTTAATGCCTGAAGAGGTACTGAGTCTTTTGATTTTCAAGAAAGGTATAAAAAGATATAGCTGAGCTTTCAAATAAGTTGTAAGTTTCTCAGATTGCTATGCAATATCGTTTAAAAAATCTTGGATTGATAAGTTGAAAGAATTGGTCGACATACTGAGGAAGTCTGTTGACAACAAAAATAATTAAAATAGGCATAAGATTTTTTAAAAACACAGGGGTACTTTTCAAAAAACGGGTAAATTAAAAAAACACAAAAATGTAGATCCTCATGTTTATTAGCTTTCATGGAATAATATGAACCCCATCCTCACAAAAAGCCCTTATTCATCATAAAAATATTAACTTAAAAAATCAAACCACCCGGGTTCAGGAGTTTACAATAGAGTGAGCAAATATCTTTCTCAAATGATGAGTTATCAACAATTAAGAATATGACTCATATCCTCTCGATAATTTCATCAGTATCATTCCACGAGCGGCTATTTGACTAAAGAAATACCGTTACGTATATTGAAGTACCGTCATTCATTGAAATTATTTCTCTGTGCAACAATGGATGGAACATAATGTAGCGAATATTATTCCTGCATGCATGTACACTGCCCAGCATGCGAGTAATTCAGCGACAGCTCACTATCCTTACCGAACTTTTTTTACCTGATGCGACAGTCTAACGGACATATTCCTGCCGGCAGGATCAACCAACCGCTGGTTAGCGTCGTGATTCCTGCCTATAATCATGAGCGATATATTGGTGCGGCAGTCGACAGTGTGCTGCAGCAAACCCTATCCGATCTTGAACTGATCGTCATCGATGACGGTTCAACCGATAAAACGGGGGAGATTGTCAGAGCCTATGACGATCCAAGACTTTATTATCATTATCAAGAAAATCAGGATGCCTATAACGCGCTCAACAAAGGCTTATCACTCACCAACGGCAAATATATCGCTATTCTTAATTCGGATGACGTATTTTCGTTAAACCGCCTGGAGCGTCTGGCGAATTTTTCTCAAGAAAAGGGCGCAGCCTGTATTTTCACCGATGTGGTGCCGATCTCTGCTGACGGTGCGGAATTGACTGATCCCCATTTCATCTGGAATGTCTGGCATCAGAAAAATCGTAACTGGTACTTCAATTGCAAGGATCTCTATCGAGGTTTTCTAAAAGGTAATTTTATGGTCAGCACCTCCAACCTATTCATGACAGCAGAAGCGATGAAAACGGTTGGCAATTTTAGCTCGCTCAGGTATTTACATGATTATGATTATATTTTCCGAATGATACTGGCATTCCCACAGGGCGTTCACTATCTGGATCATGAAAAGCTGCTGTATTACCGCATCCATTCCGCCAATACCTTGAGCGAAGCCGCTGTCATCGGCAGAGTACAGGATCAGAAATTAATTACTCAATACATGATGGCGAGAATTCCGGACAGTTACCGCGACGATGTCCGCACGGGAGCTGAGCGATTGATCGAATTAGGAAATGAGCTCCATGATGTCAAAAAAGCGCTTGAACCACAGAAAGCTCAAGGCGTTCGTCCAGCGTTGAGAGAATTGCTCAGAAGCCTGAAGAACTGGATTGCTCGTAAATGTTGATCTCCTCGCCAGTTGAAGTGAGCTCCATACTATGAAGCATTCGACGTATTATTCGCTGGCATCGCTGATCAAAGCCGGTAAAAAAAGAGCTAGAAAAAAAGAGATCATTTCTTTTGATCTTTTCGACACGCTGCTCATTCGCCGAATTCATGATCCCGACCTGGTGAAATTGCCGGTCGCGCGATATATCTCTGATCTTGCCAAGCAGCAAAACATTCATAAAGGATGGCAGAGTATCCAAAAAATGCGCGATGCCATCGAACGCGAACACCGGCAAGAGACTGCAAAAAATTTTGAAGATCATGAAGCCTGCTATCCCTTATTCATGCAGGAGCTGCTTCAAAAGGTGTTCGGATCCGCTTTTGATGAATCGCTGCTGCAAAAAGTCACGAATTATGAACTGGCGATGGAAAATTCCATGCTGGTTCCGAGACAGGCGCTGGTCGACTGGATGAAAGAGCTTTCTCTGGCGGATAAGCGGATTTTTGTCATTTCCGATATTTATCTGCCGTCGAGTCATTTGCAAAAACTGCTGCAATATGCGGGTTTGGATCAGCATATCGAACAGGTTGTCTCATCTGCGGATACTTTTTTGGCCAAAGCTTCCGGAAAAGCCTATGCGTTGCTGGCACAAAAATTTTCACTGCCTTATGAAAGCTGGCTGCATATCGGTGACAATCCAATCGCAGATGGGGTTCGAGCTGCAGAGGCCGGGATCGATGCGCTAATCATTCATGACCCTCGTGAAGACCAGCGCAAAGCCATCATAAAACGTTATTTTCATTATAGTGATCTCAAGCCGTTTTGGCGCGGCAGAGCATTGCAACAGTTAATGGCGCCACTGGAAGGAGAAAACCAGTCTGCCTCGGCACTCTACGCAGAAGGTTATAATTTTATCGGCCCTTTGATTGGGATGTTCCTGCAGCAAATCAGGAGGATCTGCCGTGAAAAATCAATTACCAAGATTTTTTTTCTGTCGCGAGAAGGATGGATTTTCAAGCAATATTGGGAAAAAACCCTGGCGACGCTTTATCCTGCTGGCGATCTTCCGCAAACGGAATACCTGTATGTCAGCAGAATAGCGCTGGCTGGCGCATCATGCGCATATCAGGGATTAACTCAAATCAATGCCGACATCGCACTTGTACCCGCAGGCAATCGCGATTTTCGCGATATCTGCCGAATCTTCAGCCTGTGCCCGGAAAAATTTACTTCGCATCTAGCTGCTTACGATTTAAAGGTGGATACCTGCCTGAGTCCGGCACATGAAGGGTTTCGAGCTGAACACAGAGAAAATTTGAATGCTTTGCTGAAAGATAAAAATTTCCAAGATGAAGTAAAAAGCCAAACTAGAGAGGCAAATGAGGCGATGCAACGCTATTTCACCGAAGCCGGCCTGTTTGAGCATGCCAACGTCGCTATCGTCGATATTGGCTGGATCGGCACTATTCAGCGGTTTCTGTTCGAAGCCATTGCCCACCGGGAAGATTGTCCTAATTGCTATGGCATGCTTTTTGGAGCAACCCGTACGATTGCATACCCGGAAACGAGTAAAAACCTCATTCAAGGCATCATGTTCGATCGGCGAAGCTTTGACCTGGCAGGAAGCACCCTGCTGTATGCACAGGATGTGTTCGAAGAGGCCTGCCGCGCTCCGCATCCGACGCTAATGGGCTATGCGTTGACCGACGATGGGTACACGCTGGTGTTCCGCCAGACCGATGACGATAGCGGTCTGGCGGAACAAGAACAGGATCTGTATTTCGCTCCGTTGCAGCAAGGGATATTGGATTCTGCTGAGCGGTTTGCCGCCGCTGCAGCCTTGTTGAATTTCACATTCGAAGATTGGAAACCTTGGATCAATTACCTCTTCTTAAGCAAACTCGCTTTTCCGCGCGCTACCGAGGTCGCCAATATTAAACACCGTCACCATCTCGATGATTTTCACGGCAACAACAAACCGTCTGCAAACCTTGGTAAGGATTTCATGCCCTTGTGGAGTCAAACGCAATCGCAACTCAGATACAATCCATTTTTGCGGTTGCGGTATTTTCTGAGTCATTTACGCAGGAAAATCAATGAATGAGTAAAGTACTTAAAAAAAACTATGATTTACAGGGACTCGAAATTTTTCGCGTCGTCAAAATAGCATTGATAAGCAAAATTCTGCCCATTGGAAATTTCGCCACCGGTCCTGGCGTTCGATTTCTGATCATTCTCAGTCTATTGCATCACTTCGGGTATCCGATCTACCTATTGCTCGCTCGTTTCGGGCAGCGCGTCAATATACTGCGCCAGATCAGTGCTCGGCTGCGCCCATGATATTTATCGCCCGAACCCACAAAAAAACACAACAAATGAACGACCGGTAATTCATTGTTTATTTGTTATGCACTGACTAAATGTGGCACACTTCGGGATAAACAAACTCATTATCGGTAAAATACATTCGTGTCCCCGTATGAACTCTTCATTGGTCTGCGTTATACGCGCGCCAAAAAACGCAATCATTTCATCTCTTTTATTTCGCTCATTTCACTTCTTGGCATCACGTTGGGCATGACCGCGCTCATTACCGTAATGTCGGTGATGAACGGTTTTCAGAAAGAAGTACGCGCCCGGATTCTAGGAGTCGCCTCGCATGTCCAGATTACCAGCATGCACGGTAAACTGAGCAATTGGCAACAGACTATTGAAGAAGCCAGCAAGCACAGCGCCGTTGAGGCTGCCGCTCCCTATGTCAGCGCGCAAGGCATGCTGTCGCACAATCAGGTTGTGCAGGGCGTGCTGGTGCGCGGCATTTTGCCCGATAGGGAAGATCAGGTCGCCAATTTTGCCAAGACCATGGTGAGCGGCCAGCTTGATCACCTGGTGCCGGGAGAATTCGGTATCGTGATCGGCATGGAATTGGCGCGCACGCTGGGAGCGTTCACCGGCGACAAGATCACCTTGATTTCACCGCAAGGCCAAGTTACGCCTGCTGGTGTCCTGCCACGCCTGAAGCAATTCACCGTGGTCGGGATTTTTGAAATCGGCCATTTCGAATATGATTCCGGCCTGGTGTTGATCCATATGGCGGATGCACAAAAACTATATCGCATGGACAACGATGAAGTATCCGGTGTGCGCTTGAAATTGCATGACTTGTTTGCCGCACCGCAAGTTGTTAGTGAATTGCCGGCACTGCTGACCACCGATAGTTTCATCAGCGACTGGACTAAGCAGCATGCCAATTATTTTCGTGCCATTCAGATTGAAAAGCGCATGCTGTCTCTGATTCTGGCATTGATCATCGCGGTCGCGGCGTTCAATATCGTCTCCACCCTGGTCATGGCGGTTACCGATAAGCAATCGGATATCGCGATTCTAAGGACGCTTGGCGCCAGCCCGCGCAGCATCATGAAGATTTTTATCGTGCAAGGAACCTTCATCGGCGTCTTCGGCACGATCCTCGGCGTTGCAGGCGGTATGCTGCTGGCCTATAACGTCGGAGAAGTGGTGGCCTTCATCGAGTGGTTGCTGAATGTTCAATTCCTGTCGCGCGAAGTATATTACATCAGCAAGATCCCAACCGATCCACAAATGACGGATATTTCCACCGTCGCGATCACCTCGTTTATTCTGACTCTGCTGGCCACCCTCTATCCCAGCTATCGCGCCTCCAAGGTCAATCCGGCCGAGGCTTTGCGCTATGAATGATGCCGTTCTTGCCTGCCGGGGCTTATTCAAGCAATTTTCACAGGGGGATGTGGTTGTACCGGTATTGAAAGGCGTCGATCTCACACTGAGCAAAGGCGAAATGGTTGCGATCGTGGGCACCTCCGGCTCGGGAAAAAGCACGTTGCTGCATGTACTCGGCGGGCTTGATGCGCCAACTCGCGGAGAAATCGACATTCTCGGCCAAGACATCGCCCGCATCAATGAGGAAGAACGATGCCGCTTACGCAATAGCTCGCTGGGATTCATCTATCAATTCCATCACCTGCTGCCGGAATTCAGCGCCTTGGAAAATGTCGCGATGCCGCTGCTGATTCGCCGCATGCCCCCCCGAGAAGCGTATGACCGCGCAGCGGATATCTTGCAGCAAGTGGGTTTGAGCCACCGCCTGACCCACACGCCAGGCGAATTGTCCGGCGGCGAACGCCAGCGCGCTGCCGTTGCCCGCGCATTGGTCACGCAGCCAGCGTGTATTCTGGCCGATGAACCAACCGGCAATCTCGACCGACACACCGCCGAAGCAGTCTTCGACCTGATGCTGGAACTGAACCATAAAGTCAACGCCAGTCTGATCATTGTCACTCATGATTCACGATTGGCTAATCGTGCGCAACGGGTCAAGCAATTGATGGATGGAACTCTGCGTGATATCTCCAATGCATGATCCTCATGCCGGCAATTTTGTGCAAATAACCTTTATGTTCATTGATTTGATGTGACAGCTCGCGTATGCGTACCTTACTAACGTACATCATGGTATTCCCCCGACGCAGCATCATCGTGCTCGTTGCACTGCTGATTGCCGGTGTCGCCGAAGGATTGAGCTTAACCGCCTTGTTGCCTTTATTATCGATCGCTGTCGGTGAGTCCGGCGATAACAAGGATTCCGGCATCGGCAAATTCATGGAGAAAGCGCTGCAGGACATCGGCATCGATCCAACGCTGGATACCATTTTAATCATCATCGTCGGCGGCATGTTCTTCAAGGGAATCGTGCTGCTATTGGCCAACCGCCAGGTCGGCTATACCGTTGCGCATGTCGCCACCGCGTTGCGCCTGGATCTGATCGAAGCGTTGCTCGCCAGCCGCTGGCAATACTATTTGCGCCAGCCAGTCGGTTCTCTGGCAAACTCCATTGCCTCGGAAGCCTACCGCGCAGCCAATGGCTTTGAGCATAGCGTCAATGTCTTGGCGCTGGCGATCCAAGTGGTGGTCTACGCCATCGTGGCGCTGTTCATTTCCTGGGAAGCCACATTGGCTTCGCTGGTGATCGGTCTGTTTCTGTTGATCGTGTTGAATCGCCTGGTCAGCGCAACCCGTCGGGCCGGCACCAAACAGACACATCTGCTGCGTTACTTGTTGACATATTTATCGGACGTGCTCAGCTCGGTAAAATCATTGAAAGCGATGGCGCGGGATAACGTCGCCGACGCCATTCTACGCGAGCAAACGCAGCAACTGGAAAAAGCCACGCGCCGCGAAGTCATGAACCGGGCCGCGCTCACGGCCTTGCAGGAACCCATACTTGCAGCTTTGACCGCCAGCGGATTATATATCGCACTGGTGGTGTGGGAACTCTCTCTGCCTGAAGTGATGCTGATGGTCTTTCTGCTGACGCGCATTCTTGGACTGCTGAATAAAACACAACGCCGGCATCAGCAACTGGCCGCACAAGAAAGTGCCTACTGGGCTTTGCGCAAGGCTGCGGAAGAGGCGCGCACGGCAGCGGAAAGAACCACGGGAACACTCGAGCCGACATTGCAGAAAGGCATCAGCCTGCAGCATGTCAAATTTGATTATGGCCAGAAAACCATTTTCAAGGATCTCACGATCGAGATTCCGATCAATTCATTCACCGCAGTCATGGGATCTTCCGGCGTCGGTAAAAGCACATTGCTGGATTTGCTGTGTGGCTTGACGGAACCGCAATCCGGCGAAGTGCTGATCGACGGAATATCCCTGCATGACATCAATTTGCGCCAATGGCGCCACATGATCGGATATGTATCGCAGGACACCGTGCTGTTGCACGATACGGTCATGAGCAATATCCTGGTAGGTGAGCCGGCATTGACGCCTGACGATGCGGTACGCGCCTTGAAACAAGCCGGCGCATGGGATTTTGTCAGCGCTTTGCCGGAAGGATTGCAGACCGTCGTGGGCGAGCGCGGCGGCTTGTTATCCGGCGGTCAACGGCAGCGCATCGCCATCGCCCGCGCGCTGGCGCATAACCCGTCCTTCCTGATTCTGGACGAACCCACCAGCGCATTGGACCCCGAAAGCGAACGCATCATCTGCGAAACCCTTCAGCAATTGTCCAAAAACCTGACCATCATCGCCGTTTCCCATCAACCGGCGGTGATCAACGCTGCCGACCGCGTATTCATCCTTTCGAATGGCACGGCAGAGCCGCTGTCGCAACTTCCAACTCAAGTTGAATAAATTGCGATATGAGCTGTCGTACTTATTGTTTACAGTTTGCTATCGCAATCAGGCTCAACGAATTGGGCAAGAAAGAATCAAACCCGCACATTCTAAGATCCTGTTCAGTCCAGTGTGAGCGGTGATTTTCGAATGGATTCGCAGTGACTTCTTGCTCGATGAAATCCTTGGGCGTACTCACCAGGACGGTGCCGTTGCAGACTCGCTGACACTCTTTCAAGAAGAGATTGCCTTGCTCTTTGTCGAAGTGTTCCAAAATATCGATAGCCAGTACCAAATCGTAGATTCCGGCTTCCAGAGTTGGCAGGACTTCCAGCGCATCGCCGATGAATAGGTTGGTATGCATATTCATGCACTGCATTGATATACCCCGGATAACCTTCTATTCCATCAATTCTGATTTTCCATTCATGTTTGTCGCGCTGGCGCGCATGAGCGCCGTTAATTTCAAAAAGATTGATATTTTCCAAGTTTGTGCGTAGCAAAAACCCGTATTGCCCCATTCCAATGCCGACATCAAGAATTGTGGCAGGATTCTGTTGCTCGGCATAACCCACGATAGTGCTGAGCTGATTACTATAACTGAATGGCATATTTCCCCTAAAGATCAGTGCAGAAAGTTTCTGCCCGCGCAGATTATCAGCGAATTGATGATGGTGACAACTGGAAAAAGAGAGTTGACCCATCCGGACTATTCATTTTTCGTCCTCATGGGTCAATAATGATTGAGCAACGTCGTCGATTTGTCGCTGCTGGTCATGCTTATATCGAGTTCGCGGCTTGCTCGTGCTGATGCGGAAACAGATCAAGGCGGCGCGGCTTGATGAATACTTCGTCACCTTTTGCCAATTGTAATTCACGAAAACGTTCCTTGCTGATCTCCACCTGGATGGGCGTGATATCTTCATCGTTTTTACGCACCAGCTCCAACCGAACGATAGGCCCGACTGATAAGATGTGCACGACCAGCGCTGCCATGGCCGCTTCACCGTTCTGAACGCGTTCAACCTCGATTTCATGCGGCCGCACGTAGGCAATCGCGGTCATTTCTTCCGCTTCGGCATGCTCTGGCGCTGCGACGGCGATATCGCCGATCCAGGCATGGCCGCGATGCAAGCGGCTGTGGAACAGATTCACATTGCCGAGGAATTCATACACAAAAGGACTGGCGGGTTGTTCATACACTTCATCCGGTGTGCCGATCTGTTCAATACGGCCTTCATTCATTACCACAACACGGTCGGCGACTTCGAGCGCCTCTTCCTGATCATGCGTCACAAACACACTGGTGATATGCATGTCATCGTGCAATCTGCGCAGCCACGAGCGCAATTCCTTGCGCACCTTGGCATCGAGTGCGCCAAACGGCTCATCGAGCAGCAGTACCTTAGGTTCCACCGCGAGTGCCCGGGCCAGTGCGATGCGCTGGCGCTGCCCACCGGAAAGCTGGTGCGGATAGCGGTCTGCCAGCCAATCCAGTTGCACCAGATGCAGCAATTTCATGACGCGGTCGCGGATTTCAGCATTGGAGGGACGGAATTTCTTGGGGCGCACGCGTAAACCGAACGCCACGTTCTCAAAAATCGTCATATTACGGAACAGTGCATAGTGCTGGAATACAAAGCCGACCTGGCGCTCGCGCACATGCTGGTCGGTCGCGTCTTCACCGTGGAAAAGCACCTGGCCGCTGTCAGCGGTTTCAAGCCCTGCAATGACGCGCAGCAGGGTGGTTTTTCCGGAACCGGAAGGCCCCAACAACGCCAGCAATTCACCGGACTCAACCTGCAGGCTGACCTCATGCAATGCAGTAAACGTGCCAAAATGTTTGGAAAGATTCAGGACTTCAATGCTCATTCGAAACCTCTTGGGGTGTGTCGTTGTTTAATGCGGAGCTCGATCAATGTTTTCAGCACGAGGGTCACTAACGCCAGCAACGCCAGCAGCGAAGCCACTGCAAACGCCGCCGCAAAATTGTATTCATTGTAAAGAATTTCGACATGCAGAGGCATGGTATTGGTACTGCCGCGGATGTGGCCGGACACCACCGACACCGCTCCAAATTCACCCATTGCGCGGGCATTGCACAGGATTGCTCCGTACAGCAAACCCCATTTGATGTTGGGCAGCGTCACTTTATAGAACGTCTGCCATCCACTCGCACCCAGGACTACTGCCGCTTCTTCCTCTTCCGTGCCTTGTGCCTGCATGAGCGGAATCAGTTCTCGTGCAATGAATGGCACGGTCACAAATACCGTCGCCAGAACGATGCCAGGCACCGCAAAGATGATTTTCATGTCGTGTTCAGCCAGCCACGGTCCAAACCATCCCTGCAAACCGAACACCAGCACATAAATCAATCCCGATACGACCGGCGATACCGAGAAAGGCAGATCGATCAATGTAATCAGCAGGTTCTTGCCGCGGAACTCAAACTTGGCGATCGCCCATGCCGCGGCAACGCCAAACACCAGGTTCAAAGGCACAGCAATTGCCGCCACCGTGAGCGTCAATTGGATCGCAGAAACCGCGTCCGGGTCGGTGATCGCAGCCAAATACACTTCCACCCCTTTTTTGAAGGCCTCATAAAATACCGAAATCAGTGGAATGAACAAAAACAACGTCAGAAATACCAGCGCCAGTCCGATCAAGAACCAGCGTACCCACGTGGGCTCCTGCGTCGCGCGTTGTATGCGCGTACCAGCCGGTAGAGGAAATGTCATTGCAGTCATCAATAAATCACCTTATGTTTTACTACTGCGTCGCCGACTCCACCATTGCAGCAGATTGATAATCAGCAACAAAATAAAAGAAATCACCAGCATCACCACCGATAAGGCCGTAGCGCCGGCATAATCGTACTGCTCCAGTTTGGTGATGATCAGCAGCGGTGTAATTTCAGAAACCATCGGCATATTGCCGGCAATAAAAATCACTGATCCGTATTCGCCGATTGCGCGCGCAAAAGCCAGCGCAAAACCGGTCATCAAGGCCGGGAACAGCGCCGGAAAAATGACCCGAGAAAACGTTTGCCAGCGATTAGCACCCAATGTCGCTGCGGCTTCTTCCAATTCCGCCTCGATGTCTTCGAGCACCGGTTGCACCGTGCGCACTACGAACGGCAGACCGATGAACGTCAGCGCCACGAAAATGCCCAGCGGCGTGAAGGCTACTTTAATGCCCATGGGTTCGAGAAATTGGCCGATCCAGCCATTCCCTGCATATAACGCAGTCAATGCGATCCCGGCTACCGCTGTCGGCAATGCAAACGGCAAATCGACCAATGCATCGATGATCCGTTTACCGATAAAGTGATACCTCACCAATACCCATGCCACTAAAAGACCAAAAAAGGCATTCACCATCGCCGCCGCAAATGAAGCGCCAAACGTCAATCGATATGACGCCATCACACGCGGGGCCGTGACTATCGTCCAGAATTCCGGCCACGTCAGCTCAGCCGTGCGAATGAACGCAGCCGACAGTGGAATCAGGACGATTAAACTTAAGTACAGCAACGTAAAGCCGAGCGCCAAATTAAAGCCCGGCAAAATGCTGTGTTGTTTGAAAGTACTCAATTAGAAACCTCTGTTGGTTGATCGGTATGCATTCGCCAGCGTTCTGGCGGCTACATCACCCAATGCGGTATGCGCTTGATCAATATCTGTCATTTATTGTTTTCCTAAATTAATGAATCAACACAATGACGAGTGATGTCAACACCACTTGTCAGCATGAATGGAAGTAACTTATTACCCAGAATTGGTCATGTTTAGGTTTGTTAATGAACTTCTGTTTCTGAAACTGGCAATACTTCAATCATGGTGATTGCCCGCAATGGTTCACTCAATAAATTGCCCTGCAAATAATCCGCATCCGTACGCAGGACAGCCGCTAATTGCCGGGAAGTTTCCAGGTCTCTGACCAGCAATTTGGCGCCAAAGCTATGTATGGTGTCCGTCAACTCGGTGATTGCGTCATGCTGGATCAGATCGCTCGCCTCGATGCGCACGATGTCGGGATACAAACTACCCAGTTCCACCATCCATTCGCTTTGCGTCCCGCTGTAATTGGCCGCAATCTGATAGCCGCGGGAGCGATAATTGGTGATGACATGCTGCAATAATTTCCAATTCCGGTTCACAATGGCTGGTATTCCAATCACTATCCGCGATGTTTTCACACCGATCAGATCGAGAAAATTTTCAAATGCGCGGCCATGATCGTCCTTGACGCTTTCCAGCAAACGCGGATGCACATCGACAAATAAATGATCGATTTTGGACGCATTGTTGAAATAATAATTGAGCGCATGAATTGCCCGGCATAAGCGATCCAATTCAATGAGCTGATCATCCTTGGATGCCAGCGAAAATACCTGCCAAGGCCACAGCGCGACATCGTCATTGGCCTTGGAACGTATATACGCGGCGTGTCCGATGGTTCGGTTATGGTTGATGCTGAAAATGGGCTGAAAAACGCTGGTGATTTCGCAATGATAAAAAAAGCCGCTTATCCAACCTTGCTCAGTCCGTCTTAAGGAGTAATCGGTGGCCGATTGAATCAGTTCAAATTCATCGGCAGCAGTAAATGGTGCACTTGCTGATGTATTCATGGGACGATCTCCAGATACGATGATGTTGTAATGGATCAATGGTCGGATTCATCAATGGAATCGCTGAAACTGATCGTTTTTGTTCTCACAAGCACGATCCCAACAATAATCCGGATCTGTCTGATCGATATGCTGCAGCTTGTGCTTCAACTCATTGACTGAACGATGGCAAAAAACCAGGGGAATACCGCGCTGTTTAGCTTTTTCCTTGATGGAAAGCGCAAGCCGATGACTGACATAATCACAAATCACGACCACCAGACGAATCTTGTTCGGCAATGAACGTTTATTGAATTCTTTTTTGCGGCCATCCCAATGTTCGATCTGCATCGAATGCTGATGGGTAACGAGATGTTTGAATGATGTGATGTAGTCACCACCGACAATGAGAATAGCCATATTCAGTCCTTTCGTAGGCGCGCCGAAGCGCGCTATTACCTTTACTTCAGATAAATCTGATCAAATGTGCCGCCATCGGCAAAATGTGCTTTATGGGCGTTTTTCCAGCCGCCGAATGCCTCGTCGATCTTGAATAATTCAATCTTGGGAAACTTCGCGGCGTGCTTTTCAGCAACCTTCTGATTGGTGGGACGGTAAAAATGCTTGGCTGCGATTTCTTGTCCTTCTTCGGAATAAAGATACTCGAGATAGGCTTCGGCGACTTTACGAGTACCCTTTTTATCGACGACCTTATCGACGACCGCGACCGGTGGCTCCGCCAGGATGCTTATTGAAGGAATGACAATCTCGAATTTATTCGCGCCATATTCCTTCAGCGCGAGAAATGCTTCGTTCTCCCAAGAAATCAGTACATCGCCGACCCCACGCTCAACAAATGTCGTGGTTGAACCGCGCGCACCTGAATCCAAAACCGGCACATTCTTGTAGATATTCGAGACGAATTCCTTGACTTGGCTTTCGTCGCCGTTGAATTTGCGAGTGCCAAACTGCCATGCCGCCAGATAGTTCCATTGGGCGCCACCCGAGGTTTTCGGGTTCGGGGTAATTACGGCGATGCCGGGTTGCGCCAGATCATCCCAGTCCTTGATGCCCTTCGGGTTGCCTTTGCGCACCAGGAAAATGATGGTTGACGTATAGGGTGTGCTATTCAGCGCAAGGCGTTTTTGCCAATCTTCCGGCAGCAGTTTGGCTTTTTCGGCAATGGCATTGATATCATTGGCGAGGGCCAGCGTGACCACATCGGCTTCCAGCCCATCGATGACGGAGCGGGCTTGCTTGCCCGAACCGCCATGGGATTGGCGGATGACCACTTTTTCATTGTTTTGCGCTTGCCAATGCTTGGCAAAAGACGCATTGAATTCCTGATACAGCTCGCGGGTCGGATCGTAGGAAACGTTCAGCAAGGTTTTTTCGGCCAGCACTGTGTTGCTGATCAGCAAGCTCGCGGTAAACAAACTTGTCGTTAGCCAGATTTTCATTGTCATTACATTCTCCTTCAAGATTATGTGGGTTACAAAAGACTGATTAACACTTCAAAGTACAAGAAATCGGTATTGCCTGAGCGTTGATCCACGCAAGGGTGCACGCCGCTGGTGTCGCAATGCGGCGCCGCAGCGATACGGTTTTTCACAAACTCACCCGCAGTGAAGTGGGTATAGCCGAGGATAGTATTAATTCGTGGCGTGGGCTGATAACGAATCCGCCCTTCAAAGGAGTGGCCACCGAAATCGCCACTTTGGCCGGTGCGGTCACGGTTGAATCCGGGATCTTTAATGGTGTTGCTGATGTTACCGTCGAGAATATCGAACATGCGGTCAGTTTTACTGGCCAGCCAATATCCACCATAGCCCATTTCAAACCCCAGTTTTTGGGTTGGCTGAAACTCAAACCTGATTTTAGGCGCTTTCAAGTTTTCATAGATCACGTAATGATCGGCAGACCACGGGCGCGCAAACCCAAAGAACCGGTCAAAGCGGTTGTCAACATTATCAGTCGGATTCTTATCACCCGAGGCATAGCCATAAAACAAGTTAACACGTGGCTTCCAGGCATGGTCAAAAGTTTTTCCGAGTTCAATGGTATAGCCATGCGCATCCACGCGGTTGGTGCCACTGAAACCCAACTGATGGTTGTAGCTGACATCGAAATCAAAGTAGTGAGCAGCCTTGCCATAAATCCGAAAGCCGGGCATGTGGATCTGGCGATCAAGCCGGTTGGTAGCGGTAAAACCATTCGGGTCAGCCGTTTGCTTCTGGCCCATGTAATAAGCTTGCAGAGTAGCTATGTCAGACCATCTTCGCAACGTTCCGATTGCGCCGAAAAACCATAAATGATCGTTGGCTTCATCGAATTTGGTTTGCAGGCGTCTAACCGGCTGCATGCCGAACAGATCCAATTCCCAGTCATTGGCTTCCTTTCCCAAATTCAGACGAAAACCTTCAAAGGTATTGGTGGTGTTGCGCCATTCATTGCGCGCAATAAAACGACGGTCAGTCGCCTCATACGCCATGCGCCCTACACGGAAACGGATCGGCCGGTCATTGCCGCGATCATCGACCCCAAGTGCTTTCTTGAAATTCAATTCACCATACGCATTCAACAGATCGAACTCATTTCTTTCCTGATCGGTAATCGCATGTTTATTGTTGTACACGCGTGAATCCTGAAACTCGACCGCAAAACGGAAGGGATCCAGAATATTTTTTATCCCAATCCAGGCGCGATTGCGTAAAAAGAACGGATTATCCTCGCCGCCCTCAATACGCCGTATGTCATTGTTACGCCATTCGTATCGGGTTCGGTGCTCCAAACCGATATCCAGCCAAGTGATATCCTTGAACGCTTCGACGCCGATATCGCTCAGTTGGCGAACGTAGCGGGGCGGATCAGAATCAGGATTGGTGGCATAGCTGTTGGAACGCTGATGATAGCTGGTCGGCTTCTTAACTTCAGCCACTTTTTTTTCCGGTTCGATTGCCGGCAATGATTTTTCTTGCTCGGATGGTTTATTGCCTAACGGTTTGCCCATATCAACAGCCATCTGCTGCGCTACTTGCACGAAATGCTGCTGCATGGCTTGAAAATCTATCGTTGTTTTTTGATCAGATGATGCATTTGCAGTGGCCATCGTCAGTACGCTCAATGCCACAATGTGAATTAAAAACCTAAGAAACTGCACTTTATTCTCCTAAGTAAGCCCTCCGGAAATCCGGTTGAGTCACTGATAATTTGCTATTTCACCTCCTACATTGTCGGTCGGTGTGTTGTTGTTATTGCGCGAATTGCATCCTGGTAAGTAAGGCGACAAGCAGATGCATTATGATTTTGATGCCTTACGCCCTTGATTCACGCGAATTTTTTCCCGACACTCGATTTGAACAACTTTACCGTCATGGATCACGATCTCGACGGAACCATACTCAATACCATCCACAGCGCGCAGAATTTCCTGCGCGACATCGACAGGGACTCCCTTACTGTTTTCTCGGATATGTTTTGCTTCTAAATCAATATTCATTTACATCGCCTGATTGGTAAAAATATAACGGGAGCGAACAATAGCAGTATTTTTATATAAACAAAAATATTGTTTAATTAAATGAATATATTTATAAGTTATAAAGAAAATTTTTTGATGAAATATCATTGAATTAAAATACTATCCTGGAAAAATACAGGTGAAATGCCGACTAAAAGAATCCCGCATTGAAAATAATTTGCAGAACACTGAGAGCCAACAACTTGTGAATATGCTTGATCAGTTGAAACTACGAATCTGGGTGCTCGATCTGTACCGGGTGATGCACGGCGCACGCTATCGTGCGCCGTGCAGGATAGTCGTCAGCTTGCAATTGTGAAAACTATTCAATCTTTGCCGGCAAATGCTCTTAGCCGCAGTTGATCTTCAGGAATTGCACAGCATCAATAATGCTCAACCACATCAATCCACTTTGCGATAGACTAATGTGGCAACAAAAGAAAAAACATCAGATCCTGAAACTTATTAAGGAGTGCACATTTGTCATGAAAACGATTCATATACTTTTTTTAAGCGTGCTGGTAATGGGATTCTTATCGGCTTGCTCAACGACCCAGAAAGTAACGAATACGGCGCGGACAGCAACTGAGCAACTGCTCATCAGCGAAGCGGTTTCGCGCAGCCTGCCGAAACAAATTGATTTGGCATTACCCATGCCCAAAGGCGCAGTCGTCAAGCTGGAAGTCACTGGTTTGACCCCCGATAAGGATATGGCGAAGGGTTTAGTTGCCGGGTGGTTGGGATTATTGGGATATACGGTACAGGATGGCCCGGAAAACGCCACTCATCGAGTCAATGTCGTGGTTGATTCGCTAGGTTCCGAAGTAGGCACGACCTTCTTTGGCATTCCGCCCGTGCAAGCTTCACTGATCCCGATTTCCTTGCCTGAATTGGCGCTATTCAAGGCAGAACTGCAAAGTGGCTACTCACGCTTCCATTTGGATGTTTTTGATATGCCTTCTGGTCGTTTTATCGCGTCATCGTCACCGTTCATCGCCGACACGTTTTATAACGCCTATACGTTATTGTTCCTGATCAGCTTCAACAAAACCGATCTGACTTCTCCACCCAAAATCAGAACGTTCTCCAAAATGATGGATTAGTCATCAGCCCACATCGCCTGTATCTGCCTTGATGCAGGCGATGCGTGCTGCGCGCACCTGAGCATGAATTGCAGTCGGCAATTCGTCAGAACCGGAAAGCTTCTGATTGAGCTCCGCTGCAATCCTGCCTGCATTCACACTTTTAGCCGCGATCAGCGCTTTTTGAAACCGCTCTGCCTGCGGGTATGGCCTTGAGGCATAGCCTGGCCGGCCATGGAAATCGCAGGCGCATGCTTGCAAAAATTCTTCGAAGCGCTGTGGTTTCCGATACGCATCCACCGCCTGCAACATGTCGGCCACGGTCGATGGTTTCAGCTCCTCAGCCCGGTGCACGTCGCCGTGGTAGCGGGCAACCAGCAGCGCCAGATCACGACACTCTTTCGGAACCCGAAGACGTTCGCATAATTCTTGTGTCAAATGGATGCTTCGCGCTTCATGACCAATATGTCGCGGCCACTCTTCAGGAGGCGTCGTCCCCTTGCCCAGATCATGCATCAGTGTTGCAAAGCGCACCGGTAAGGAAAAATCTCGTGCTGCAGCATAATCGATCGCCAGCATGACGTGAACGCCGGTATCGATTTCAGGATGAGCGTACGCCGGCTGGGGAACACCGAACAGCACATTGACTTCCGGCATGATGCGCGCCAATGCGCCGCATTCACGCAGCATGTAAAACATTCGGGACGGATTTTTCTCCATCAGCCCCCTGCAAAGCTCCTGCCAGACACGCTCGGACACCAGCGCATCGACTTCTCCGTTATGCACCATGTCGACCATCAATGCCAGTGTTTCCGGTGCCATGCGAAAACTGAAACGCGCTGCGAAGCGCGCAGCTCGGAGAATGCGCACCGGATCTTCGGAAAACGCGGGACTGACGTGGCGCAGTATGCCGGCCTCAAGATCGGCAACACCGTTGAAAGGATCAATGATATTGCCCGCTTCATCCTTGGCAATGGAATTGATCGTGAGGTCGCGCCGCGCCAGATCTTCCTGCAACGTGACGTGCGGGGAAGTAAATACCTCAAACCCTTTATAACCGCGGGAAATTTTTCGCTCAGTTCGCGCCAGCGCATATTGTTCGTGCGTTTGCGGATGCAAAAAAACCGGAAAATCCTTACCGACAGGACGGTAACCCAACCGCACCATATCTTCAGGCGAAGCGCCGACCACGACATAATCACGATCTTTGACCGGTAATCCTAACAGTTCATCGCGAACAGATCCGCCGACCAGATAAGTTTTCAATGAGTCACCCTGGAAATTGTATGGATGGAGGCGAGCCCTAGCACCGAGAAATCGTAGGAATTCAGGAAATGCTGATTGATTCGGCGAACGAAATGAAGTGATAGACCTACGAAATGCAGTACGCGAGACATATATTTCAACACGACGGGCGAGCACCGCGCAACGATGCGATTCATTCGTGCAATCAATTAACCAGCGCTTCCTTAAGACTTACTCTCGAAATTCTTATACCAGATATCATAAATTTCATCAGGCCATAAGGATTTTATCCAAACAATGACGTCATCAACTTGCTGCTCCGTCAATTTCCCTTCCCACGCAGGCATAGAACCCATTTCAGGCGGAGTGCCCTTGAGGATGGTTTTTTTCAGAACGTCGGTCGAATGATGCCAGGCATGAGCGGTACCATCCAATGGAGGCGGTGGATATTTACCATCCGGCTTCGGTTTGCGCCAGTCCGGGGTTCCGGCCCCATTGGAGCCATGGCAGCCTATGCAGTGAATCGTATAGATGCGTTCACCGCGTTCAATTTGTGCTTGATCGAGCTTGCGCTCGATCAGCCCGGTCGCAGGATTGACAGCAGGGCGGGATAGCGCAGTCAGCGGCAGCCCATCTTTGCATGCGACCAGCAGCAAAGTCATCCCTCCCACGCCCCATAACAGAAAAGAATGTCGTATCTGAGCAATCGACATTATTTCAGGCGCATAACCGAGCTATTTTTGTCGGAATCGACCACCGGCTCTGCCGGTTGAGCTTTCTTGGCATAGGGATCATAACGGTTATATATCGTGGTGTCCTTGCGCTGTTCATCGCGTTCCTTGATCAACAGCACATTATAAGGATCACTTCGGGCACCCTCCATGCCAGGCGTGCCATGCGGCATGTCTGGTACGGACAAACCCACTGCTTTGGGTTTTTCCTTCAATAAACGGATGATATCAGGTGCCGGTACGTGTCCTTCGATTGCATAGCCATTCACAAGTGCTGTGTGGCACGACCCCAAGGATTCCGAAATCCCGGATTTTTTTCTGATCTCTTTATTGCCAACGTCATGAGTATTCACCGTAAACCCATGATCCCGCATATGATCGACCCATTTCGCGCAGCATCCACAGGTCGGGCTTTTATATACTTCAACCGTGGCTGTCGCAGCCGCCTGCGAAGCAATTCCGAACAACCCGATCGTCATCATTGACCCTGTCATCAGGGCCCATATTTGTCTTTTCATTTCTTCTCCACAGTTATTGTCCCACGCATTCTCTTGAAATGACCTGGCAAGGGGCACGCAAAATTGACTATTCCAGCACTTGGAAATTGCCAGATCAATTCTTTTTGTTCCCCCGGTTCGAGTCGAAGGAGGTCTGCCTCATCATGCGGCTTGTCAGGAAATTTACGCCGCCTGTTGGCGATTTCTTTCAGATCCGGAATTGAGCCAAGGATCATTTCGTGCCTGCTACTACCCCCATTTTTTACCACTAACCGGATCGTTTCACCTTCGTTTACTGAAATCTCAGCAGGTAAAAATAGATTATCCACTTGCGTCAATTCGACGGTGCGAGACACATTATTGTCATTCCCACGATGACCGATATCCACTTCTTCAGTCTTTGAATAGCTATCGGCTGAAAACAAGATCAAGGTCGCAAATGGTATAATCAAACGGCATTTGTTCATAGAATTCTCCTGGAAACTATTCTTGAACCCACTCATTCGCCACTATTAGAAGTTGATCATGCAAAATTGTTCCATCTGGCTTTATTATATTCTGCCATAAGATCCTTGCCATCCGCTGATTAAACCTCGAATAATTTTTCCGACTTATCGATAGAAATGATGCAGAAAAAAGTGCACTATAACGCCAACAAGCTACAGAAACGCATCCGGCGGCTGGTAGGCACGGCCATAGCCGATTTCAACATGATCGAAGCCGGTGATCGCGTCATGGTATGTTTGTCGGGTGGCAAAGATAGCTATGCATTGCTGGATATTTTGCGCAATCTGCAAGCACATGCGCCGTTGCACTTCGAGCTCATCGCCGTGAACCTTGATCAGAAACAGCCAGGCTTTCCTGAACAGGTATTACCCGACTACCTGACTCGGATTGGTATGCCTTTTCGCATTGTCGAACAAGATACCTATAGTGTCGTCAAGCGCGTCATTGCGGAAGGAAAAACCACCTGCAGCCTGTGCTCACGGCTGCGCCGCGGTGTTCTATACCGCGTTGCCGGCGAGCTGGGTGCCACCAAGATAGCGCTCGGCCATCATCGGGATGATATCCTGGAAACCTTGTTTCTCAACATGTTCTATGGCGGCAAACTGAAAGCCATGCCCCCCAAGCTGGTCAGCGATGACGGCAAGCACATCGTCATTCGTCCACTCGCTTATTGCAAAGAAAAAGATTTAGCGGCGTACGCGGAACTTGCGGATTTTCCGATCATTCCCTGCAATCTCTGCGGATCGCAAAAAAACATGCAGCGGCAAATCATCAAAGAAATGATGCAGCACTGGGATAAAAAATTTCCCGGCCGATTGGAAACGATGTTCCGGTCTCTGCAAAATGTGCAGCTATCCCATTTAGCCGACACTCGCCATTATGATTTTGTCAATTTAAAAGCGCAGGGAACACCGGTCATCGATGGCGATACCGCTTTTGATGAAGAAACATTCGAGCCTACCATTGAAGAAATGCTCCTTCCAACAGATGACGAAGCGGAAGATGAAGCTCTATCAGGATGATTTGGCAGGCTTTCGTTTCGTATCGACCGGTACCCACATGAAAGTTGCCGCCACTAGGCCGGCAAATAGCACGTACACTACAGTCAGCACATTTTCCGGCACCGTGTAGAACATGATCTTATGAATCCAGTACTGCAGGAAGCCAATGTCTATCTCAACCTGACGTAAGGCATTCTCCCAAGCTGTTAACGGGCAATTGACACCGATCAAAGATTCAATCACCACCCATCCGATCGCGGCCAAGTGCGCATAACGAAACCAGCGGTTGCGTACAAACGACAGCTTAAGCCACGCACCCATCCAAATGACGGGAAGGCTTCCGACCACAAACAGAACATAGAGAAAATGGACGATCAGTATGACATCCGCAAAGGTCATTCTTGGCTCCATCGGCTTCGGTAAACAGGTAATCCTTGGATTGATTCGAGAATTTTCCAGGATATATTTTCCGGCCGTTAGAAAGAATTTTTTTAAGGAAGTTCTGAAAAAGATACCAAGGATGCCCCACGCTCAATAGCCCTTCAGAACTCCTCTCAGGCTTAGTTGTAATCGCCAGTCCCCACAGTTCTCAGGTCATTCTTGATGAAGCGGATGCCTTTGACATTGCGAGCAATTGCCAGGGCCTTATCCATATCGTCGCGAGTATTGACGGTGCCGCTCAGCTCCACAACGCCTTTGGTGGTTCTGACATTGATATCGAAAGGCCGCAGCGAGAGTTCGTCAAGAATGGCTTCATGGATCTGGGTGGTGATCATAATATCCTCATACCGTTCCTCCGCGCCCTCAAAGGCCGGGGTTGATGTGCAACCTGAAAAAAGGAGGGTTTGCAACATGAGGAAAAGAACAATCGAGAACGATTGATTAACGAGTTGCTGCTGTATCTGTATCATGATGAGGTTCTCCTAACTGATTATCGGAAAAATGTCCCTCGTCACATTCAGATTGTAGAACTTGCTGTACTACCTTGAGTAACCCTATTCAATCCAAAATTCCAACGCTATTGAATTCTCCGGTAAGTATTCGCAAAAATCAGAATGCGAGGTATTTATGGACAGAGTAGCCCGCATCGATGCTAGTTTACAAAGCATTCCATTCCTGATGAGCATATTACCTCATTATCTTTGAGAAGGCTGTTTTTTCTCACGCAGCCGCGCATCCTCCAAAATGGCGTCAACCATTTGCTGATTCTTGGCCCGAATATCATCACAAATGTCCCGCGGGACACTGCCATTTCCAGTCACTTGATCATAATATTCTTTTTCCGATATTGAAAAGAGGGCTATCACATGCAATTCAGACAAATCCGCAACGCAACGTTGAAAATCAATTATGCCGGCAAGAAATTCCTGATCGACCCCTGGTTAGCAGGAAAAGGGGCGATACCAGGATTCGGCGGTACGATCAACGATCACATCCGCAATCCGACGGCCGAACTGCCGATCCCAGTCAGCGAAATCGTCGATGTGGATGCAGTCATTCTGACGCACGACCATCCGGATCACTGGGACGATACAGCCCGGCAGGCTATCCGCAAGGACATACCGTTTTTTGTGCAGCACGAAAAAGATGCGCAGGCGGTAAGGTCAGCAGGGTTTAATAACGTTCGGTTACTGGATGAAAATACCGATTATGAAGGCATAACGCTGATCAAAACGCCGGGCCAGCATGGCAGACCCAAGGTGCTGGAGGACATGAAAGCATTGCTTGGAGAAGTCAGTGGTGTCGTGTTCAAACATCCGGATGAAAAAACATTCTATATCGCCGGAGACACTGTCTGGTGCCAAGCGGTCGAGGATAGCCTGAACAAATACCACCCGGATATCGTCGTGCTGAATAGCTGCGATGCTCAGGTCATCGGCAACGAATCGATCATCATGGGCAAGCAGGATATTTACGAAGTTTACAAAGCCGTACCTGAAGCGACGGTCATCGCCAGCCACATGGAAGCGGTGAATCACGCTACCCTCACCCGAAAGGAACTGCACGAGTTTTTGCGCGAGAAGGCCATGACGCAGCGAGTATTGGTCCCCGAAGACGGCGAGTCCTATACTTTTTGAGTCAAGACTGAAGCCAGCGTGAATCTATGTTGCCAGATCGTTCAACTTGAAATATTGTCTGATTGTTCACGAGCATTGCCATGCGATCATCATTGAACGTAAAAAAACCGACTCTTTCACGGGATTTCATTATGTCCACTCCGTTAGTCGCAGTGATTGCTTTCAACCATTTCAGTCCTTTTCACTTGTCGGTACCGTGCATCATTTTTGGCGATCTGCTGCACGACCGGAAATTATTCGATCTCAGAATCTATGGATATGAATCCGGCAAACTGCGCTCCGGCGAAGGATTGACGGTTGAATCGACGCTCGACGCGGACGAATTGGCGCACGCCGATATCATCATCGTGCCCTCCTGGCGCGATCCAGCCGAAAGGCCCGAGCAGTCCTTGCTCGATGCCTTGGCGACGGCTTATGCGCGCGGCAGCCAGATCGTCGGATTGTGCCTGGGCACGTATGTGCTGGCACATGCCGGGTTGCTAAAGAACCGCAAGGCTTCGACGCACTGGGAATTCGAGCAGGATTTCATGCGCCGCTTTCCCGATGTGAAACTGGACAGCAACGCATTGTATGTCGACGATGACCGCTTGATTACCTCCGCTGGAACTGCCGCCGGTATCGACTGTTGTTTGTATCTGGTGCGGCAGCGTTACGGCAGTGTGATCGCCAACAAACTGGCCCGGCGCATGGTGATTCCGCCTTACCGAGACGGTGGTCAGGCGCAATTCATCGAACGCCCCGTTCCCATTTCAACGCAGGACACCCGGATCAACACGTTGCTGGATT
The DNA here is from genome assembly GCF_009833095.1 of Nitrosomonas sp. JL21. Classification (GTDB taxonomy): domain Bacteria; phylum Pseudomonadota; class Gammaproteobacteria; order Burkholderiales; family Nitrosomonadaceae; genus Nitrosomonas. Next base: position 159,706 of record NZ_QRCB01000009.1, read on the forward strand.
ACTTGCGAAATCACTTGAATCAACCGCACGCCCTGGACGAGCTGGCACAGTACAGCAAAATGAGTCGCCGTACGTTCACGCGACAGTTTTACAAGGCCACGGGAATGTCGGTGGGAGAATGGCTGATAGCGGAACGTTTGCATCGCAGCCAGGAACTGCTCGAATCCACTTCCCTGTCGATCGATGCCATCGCAGCGCAGGCCGGTTTCCAGTCTGCCACGTCGCTGCGGCAGCATTTCAAACAACGCTTCGATGTCACGCCGGGTGAATGGCGCAAAACCTTTCAGGGTAAACAGCCACCAGCAGCCGTAGCTCCCGTGTCTGATGATTCATATCCGTCCAGTATCTCTCCTGATGGACGTACTGGCGGCGCTTGACGAATATCTTGAAATAAGCGATCAAACTTTCTTATTTTTTCAATTTCATTTTTGGAGCACTATTTATGGTTGGTTATGTTGACGAAGTCGTCATTCCCTACGATCGCGATCTGGGACCGGTGCTGTTTGAACATTATGGATGCGATACCGCGCGACGTGTTGCAGAGCAGTCACCCGGCGATGTGCTGGAAATCGCTGCCGGCACCGGCATCGTTACCCGGCATTTACGTAACCTGTTGGGCAAAGACGCCCGCCTGACCGCGGTCGACATCAGCGACTCGATGATGGATCTTGCGCGCACGAAATTTCTCCCCGGTGAACAGGTCACGTTCCAGAATGCCGATGCCACCGCATTGCCGTTCGACAACGAAGCGTTCGACGCGGTAGTTTGCCAGTTTGGCATCATGTTTTTCGATCAGGAAACGGCATTCCGCGAAGTGTACCGGGTGCTGAAGCGCAAAAGCCGCTACCTGTTCCGCGTCTGGGATTCGGAACGTTATAATCCGTTCGCCAGTCTGAGCTTTGAGGTATTGAAGCAATTCTTTCCGTCGGATACACCCCGGTTTCTGTTTGATCCCGTTTCCTGCCACCAAATCGATCCACTCAAGGAGCAGTTGTTAACCATCGGCTTTGACCCCATCGTGATCTCGGTTCACCGCCATGAGTATGACATTTTCGACGTATCAGCCTTTGCGCGCGCATTGGTGTACTCGCCCGTGCTGTTTGAGATCAGAGATCGCGGCGGTGTTGACCCGGAAGAAATCGTCACTGCATTGGCCGAAGCGTTCAAAAGGGAATACGGCTCGAGCCCGATGCGCTACCCGATGCAGGCCATCCTGTTCGAAGCGGAAAAACCTTGAGGTCGCTATTCGCCTTGCCCGGTGTTAATGATGATGGTGGTGTTCGTGTTTCTGCGCTTGCGCAGGCTGTTCGGATGACGGTGTAGTGCCGATTCGATAGGTATCATGACAGGCCACGCATTTGCTCATGGCGTCGCTCAACTGCCGCAGTGTGAGCTTGGGGTCTTTTCTGGATTCCGCATCTGCGGCAATTTGATCGAAATCCTGATGCAAGGACATGCCCAGTTGCATGAATTCTTTGGGTAGCACACTCTTGAAATGATCCTCGGCTTTATGCGCCATGCCTAAGCCCAGGGGGCGGGCAGACTGGGCAACCGATGCCATGTCATCGGTTGAGAGCGCCATCAGGATATTTCGCGTGCCCGACAACAACGCGCGCATTTCCTCAAGCACATGATCGCGCTGCGCTTCGGAAAGTATGAGGGTTTGCCGATTGTCTGCGTCTGCAGCGACGGCTGACGTAGAAATTAACAAACAAACGATGATTCTTCGAATTTTCCGCACGTGACGCTCCTTGATAGTGAAATCGAGGTCTGACTGTAGCAGCCAGATGCGTTATTCTGCAACAGGTTTGAATTCGGCGCCGATCGCGAAATGCGTTACGAACATGCAGCAGCGGCACTTGCACGAAAGTGGCGTACAGCAGCACAGCCAGTACCGACCACAACAAGGTTTCCAAATATGGTTTGATCCCAGGCCAAGCGCCACCTGATATCAAGCCGGCCATGATCGCGATGAGATAAATCCAGACCTGTCGCCGCTCAAGCGTCAAGCGATCCATCAGCCGCGCACTCGCAATATCAGCAATGTACCAGCCAGCATGAATCCGGCAGCCAGGGCAAAGGCCAATTCCGGAGAAACCATCGTCCAAATCACCCCGACGGCTGCGCTCGACAAGAACTTGGTCGTGCCGTTGACGGTACCCAACGCACCGATGCTCATCGTCATGGTTTCTGCCCGAACGATATCCGCAGTCACGGTGGATTCCAGGGCTTCTTGCACGGCCACGTACAAACCGGCGATAAAGAAAATACCGGCCAGCACTTCGATGCTGTCAACCGCGAACCAGAATGCCAGCGCAGTCGACACTGCAGTGACGGCTCCCAGGAAATAGCCGGCTACAAGGATGGGCAAATGGCCAATACGGTCGGCCAGCCACCCCACCGGCCAGGAAACCACAACCTGCACGGCGTTGCGCCATACATACAACAATCCCGCCACTTGCGCCGCCTGCACTACGCCCATCGACGGGGTGAGCAGCGTGGTGGCCGCCAGGATCAGCAGCGCATGGGAAAAATCACCGATGCCAAAGATGCCCACTGCACCCAGATACCGTTTGAACCGTACCGGCAATCCGCGCAATGTGTCGAAAAATTTCAGCGCCGGATTCGGTGAATGTTGCGGATCTTTGACCAGCCACAGAAAAGCCAGCACCGCCAGCACACCGGGAATGACCGACAGCCACAATACGAAACGAAACGGTCCGGCAGTGTCTTCCCAGTGCCAGTCTTGCGCCAGTCCCAGCAACGCCACGCCCAGCAAAGGACCGAGCACCGCGCCTATCGTATCCGCCGCGCGATGAAAGCCGAAGGCGCGTCCGCGCGTAGCCGGGCTTACCGCTTGAATCACGATGGCGTCGCGCAATGGGCCGCGTAAGCCCTTGCCAAACCACGACACCACCCGCCCGAGCAGAATGAGCACCCAGCCAGAGGACAATGCGATCAATATCTGGCCGACCGGCGTCAGTCCGTACCCTACCAGCACCAGCAGCTTGCGGTGTCCCAGCTTATCAGCGATGTAGCCCGATACCATTTTGGTAAAACTCGCCACTGCATCGGCAACGCCTTCGATAAAGCCCAGCATCGCCGCCGGAATGCCGAGAACCGCGAGAAAACCCGGCAAAATCACTGTCGTCGTTTCGTAGCAGAAATCGCCCAATGCGCTGGTAATGCCTGCGCCTGCAACCGTGCGGTTAAACCAACCTTTCGCATCGGAAGGCTGGAGATCATTCTCCGGCATCGGTTTCTCCGGTCATGCCGAACTCGATCGGCGTTTTGACGTAAAACACTTCCACACCTTCCTGCTGCAGATGCTGAAACATGCACTCCGCCTGTTGTTCGCTGACAGCCATCGTCACTTCGACCGGCTGATCAGTCAGTTCAAAGAAGTGCGCGGCATGCAGCCTGCGATCGCGTCCGAAGCCCTCAGCCGCAACCATCAGCGTTGCGCCGCCAATTCCCAGCTTCATGGCCGCTTGCAGTAACCACTCTCCGAGCGGCTGGTGACTATGCTGGCGGTCTTGCTGGGTAAAGAAAGTCAATTGATAACCTTTCATGGCATTCTCCTTGGAATCAGACGGCTTTGAACGCGGAAACAGTCGCCAATCCCAGCATCGTCATTACTAAAGAACCGATCACATGCGCGCTGATTGCACCGGTCGCCCACAATATGCGCCCTTCCTGGATCAGCACCGTGACTTCGGCGGAAAACGTAGAAAATGTGGTCAATCCGCCCAAAAAACCGGTAATGACAAATAAGCGCCATTCGGGCCCAAGCCCGGAATGATTGGCAAAGATGGCAAGCGCTACACCGATCAGGTAGCCGCCGATAAGATTCGCCGCCAATGTACCCAGTGGAATGGCTGGAAACAACGCGTTGAGCGATATCCCTAACAGCCAGCGCAGCACCGCGCCGAGAGAAGCACCTAAACAAATGGCTAAAAGCGAATTGAAAATAAATGGAACCTCAGTCAATTGAGTTTGCCATGTGTCATCACTCGTTCACACCCAGCGCAGCATGACGACATGATCGCTACATCATTGGGTTTGAGTTGACGACTCAGCGTTAGGATTTTGTTTCAACAACGGAATCACAGCCTTTTCGAGTTTGCCCTGATTGACAAGCCCCAAGTAGGTTTCGACAATCTCGCCGGAACGATTGATGACCACCGTATACGGCAGCACCGACATTTTGTTGCCGGCAGCCTCGACCAATGACCAGGCACTCATGCTGCCGACCAGTACCGGATAATTGATGCCGAACTCCTCGCTGAACGCTTTGACTTTCTCTGCTTGATCGAGTGCAATACCGACAAACACTAAACCCTGTTCGCGGAATTTCTCCTGAGTTTCAATGAACTCCGGGATTTCTTCCTGGCATGGAATGCACCAGGTTGCCCAGAAATTGACCACCATCACCTTTCCGAGCCATTGCGACACCGCTTGATCCTGTCCTTGCATATCCGGCAAACTGGCCGCAAGAATGGCTTGCGCACCCTGCTGGCTGATCTCGTTCGTCAAGGGAATCTGCGGAACAGCGCTGAAATGCGACCGCACCCAGATACCCGCAGCCAGTGACACTGCCGCCACCGCTGAATACAACACAATCTGCTTCATTATTGACATCAATGTATCCTTCAGAATTGAAAATGCGCTTTTTTACCGCAGATCATTGCTCAGGTCATCGGAACATGACCATTCGAAACAATCCTCTGCATTCGCGCATACTTGGAATTAATGGGATGGAACGCTTGCAACCGCGTGTGTGGGATATACCTCAGATCAATACGGCATTCAGTACCGTCAGAAAATCCTTCTTATTCAGAAAGCCGATGATCTTGATGTCAGGAACATCATTACCTTGGCGATCGATAAACAGGATCCCTGGAGGTCCGAACAACTTGAAACGTTTGAGCAGCGCCGCATCATCCGGCGTGCCATCGGTCACATCAATCTGCAGCAGAACGACATCCTGCAAGCGCGACTGCACTTGCGTATCGGATAACGTAAAACGCTCCATTTCTTTGCAGGAAACACACCAATCGGCATAAAACTTCACCATGATGTATTTATCCTGGGATTGGCGGATATAGTCATCCAATTCCGCCACCGTTTTTACCCGCTGAAACGGCAAATTCTGATAACTTCCAGTCGCAGCGCCATTCATGTCGATACTGGTCGTGCTCGCCGTGGTCACACCCAGTTTTGACAGGGGTTGCAGCATATCACGGCTACCCGACAACACACCGATCAATAAAGCAACGCCGAGCAACAAGGCAATGACGCCGACGCCTTTGAGAAACTTTTGCAATCCGGAAGCTCTTTCAGGCAAGGGATCAATGGCATGCAGATAAATCGCTGAAATAATCAGCAACGCCGCCCATAGCAGCATATGCATCACATCGTTGATCACCGGAGAAATCAACCAGATCGCGACCCCCAGCAACAGCACGCCAAAAAACCGCTTGATCGATTCCATCCACGCACCGGCTCTTGGCAATAATGCTCCCGCCGAGGCGCCCAGCAGCAATAACGGCACGCCCATGCCAAGCGCCATCATGAACAATGCCGAGCCGCCGAGAACGACATCGCCGGTCTGGCTGATATACAACAATGCTCCGGCCAGCGGGGCTGCGACGCACGGGCCGACGATCAGCGCCGACAAAGCGCCCATGCCGAACACACCGGTCAACTGGCCACCTTTCAACTGCCCGGCTTCCTCGGATAACTTGGTTTGCAGTGAACCCGGCAATTGCAATTCGTAAAAACCAAACATCGAAAACGACAGCAATACGAAAATCAGCGCAAATGTTCCCAGTACCCAGGCGTTCTGCAGTGCAGCGGACAACATCGACCCCGACAAACCAGCAGCAATGCCCGCAATGGCATAGGTAATCGCCATGCCGAGGACATAGGTCAATGCCAGAATGAATCCATGACGCTTGGTCACATGCTTGCCGCGATTGGCAATGATGCCGGATAAAATCGGAAACATCGGAAACACGCAGGGCGTAAACGCCAGCAACAGGCCGATACCGAAAAAGCCGGTCAGGATCAGCCAGAAATCCCCAGTTTGAAACATCTGGTCGATTTTGTATGCTTCCGTTTCAATCGCGGGTGCCTTCGAGGGTATCTGAAACAGCTCAGCCGTAGCATCAATCCCAGCCGCAGCGGCTTTGCTGCTCACAGTTTCAGCAACTGCTCCAATGGCGGCCTTCACAGCCGGCAAGGTCAATTCAACGACTTTATGAATCGGTGCATAGCATACGCCCACCGGCTCATTACACCCTTGATAAGTTGCAGTCAGCGTAACCGGTTGCTCCGTGCCTGGATCGTCGCGCTTCAGAGAAATCACGGCCTGAACCGGACTGTAATAAACTTCGGTCTGACCGAACGTCATATCGTCTTTCATCTTACCGGGCGGTAAGGCAACATTCTGAACGGTCATGCCCTCCTGTTTCGGTTCAAACGCGATCTTGCCGCGGTACAGATAGTAATCCTTTGCCGGCGTCAAATGGGCAATCAAAGTAGTGCCATCGCGAACTTCGACCGATATTTTGAAAGCCTCATCCGGCGGCAATAGCTCTTGTGGATTGGTTTGACCCAGGTTGATACCCAGACCCTGCAATTTTGAAAACAGGTTGAAAGACCCTGTTTCCTGCGCAGACGCGTGCGTTCCGGTCAAACAGGCCAACAGTAACAAAAAATGGAATAATCGCATCGGTATACAGTAATATTTAATCAGTAGCGGAGGTTTCTGTGGCTATCCACTGCAAATAAGCAGGTAAGCCATTATTTATAGGAACCAGAATTACTTCCGGAAGTTCATAAGGATGCATCATCTTGATCAACTGTTCAACCTTGTCATAATGCTGTCGTTCGGTTTTGATCAACACAGGTATCTCATCCGCCGATTCGATCTTTCCTTGCCAGCGATACACCGACGCGCACGGACTCAGGACATTCACACAAGCAGCCGCACGCTGATCGATCAACGCCTCGGCACATAACAAAGCGGATTTTTTATTCGGAAAATTGCTGATGATAAGTACGGGTTCCATAAAAAACTGCTCATAGATCTACAATTGCAGATTTTACCTTGCTAATCGGCTCAGTGGAAAAATGAAATAACGAACGTTGCCAACTGGGCATCTCAGGCCAATAGGCATATACTTCACAACAATGTTACTGAAAGGAATTGAGCACATGAAAGGACTCTTCAATCTGGTCATCGCATTATCGATCATCACACCCATCACGATTTTTTTTGGCTATATCATCATGGATGAAGGCGATCAATTTACCGCTGAGCATTATATGGTCACCGGGCTCAGCACCATTCCCTTCATTTTTGCGTTGCTCGTCAAGTTTCTGATGTCGGGAGCGGACAGCAATAGCAAATAACACTTCAAAAGCTTCCTATCAGCGGAATTCTTGTCAATGTAACACGCGCCGGGTAGGCAACCTGTAATTGGGTGAGAAAGCTCAGCTTATGTGGAATAAATGAGTATTTCGAGCCTATTTCCAAACAAGCGCACCAGCTTGGCAACCGCAGCAGGATTTGACGTTTTCTTAAATGCATGAAACCACTACATTAAAGAGTTTTTAGCATTTTTTGGTATTGCTTCTCAGCGCTTTTCCCCGCATCAATACTCACAAAGAAAGTTCTAAAGAGTCGGTGTTATTTTCCGTATGAAAATTCCTACGAATCATCAACCACGGAGTAATTGCCATGACGCTGCTAAATCAAATGAATATGTCCCATAAACTGACTATTCTGACGGTTTCTTTACTGATTATAGCGGCTGTGCCGATGACGCTTTACGTCAACACGGTGATCCACGATCTCGATATCACCAAGCGCGAAGCAGCCGGTACGGGGCCTATCATTGCATTACAAAAAGCCGTGCAATATGTTCAACAACATCGCGGCCTCTCGGCTGCATTTTTGAACGGAAATGATGCGCTCGCCAACCGCATATCCGAAACCCAGCGCGAATTGAACAAAGCCGTCGAGGTCGTCGATGTCAAGCTCAAGGAAGCCAACATATCGGCTCAAAACGTTTCAGTTTGGTCAAATCAAAAGCAGCGCATTCTCGACATTCAAAGAGCGATCATGGCGCGTCAGCTCAAAGCACCTGAAAGCACCGCACAACATACCAAAATAGTTCAAGAACTGATGCTCTTCAGCGAAGAAATCCTCATCGAAGCCGATTTGTTGCTTGATCCTGTGAAGCATACGTATTTCCTGATGAATGCAACCATGTATAACGCGCCAAGGTTAGCGGAAAATATCGGTCAAATGCGGGCAGCCGGCACATCGCTTCTGGCTGCGGGAAAAATTGATGTTGAAGGCCATACTAAATTGGCGGGGATGTTCAGCAATGTCAATCTGTTCTTTTCCGATTTCATGCGCAATGTCGAGAGAGCCATGCAATCCGATGCCGACATGAAAGCCGAGCTTGGGTCAAAAGGCAATGAAGTCAAGGCGATGATTGATAAAACACTGCATATGACGAATCAGGAATTGCTACAAGCAAAAGAACCAAAAATGCCCTCAGCAGATTATTTTGCAGAGTATACCCGCACGATCGATGCGATCTATGATTATAATTTTCTTGCCGCCGACTATCTGGTAAAAACACTTCAATTGCGGCAAGAACATCTGCAACAGACGCTATATTTCGCGATAGGTATCCTGATGGCTACCCTCATCGTCACGATCATGTTTGCAATCTTTATCGTACGCGGCATCACCCGTCGGGTGCAAGAAGCCATCAATATCGCCAATGCCATAGCCAACGGCGACCTCACCCACCGGATTGAAGTAACTTCAACGAATGAAACCGGCCGACTACTGCAGGCGTTACAAACGATGGAGACCAACCTTATAGATCTGATCGGCAAAATACGCGCGGGAGCGGATCAAATCACTACGGCTTCGGGTGAAATTGCATCCGGTAACTCGGATCTCAGTCAGCGCACCGAAGAGCAAGCCTCTAACTTGGAAGAAACGGCTTCATCAATGGAAGAATTGACCTCCACCGTCAAGCAGAATGCCGACAATGCGCGCCAAGCCAATCAACTGGCGGCCGGCGCTACCGAAGTCGCGATGAAAGGCGGTACCGTCGTCGGGCAAGTGGTGCAAACGATGAATTCGATCAACGAAAGTTCGAAAAAAATTGTCGAGATCATCAGTGTCATCGATGGCATTGCCTTCCAGACCAATATCCTGGCGCTCAATGCCGCCGTCGAAGCAGCGCGTGCCGGTGAGCAGGGCCGTGGATTTGCGGTGGTAGCGACAGAAGTACGCACGCTGGCGCAACGCTCCGCAGCAGCCGCTAAAGAGATCAAAGAACTGATCAGTGATTCTGTGTCTAAAGTGGAAAATGGCACGCACCTGGTTGATGAAGCAGGCGCCACGATGGATGAAATCGTCACTGCCGTAAAACGCGTGACCGATATCATGAGTGAAATCTCAGCCGCATCGCAGGAACAAAGCTCGGGCATCGAACAAGTCAATCAAGCCGTAACCCAAATGGATGAAGTCACGCAGCAAAATGCAGCATTGGTGGAAGAAGCGACGGCCGCGGCGGAATCGATGCAAGAACAAGCACAAGCATTAACGCAAGCGATCAATACCTTCAAACTATCGGGTACCCACTCGGAGCCAACGATGGCAGTCAAGCGAAACCGTCGTCCGGCTGCCGTAGCCAAATTGCCCAACCGTGGCCCAGCAACAAGGCATGCGGCGCAAGCAGCCGAAATGAAGACTGAAACAGCCTCAACTCAACCGCGCAAAATGGCAGCAGGCGGTGGTGGCGATGATTGGGAAGAATTTTAAGGAACGCTAATTCATTCGGCGGCGAATGAAATGAAACGGAAGCTGCACGGAACAACAACCGAGACCCATGCAAAAAATAGGCGAGAAAGAGAGTAACGCGCAACGAAGCAATTCGCTTTGCAGTCAATCAGCGCTTCCCTAACCATCCATCAGCGTGCCCTGCGAGCAAGCACAGGCGCGCTGATACGCCAAGCCCGCAACCGCCAGATCACCCAGCGCCAATCCCCGAAAAGCAAAAGCCATGCGCTCTTCGGCAGTGCTGCGACCGGGCACGGTTCCAGTCACCAAACCGGTCAAATCTCCCGCGATCAGTTTCGGATCGACCAGCGGCTTTGCCATACTGGCTTCCTGTTCCACATCATCAACGATGATACGATCCAATGCCGACATACTCTCAGCCAGCCATGGCGCAGCCAGATCCGTCATGGTCACGAATGCGCCCGGTTTCAGCCAACGCGCATCCAGAAATGGTTGCAGTTGGGGCGATAATGTCACCGACGTAACGATCAAATCAACCTGTTGGATCGTTTCTTGCGCAGTGTGCGGCGTAGTGACCGGCAATCCCATGCTTTCCACCTCATGGCAAAATGCGTCGCGGCTGGCCGCTCCCCGTCCAAATACCCGTACTTCCCTGAGCGGAAACAACGCTGAAAAAGCCTGCAAATGACTGCGGGCCTGGACACCGCAACCGATGAAAGCAATGCTTGACGCGTCTGGTCGAGCAAGCCGTTTGGCAGCCACCGCACTCAAACCGGCAGTACGCATGGCGGTCACCCAGTTGCCGTCGAGTATCGCGAGCGGTAATCCGCTACGGCTATCGAGCAGGGTCACCAACGCATTGATGCTTTCCAATCCATGATTAGGATTATCCGGATTCAGCACCAACGCTTTGACGGCAAGATACGGTGGATCATCGGCAGCCGCCAGGGTAGCCATCATATAGCGGCCATCGGGTGGCGTAATCACCGCTTTGGGAGCATTCCACACGTACTGCCTGCGGCCCAGCAATAAATGCTCGATGCTGGCAACCACATCCTGTGGCGTCAATGACAGCGATTGCAGCACATCCCTGGAAAGGTAGCGAATCGACGGCGAGGTTTGCATCCTGCGTTTCCTGTGGTGATGGGTCTGTTTGAACTTTACCGCAATTTCATTGCCTTTGTGCAGTAATCAAAATTGATCATAGGAATCATCAAGATCAACTGCTATAATACCCGACCCCCCACACCGTACCAACTAACAGCTTATTTTTTTGAGGAATTATCATGTCTCGTCCAATCCGCAATATCGCCATTATCGCTCACGTTGACCATGGCAAAACCACGATGGTTGACAAATTGCTGCATCAAGCGGGCACCTTTGCCGCACATCAGCAAATTTCCGAACGTGTGATGGATTCCAACGATATTGAACGCGAACGCGGCATCACCATTCTGGCCAAGAATTGCGCGATCGATTATGAAGGCATACACATCAACATCGTCGACACACCCGGACATGCCGATTTTGGCGGTGAAGTCGAACGCGTATTGTCGATGGTCGACGGGGTGTTATTGCTGGTTGATGCGGTCGAAGGTCCGATGCCCCAAACCCGGTTTGTCACCAAGAAAGCGCTTGCCCTCGGTTTGCGGCCAATCGTCGTGATCAACAAAATTGACCGTCCTGGTGCCCGTGCCAGTTGGGTGGTCGATCAGACCTTCGATCTGTTCGATAAGCTCGGCGCCAACGATGAGCAATTGGATTTTCCGGTCGTGTACGCCTCCGCATTGAATGGCTTTGCCACTCTCGATCAGGAAAAACCGAGCCCGGATATGCGTCCGCTGTTCGACACCATTCTTAAACACGTGCCCGCGCCCACCGGTAATCCCGATGAACCGCTGCAACTGCAAATCAGCGCGCTGGATTATTCCAGTTTCGTCGGCCGCATCGGCATAGGCCGGATCCATCGCGGCAAGTTGAGGCCTAACCAGGAAGTCATGGTGATGATGGGCGACAAACCGCCGAAAAAAGCCAAAGTCAATCAAGTGCTCGGCTTCCAAGGATTGGAACGGCTACAGATGAAGGAAGCGCTGGCAGGGGATATCGTACTGATCAACGGCATCGAAGAACTCAGCATCGGCACCACGCTGGCCGATGTCGACAAGCCTGAAGCGTTGCCGGTGCTCGCAGTGGATGAACCCACTCTGACCATGACCTTTCAGGTGAACACATCGCCTTTTGCCGGCCAGGAAGGCAAGTTCGTCACCAGCCGCCAGTTGCGTGAGCGCCTGGAAAAGGAGCTGTTGACCAATGTCGCCATGCGGCTGGATGAAACCTCCGAAACGGATTCATTTTTGATCTCCGGGCGCGGCGAATTGCATCTGACCATTTTGCTGGAAAACATGCGCCGCGAAGGCTACGAACTGGCCGTATCGCGCCCGCATGTCGTGATCCGCGAAATCGATGGCGTCAAATGCGAGCCGTTCGAAATGCTCACGGTCGACGTCGACGAAGCCAATCAAGGCGCGGTCATGGAAGCCCTGGGCGCACGCCGTGGCGACTTGCAAGACATGGTGTCGGACGCCAAAGGGCGGGTGCGGCTCGATTACCGCATCCCGGCACGCGGCTTGATCGGTTTTCAATCCGAATTCATGACCATGACCCGCGGCACCGGTCTGATGAGCCATGTATTCGATGAATTTGCGCCGATGCGTCCGGAAATTCCACCGCGCCGCAATGGCGTGCTGATTTCGTCGGAACACGGCGAAGCGGTCGCCTATGCGTTATGGAAACTGCAAGACCGCGGCCGCATGTTCGTCAGTCCCGGCGATCGATTGTACGAGGGCATGGTGATCGGAATTCACAGCCGCGATAATGATTTGGTCGTCAACCCGATCAAAGGCAAGCAGTTGACCAATATCCGCGCTTCCGGCACCGATGAAGCAGTGACATTGACGCCACCGATACAGCTCACGCTGGAATCCGCGATTGAATTCATCGCCGATGACGAATTGGTCGAAATCACGCCCAAGACGATCCGCATCCGCAAGCGCTTCCTGCTCGAACACGAGCGCAAACGCGCATCGCGCGTCGCGGCCTAACCACTCAGTATCATTCGTTTGATTGCAGCGGGTAAATATCCTTTTTACCCGCTGCATTTCACGAAACTCTCTCCACCTTCTTCTCAGCATTCCTTAAGCTACCGCCACATCACCGACAAGCCGCCAGTTTGACGAACTATCAGACTTTATTTTATAGTCGATACAGAAATACCTTTCATTTCTGCACCCAGCAGCACGAATGCGCGTTTTTCCCAATACAATAAGGAGATCGACAGCATGAAAACAATCACATCATTTCCCTCAAGATCTGTTCAACCACCCTTTAAAACCTCAAGACGGTTTATCTGGGCCGCAATCGTCTGCATTCCGGTGATCATTTCCGGCTGCAGCATCGGCGATAAAATCGATAAGGTCACCGATACCGTCAGCGACGTGACCGGCAATACCGTCGCTGCCTTGAATGACGCGATCGATGCGTTGGATCAAAATTCATCGTCATGGCAGGCAGTGCTACAGCAAACCACCCAGAAATTGACTGCCGATGCCCAATCCACCGTGCGCAATGAAGTTTCGGATTTGCTTAACCGCAGCGTAGCCGCAACTGGCACGGAATTGCGCTGCAATGTCGACTTCATCGGTTCGCGCGTGCGCCAAGCCCTGGTCAGGATACGCGCGCGCCTGCTGCATCAGTCGGTACCCGCGGTTGAACCCGCCTTGTGCCACGTCGTTCCTGCCGCAGTCGACATGGCGCTGGACTCCAGCCGCCGCAACAAACTCGAATTCTTTGGTTACGATTTTGATACCACGCCGATCAAAGTCTCGCTGCACAGCAAATCCGGCACGACCGACGTGTCATCCAAACTGGACCGGCTTACGCACTATCACATGACGCTGAATCTCGGTGCCAATGGTGTGCCGCTGTCCAGTAGTAGCGACCGCCTGACGCTGGAATGGGAAAACCGGCCGATTTCCAGTATTGCGGTCATTCAGCCCGCTACACCGATCTGCCGTGAAAAAACGGAAACTTATACACGCAGCACGAATTTCTCGTTCACACCGCCGCATACTCGCGGTGATCGCGAATATTCCGGTCATGGACCCGAAGTATGGGCCACAGCGCGCTGGGTCAAAGAAGATACCCGGGTCAACTTGCATCTGTGGATGAAAGCTCAGGAGACGCGCAGCGATTGGACGACTGCGGAAGGAGAACGCATCGAACCGTACTACAATGCGCCATCGGGTTGGCGCATCGATAGGATCGAAAGCGGCACGGAAAGCTCAGCGCACTATATCGATACCGATCACAACGATGATCCTCAAGGCAGCGGGCCCAACGGTCCGGTCAAATTATTCACCTTCCGCGGCGATCGCGATGGCGATGATGCCGGCAGTTATACCAGCGTCGAGGTAGACTTCAATCCGCTGGTCGTCAAATTGGTAGAAACCGCCAACTGCGCACCGTCTTCAGCGGTTAAATCGTTGGAAATCAAAGATCTGATCGCCCCAGGTACGCTGCGGCGCTTTCAACCCATGATGTTGAAACTCAAACCATAGCACACGCACGTTCGCAACATAATGCCGCCGGTTTTCACCCGGCGGCATTAACTCAAATTTTTATCAGAACTGCAATTTAGCTGCGGCTTCAATACAGCTACTTCGATACTTTATTTTCGTTCCGATGCATGGGCTTCAGATTTCGCGTTCTTACTGCTCAGCAGATTGGGCGGTGGACCGATCGGCTCGAATTGTTTGAGCAGCGGCACGTCATCCTTGTTGATTGAGCGCAGATCCATATCATACGAGCCGTGCGGCCCCCAACTGCCGGTAAATTTCTTGCCGTCCGGCGTGAACGTCCAGCACATATCCTCGCCGCCAGTATTGATCGCATCGCCGAGATTCACCGGCTGCTGCCATTCGCCCTCGGCATTCTGCTGCGCAATCCATTCGTCATGCCCGCCGCGCGAACCCAGATCGGTGCGCATGCTGGTGATGATCAGACTCTTGCCGTCTTTCGACAACCCAGTCCAGTGCATGTGATCGCGCTGCGGTGAATTGATCTTCGGTCCCAGGCTGACCGGCTTTTGCCATACACCATCCTTTTTCTCGACTTTCCAGATGTCGCTGTCCTGTGTTACGCCCGGTTGGTGATAACTGAAATAAATCAGACTATCGGATGCGATGATCGGGCAATGCTCCTCGCCAGTCGGCGTATTGATGCTCGGCAGCTCCGGTACGTCGTTCCAGTTTCTGGCCGCTTGCCACACGCCATCGATTTTCTGCACCACGTACAGATCGCCGGATAACATATTGCCCGGCTCGTAGCGGGTGAAATAAATCACGTTGCCATCATCGGAAAAACTTGGCTCCAGATCCCACGCCGAAGTATTGATGTTCGGCCCGACCTTGGGATCGATTCCCGGCCCCAAATGAACCGGCTCCTGCCACTCACCATCGGCCAGACGCGACATCCAGATATCGAAACTGTAGTTCCCCCCGGGCGACTGAACACTCCCCTCCCGCGTCGACACAAAAATCGCCGTCTTGCCGTCGGCGCTATGGGTAATTTCCATCTCCGACCCTGACGTATTGATTTTCCCGCCGATGCTGTTGGAAACCCGCGGATGCTCCGTAGCCGCTCCGCTGCTGAAATCGTGCATGCCGGGCATGGCGTGGGAAATACTGGGTGTCAAAAAGAACAGCAGCGACACGGAAAAAAATTTCTCTTTCATTTATTAACCTCGCTTTTTGAGTTACTCTGGCTCCTGTAAGAATAGGCTGATCTATCTTGTATCACAATTCAATTTATCGCTAGTGATGTAAAGAATTGTTATGGGTTGTAAAATTCAGCTCTTCTCTTCAAAACGCAAGAAGCTCAAGCATGTGGAGATGGAGCGTAACATATTGGCAAAGGCTGCGGCCTGGTTTACAAACAACAAAGATTAATGGGAAAGCGTACCAACTAATCAAGGCAAAGGTGGTAAGCCCAGCTCCTTGAGAAACTGGTTATGCTTACCGGTATTCTCGACAATTTTTTCCTCACACTTAACCAACTCGGCGTTGACAGCCTGCAAATCAATTTTTTCCTCTGCCGTTGCAGTGCTCACATAACGCGAGATATTGAGGTTATAGTCGTTTTTCTCGATTTCCTCCATCGACACCCGGCGCGAGTAGCGGAGCTCTTCCTTGCGGTATTGGTAGGTTTCGACGATTTTGTCGATGTGCTCCGGCAGCAAGCGGTTTTGGCGTTTGCCTTTTTCGAAATATTCGCTGGCGTTGATGAACAACACGTCATCCGGTTTTTTGCAACGCTTCAGGACCAATATACAGACCGGTATACCGGTGGAGAAAAACAGATTGGCAGGCAAGCCGATCACGGTGTCGATATGGCCGTCTTTCAACAACTTGGTGCGGATGCGTTCTTCCGCGCCGCCACGGAACAGCACGCCATGGGGCAGAATGATCGCCATCACACCGCTGTCACTCAGAAAGTGAAAGCCGTGCAGCAGAAAGGCAAAGTCGGCGGCGGATTTTGGGGCAAGGCCATAGTTCTTGAAGCGGAAGTCTTCACTCAGGGTTTCGTTCGGCTCCCACCGATAACTGAACGGCGGATTAGCCACCACGGCATCGAATTGCAGCTTTTTGGCCGGATTCATCTCGTTGAGAATATCCCAGTCGTTGAGCAACGAATCGCCGTGGTGTATCTCGAATTCGGTATCCTTCACCCCATGCAGCAGCATATTCATGCGCGCCAAGTTGTAAGTGGTAATGTTCTTCTCCTGACCGTAGATTTTGCCGATGCCGTGGGGCCCGAGCTGCTTGCGCACATTCAGCAGCAATGAGCCGGAGCCGCAGGCAAAATCCAGCACCTTGCTCAGCTTTTGCTTTTTGCCCGTTTTAGGTTCCTGGCTGTCCAGTGTGACAATTTCAGAAAGGATGGTGGAAATCTGTTGCGGCGTATAAAACTCACCCGCCTTTTTGCCGGAACCGGCGGCGAATTCGCCGATCAGGTATTCATAGGCATCGCCCAGAATATCCATGTCGGTGCTGAATTTTGAAATACCCTCGGCAATCTTCTGGATGATGGCGCAAAGCTTGGCGTTGCGTTCCGAGGGTTTCTTGCCCAACTTCTCGGAATGCAAATTAATCTCGGAAAACAGGCCTTGAAAGGTGCTTTCAAAGGATTTTTCTTCGATGTACTTGAAGCCTTTCCACAGCGTATCCAGCAGATCAGCATGCTGCGTGCGTGCCATTTCGGCGACGCTGCTCCAGAGGTACTGCGGTTCGATCACATAATGCACCTTGATGCGCATCTGTTTTTCGAAGTCTGCGGTATCTGCGGCGTTCTCTTCGTACCAGATGGCCAGCGGTGCGCGTTTGTCGCCCTCTCCAGAGGTTGGGTAATCATTACCCAGCTCCTTCTTCGCCGCTGTCTCGTAGTTGTCCGAAAGATAACGCAAGAACAGGAACGACAGCATATAGTCGCGAAAGTCGTCGGCATTCATCGCGCCGCGCAACTGGTCGGCAATATCCCAAAGCGTTTTGCCGAGTTGGTTCAGTTCTTCTTTAGTCATAGATTCCCTTTTTCCTTGCTGGTCGGCGGCAAGGTTTTGGTCGTTTTTGCCAGCTTCTTTTCTTCAGATTTCACCCGCCGCTCCAGCTTTTTTAAATCCTCTTCGGCAGGTAGGCTTTCCGGTTTAATGCCGCGCTGTCCAAGCATCTCACGCACACTCACGTTGTTTTGCACATGCTCATCGGTAATGGCCCGCTCGCCTTGCAAATTGGTCTGCGCCACATTGTGATTAGTCATCTCGGTTGCAAGATTTTTGGCGGCAATCGTCAGGGTGGGCAAAAAATCCGCCAACGGACGGCTTTTCACAATGCCGTATTTGTCTTTCATGGCCTGCGTGGTGTGTCCCCCAAACAAGGCGTGATCGCCTTTTGAGCGAATGCGGCCAAAACCGTCATCGTCCACCCCTCGCTCGAAGATATTTTGCGACAGTGACTTTTCCGATTCCCTCAGCCGGTCGCGGGCTTCCATCCGCGCTTGGAGTTGCATGCGGTCTTCAATTAACTCCTGCTTGCGGGTCTGCACCGCAAAATAGCTTTGTGCAAACGCAATCTCGGGTTTGCGCGGGTCGCCATTCTGCGCAATTAGATAACAGGCATAACGCGTAAGCATAAAATCATCAATCTCACGCATCCCACCCTTACCCAATTCAATCATTTTCGTGACGCCACGAAAATGATCAGAAACCGCATGACCAGAAGCCTCGCACGATTCCATTGCGCGATTGATAGCGGTCTGGAAATTTTCCCAGCGAACGTAACCCAGTTGCTCCTGTAAATCGCGCGCAAACCAGAACTCGATACCATCAGCATCGGCGCGCTGTGCCGCAGCCTCAAGATGATAGTGCAAAATTTGCAGTTGCTTATCCATGTGTAGCCTCTTCAATCAATTCCGGGAACAGTTCAGGGTTGAACCGATAGTTCGCCATAAAGTCGCTCAATATTTTTTTGAAATGCCGCTTGTTCTCCTCCAACATCTCGCGAGGCTCAAACAGCGAATAGTTGCCGTGGCTTAACACGTTAATCAAACGCGCATGTAGGATGCCGTCTTCATCGTCCTGCTTGATGCAAGCGGAAAAATTGGGGAAGCCGTGAA
The DNA here is from genome assembly GCF_009833095.1 of Nitrosomonas sp. JL21. Classification (GTDB taxonomy): domain Bacteria; phylum Pseudomonadota; class Gammaproteobacteria; order Burkholderiales; family Nitrosomonadaceae; genus Nitrosomonas. The sequence continues at coordinate 178,268 of NZ_QRCB01000009.1, forward strand.
ATGTGGCCGTCTTTTCCAAGATGCTGCGCAGGATATTGAAGTGATAGGTATAGAGCTGGTCTGTCTCTACTGCCTCAATTAATTGCTTGAGCAAAGCAACATGATGAAAAAACGGGGTTTCACTGGTGTAACGTAGTGTATAACTGCCAGAACCTTTATCGCAGCCGAGGAAATATGGCTGCAGCGGATTATTCTTTCCCCGCTCATTCAGCGTATTCCACATCACATTGAAAAACAGCGCATGGTGGGTTGAAATGACAGCCTTGATTTTCCCGTTCAAGTCTTGCAGCAGGTTTGCCAGATGACAAGCCACTGCAATGGCATTATTGTCGTCCAGCGATGAGATGGGATCATCGACATAAATGTATTTGACCCACGCATAGGCCTCTTGCTCGTCTATCGCCAGTTGAGCCACCGCGAGAAAGAAACACCAAACAAAGATATTCTCTTCGCCGCGCGATACCTTGATCGCGACCGGCTCGCCGTTTGCATCCCGGTCGCGGAAGAAAGTAATTTGCCAATCGGCGTAATCGATGAAAAAATTGAAGTCCGCATAGCGCTCCAGCAACGGGCCGATCCGGTTTTCCATTTCCAATTCTTGCAGCCCACCAAAGAAACGCGAATCGCGGTTCAAGCGCAACACCCGCCGCTCATCATTCTCCAGGTCGTTATCCCAGTAAAACAGGTCTTCAGTAAAGGCGTTGAAGTACAGCGTATCCCGCGCATCACCGTTCTTGCCCAGGTTTTTGAATTCCATAGACAGACGGGTCTTGCCCGTGCCGTTGTAGGCGAATAGCAAAATGTATTTCTTCTCTGCCAGCTTTTCGCGCAGATGCGTGGCCAACCGGGATAGATCGATAAAGTGGGGATCAGCGGCCGTCATGCGTCTGCCGCCTTGCGGTGCTTGATCTTGTTTTCCAGCGCTTTCAGCTCGGCTTCGTCCTGTGCATCGGCGGCTTGTGCTTCCTCGGCTTTGCGGCGCTGGTCGTAGTCCATAAACTGCGAGGTAATCTGTTGCTCCATACTGGCATGGCTGACTGAACCGGCACCGGCCAGCAAGGGAAAACCGTTGGCGGTAATGATCTGCCCGACGTTGTCGCGCCAGAAAGCCATGCTGGTAATGGTTTGGCGTTTAGCGCGCAGTTCGGCGGTTTCCAGAAAGATCACCACCAGGCGGTTCAGCGTGTCGATTTCGTCTTCGCTTAGGTAATTCTTGGCAATCAGAATATCCCGCTTGCGCACTTGGGACCCTTTCCAGGTGAGCAAACCAAAATGGTCATCGGCGGGGTTGGCGCGAGCGAGGATGATCTCGGCGGCGGTCTTTTGCGTCACCGCATACAGCAACAGGTTTTGTGCCGAGGCGAAAAACTGCTGGGTGGCCTGATCGGTCTTGTCGTAATCGGCTGCCAGCGCGAACAGGTCGCGCACTTTTTGATAGAAACGCTTTTCCGAGGCGCGAATATCGCGGATGCGTGCCAGCATCTCATCGAAATAGTCCGGGCGGCCATCGGGGTTCTTCAGCCGCTCGTCGTCCATGACGAAGCCCTTGCGCAGATATTCCGCCAGCACCGTGCTGGCCCAGCGGCGGAATTGCACCCCGCGTGGTGAGCGCACCCGGAAGCCCACGGCCAGAATGGCATCCAGGTTGTAGAGTGTGACGGGGCGACGTACCTCACGGCTACCCTCGGTTTGAACTGTCAAGGATTCCTTGACAGTTGCAGCGGAGTCGAGCTCGCCATCTTCAAAAATGTTCTTCAAATGCAGCGAGATGTTCTGCTTGGTAGCGTTGAACAGCTCCGCCATTTCTAACTGGCTCAGCCAGACTGTTCCTTGCTCGGCGCGCAGTTGCACCTGGGCTTGGCCGTCTTCGCTGGTGTAGAGGATGAGCTGGGTCACGCGTCCATCTCGGCTTAGGTATCTATGCCGTCGTCATCCACGGCCGGGAAAAGCTGTTGCATCAACCCTTTTTTGTGAACCTTGAGGGCTTCGAGTTTTTGGGTTTGGGCGGTGATCAGCTCATCGACAGAGATGAGACAATTGGCAATTCTTTGTTGTTCATTAGGGCCAGGAACTTTTAATTCAAATTTCATCAACTCTTTCACCGCTATATTTGCCTGATTTGCATTTCCGCGAGAAATTGATGCTATGAATTCTTGGTACTCAGTAGTATTAATATTGGAAAATAAAAATCTGCTATTAACCTCTGCTACAACTTCCAATTTTAGGAGATTCTGATTAAGAAAACCTTCATTGGAGTGATGCACAAATACTCCACGACCAACAGCAGAATCAACCAACTCTGGCTTTGAACCTACAGTCGTGATAATAATTTCACCCTTGTTAAGCTTGTATCTTTCATAGTCTCCAGCTAACTCAGAGGCTATAAAAACCTTTTCACTATCTGGTTTAATAAATTCTGCCCCCAAATCAGAAACTCGAATAATTCGAATCCCTTCGCTTCGATAATCTTGTGACTTAAATGCAAACCCTTTCGTGTATGTTGCCAGCTGCCCCAGCTCTTTCAATTCCCACTCCCCCTTACCTCGAAACTCGGGAAAGCGGAGTTTGGGCACGGTTTCGCCTTCGGCGGGGAAGAGTTGCTGCATCAGGCCTTTTTTATGGGTCTTGAGAGCGTCGAGCTTTTGGGTTTGGGCGGTGATCAGCTCGTCGATGGAAGTGAGGCAATTGGCGATTTTTTGTTGCTCATCTATATCTCTAGGGAGATTAATCCCAACCTTTTCAAGATTTTCAACTGAGAGACCAGGCTGCGCTTGGCCTGTTGCAAATTGATTCAAGTTTAGAAGTACTAATTTGTAAAAAAGCCAATTAGTATCCGCACCAGCTTTAGGCGTGGTTACAACGGCATGCTCGGTTGCATGAAATCGACCTGAAACTAGGTTAACGTTCCCGCACAGCGCGCCTTGCCGACCAATAAGCGAATAGGTTCCTTCGTGTGTATATGTTTTCGTGTACCCACGCAACCCGTTACCGCCATAACACGGATATAAATTGTCGTTTGATCGCTCCTGTATTTCTGAAGCCTGAACAAACTTTCCTGCCTGCATATCACAAGCATGCTTTAACTGCTTAACTTCCCACTCCCCACCATTCCGAAATTCGGGAAACCGCAATGCCGGAACCAAACCCTTTTTCTCCTGCTCACTCATACGCATTCAACCCCGAAATTTCCCGGCCACTGCCAAGTTTTTGCAGATAGGGCACCAGATCGGCCATCAGAGCCAGTTCGGCTTCACGCCGTGCTTTCCAGCCCAGCCCCAGCGGACTAAGCAGGTCGGTGAGCTGTTCGCCGTCGAAGATCATGCGGCTCATGATGGCATCGACAAAGGCTTGCAGCTCGACGGTTGGCAAGCCGTGTTTGTCGGCGATATGAGCCAGATCGACTGCGGCCTGTTGCGCCTTGAAGGTCTGATAGCCTGCACGGATTTCCGTTTCGCTCAGCACTTCGCCGGTTGGCAGGCTGTTGATGTAGGCGATGATGTCTTCGCGCTCTTCCATCAGGTTGGCGTTGGCGCTGATGAGCTCGATGAGCTGGGCGCGGGTCATTTTCTGCTTGCCGATGTTCTGCGTGGATTTGGCGATCAGCCCCATGATGTAGTCGTAATCGATGAGGCTGGAAGCAAACAGCACCAGGTCGAATTCCAGTTGCTGCACCGCTGGATCCGTTTCATCGTCTTTGCCCTGCTTGCGCTTGAGTTCCAGCGCGGTGTCGAGATAGGCGGCCTTGAAGCTGCGCAGGGTGTCGGTGGGCAGTTGCTGCTCGATGGTCTTTCTGCTCTTGTCGTCGAGGTCGGTGTATTGCTCCAGTTGGGTCTTGAGCTTTTGCACTTCCTTGAAGCAGTTGATGAACTCGGCCTTGGCGGTGTCGCCCCTGAGGTTGACCACTTGCGAGGGCTCGCAGGCCAGCCCCTTGGCGGCCATGAATTTTTCCAGTTCGCCCACTGCGGCCTGGTATCTCTCCACCACCACCGGCGCAGGGTCCACCAGCCAAATTTCCCGCGCGCGGTCTTTGGCTGCACCAGAGAATAGCTTGATGGCAGCGTCGACTTCTTCTTCCTGATAGCGGAAGTCGAGAATGTTGCCCCAGGGCTTGCTGTCGTTGAGCACGCGGTTGGTGCGCGACAAGGCCTGGATCAGGCCGTGGTGCTTGAGGTTTTTATCGACATACAGGGTGTTGAGGTATTTGGAGTCGAAACCGGTGAGCAGCATGTCCACCACGATGGTGATGTCGATCTTGTTCTTGCGCGGGTAGTCGGCATTGCTGTACTTCTGATTCTTGATACGCTGTTGTATGTCCTGATAGTAGAGATCGAATTCGCTGAGGGTGTGATTGCTGCCGTATTGCCGGTTGTAGTCGTCGATGATGGTTTTGAGCGCAGCCTTCTTTTGCTCCGGTTCTTGCTGGTTGTCTGCCTTTTCCTGTGTCAGGTCTTCCTGTAACTGCTGCACATCTTTATTGCCTTCCGCCGGTGGCGAGAACACACAGGCGATATGCAGCGGTTCGAAGGTTTCATCTTCGGCCTGCTTCTTGGCCTGCAGGGATTTGAACAGCGCGTAGTATGCAATGGCGTGGTTGATCGAGGCCGTGGCCAGTATCGCGTTGAAACGGCGGTGGTCGGTGGCGCTGTCGTGCTTTTGCAGGATGGCGTCGATGACGGCTTCCGGCGGCGGGGTTTGGCCCTTCTTCGGTTTCTTGTCGCCCTCCTTGCCGAAATAGTCGATGTGAAAACTCAGGACATTTTTGTCTTCGATGGCGTGGGTGATGGTGTAGGCGTGCAGTTCCTTTTCGAAGATGTCTTTGGTGGTTTTGTAGGAGCCGATATTGCCGTCAATCTGCTGATAAGTGGCGTTGTCGTCGAAGATGGGCGTGCCGGTAAAACCAAACAGTTGCGCCTTGGGGAAGAACGCTTTGATGGCGTTGTGGTTGTCGCCGAACTGGGAACGGTGGCATTCGTCGAAGATAAAGACGACGCGCTTATCGCGCATGGGTTCGAGGCGTTCCTTGTAGGTCTGTTTACCCTCTTTCTGTTTGGCCTTGTTGCGTTGGCTGTTTTCGTCCAGCGCCAGGCCCAGCTTCTGGATGGTGGTGACGATGACTTTGTCGGCGTAGTCGTCCGACAGCATGCGCCGCACCAAAACTTCGGTGTTCGTGTTGTGCTCGACGCAGCCTTCCTGGAATCTGTTGAATTCCTCACGGGTCTGGCGGTCGAGGTCTTTGCGGTCTACCACGAACAGACATTTTTCGATGTCGGAGTTGTCTTTCAACAAGGTGGAGGTCTTGAACGAGGTGAGTGTCTTGCCGCTGCCGGTGGTGTGCCAGATATAGCCGTTGCCGCGATTCTGGTGGATGCACTCGACAATGGCCTTGACCGCATAGATTTGATACGGGCGCATGATGAGGATTTTTTGCTCGCTCTGCACCAGCACCATATAGCGGCTGATCAAGCGGCCCAGGTTGCACTTTTCGAGGAAGTCGTCGGCAAAGTCGTGCAGGTGGCCGATTTTATTGTTGTTCTCGTCGGCGTGCTGGTAAATGGGCAAGAAGCGCTCGTCGGCATTAAAGCTGAAGTGCTGGTCACGGTTGTTGGCAAAGTAACGCGTGTCGGTTTCGTTGCTGACGATGAATAACTGCATGAAACAGAGCAGCGTATTGGTGTAGCCGTTGCCGGGATCGTTTTTGTAATCGACGATCTGCTCCATGGCGCGGCGGGGGCTGATTTGCAGGGATTTCAGTTCGACCTGCACCAGCGGCAGGCCGTTGATCAGCAGGATAACGTCATAACGGCGATGGCTGTTATCGGTATTGATGCGAAGCTGGTTGATCACTTCGAACTCGTTCTTGCACCAATCCCGGATATTGACCAGCATGTATTCCAGCGGAGTGCCGTCCTCACGGGTGAACTTGCCTTTCTCGCGCAAGGCCTGGGCGGCGGTGAAGACATCGGTAGTGATGATTTCGTCGCGCAGACGGGCGAATTCAGCATCGGTAAGGTGGACGCGGTTTAACGCCTCGAATTTTTGGCGGAAGTTTTGCTCAAGCGCTGCCTTGTCACGGATGTCAGCGCGGTAGCTATATTTTAGATTGGTGAGCTTGGCAATTAAGCTTTGTTCGATCTGGGCTTCTTTCGTGCTCATTTGCAATGTTCAAAATAGGTTGTGTACGCATTACAAAAACCAACCGATTAACCGGCCGGAAGCGCTCAGCCGGTTTTCACAATCCGCTCATCTCTCTTTCTGGCGTATAAAAATGATCCACCAGATGCAAACCATTTCGAAGTACCCTTAATAAGTTTTGCGATCCGACAAAATTGAAATATCTAAATATCGATATTCGTCGCCCGCAGCGCATTCCTCTCGATAAACGCCCGACGCGGTTCGACGACATCGCCCATCAGCGTGGTGAAGATTTCGTCGGTCAGGATGCTGTCTTCGATTTGCGCGCGCAGCAGGCGGCGGTTTTGCGGGTCCATGGTGGTTTCCCAGAGCTGGCTCGGGTTCATTTCACCCAAGCCTTTGTAGCGCTGCACGTTGAGGCCCTTTTTGGCTTCGTCCAGCAACCATTCCAGTGCTTGCTTGAATTCGCTGACTGCGTGCTTGCGCTCGCCGCGCTGGATGTATGCATTCGAGCTCAACAGGCCGTCGAATACCTGGGCGGTTTTCTGGATCTGGGCATAATCGCCGCTTTCGACGAAATCATTGTCGAGATGGCTGATCATCTGGTTACCGTGTGACATACGGATGATTTTTAGCCGGTATCGTTCATGTACCTCGTCAAATTCCGCGGCGATGTGGACGTCCTTGGTTCGCGCTGCCAGTCTTGCGGCGCTATCGATCGCTGCCTGCTCGTTGCTCAGGTCGACATCCGGCTGGCGCAGCAACGCATACATCACGTTCCGGTCAATCACTTGACTCATGCGCTCGATGACAGCTTCCGCCAGAATGTATTCGTGGGCAATGCTTTCCAATGTCTCTCCGCTCAATGGCAGCTTGTCATCGCCGGTATGCAATTCGGCATCGGTCAATGCCAGGCTCAGCAGATATTGCTTTAATTCCTGATCATCCTTGACATAGCGTTCTTTCTTGCCGTGCTTGACTTTGTACAGCGGCGGCTGCGCGATGTAGACATGGCCGCGCTCGATCAATTCCGGCATCTGGCGGTAGAAGAACGTCAGCAGCAGCGTACGGATATGCGAGCCGTCGACATCCGCGTCGGTCATGATGATGATGCGGTGGTAACGCAATTTGTCCGGGTTGTATTCATCCTTGCCGATGCCGGTTCCGAGCGCGGTGATCAGCGAGATGATCTCTTGTGACGAGATCAGCTTGTCAAAGCGCGCCTTTTCAACGTTCAAAATCTTGCCCTTGAGCGGCATGATCGCCTGGAATTTGCGGTCACGCCCTTGCTTGGCGGAGCCACCGGCGGAATCACCCTCGACCAGATACAATTCGCACAATTCGGGGTTTTTTTCCTGGCAATCGGCCAGTTTTCCGGGCAATCCCATGCTGTCGAGCACGCCCTTGCGCCGCGTCAGTTCACGCGCCTTGCGCGCTGCTTCGCGAGCCCGCGCCGCTTCGATGATCTTATTGCAGATGGTTTTGGCATCGATTGGATTTTCCAGCAGAAATTCGGATAATTTTTGCGTCACGACCTCTTCCACCACGGGGCGCACTTCGGATGACACGAGTTTTTCCTTGGTTTGCGAGGAAAATTTCGGTTCAAATAACTTGACCGATAACACGCATGACAAGCCTTCGCGCATGTCGTCGCCGGAAGTCTCCACCTTGGCTTTTTTTGCCAATTCGTTCTTTTCGATATAGTTGTTCAGCGTGCGCGTCATCGCGGCACGCAGGCCGGTCAAATGCGTGCCGCCATCCTTTTGCGGAATATTGTTGGTGAAGCACAGCACCTGCTCGGTATAGCTGTCGTTCCACTGCATCGCCACTTCGACGGTGATATTGTCCTTCACGCCGGTGGTGTAAAAAATCGCCGGATGCAATACGGTTTTGCTGCGGTTGATGTATTCGACGAAATTCTTGATGCCACCCGTGAAGGCGAATTTTTCTTCCTTGCCGGTGCGTTGGTCGATCAAATGAATCTTGACGCCATTGTTCAAGAAAGAAAGCTCGCGCAGGCGCTTGGCAAAGATATCGTAGTGATATTCAACCTGACCAAAAATCTCCTGGCTGGCGAGAAAATGCACTTCGGTGCCGTGGCGTTCGCTTTCGCCGATGACTTCCAGCGGCTTCATCGGCACACCCATGCGGAATTCCATGTGATGCACCTTGCCGTTGCGGCGTATGGTCAATTTCAGCCATTCCGACAACGCGTTGACCACCGATACCCCGACGCCATGCAAACCGCCGGATACCTTGTACGAATTGTCGTCAAACTTCCCGCCGGCATGCAGTTCGGTCATCACGATTTCCGCAGCCGAGCGCTTCAGTTCGTCATCCTGCTTGATGCCGGTCGGAATGCCGCGGCCATTGTCGAGCACGCTGACCGAATTGTCCGGATGCAACGTGACCGTAATTTCATCGCAATGACCCGCCAATGCTTCATCGATGGCGTTGTCGACCACCTCGAACACCATGTGGTGCAAGCCAGTGCCATCGCTGGTATCGCCGATATACATGCCCGGTCGTTTGCGTACCGCATCTAAGCCTTTGAGAATTTTGATGCTTTCTTGATCGTAGTCGCGTGAAGTATCGTTGGATTGGTTCGGATTAGTCATATTGAATGCGTTAAGTGATGAAATGATTAGAAAACAATGCCAGGAGGCGCTTTGGAGCAGGTCAGTCGGCGGGCCGTCAGATTCTCATCGGCATGACGATATATTTAAATTCCGTATTGCCGGGAATGGTGAGCAGGACACTGCTGTTGGCGTTTTCAAATGCGCAGTGCACCGTTTCGCTGTCGACATTGTTCAATAAATCGAGCAGATAGGTAATATTCAGGCTGATGTCGATTGGCTCGTCCTGATAGCCGATTTCCAATTCTTCCTGAGCTTCCTCTTGCTCATTGTTCTTGCACACGATGCGTAAGCTGTTCGGATTGATGATCAGCCGCACGCCGCGAAATTTTTCGCTCTGATTGGACAAGATGGAGACACGCTGAAGCGCTTGCAGTAAAACCAACCGATTGATTTCAAACTGCTTGGTGTTCTTGGTCGGAATTACCCGGTTGTAATCCGGAAATTTTCCATCGATGACTTTCGATGTCAGAACGATATTGGAAAAAGAAAACCGGATCTTATTCTGAAAATAGTCGATTTCGACCGGATCGTCGCTGTCATTGAGCAATTTCGACAGTTCAAACACTGCCTTGCGCGGCAGAATGACTTCCTGCTTTTCATGCGCGTCGTCCAGATGGGTAGCGATATAGGCCAGGCGATGGCCATCCGTACCGACACCGATCAGGTGATGCTTTTCGATCAACAATAACAGCCCATTCAGATAATAACGGATGTCCTGTTGTGCGACAGCGAACTGAACATGATGCAGCAAATTTTTCAGTTCCTTCTGCTTGAGCGTCACGACAACATCGGATTTGGCTTCTTCTGCAATTTCTGGAAAATCTTCCGCCGGTAAAATTTGCAGATTGAAAGCACTGTGCCCGGATTTTACGTACAAGTGATCATCCTTGCGCGTCAAGGTTACTTCAGCATCGTTAGCCAAGGAGCGCAGGATATCCTGAAGTTTTTTGGCAGCGACGGTCAACGAAAAATTCTGTGGGTTCAAAGAATCATACGCAGCCGAGGTTTTGATCTGTATTTCCAGATCAGTGGTCAAAAAAGTGGTCTTTTCCTGATTTTGCTGAATCAGAACATTCGATAAGATGGGTAATGTTTGGCGACGCTCGACAATTCCGGTGACAGTTTGCAAAGGTTTTAACAGGGTATCTTTGTTGGTTTTGATTAAAAGCATTTATATAAAAATAATAATAATTAAATAATGTCAGCAAAGTTCATGTATAAATTATGACATCCAATGAATATCAATAAGATAGCATAGATTTGATGTCTGTATGATGACTGTATAAAAACTGGACAAATTGTGGATAACTATGGCGATCATTTTTTTACCGTAGTTATGCACAATCTATTCAATCGTTATCAACCCCTCAAAATGAGTATCAGCGCGTTGAAATCCCGGCTTACGATAGGATCGGAAATGCGCAATTCATTGATCTTACGATAACCGTGCAATACTGTCGTGTGATCTCTACCGCCAAAGGCTTCGCCGATATCCGGTAAACTGAGAGAAGTCAGCTCCTTGGCGATCGCCATGGCCATTTGCCGCGGTCTGGCAACCACTCGTGATCGTTTTTTGGAATACATGTCGGATACTTTGATCTTGTAGTAATCGGCCACGGTTTTCTGGATGTTTTCGATCGAAATCTGACGGCTTTGCACGGCGAGCAGATCCTTGAGCGCTTCCTTGGCCAGATCCAGCGTGATGTCCTGGCCGATGAAACGCGAAAAAGCCAGGACGCGCTTCAATGCGCCTTCCAGTTCGCGTACATTGGAGCGTATATGTTTGGCAATGAAAAAGGCCACATTTTCATCCAGATGGACTTTTTCCAGCTCTGCTTTTTTGAGCAGGATGGCGACCCGCATTTCCAGTTCCGGAGGTTCCACCGCGACAGTCAATCCCCAGCCAAAACGCGATACCAGCCGTTCTTCGAGACCGGAAATTTCCTTCGGATAGGAATCGCAGGTGATGATGACTTGCTTATGGGTTTCTATTAATGCATTGAAGGCATAGAAAAATTCTTCCTGGGTGCGGTTCTTTCCACCGAAAAATTGCACATCGTCGACCAGTAGCAGATCCAATGAATGGTAATACAGCTTGAATTTATCGAACGCCTTGTGCTGGTAAGCGCTGACCACGTCGGAGACATATTTTTCGGCGTGAACGTAACGGATTTTGGCATGTTTGTTATGTTCATGGACATAATTTCCGATCGCCTGGATCAGATGCGTTTTTCCCAGCCCAACACCGCCATAGATGAACAATGGGTTGTAGGCGATGCCAGGTGATTCCGCTACTTGAATGGCGCCCGCCCGCGCCAGTTGATTGGCTTTTCCGGTCACAAAATTCTCAAATGTGAAAGCCGGGTTCAGCCGGGTGGTATTCTTTCGGGCTGCAGGTGGACTCGGGGCGCTGTTGACCGGTTTAGGAGGGTCGGGTATTTTTACAGGAACCGGTTCGGGCGCGGCTTGTTTGACTTCGGTCGAGTCCGCAAGTTTTAGATGAAATTGGATATGCTTGGCGAAATAGCCTTGCGCCATCGATTCGATATGCACAATGAAGTTATCCTTCACCCACTGAGAGACGAAACGATTTGGCGCAATCAGCACGACTTCACTATCGCTGTTCAGGTCCGAGTCAATCTGCAGTGGCTTGATCCAGGTGTTGAATTGCTGAGCATTCAGTTCTTTCTTGAAATGATCAAGGCAGGATAACCAGAAGGTTTGAAGTGATTGCATAATTTTTTGTTCTTGAGCTGCGTGGTTTTAGAGGAAAACAACCGTACAAGTGAATGTACAAAAAATTTTTAATCGTCTATTTCTATGTTGTCGATCAAGCGGGTATGGTTCAGCCACGCTGCGCCCAGTATCACCAGTCGAGTGTCGCCCGGGTGAGCTGGCATGAGAGAATCCTGTCTTTGGATTCGAATGTAATCGACCTTCCAACCGCGTGTCGCGAGATGCAAAGTAGCATTGTCTTGCAGCGTCAGAAAATCCTGATTGCCGGAAATGATGGCTTGTTTGATGTGAAGAAGCGTTTGATACAGATTGCAGGCTTCTGCGCGTTGTTCTTTGTTCAGGTATTGATTGCGGGAGCTCAGCGCCAACCCATCCAATGCACGAACGGTTTCGCCGGCGACCACGTCAATCGGCACATTCAATTGGTTGACCATTTCACGTACGATATGCAACTGTTGATAATCCTTTTTACCAAAAACCGCAAGATTAGGTTGAATGATATTGAATAATTTCAGTACTATCGTTGCAACACCACGAAAAAAACCTGGACGGAATTCTCCTTCGAGAATATCCGCTACAGGGGGTAATGCTAACAAGAATTCTTGCTTCGTAGGGAAAAGAATTTTTTCATCAGGCGCGAAAAGGGTATTGACATCAAGCCCAGCCAGCAGTTTGCAGTCATTCTCGAAGGTTCGTGGGTAGCGGTCGAAGTCCTCATGCGGCAAAAATTGCAACCGGTTGACGAATATGCTGACCACCACACACTCCGACAATTGCCTGGCATGCTTGATCAGCGCCAGATGACCGGCGTGCAGATTGCCCATGGTCGGCACAAAGGCAATGTGCCGTTCGCTGCTCAGGTGTTGGCGCAGCGATGCAATGTCAGAGAAGATGTTCACAGCAGGAAATGATTAAAATTCATGTTCTTGAGCTGGGAATTGGCCGGTTTTGACGGCGCTGACATAGTTGCTGACGGCTTCCTGTATACTGCCAGCTCCAGCCATGAAGTCTTTAACAAAACGAGGTTTTTTGATGCGGTACAATCCCAGTGCGTCGTGCAACACCAGTACTTGAGCCGAACAGTCTGCGCCTGCGCCGATGCCGATGGTGGGAATCCGCAATGCATGGGTTATCTTTCTGGCTAGTTTGGCGGGAATGACTTCCATCAAGAGCATGGCCGCGCCTGCTTTTTCTAAAGTTTTGGCGTCATCCAGCAATTGTTTGGCAGTTTTGTCGGTGCTGCCCTGTAATTTATATCCGCCCAACTGGTGTATCGATTGCGGCGTCAGGCCGATGTGCGCGCATACCGGAATGCCCCGCTGGGTCAAAAATTGAACAGTATCGGCCATGATTTTTCCACCCTCGATTTTGACCATGTGCGCACCAGCGGCAAGAAGCCGGGCGGCATTGTCGAATGCCTGCTGGGGCGATATCTGATAGCTGCCGAAGGGCATGTCGGCGATAATGAATGCTTTGGTAGAACCTCGCGCGACACACCGCGTGTGATAGAGCATGTCCTCCATGTTGACTGATAACGTCGTGCTCTCGCCCTGCAAAACGTTTCCGAGTGAATCGCCGATCAGCAATGCATCGATGCCTGCATTCTCAAGTATGTCGGCAAAAATCGCGTCATAGCAGGTCAATACAGTGAATTTTTCATTGTTCTCGACCATTTGTTGCAGTGTCGCCAGTGTAGTTTTCATGCTTTTAACAACTCAACTCTGATGTTTGTATGCTTACGAGGTGCCTAGCATTCTATTTTACAGAGCTTTCATTTAAAATCGCCTTCTTTTTTTGGCAGATAATTGAATAATGGCGTGATTTTTCTCACAGTGAATCGATAACGAAAAACGTTATGGTTGAGTGTAGGTTAACGAATGCATTACAAAATGCAGCAAGCGTGGATCATAAGAAACCGGATGTGAGTAATTATTTTTTGAATGGATCACGACTATGAATAAATTGGATCTAAAAAAGGACGAGGAACTGAAAGCAATCGAATTCAGTAAATTGACAGTGGGAGAAATCTATTCATTCTCGCAATGGATAATGACAGAAGATGATAGCGACTTGAATCGATATAGATCACAGGCCGATCAATTCATGGCTAAGGATAAGGAATAGCGAGCCGCTTGAGCCGTTGGTCATCACATGCCGCGCTCAAGGGCGCAATAGGGCCGAGACCCGGAATATCACACTCAGGCGCGATTTCCATCAGTGGCTTGAGTACGAAGCCGCGCTCTACCATACGCGGATGCGGTAAGGTCAATGCCTTATCATCGCACTGCAGATCAGCATAGATCAGAATGTCCAGATCCAACGTACGCGGCGCGTTCAGGGATTCGCGCACCCGCCCGTGCCGTTGTTCGATCGCCAGCAGCGCATGGAGCAGCTCGAGGGGAGCCAGCAGGGTTTCTATGCAGGCGACCGCGTTGATGAAATCCGGTTGATCCAGGCGTCCAACAGGCGCGCTGCGATATAACGAAGACCGGCCGATCAGGCTTGTATGCGGAAGTTGTGCTAATTCTTCAAAGGCGCCTTGCACCTGATCGATCGGGTTGTCCAGATTGCTGCCCAGCGCGATGAACGCCCGGTTTGGGGAATTAGTCATGCGGAAGTGATCACGGTTGCGTGTCAGGAATCATCGTATCCGATCCCGGATCGTTGGAAGGTGACGCCTTTTTACGGCTGCGCCGACGTTTGTTTCGTTTGGGACCGGGTTGGCTGGAGAGCATTTTTTCGCGTTGATCGCCATCGGCGGACAAAAAGGTTTTCCACCATTCGCCCAATTCGGCATTGAGTTCGCCGCTTTCACAACGCAACATCATGAAATCGAAAGCGGCGCGGAACCGTGGATGCGTCAGCATGCGCAGCGGTTTGCGCCCGGCGCGCGCTTCAAACCGCGGTTGCATGGTCCATATTTCTTGGATCACGGCATCGAAACGGCGTGGAATCGCGAGCTTATTGCGTTGAATCGACAGTATCGTGTCGATGGCCTTGAATAACGCCGGTGCTGGTTTTTCACCGCCAGCTTGGAGGGAATTCCAGCGCGACAGCACTTCGTGCCATAACAGAATGGCAAACAGAAATCCTGGCGACACCGGTTTGTTCTGCCGGATGCGCTCATCGGTGTTTTTCAATGCGATGGTAATGAAACGCTCGCCCAACGGCTGCTCCAGAATGACATCGAGCATCGGCAGCAAGCCGTGATGCAATCCCCGGGCGCGCAACTCGACCACGCACGGCAAGGCGTATCCCGACAATAACAATTTCAGCATTTCGTCGAACAGCCGCGAAGGCGGCACGTTATGCAACAATGGCGCCAGATCGCCGATTGGCTTGGCGGTTTCGGATTCAATTTGCAAGCCCAGTTTCGATGCCAACCGCACCGCCCTCAGCATGCGCACCGGATCTTCGCGGTAGCGTTGTATGGGATCGCCGATGATGCGCAGTCTCTTGGCCTTGATATCCTCATAACCTTTCATGTAATCGAGGATTTCTTCTTTGGCGGGATCATAGAACAATGCATTGACCGTGAAATCGCGCCGTGCCGCATCTTCCTCCTGACTTCCAAACACGTTATCGTGCAACAGCCGGCCATGCTGATCGGTTAACTGTATCGCTACCGGATCATCCTCCTCCGTTGATGAGCCGCGAAACGTCGATACTTCGACCGTTTCCGCGCCGCACATCACGTGAACTAAGCGGAAACGCCGGCCGATGATGCGCGAGCGGCGGAAAATATGATGAACTTCCTCCGGCGTTGCATTGGTGGCGATATCGAAATCCTTCGGCGTGAGGCCCAACAGCAGATCGCGCACCGCGCCGCCGACGATATAGGCCGAGAACCCCGCTTGCTGGATCTGAGTGGCGATTTTCAGTGCGCACGGCGTGATTTGATGACGACGGATGCCATGACGTTTAAAGGGAATCACGGTCAGCGTTGAGGTCGAACTGGAAGCAGGCGTTTTGCGACTGAATACTTGATGAAGAAATTTACGGATCATTATGAATTATTGAAATTATCCGGCTTCAATTATACATGGCAATTCATTCTGCATATGTGCGGTAATCCATCAAAAAAACTCTGATTCGTCGACTGCATGAGCGAATTTGTTTCGATGCACGATGCACCATTTTCTTGCCTATCGTATTGATAGGTCGAGATTGCTGCGTTCTGTGCACTGACCGCTTCACCTCGTTTGCGGCGTTAATCACTGTTCGTTAGGAAATTCTGAAAAACGGCTGCGCGCGATTTTAGCGCGTTGACATCAAACCCATCATGTTTGATGCCTCGTAAGCTGAGCCTTTTGCTGATCGCGGCTGGCTATTTTTTCAAATTTCCTGGAAGTTCGACCCATTCTGGGGTGAAGCTAGCCGATAAGCCGGGTTCTGTCGTGGACAGTCATTCCTCTAGATGCGCAGTTACCCGCGCATTCAAGCAACCTACCCGCAGGCTCTGCGAGCAACATCATCGCCTGCCTATTTGGTCTTGCTCCGGATGGAGGTTACCGCGTTTCACCGTAACTCAATACGCTCGTCTCTGTGGCCCTGTTCCTCGCCTCGCGGCGGACGGTCGTTAGCCGTCATCCTGCTCTGTGGAGCCCGGACTTTCCTCCCCCGCCGTCCGATTGAACAGCGGCAGCGACTGCCTGGCTAACTTCGCCGGTTATTCTAGCAACATATTCTAGGCTAGGAGGGATATTTAAGGCGTGGTTTCTATTACACCCTTATTTGTGTGGAATAGGTCCATGATTATATTAATTTTTAGAAATGATTGCTTACAGGAATGTTCACAGTCATCTCAGGGTTAGAGGAAAGCACAACTTTCCTGCAGAACAAACAGAAATCTTGTCAACGATCTCTGCGTGTGTCCATGTAGTGCTAATCATGAGAATTCGTTTTGATTCAATAGCGAAAAAATACGTTGTACACAGAGGAGAAACTAACCCGATCAGGAACAGCATTTGGACCGGATCAGTTTTCTATAGTGATGCTGTGATTTATTGCTGGGTGGTTGTTGTTCCTATTGTTTCGGCTGCTTCGATATCAGGGGTTGCTGTATCGGGGTTCACAATGGGCGTTTGGACAATGAGGACGATTGTTTTCATCTCGGTTGCGGTCAGACAGATATTCGGCAATACGCCATGCAATCCGGCGCTCGGAAAGGAAAAACCCGGAACACCGATTTCCCATACCAGATTAAAACGCTGACTGCGTTTCATATCTTCAAATGATTCACGCCAGGTTTCACTCTCCGATCGCAGGCCATAACCCACCCATATTTCACCATCTTCAATGAATTCAGTCACATCGACTGGATTATACGAAATCGAAGTGGGCACGATGGGTTGCAATTTACCGCTGGTATACGACTTAGGCCCGGCATTTTCATGGTTATCATCGATATTCCACCACGAAAAACCATCTGTGAGCCACAGAACATCAGGTTTGCTCTTGAACCGCGCGCCTACGAAAACATCACCGTTCTTGAAATGATCTTCCGGAGAGATGATCACATGATGATCGAGAATGATTTTGTCAAATCCACCGCGTAACGAAGTTTGAGGAAAACAGTATTCCGCAGGGGTTGAAAATTTCGTTATTGCGGTGCTATCTGCTTGAGATAACGAGGCATTGAATAAAAGGATACTGATTAAAAATAACTTACAGGAAAAGTTTTTCATGAAAGATTCTCTTATTAAAGATTAAATATACGAATTCTACGATAAGTTTGGATGTTAACCGGTGTCGCTTGAACTCAGTGAGAATATGATGCGCTTTACTTTCCAGGGTGGCTTTCAGGGAAATTCGCTTGCTTTCCATGTCCTCGATGCATTACGGTATCATTCGGTGTAATCAATGCCCTTATGAACCCTTTCGAGTTGGCTTAGAAATACCGATATTCGTATTCACTGGCATCGTACTGTGCAGCCAGCGACAGTGTGGAAAGCTGAAAAAGACAGCAGCGCGAGAGTTTGCAGAATCAGATGATGCGTGATGCTGGGCGGTGGTTGCATCAATGACTCCATGATCATTCTTTCCTTAAAAAATCAACATTATTGTTGCTTTTGGTATCACTTTATTTGAGGAAATCCTCAGGTAAGAATACAAAGCTTGTGCTTTGAGAAGATATGCTTATATGCTTTTACCCGCGCATTCTGTTTCAAGACCAATAAAAATCAATGCGGCAAATTGCCGCATCAGCCGATCCGAATAGCTTCGGAGTTGACAAAGCCGTACCCATTTTTTCACAGTGACTTATCCCATGCGTATGTTCTGGCTTAATAACAAATTTCTGTTTCCTTTCTTATTGATGTGCCTGTTCATGTTGTTGTCGGGCGTTGCCCATTCGAAAGCTGAGGCTTCAGTGTCGAAGGCGATCAGTGCGGCACGGGCAGCGGTGGATCGCAGCAAAATGGATGATGCCCAGCGCCAAACGGCGATCGACTATTTGGAAGCTGCGCGTGCTGATGAAAAAGAAGTGGAAGCATTGAGTGAACGTTTGATCGAATTGCGCGCCGAATCTGCGGATCAGCCCAAGCGCATGGAGCAATTGCAGAAAGCGCTGGCCGCGAACTACGAACAGGAATTGCTCGAATGGGCCAAACGCTTACCGGCGAATGCCGATGGCGACACGCTGGAGCAGATCCTTGAGCGCGAGCGCACGATGGTGGCGGATTTACGCGCCCAAATCGAAACGGCCGGAGAAGAGCTGGCGTTGATGTTGTCGCGCCCGGTGCAGACCGAAGATGAAATCGCTTCGCTGCATCGCCGCATTGAAGAATTGTCCGCGCCGCTGATGGCGTCCAAGGACGAGCCGGCGGCGCTGCATGAAGCGCGGCGCTTGCGCCGGAGCAGCGAGCAGCGCCGTTTGGAAGCGCTGCTGGAATTGCGCCTGGCGGAGCAGGATACCGCCACGCAGCGCCAGAGCCTGAATGAACTGACGTTGCGCGAATTGCGCTACCGGATGGGATTGCATGAAAAACGGGTCGCGCATTTACAACAACGCATTACCAGCCGTGGCCGGCGTGAATTGGAAGCTCTGGTCGAACAACTGGAAAAGCGTGAGCAGGAGCTGACCGGCAGCCATCTCATTCTTGCTTCCGCAGCGGCGACCAACCGCGTCATCGGGGAAGAGTTGATGCGGCAAAATGAGCATTTGTCGCAAGACCGGGCGGCGTTGGTCAGCAATGAGCAGGCGCGCGAGCGCATTGCCGTGAATTTACAGGACAGCCGCGTCCGGCTGGACATGGGCAGCGCTAATGAACGCGTCGGCCGCTGGTTGTGGAGCGAGCGGCGGCGCTTGAAGCCGGCGGCCAATCTTCAGCAGCGCTTGATAGCACTTCGTGATGATCTGGCTGATTTGCGCTTGGAGCGAGTGATGTTGAACGAACAGCAACGAGATTTGCTCGACATCGGCATGGTGGCCCGCACATTGATGGATGCGCATGCCGAGGAAAATTCGGAGCGCGTCAATGAAAACATCAAGACCCAGTTGCAGCCGTTATTGCAAAAACGGGTGGAATTGTTGTTTTTGCTGGAATCGTTGCTGCAACGGCGTATTTCGGCATTGGAACAAAGTGAGCAGGCTCTGCAGGAGCAGATCAAAATCAGCCGGGAATTGCAGAAGATGCTGGATCGCCGCCTCCTATGGATTCCCGGCCATGGCATCGTCGACAGCGACTGGGTGCAACGATTGCCGGAAGGTGTGCATGACTTGCTCAAGCCGTCGCGCTATTTGACTGTGCTGGCATTGAGCGTGCAGGACTTCCAGCAGCGGCCAGCGCCATGGATCGCCAGCCTATTGCTGGTATTGCTGTTGCTGGAGTTGCGTCGCCGCGCGCCCGGGCGGATTGAAGCGCTGGCGGCGGACACCTACCAGGTTCGCAAAGATAGTTATCAGACCACCGTCAAGGTGTTGATCTGGACTTTTCTGGCTGCTTTGCCCGCGCCTGCAGCGTTCGCGTTGCTGGGACAGCTGTTGCAGGATATCGGCAATCCTGGCCGCTTCAGTCATTCGCTCGGTCAGACCTGCATGCTGATGGTATTGCCATTGCTGGCGGTGCAATTGCTGCGCTGGACCAGCATGGAGCACGGCCTGGGCCATGCACATTTCCGCTGGACGAAGCAACGGCGCAGCGCATTGCGCCGCTGGTTGTCGATCGCGATGATCGTGTTCCCATTATATTTCGTCAGTTCGCTGGCGTTCATCCGCAAGCTGGACTTGGCCATCGATATCCAGGCGCGGCTGGCGCTCGTGCTCAGTTGCGTGATATTGGCGTGGATCCTGTGGCGCCTGCTCGATGTGGGCCGGCTTTGGGTGATTCGCGGCGTCGTCAGCGAACCGTCGTCGTTGCGTAAATTATTGCGAATTCTGCTGCCGTTATCGCTGCTTACGGTGGCTGTATTGGCGCTGACCGGCTATATCTTCTCGGCGGGCATGATTCTGCAGTCGCTGCTAGCCAGTTTCAACGTGATTGTCGTGATTGCGGTCGCGCTCGGTATGCTGGCACGCTGGTTTTTGCTTGGCGAGCGGCGTCTGGCGTTGCGCCGGGTGGAGGAGCGCCGTCAGGCTGCAGCTCAGGCGGCGGAGGAATCCAAGGAAGTGACGCCGGAACCGGATGAAAACATTACGCTGGAGCAGGTCAATACCCAAACGCAGCGGCTGTTGCGCGTGCTGCGCCTTACCATGCTGGCGCTGGGTTTGATCTGGGTATGGGTTGATCTGTTGCCCGCCATTACGCGGCTGGATGAAATCGTCTTGTGGCATTTCAGCGAAACCGGCGCCGATGGCGCCACGGTTCAGCAACCGGTGACCGTCATGGCGTTGCTGCTGGGCCTCGTCACGTTGGCGTTGACTACTGCCGGTGCCCGCAATCTGCCGGGATTGATCGAAATCAGCTTGTTATCGCATATCCGCATCGATGCCGCTTCGCGCTATGCCATTACCAGCGTATTGCGATATGCGATCGTCATTGGCGGTACCTTAGTAGGCCTGAGTTTTCTCGGCATGCGCTGGTCGCAACTGCAGTGGATGGCGGCTGCGTTGACGGTTGGTCTGGGATTTGGCTTGCAGGAAATTTTTGCCAATTTTGTGTCCGGCATCATTTTGCTGTTCGAGCGGCCGTTCAGGGTCGGCGATGTGATCACCGTCGGCGGTTTTTCCGGGCGGGTCACGCGTATCCGTACGCGCGCCACGACCGTTCTGGATTTCGATAACAAGGAAATCGTGATTCCGAATAAAACCTTCATTACCGGTCAGCTGACCAACTGGACATTGACCGACACGATCACCCGGGTCGTGATCAAAGTGGGAGTTGTGTATGGCAGCGATGTGGACGCGGTGCGGTCGGTACTTTTACAAGCGGCCGTCAAAGATCAACGAGTATTGACCGAGCCTGAACCATCGTGCTGGTTTGTCGGGTTTGGCGCCAATGCGCTCGAATTTGAATTGCGGGTATTTGTGAATGCCGTCGGCGATCGGATGGAGGTTCAAAATGCGATCAATACCCGGATTACGGCTTTATTTGCCGAGCGTGGCATCGAGTTTGCGCCACCATCTGCAGCTTGATTCTCATATATGGCCTGCTGCGACGCTTATTGCCCGGGATGCTGGAATACCATCGCGGGCAATAAGCGCCCGCTACCCTAATCCGCGATTGCTTGAGTGGCGCTACCTCCTTTCGAAGAAGTAACCGTCACATGCGCTGGCGGCACGGCAATGCCAGTTAGTATCACTTCATAGCGGCCAACCGCACCGGATTGCGGCATCGGAAAGGTATCGGCTCCGACTCGCAAGGTCAACTCTGGAATTGCGCCGGAATTTAAAGCGATCTTGTCGCTTGAGAGTGCTACCACTCTGAGGGTTTGCGCGGCGGCTGCCCAGGTTGCAAGCTGGATGTCCACTTGATCAACCAGACGGATGTCCTGTGTGGTGCTGAGTCCACCGGCGCTGAGCGCGGTGACCGTGAGTTGCGCCGGCATCGGATTGCTGTTGGCGGCATTCAAGGCGATGCGCTTGAAGAATGTGCTCTCTCCATCGAATACCATCGGGGTGTTTTGATGACTTTGCGGGTTGAGGAGTTTGACGCTCGCATGAGGTGGCGCTTTAGCCCAGGTGTTGATACGCGATGTCGTGACACCGGTGTTGTTGTTGGTGCTGCGAAAATAGCTGACACGCACCGATTCTATGCCGGGCGGTGTATTCGACTCGTCAAAGATCTTGCCTTGCACAGAGAATAAATTGGTTTGCACTGCATTGTTGCCGTTGCCATCCAAGTCGACGCCGGCAGGGCCTTCGATGCGGAAATAGTTGATATTGCAATGACCGCCGACGACTGCATGCTCGATGTTCGGATCACCGACATACCCTGTGGGCGCAGCGGGAGCAATGGCTGGATCCCATATCAGGAAGGGGCCGACTTCGCCGCTGAGCATGGTTTCAAACGGTGTACCGCCGCCGATATCGCGCGTGACGTTAATGGCTTTGGTTCCAGCCGTGGCTTGATAGACTTCGGGCAGACAGCCGGTGGCTTCATTGAGGAAGGGATGCCAGATTTTATATTCTCCATCGGCTGGCACATCGGCCCGCAAACGGATGCGGCCAAACGCGAACTGATCGTTCGGTGCCGGATCTCCAGCGCCATAGGCAGCCTCCAATCCCAGCACCAAAATCGCTTGTCCGCCGCCGGCAAGATCCAAACGGGCGTCCGCTGCCCACCAGAACGCTTCGGCTCCAAAACCAGTAGCTTGAGACGTGGGATTGCCAGGTATCACCGGATCGTAAAAGCACATGCCAGTAGCGCCATCGCCGTCCAAGCATAACTGCAAGGTGACGCCGTTGGCATCGGAAAACCACGTCGGGAAGTGATTGATGGGGTGGATCAATCCCTTGCCGGTCAGCGCCGATTGGGCCGATGGAATGTTGAGGCCGAGCAATGATGCCGCTACTGCGGTAGTGATAAGGAATCTTTTGCTGATGCGCGAAGCTGATGCTTGAATGTCAGAGAATTTCATATTGATCACCTCGTAAATTGTGAAAAAGTCATGTGCCGTTGTTACGATGTACGCGACTGCGAAAAAGGGGAGATCAATCCTGAAAATCAATTACCCAAGAAAACTCTGAAAAAAACAGCAAGCGGCGGTCAGACTGGGCGAAGCGGTTCAACGTCCATAATTTTCGGGAGTCAATGAACATTTTGAGCCCGATTTCAACGCAATCTGACGACCGAGGGCGGTAGTTTTTTTCAGAGTTTCTTGATGCTGCGTGCAAGACAACTCCCCCGTAAGAAGAATGAAATAGGGGGGCTGATAAGTAAAGTGGGAATTTTCTGCAAATCGCCTAAGGCTTTACTTAAAAAAACATAGGCTTTGATTTATCCTCAGAAACAATGGCCGGAGCCATTGGAGAAGGAGTGTTCTATTATTTGACCAGCATGGCGTTGATTTGAATCAAGGCATCCTCATCCAGTTCGCCTGCTTCCGCGCTCAGTCGCAGCCGTGCCATGAGGTAGGCGTGATACGCCTTGGCCAAATCGCGCTTGGCGGCGTACAGTTGTTGCTGGGCGTTCAGCACGTCGACTTCGGTGCGCACGCCGACTTGCTGTCCCAGCATGGTGGAATCGACTTGGCTCTGAATCGATTTCAGCGCTTGCGTCAGAGCCTTGACCTGAGCGATGCCGTTGGTGACGTTCAGGAATTGCTGACGAATCTGCAGCGTGATGGTGCGTCGGGTGGTTTCCAGATCATTCAATGCGCGTTCTTGCAATGCCAGCGCTTCGCGAACTCGGGACTGCACCGAAAAACCCTGGAACAGCGGCACATTGAGCTGAAGGCCGATGGATTTCGATACCAAATCAATGCCGCGCCCGGTGATCGCGCCGCCGACACCGGTCTGGTCGCTGTATTGCGCCACTAGATCAAGAGTCGGATAATGCTGCGCTCCGGCCCGCTTGACATCCTGCTGCGCCATCTCATACGCGGCTTTCTGAATTTTAAGGGTGAAGTTCTGTTCTTCGGCCACTTTCACCCATTCATCCATGCTGCCATAGCGCAGATTGTTCAAATCGGATGCAATTTCCTTCGCACCGGTCAGTGCGCCCGGGAAACGATCAATGATGCCTTGCAATGAGCGTTTGCGGATTTCCAGCGCATTCAGCGCAGCAATTTCCTGCGACAGCGTCAAATCATGCCGGGCCTGGGCTTCATTGGTATCTACGATGGTCGCTACGCCGACTTCGAAGTTGCGCTTGGCTTGCTCCAGTTGAATTAGAATGGCTTTTTTTTGCGCCTCCGCGACCTCGATGTCGATCTGAGCGTCGAGCACATCAAAATAGGCTTGCGCCACGCGCAGAATCAAATCCTGCGCGGCGAGGACGAATTGCGCATCGGCTCGGCTGACTTCGATCTTGGATTGTTGATAAATGACGATATTTTCCATGCGGAAAATGGGTTGCGTGGCAGAAAGAGTGACCCCGCGGCTTTGAATCGTGACTTCTGGAGGATTAGTCCTGCCCACGCCGGTCACGAAAATACTGTTGGGATCGACTTGCTGAACCGTTCTCGATGCCGACAACGTGATGTTCGGCAGAAAGCCGGCCCTGCCTTGCACCACTTTTTCCTGGGAAGCCTGATGTGCTGCGCGAGCCGACCGATATTGCGTATCTTGCGTCAAGGCCTCCTGATAGATGGTCATGAGGTCGGCTGCGCGCAGAACCGGAGCGCAAACCATGCCGACCACGGCAGCCAAAACGATGAACAAAAATTTCATAGGGTTTCCGATAGCAATTCAGACCTCAGTGAAGCCGAAGCGAAACACCGATCGCTGTATCGAAAAAATCGCGCAAAGTTTGAATACTCAAAAATTGAACCGTGTCGGCTGCAATGCATTGATCAGTGGCGCTGTCACCGTTTCAAACAACGTCTTGGCGGTAAATTCGCCGGGCGCAACGCAAGTGATCAGTTGGGCTTCCATGACGGGATCTTCGCCGACGATCGCAAATAACCGTCCGCCGGGATTCAGGCTGTGTTGAAACGCGTCAGGCAGAACCGGCGTCGATGCCGTCAGCACGATCACGTCATAGGGTGCATGATGCGACCAACCACGCGCGGCATCGCCTTGCTCAACGGTGACATTGGTGATGTGATGCGTGCTCAGATTGTGTTCTGCCATGGCTTTGAGTTCAGGAATGATTTCAACGCTATGCACGTGTGCGCCTCGTTCAGCCAGAAGCGCCGTCATATATCCGGTGCCGCTGCCGACTTCGAGGATTTTGTCTGTTTTTTTGACATGGAGTTCCTGCAGGATGCGCGCCTCCATTTTCGGCGTCAGCATCACTTGGCCATGGCCCAGTGGAATTTCCATATCCACAAAGGCCATTGCAAGGTATTCGGCAGGCACAAATTCTTCGCGTTTTATTTTGTATAGCAAGTCCAGCACATCGTCGTCCAGTACATACCACGTGCGAATCTGCTGTGCCACCATATTAAACCGTGTTTGTTCAATATTCATTTCTTTCCAGTCCGTATTTCTTATTAAGGTAAGACTTGCAATTATTTCACATTTCCATTAGCTTCACAGCATCAGCTAGGGGTCCGTTTTCAGAACACAATGATCTGAGAGTTTTAAGCATCTCCTTTGAGAGTTGCTTGATTGGTGAGAAAGTCCCTTACTACCTGACGCGGATAATGCCGCCGTAGGGAAGCTGGGGTTCATCCTCCCGCTCTTTATGGCATTTACTTAAGGAGCAACCATAATTATGAGTATTTCAGCTTTAAACCAAAAAAGTTTTTCCAATAGCACCGCTGAAGTCGATGCGGCTGCCGTTAAACCATTACCGAATTCACGCAAGATCTACGTGCAGGGTTCGCGTCCCGACATGCAGGTGCCGATGCGCGAAATTTCTCAGACCGACACGCATACCAGTTCGGGTGGCGAAAAGAATCCGCCGATCTGGGTGTACGATACGTCCGGGCCTTATACCGATCCGGCGGCAAACATCGATATCCGTTCCGGCTTGCAGGCGTTGCGTGAACAATGGATCGATGAGCGTCAGGATACTGAACGATTAGCCAGTCATAATTCCGCATACAGCCAAGCGCGCTTGAACGATCCGAAACTGGCCGACATGCGCTTCAATTTGCAGCGTTTGCCACGCCGCGCCAAATCCGGCTTGAATGTCACGCAGATGCATTATGCGCGCCGCGGCATCATTACGCCGGAAATGGAATACATCGCCATCCGCGAAAATCAGCGCGTGGAAGGATTTGGCATGCAACAGCATGAACTGTTGACGCGCCAGCATCCGGGGCAGGATTTCGGCGCGGCGCTGCCGAAAACGATCACGCCGGAATTCGTGCGTGACGAAGTGGCGCGCGGACGTGCGATCATCCCGGCCAACATCAATCATCCTGAATCGGAACCGATGATCATCGGGCGCAATTTTTTGGTGAAAATCAACGCCAACATCGGCAATTCCGCGCTCGGGTCGAGCATCCAGGAAGAAGTGGAGAAAATGACCTGGGCGATCCGCTGGGGCGGCGATACGGTGATGGATTTATCCACTGGCAAGAACATCCATGAAACGCGCGAATGGATCATCCGCAACAGTCCGGTACCGATTGGCACCGTGCCGATTTATCAAGCCCTGGAGAAAGTCGATGGCAAATCGGAAGAACTGACCTGGGAAATCTTCCGCGACACACTGATCGAGCAAGCTGAACAGGGCGTGGATTACTTCACGATACACGCCGGCGTGCGTCTCGCGTACGTGCCGATGACGGCGAAGCGCATGACCGGCATCGTGTCGCGTGGCGGCTCGATCATGGCGAAATGGTGTCTGGCGCATCACCAGGAAAGTTTCCTGTACACGCATTTCGAGGACATCTGCGAGATTATGAAGGCGTACGATGTCAGTTTTTCGCTCGGCGATGGTCTGCGTCCCGGCTCGATCTACGACGCCAATGACGAAGCGCAGTTCGCCGAACTGAAAACCCTCGGTGAACTGACGAAAATTGCGTGGAAACATGATGTTCAGACCATGATCGAAGGCCCGGGCCATGTGCCGATGCACCTGATCAAGGAAAACATGGAATTGCAGTTGAAACATTGCGACGAAGCGCCTTTCTACACCTTGGGGCCGCTGACTACCGACATTGCACCGGGTTACGATCACATCACGTCGGCGATCGGTGCGGCGATGATCGGCTGGTACGGCACGGCGATGCTGTGTTACGTGACACCGAAGGAACACCTCGGGTTGCCGGACAAAGACGACGTCAAGGACGGCATCATCACTTACAAAATTGCGGCGCATGCCGCCGATCTGGCGAAAGGCCATCCCGGCGCACAGATCCGCGATAATGCGTTGTCCAAGGCGCGCTTCGAGTTCCGCTGGGAGGATCAGTTCAACCTGAGTCTCGATCCCGATAAGGCACAGCAATTCCACGACGAAACCCTGCCGCAGGAAGGCGCCAAGGTGGCGCATTTCTGTTCGATGTGCGGCCCGCATTTCTGCTCGATGAAAATCACTCAGGACGTGCGCGACTATGCTGCCAATCAAGGTGTTGCAGAAGCTGACGCATTGTCTGTGGGCATGGCGCAGAAATCGGCGGAATTCAAGGAGAAAGGCGCGGAGATTTACAGCAAGCTATAATTGTCCATCTGATCACTACTCAAGCAAACGCCGATGGATTTAATTTTACTGTTGAAAGCGCTGATCCTGGGCGTTGTCGAAGGGTTGACCGAGTTTTTACCCGTTTCCTCCACCGGCCATTTGATTCTGGTCGGGGATTTGCTGGATTTCAATGACGAGCGCGGCATGGTGTTTACCATTGCAATCCAGTTGGGCGCCATTCTGGCGGTATGCTGGGAATACCGCGGTAAGATTGCCGAAGTCATACGCGGCATTGGTTCCAGCCCTGCCGCCAACCGCTTTGTCATCAACCTGCTGATTGCGTTTCTACCGGCGGCAGTGATGGGACTGTTGTTCATCAAAACCATCAAGCTCTACCTGTTTCACCCGGTGCCGGTGGCGCTGGCGCTGATCATCGGCGGCCTGCTGATTTTATGGGCCGAGCGCCGACAGCATGTCATCGACGTCGAGCAGGTCGATGACATGGACTGGAAACACGCGCTGAAAGTCGGTCTGGCGCAATGCCTGGCACTGATTCCGGGCACGTCGCGCTCCGGCGCTACGATCATCGGCGGTCTGTTTTTCGGGCTGTCGCGCAAGGCGGCCACGGAGTTTTCATTTTTCCTGGCGATCCCGATCATGTTCGCCGCGACATTTTACGATGTCTACAAGCACCGCGAGTTTTTGCATGCAGACGATCTGGGCATGTTTGCGGTCGGCTTCGTTTCCGCCTTTTTGAGCGCTCTACTGGCCGTACGCGGTCTGCTGCGCTTCATCAGCCAGCACGATTTCACGGTGTTTGCGTGGTATCGCATCGTGTTTGGCATCATCATTCTTGTGACCGCCTATACCGGTATCATCGCCTGGTCGGAAGTTTGAAATGGAATAACGTCCTGGCGGAGCGGGTTTACAGAAATTCCTCTCGCTCTTGATGATGCCTGGCGCGACTCATGTGGCGCTTCTTCAATAAAAAGGCTCTAAATGCGCCTTTTCTCCATTTGAGAAATGTCGAAACCTCAGTTAGTTCAACTATCTCAAAGCCTTGTTGCACTCTTCTCAGAGAACTTACATTTTTCCTACAACCTAAGAATATAGGTTTATTTATCGTTATTGTATAGAGCAGCGGTATCACAGCGACAGCGTTGTTGGAGTAACGACGCAGTCGATTATTGCTGCGGTTTTATGATCGACATGCAATTCATCATGACATTAAGCAGCAGAGCGAGTACTGATATTGATCGGCATTTAAAGGGAATGAAGTGGCAGCGAATGAATCGGATTGCACCCGACATTAATTGATCGATTTGATAAAAGATACGAAAGGAGAATGATGATGTTGAACAACATGTCCATTAAGTCTCGGTTGATAGTGATGATTATATTTTTCTCTCTATTGCTGACGGGTATCGGGACTTTTGGTATTTCAGGATTGAGTCAAAGCAATGATGCATTCAAAGGCGCCATCCCACTGGGAGATTTGGGTCTCATCGTTGATCGCATGCAGCGTGCGCGTCTGAATGCTGTCATATCGGCTTATGGAAGAAATGGCGAAATCGTGAAGCAGCGGCAAACATTGAACGAGCAAAGAGATGTCGAGATCGCAATGACATGGAAGGTGTATCTGGCGAATACGCTAACTGCTGAAGAAAAAAACTGGCGGATGATTTCGGGCAACAATGGAAAGCCTATATTGAAGAGCGTGATCGAACCATGGTAATGGCTGCATCGGGAGAATTTGATCAGGCCATCAAAAATGCCACGGTTGTCGCAACACCCAAATTTGAGGTTGCGCATGCTACGTTATTCAAACTGCTGGAGCTGCGGCGCGAGACGGCTAACAAAGACTATGCGAATGCCGAGAGCGATTACCAGAAAACGCTCAGTATCACGATAGCGGCGGTGATATCGGGAGTGTTATTGGCGATGCTGATCGGATACTTACTGGTGCGAGCCATAGTCGGGCCGCTGAATAAAGCGATTGACGCGGCCAATAGGGTAGCTTCGGGCGATTTGACGGGTCAGATTAACGTGGATTCCACCAATGAAATGGGCCGTTTATTGCAAGCCCTCAAAGCCATGAACGAGAATTTACTGGATCTGGTCGGTAAAGTACGCCACAGCACTGAATCGATCACCACGGCATCGAGCGAAATCGCGTCGGGCAATTCGGATTTAAGCCAACGCACCGAAGAGCAAGCCTCCAGCCTGGAAGAAACTGCTTCATCGATGGAACAACTGACCTCGACCGTGCGGCAAAATGCGGACAATGCCCGGCAAGCGAATCAACTGGCCGTCGGCGCATCCGAAGTTGCGATGAAAGGTGGAACGGTGGTAGGACAAGTGGTGCAAACGATGAGCTCGATCAATGACAGTTCGAAGAAAATCGTCGAGATCATTGCTGTCATCGACGGCATTGCATTTCAAACCAATATCCTGGCGCTGAATGCAGCAGTGGAAGCAGCTCGCGCTGGCGAGCAAGGCAAAGGTTTCGCGGTAGTAGCGACTGAAGTGCGCACCCTGGCGCAACGTTCGGCGGCAGCAGCCAAGGAAATCAAAGAATTGATCAATGATTCGGTGGCAAAAGTCGATGAAGGCACCAAGCTGGTGGATAAAGCAGGCTTGACCATGGACGAAATCGTCATGGCAGTCAAACGTGTAACCGATATCATGAGTGAAATTTCAGCCGCATCACAAGAACAAAGCTCGGGGATTGATCAAATCAATCTAGCGGTCACGCAAATGGACGAAGCAACGCAGCAGAACGCTGCGTTGGTGGAACAAGCATCTGCTGCGGCAGAATCGATGAAGGAGCAAGCCCATATTTTGACGACAGCTGTCAGCGTATTCAAATTCAACGACCAAGCTGAAAATATCGCTTCTACACTGGCAGCGAAAAAACCATCCACCGCCACCTTGGCCAAGCTGCCGACTCGCCGGTCGGCCCTTAAAAGAGAAGGTGCTGAAAACAATGCGAATGCTGTAGCGGAAAAATCTGTTTCAACACCCCGTAAAGCAGCTACCGCTGGCGGTAGCGATTGGGAAGAGTTTTAACAAACAGACACTCCGACACTAATTTTCAGGGTCTTCACAACCTAAATCCTGGCGATACCGGAGAACACTCCGATATCGCTTTGTTTGAGAAATAGGTTATTGAATTGCGGATGGGAGCATCAAGGCGAGAATGCGGCAATTTGCCGCATTGACGCGATCCATCGATCCGATAAGCTCTCTTTGATGGAATCATAAAAGGTTTATATGTATGATTCTAATCTTCCTACAATTAATAACTTATAAGAGGAGAATCACGTGATCAACCATCAACCATCAACTATGAATAAGCTGTCGATGGCAAAAATGTTGTTCATCGGCCTGCTGGCGGCATTCCTCTGCAGTCATAGCGTGTTCGCGCAGACCCTCATGAAGGATTCTTACATCATTCTGTTCCAGAAGGATGCAGGATTGGTCGATCCGCCCAATCCTGCGAATGCGGGCAATGTTCCTTTCGGTGAAACGACTTCCGGGCAGACCAAGGAAGAGCTCATAGCAACACTAGGATTGAATGGCGTCATTGTTGCGATTTTGGAAACCATGAATGGCATCGTCGTCAGGATGAATGAGCAGGAAGCTCAGAGATGGCGCAATGATGCCCGGGTTCAGTTGGTTGAGCAGGATAGGGAAACCACAATCGCTGAGGCTGCGTCTGAGGATCCAGTCGATTTTCCAGTCTATCGCAATGGCACCTTGACCGTGCCCCGCGTCGATACCGATGAACAGATCGGGTTATTTCAGAATGGGGTGTTTCAGTATGATGGCTCGATCGATGCCTGGCGGTTGCAGGATTACAAATTAACACCCGTAGCTGATATTTTCCTACTGGAAAATGACGGTGTCGAATTAATCATTAAAGAATCATTGCCGGCTCAGGTTTTTTTGAAGGTAAAAGGCAGTTTTCCCAGCCCTTGCGGAAAAATAGACCGAATCAATCATCGTCTCAAGGATAATCGTTTTGAAGTCGTCATCACAGTTGGAAGCACGGTATCAGACGTGGCACTTTGTGCAGCGGTCGTAACGCCGTTTGAAACCGTGGTGCCATTGCCTGTCTATGGCTTGCCTGCCGGAACATATAGTTACATCGTCAATGGCAAGATGACTGGCAGCTTTGAACTGAAGAGCGACAATCAGATATAGACGCATCAAGCTAGCGTATCAGCGTTCAACAAAAAAGCTTCCGGTGGAATCGGGAGCTTTTTTCTTTCTTGGGCACGTCACGACGCCCTTCTCTTGTATCAAGCGCATAGTTTCTCCTTGGATTTTTTTATCGCACGCAGAAGAGATAAGGCGCGCGGTTGACGCTGCATATATCTTTCTGTACATTCATTTCAAGATGCAGCCTTTTTTCCACTCTAAAACTTTAAATCAAATGATTCATCACGTTAGCGGCGACATTCTTTTATCCAAAGCACAAGCCATCGCGCATGGCGTGGCTCCGAATGATCCTTTTTCCAGTGGCTTGGCATTGAGCTTGCGGGAGCAGTGGCCGGCCATGTACAAGGATTTCCGGCATTTTTGCCAGACTACCCATCCCAAGGTCGGAAGCGCCTGGGTCTGGGGCGGCGCCGAAGGCGCGCGCATCATTAATTTGTTTACGCAGGAGGCAGCGCCGGATCACGCATCCAAGCCGGGAAAAGCGACTGTCGAGCACGTGAATCATGCGTTGCGGGAATTGCGCCGGTTGATGGACGCTGAAAAATTTCACAGCCTGGCGCTGCCGCGCCTGGCCACGGGCGTGGGGGGATTGAATTGGGAGGAAGTCAGTCCGCTGGTCAACAAGCATTTGGCGGATTTGAGCGTTCCCGTGTATGTCTACGTCACATTCCAGAAAGGCATGGCTGCACACGAGCCTGCTTAACGGTTCGAATAATCGACATGGGCCAGGAAATCCACCAGACGCAGTTCAATGATCAGGTTTTCGCGGAATATCAGCGCCGGCTTCGAGCGGAAACCGAACTACTGGGCGCTCAGCTTGCAGAAGGGTATTTTTCGCGCAAAGGTGAAATCGGCGGTTATGAGCTCGAATCCTGGCTGGTGGATCACAATTACTTTCCGTCGCCGATCAATCAGCGGTTTCTCGATCGCCTGAACAATCCGCTCGTGGTGCATGAGCTTTCGCGCTTCAATGTCGAGCTGAACGGTGCGCCCCAGCCGCTCAAAGGCAACGCTCTAACCGCCATGTCGCTTGAATTGAACCGGAATTGGCAGGCGTGCCAGGACGTGGCGCATGGCATGGACAGCGTATTGATGATGATCGGTATCCTGCCGACCGTGCGGCAATCCGATCTGTGCCTGGCCAACATGTCCGACCTCAAGCGCTACCGGGCGCTGAATGAGCAAGTGCTGAAGCGGCGCTGCGGCCAGCCGCTGCATATCTGCATCCACGGCCGGGAACATCTCGACCTCGATCATCCGGATGTGATGTTGGAAGCGGCCACAACGTCATTTCAGGTTCATCTGCAGAGCGCCCAAGACAAGGCGGTGCGGTATTTCAACGCTTCGATCATCGCTGCTGGGCCATTGATTGCCGCAGCGGGGAATTCGCCGTTATTATTTGGCGCTGACCTATGGGATGAAACTCGTGTTCCCTTATTTGAACAATCGGTTGAAGTGGGCGATCCGCCGCAGCAGGAACATCACCGGGTGAGTTTTGGCTGTGGCTATGCTCAAGAATCGCTGTTCGAATGCTTTGCAGAAAATCTGGCCCATCATGCCGTACTGCTGCCCATTTTGATGGATGCGCCATCGCAACAATTTGCTCATCTTCGCTTGCACAACGGCACCATCTGGCGCTGGATCCGGCCGCTTGTCGGCTTCGATCCGGATGGCACGCCGCACTTGCGCATCGAGCAGCGCGTATTGCCCGCCGGGCCAACGATTGCCGATATGATCGCGAATGCCGCGCTGTTTTTTGGTGTCGCTCGATATCTCTCCGATTTGCCGGATGCGCCGGAGTCGGTTTTTAGTTTTGACGACGCCCGCGACAATTTTTATCGTGCTGCACGGCGCGGGCTGCAATCGCAGCTTGCCTGGCTCGATGGCAGCACCGTCGAAGCGCGTACGCTGTTACTGGAAGAAATGATTCCGATGGCGCGGCAAGGTTTGACCGCCCTGGGAATCGATAAAGGCGATATCGACCTGAATCTCGGCATTCTGGAATGCCGGATCAAATGCGGCCAGACGGGTGCGGCATGGCAGCGCGCCTACCGTGACAAGCACCAGTGCGATAATCTGCACCTTGTGGCCGCATATCTCGAGCGGCAGCGCAGCAATGCGCCGGTGCATGAATGGGAAGTGTGAATATGCTGACGGAATGGGATCATCTGCCGGAAAAATTTTTACATGTCGAAGCCAGCGAATTACATGCCATCCTCCCCGGCCCGGCGTTGATACATTTACCGGGCAGGCGAGAGGCGCCGCTGTTCGTGTCGATCCTGCTGCATGGCAATGAAGATACCGGTCTGAAGGCAATGCAGGCCGTGCTGAAGAAATATCAGCAGCAGCTGCTGCCGCGTGCGTTGTCACTGTTTGTCGGCAATATCGAAGCCGCGCGCGCGGGTATGCGCCGACTGCAAGGTCAAGTGGATTTCAATCGCGTCTGGCCCAGCGACGAGGATGCCCCGATCACGGAGGAGCACCGCATGATGCAAGCCGTGACTGATATCATGGCAAAGCGCGGCGTGTTCGCCAGCATCGACATTCATAACAATACCGGTTTGAATCCGCACTATGCGTGCATCAATCGGTTGGAGGAACCGTTTCTGCATCTGGCCACGATGTTTTCGCGCATCGTCGTGTATTTCACCCATCCCAAGGGCGTTCAGTCGGAAGCATTCGCGCAACTTTGCCCGGCGGTTACATTGGAATGCGGCAAGCCCGGCGGCATGGGCGGCGTCGAGCACGCGGCGTCGTTTGTCGAGGGTGCGTTGCATTTATCGGATTTTCCGACCCATCCGGTGGCGAGCCAGGATTTGGAGCTCTTCCAGTCGGTGGCGGTCGTCAAGGTGCCGGATACGGTCAGTTTGAGCGTTGGGGATCCATCCACGGATCTTTGCTTGATCGAGCAGATCGACCACTACAATTTTCGCCTGCTGGAACCAGGAACGCAATTGGGAACGATTGCGAACGCTTGCCCTGCGCCCCTGCATGTTCATAACGGCGCGGATGTGGACGTGAGCGGCCAATACTTTGAAAACCGTGACGGCCAATTGCTGACCACGCGGCGCGTGATGCCCGCCATGCTGACGCGCGATATCCGCATCATACGCCAGGATTGCCTGTGCTATTTGATGGAGCGCCTCGACCGGCCATTTTGACGCTTGAAGTTACTCAGAGCGATAAGCTTAGCTCTGTATCCACGGCAACCCAGCCGCTTTCCAACCGGAAGCCTTGCCGCGCTGGCCACTTTCATCTCGGTCACCTTCGAATCCTTCGAGAACGTTGTAACAATCGGTAAATCCGCTTTGCGTTGCCATGATCGCGGCTTGATTCGAGCGCGAGCCGCTGCGGCAAATGAACAGCACAGGCAAGGCGTTATCCACTTGCCCGGCTAATTGGTTGAGAAAGCCGGGATTGGGCTGCATGCCGGGGTAGGAACGCAGTTCAATTTCGGTCGCGCCGGGAATGCGGCCGACCCAATCCAGTTCGGCGCGCGAGCGTACATCTACTAGCTGCGCCCGAATCGATTCTTGCAGCAGGTGATAGGCTTCGATCGGAAGCAATGCTCCTTTATACGGGAGTTCCAGTTCTTCAGCGCGCTGCCGTGCTTTTTCCAATATTTCTGTCGTTGTGTCCATAGGGTCACCCGGGTGAGGTTATTAATAATGGTGGATCGATTGCCTTTATAATAGGGCATTTCCGATCGTGTGCCCACGCTTGTTTCTATTATAGTCTGTCATGGAAAAAATCCGCTTATCCAAATTGATGTCCGAACAGGGAATATGTTCGCGCCGCGAAGCCGATCGTTTCATCGAGCTTGGTTGGGTATTCGTCGATGGCGAACGGATTTCCGAGCTCGGCACCAAAATTTTTCCGACCCAAAAAATCACGTTGAATAAAGCGGCGCAGGCGCAACAAACGCAGCAGGTGACAATATTGCTCAACAAACCGGTCGGTTATGTGTCCGGACAACCGGAGCCCGGGTATCAACCGGCTATCGTGCTGATCAAGCCGGATAGACAATTTATGCCGCCACACTCAAGTAAGCGTTTTCAGCCCGCGCATCTGAAAAATTTGGCTCCCGCCGGAAGATTGGACATCGATTCTCAAGGGTTATTGGTGCTGACGCAGGATGGCCGGATCGCCAAGCAATTGATCGGCGAGGATTCACGTATAGAAAAAGAATATTTGGTGCGGGTCATGGGGGATCTGCCGCCCGCCAAATTGGCGCTGCTGAATCATGGCCTGAGCCTGGATGGTCAGGCATTGAAACCGGCGCAAGTGAGCTGGCAAAATCGCGATCAATTGCGCTTTATCCTGCATGAGGGCAAAAAACGCCAGATCCGTCGCATGTGCGAGCTGGTCAATCTGGGAGTGATGGGATTGAAGCGCGTGCGTATCGGCAAAGTGAAATTGGGTAATTTACCGGAAGGGCAATGGCGCTATCTGGAGGATGGCGAGCGCTTCTGATTGTTTTTAACAACGATAGGGGTCGCTGCATGCATCAACATGTGCGAATCGTGCTTAACATCCCGACTTATCAACTGCTGCATTACTATCGAGGTGAAATCGATACCGTGGCGGCGACGACCACCGATGGCCGTGTCATTCATTTTCCCGCCAATATCCTGCGCTCCGTGGTGCACAGCGATGGCGTCTATGGCACATTTGAATTGATTTTTGATGAAAATCATCAATTTGTTTCGATCAATCGTATCGTTGACTAGCTCGCTACGAGCCGATGACTTGCAATCTTTCATTGCCAGGCGGGGTGAGTTAAACTCGTCATCCGGCAATTTTTATCATCCAATCACAATACAGATAATCCCATGGCTCAATACGTAATGTCGATGCTCCGCGTGAGCAAAATGGTTCCTCCGAAGCGTCAGATCATCAAGGATATATCGCTCAGTTTCTTCCCCGGCGCAAAAATCGGCCTGCTTGGGCTGAACGGTTCCGGAAAATCCACAGTGCTGCGCATCATGGCGGGTGCGGACAAGGAATTTGACGGCGAAGTGCAGCGCTTGCCGAATATCCGCATCGGTTACCTGCCCCAGGAACCGGAACTGAATCCCGAGCATACCGTGCGACAGGAAGTCGAGGAGGGCATGGGTGAAGTGATGCAGGCGCAAAAAAAACTCGAGGAAGTGTATGCGGCTTACGCCGAAGAAGGCGCGGATTTCGATGCGCTCGCGGAAGAGCAAGCGCGGCTGGAAGCGATTATCGCCACCGCTGGCAGCGATACCGAGCACCAGATGGAAATCGCTGCCGACGCATTGCGGTTGCCGTCGTGGGATGCGACGATCAGCCACTTATCCGGCGGGGAAAAACGCCGTGTGGCATTGTGCAAATTACTACTCGAGAAACCGGATATGCTGCTGCTGGATGAGCCGACCAACCATTTGGACGCAGAATCCGTGGATTGGCTGGAACAGTTCCTGGTGCGTTTTCCCGGCACCGTGGTGGCGGTGACGCACGATCGCTACTTCCTCGACAACGCTGCCGAGTGGATCCTGGAGCTCGATCGCGGTCACGGCATTCCGTGGAAGGGCAATTACTCGAGTTGGCTCGAGCAGAAAGAAGCGCGGCTCGAGCAGGAAAACAAGCAGATCGATGCGCATATGAAAGCGATGAAGCAGGAATTGGAATGGGTGCGGCAAAATCCGAAGGGACGCCAAGCTAAATCGAAGGCCCGTATTGCCCGTTTCGAGGAGCTCAATTCGCAGGAATACCAGAAACGCAATGAAACCCAGGAAATTTTCATTCCGATCGGCGAGCGGCTCGGTAATGAAGTGATCGAGTTCAACGGTGTGTCCAAATCGTTTGGTGACCGGCTGTTGATTGACAATCTGAGCTTCAAAATTCCCGCGGGGGCGATCGTCGGCATCATCGGGCCGAATGGCGCCGGTAAATCGACATTGTTCAAGCTGATCACCGGCAGGGAACAGCCTGATGCCGGCAACGTCAAGATCGGTCCGACGGTCAAGATCGCGCATGTCGACCAGGCGCGCGACACATTGGAAAACGATAAAACGGTATTCGACGCCATCTCCGGCGGCAACGACAATCTGGTGGTCGGCAAATACACGACGCCGGCGCGGGCGTATTTGGGTCGTTTCAACTTCAAGGGCGGCGATCAGCAGAAAATCATCGGTCAGCTCTCCGGCGGTGAGCGCGGCCGGTTGCATCTGGCGCAGACACTGATCGCAGGCGGCAATGTGCTGCTGCTTGACGAGCCTTCGAATGACCTCGACGTCGAAACGCTGCGTGCATTGGAAGATGCGCTGCTCGAATTTGCTGGCTGCGTGTTGGTGATCTCGCACGACCGCTGGTTCCTCGACCGCATCGCCACGCATATTCTGGCCGCCGAAGGCGACTCGCAATGGACCTTCTTCAACGGCAATTACCAAGAATATGAAGCCGACAAGAAAAAACGCCTGGGCGAAGAAGGCGCCAAACCGAAACGGATACGGTATAAGCCGATTAGCAGGTGACTATAAAATTCCTTCCGCAAGGGATAAGTATCCAACTATCAGCCAGTTTTTCGGGATTGTGATCCAAATATTCTGGCGGGAACTGCTCCGCGCACATTCCCATGCGCTGTATGCCGAGCATGAAGCGTTGACAAAGGTAGTTTGCCGAAACGAGCATTGGCGTTAGTGCTGGAATGGGCAGTACAGCATCGGATCAAATTGATGGAGGATTGGGATCTATGTCAACAAAAACAGCTAACCAAGAGCATTGCGCCTCTGGAGTAATTGCTGCAGCGTCTTGGCGTATTCGTTCAGCGACTGTACTGCCTGACTATCGTCTTTCTGTGACTTGTAATGACGGAACCACAGGTTTGGTCGATTTGTCGCAACTCATTTTCAGCGAAAATCCGGGTATATTCGATGCACTGAAGGATGAGCAATATTTCAATCAAGTTCGCATCGAAATGGGTGCGCTCACATGGTCGAACGGTGCCGATTTAAACCCAGCTTGGCTGCATGACGAGATTGAGAAAAATGGAACTTGGTGTATTCCAGTGTGATTCGCAAAATCTGACCCGTTAGGAACGTGCAGCTATGACATTGAATCAAATTCTTGAGATTGCCAAAGAGCTTAGCACATGGATTCATACGCACATTAGAAAGGCAGAATACCCAAAAAATCCTGGATTAGCTCTTTTTCAACAGTCACAAGATATTTGTGATGCTATAACTATTTTAATCAAAGAAAATTTACCAGGCCCAGCTTGGGCTTTGGCTCGTCCGATGGTGGATACCTATGTGCACGGGTTGTGGTTACTCAATCATGCGTCGGATGAGAAAGTCAACGAGTTTCTTGCTGAAAATAAGCTGCCTAAATTTAATGAGCTTCTGAAAGCCATTGGAAATGATGAAGAGACGGGTGGAGCATGGATACACAAAATTTGTGAACTTAATCGCAAGGATTTTCATGACCTTACACATGGAGGAATTGAGCATGTCTTACGAAGAATCACTGATGACTCAATTGAACCGAATTATCCAGAAGATGAGCAAATCAGGTTAATGCATATTCAAATTGAAATACAGTTTGCCATTGGTGCCCATCTCCTTGCTTTAACGAATAATCAAGCGGGAATAGAAAAGCTTGAAGGGATGGCGCAGCAATATGGAACAGTAGCTTGGTATTAAGGTTGACCTCATAAGTTCACATGCTAAACTTGCTGTACTTAATTCTGTACCAACAGAGGTATTTTCATGGATGCAATCAGTTATACGACAGCCCGTGCCAATTTGGCCAAAACAATGGAACGGGTTTGTAACGATCACTCACCTGTTATTATTACGCGCAAACGGGAAGCACCCGTTGTCATGATTTCTCTTGAGGATTACCAGGCAATGGAGGAAACCGCGTACTTACTTCGTTCGCCTGCTAATGCACGGCAGCTATTGGAATCAATTGCCGAACTTGAAGCAGGAAAAGGTATTACGCGAAAGCTGAGTGAATGAATCTGATTTTTTCTCCCCCTGCTTGGGATGATTATCTTTATTGGCAAAAAACAGATAAATCCACAGTAAAAAGAATTCATAGTCTAATCAAGGCAATTCAGCAAACGCCTTTTGAAGGGATTGGTAAACCGGAGCCGCTGAAGCATGGTTTGTCGGGTTATTGGTCAAGGCGTATTAATGATGAACATCGAATTGTTTATAAGGTGAACGGCAACGATCTGTTCATCGCTCAACTTCGATACCATTACTGAAAATGTCAATTCATTGTTCTTTAGTCTCGTAATTCATAAAATAGTACAACAAAATCATTGCTCTATCTTTAATCAGCTTAGCGCGATAATCCCCCCCTGAAATGACCATCGAGCTGCCGAATTTTTCAGTGGTCCAGTTGTGATTGATGAATTCGAATTCCTGATCCCGGTAATTCAGCCAGGCAAGCTGGGATTTTTTTAAGGCCTGCTGCGATTCCTCAGGCAAGTGAGCCATTAATTGGCGATAGGCGGCGTTAAGCTCGTTATCCAGAAATTTCTCGTAGGCGGCATAGGCCGTCACATATTGCTGTGTCGTGTGCGCTGTCTGCTGAATATTGCGTTCGTAGGGTTGGGCGCGTTTTAGGAAATCGCCGACATAATCCGGTGCGTCAGGATTGTCTATCGCTTGAGTGGACAGGCTAAAGCATAGCAATAAACCGGTCAGCGCGATAAGATGCAGTGCTCGGGCTAACCGGATGCGGATGTTGAAGTCATTACCAATGCGCATAGACATTTTTGGAGTAGATGTTCCATTCCGCGTTGCGCCGCTTGTTCAAACCTTCCATGACCTTGCCCTGGGATCTATTCCAGGATTTCCAGGCGGCTTCGAGGTTGGGATATTTTGTCAATGCGGCGGGGTTGTTGACGAGTTTCAGGACTGATGAAGTTGCGAAATTGCCCAGTCCGATATTGAATGCCAATATGACCAGCGCATCGAATTGATTCTGCATGAGGGATGCGGAGACTTTGGCGTTCACGCCGTCGACGAAAGGCTCCAAGTCTTCAAGGAACAAGGTTTTTGCTTGTTCCTGAGTGATGCCCTTTCGATAACCGGCGCCGAACTCATTCCATTCTTGCAGGCTGATCAGGTGACCATAGCCTATGGTCGCGCCGGTTACCCAATCGGTAATCTCATCGCCATTCTGGTCGTCATAGGGTTCGCTTCTGAACGATTCGA
Source organism: Nitrosomonas sp. JL21 (assembly GCF_009833095.1). Taxonomy (GTDB): domain Bacteria; phylum Pseudomonadota; class Gammaproteobacteria; order Burkholderiales; family Nitrosomonadaceae; genus Nitrosomonas. The sequence goes on from NZ_QRCB01000009.1 coordinate 218,807, forward strand.
TCGACATCAGAAGATCAATTCCTTGGTCACTCATTTGATGGTTGGACATAGCCTCCTCCTTTTACTGACATTTGAGTTGCGCCATTCTGGTTAGAATTCTACGCCACTGTCACGTCATTCGATAAATAGACATCCTGGATGGCGTTCAGTAATTTGATCCCATCCGCAAATGGCTTTTGGAAAGCCTTGCGGCCGGAGATCAGGCCCATGCCGCCGGCGCGTTTGTTGATGACCGCGGTTCGAACGGCCTGGTGCATATCATCGCTGCCTGATTCGCCGCCGGAATTGATCATGCCAATGCGGCCCATGTAACAATTTGCCACTTGATAACGCACGAGATCGATGGGGTGGTCGGTGGTCAGTTCGCTATAGACTTTCGGATGGGTCTTGCCGAATTTGAGCGCGGTATAACCGCCGTTATTGACGGCCATTTTTTGCTTGACGATATCCGCGCCGATGGTGACGGCCAGATGATTGGCCTGGCCGGTCAGGTCGGCGCTGACATGGTAATCCTTGTCGGCCGTCTTGAATGCGCTGTTGCGGGTATACGCCCATAGAATCGTGGCCATGCCCAGATTATGCGCGTGTTCGAATGCTTCGGTGACTTCCTGGATCTGCCGGCGCGATTGCTCGGAGCCAAAGAAAACGGTCGCACCGACCGCGCAGGCGCCCATATCGAAGGCTTGGTCGACGCTGGCAAAAATGGTTTGATCGTATTGATTGGGATAGGTCAGCAATTCGTTGTGATTGATCTTCAGTATCATCGGAATTTTGTGCGCGTAGCGCCGCGATACGATGCCCAGCACGCCCAGGGTCGACGCGACGCCATTGCATCCGCCTTCGATCGCAAGTTCGAGAATCTGTTTGGGATCGAAGAACATCGGATTGGGCGCAAACGAGGCGCCGGCCGAATGCTCCACGCCCTGATCCACTGGGAGCAAGGATAAATAACCGCTTCCGGCCAAGCGCCCATGATCGTATAGCGCCTGCAAATTGCGCAGCACGCTCGGCTTTCGGTCGCTTAATGCCATGACCCGATCGATGAAATCCGGGCCGGGCAATTGAAAATGATCCTTCGGTATCGTTTTGCAAACATGGTTGAGCAGCACATCGCTTTCGTCGCCTAACATCTTTGAAATATCTGTCATGGTGTACTCCTTGTGTGCGGAATGCGCATCCGTTATGAGTGAAATGAGTTTTTGACCGGATAATGGTGCTTGCTGAAGCGCGCGCCATTGCCTATTGCTATCATAGCAAATAGAGTCACTCACACTCAGATAATGTGAGCATCAGAAAACCTGCGGGTAGGAGTAAGAATAAGGAGCTACTTTTGCTGCGATTGCGTTCAGATTTTTTCAACACCCGAATCGGACGGATTGTTCTCATTGAGCGGTTTTAAGCATTGCTCAATGGTCTCGCTCAGTTCGGTCATGTTGATGGGCTTGGTGAGGTAATGCACGAAACCGGCATGAAGCGCACGTTCGACATCCATTGTCATTGCATCCGCAGACAGTGCGATGACAGGAATGTCGCAGATTGCCGGATCAGCTTTTAAAGCTTCCAGAACGGCGTAACCATCGATACCGGGCAGATGGATATCCAGCAAGATGACAGCCGGTTTATAGCGTCGGGCCAGATCCAAACCAAATTCGCCGCGTGTTGCCGAAATCAGCTTCAAGTGGGGAAAATACTGGAACATGGCTTCGACCACGCGCAGATTGGATGCATTATCTTCAATATACAGCACCAGCCATTCCTGGCCATCCGTGGTAAAGATTTTTTCCTGCAGTTCTGCGCTTTCGTCGGGAGCGGACGTGGTTTGGGTAATCAGCGGTAATTCAATCCAAAACATTGAACCTTTGCCTAACGTGCTGTTGAACCCCAGCACGCCCCCCATCAGTTCGGCCAATTGTTTGCACAATGCAAGCCCGATACCGGTGCCTTCGACTTCGGTGAATTCAGCACCGAGCCGCTCGAACGGCTTGAACAGTTGCGCAAAATTTTCATGCGCAATGCCGGGACCGGTATCGGTAATGCATAGCCGTACGATATTGCTGGCCGGAAATTCTCGGGTAATGTCGATGCTGCCATTGATAATGTTGTATTTGACGGCATTCGAGAGCAAATTGACCAGTACTTGTTTCAGGCGGGTTGGGTCAGCGAGAACGGTGATATTTTCTTCGCATTCGTTGAGCAAATGAATTTGTTTTGCCCGAGCAACAGGTTGAATAATCTCGATAACGGCCCTGAGGATATCGCTGAGATTGATCGGTTGTAGTAAGACCGTCATTTTTCCTGATTCGATACGTGCGAGATCCAATAATTCATTGATCAGTTTCAACAGATAATCGCCGGCGCGGTGGATTTCATGGACAAATCGCGATTGTTTCGGAGTAAGATTCTGATATTCAAGAACATGTGAGAACCCAAGAATGGCATTCATCGGCGTTCTCAGTTCATGGCTCATACGAGATAAAAATTCGCTTTTGGCGCGGTTAGCGCGCTCGGCGTCGTCCCGTGCCGCGGTCAGCTCGGCAGTGCGCAATTTGACGCGAGTTTCAAGATCATCATTGAGCGCCTTGAGATTTTCTTCAGCTTCCTTGAGATCGGTGATATCAGTAATCGAGCCCACCATGCGCATAGGTTTACCGTGAATATCCCGAATGGCTTCGCCGCGCGACAGTATCCACCGGTAACTGCCGTTTTTGTGCTGCAATCGCAATTCCACACGGTAAGGCGCATTGTTCTCGAGATGTGCCTTAACCGCCTGATCGACGATGGGCTTGTCATCCGGATGAATGAAATTGAAGAATGATGAACCATCCGCAGGCAACTCATCATCGCGGTAACCGATGATTTCTTTCCAGCGTGGTGAATGATAGGCTTGTCCGGTCACCGGATTCCAATCCCAGATGCCATCATTGGTCGCTTTGAGAACCAGGCGCATGCGTTCTTCGCTCTGGCGCAGGTTGGTTTCCATCTGTTTGCTTTCAGTGACGTCGTTACCGATGCTGATCATGAAATTAACCCGACCTTGATCATTGCGCAATAGGGTATTGTTCCATTCAATCAACCGGTATTCGCCGGCTTTCGTCAGCCAATAATTGATGTGCTGGTGCGCCGAAATGTCTGAACTGGCGGTCATTGCTTCAAATGCTTCTTTTTGAACGATATAGGCATTTTCAGGCGCCACGAAAATGTCCCAGGGGCATTTTCCGGCGACTTCTGCAAAGGTGAATCCGCTGAGTTCCTCACACGCGGCATTGAATCGATAGATGCGCCCTTGAGAATCCAGCACGACCACCAGGGCACCTACATTTTCGATGACGGCATTGAGAAAATCCGGGTCACGCATTGATTGATCGATCATACTGTTTTGCAATAGAAAAGATTAAAGAGAATCTTGTTGTACTTCAGAGTGTGAAATAGGAAGATTAGGAAGAATTTTAAACCCAAACAATGGTATTCTTTTTGGCAATTAAAGGCCGAAAAGCGTTCCTTAACAATGAATCTATCCACGCCAGAATTGCTGCTTCATTCAACAATTGACCGATTTTAAGTGAGTGATATCAAAGAAATTACTGAATTATTGATCAAATTCCGCGATGAACGGGATTGGGCACAGTTTCATACTGCAAAAGACCTGGCTCTGGCGCTGAATATCGAAGCCGGTGAGCTACTGGAAGCTTTCTTATGGAAGACTTCCGAGCAGGCCGATCCTGAACAGGTCAAGGAAGAACTCGCGGATGTGATCGCGTATGCATTCATGTTGGCTGAAAAGTATGATTTTGATGTGCGCCGGATCATGCTGGAAAAGATTGAGCGCAATGCCCAGAAGTATCCGGTGACAAAATCCAAGGGAACCGCAAAGAAATATACCGAGTTATAGCTGGCGCCAAGCATTATGCTCGGAGTCTAAAAGCCATTCACAATCATCGTTTTTTTGATTCAAGGGCGCTGCTTGGTTAGAATGGCGCTGCACAGTGGAAATTACATCGGAGGAATCACACTATGACACATGGCGTTGGTCTACAGCATTCTCTTGATCGTATCGATACACTTCCCGCGCTGCCGGTCATTGCACAGAAATTGCTGACATTGGCGCTGGATACGGATGAGGGAGAAGCGCAATTGCTCAAGCTCATTGCCCAGGATCCGCAGATCTCGGCCAAGATCATCGGCTTGTCGAACAGCGCCCTGTTTGGCTCTCCGCGCAAGATTACCTCAGTCAGCGATGCGGCCATGTGCTTGGGATTGACGCAGGTCAAATCGGTCGCGGTCGGGATTGCGACGATGTCGGCTTTGGCCAAGCCATCCGAAGGCAAATTCAAATCCACGGATCTGTGGACGCACAATATGGCCATTGCCAACGCGATGCGCGTAATTGCCCGACATATGCCCGCGCGTCTGCGTCCTCTGGATGATCAGATATTCCTGGCGGGCCTGCTGCATGATATCGGCTATAACATATTGAATTTCCTTGATGGCCATGCCAGCGATGCGCTGTACGAAAAACTCAGTGCCGCATCCGACGATTCGCTGCTGAACATCGAACAGCAGCTGTTAGGAACGCATCATGGTGAACTCGGTGCACGGCTTGCGCTGCATTGGGGATTGCCGGAAGAAATCGTCGCGGTTATTCGCTATCATCATATGCCCGATAATGCCGACGCTGAAGCCGGTCAGCCGCTTGTGAATCTGGTTCATCTCGCAGAGAAACTCCTGCCGGATCTGGGGATTCCCGAGCATATGGACCGGAAAATTCTGCCCCAGGAATGGATTGGGTTGGGAATCGATGCCATTGAACAGGATGCCATCGCCAAAGAAGTAGAAACAGTGGCAGAGCAGGCCAAGCAATTGGCCATCGCATAGCAGAATGCTAAAAAATTACTGGGAATATTCAGGAAGCCGGCAAATTGGGCGAGTCTGAGTACAACGTGGTTTGACCGACGCAAGTATTTTCCAGCTCGTCCGCAACGTCATCTTTCCTGAGCGCTATTTCGAAGCCAATCGCCATAAGGACGTGATTTCCGCTGCACGTGCGGGGTGCAACGGATCATCGGTATCGGCTACGCGCGGATGGCACGGCTGTATGTCGGAACGACCGAGGATCGTCAAACCAGCTTCATCGATGAGCGCAAGCAATGTTTCTCGAGTTCGCAAACCCAGATGCTCGGCAAAATCGGAAAGAATCAGCCAGCCTTCGCCACCGGGAACCAGATGAGCGCCCAGACCACGCAGAAATCCGATCAACATGCGATTGTCCGGATCGAAGATGGCTTGTTCCAGCGGCGAACTCGGGCGCCCCGGAAGCCAAGGGGGATTGCAGACAATCAACGCGGCTTGTCCTGCCGGAAAAAGGTCTGCCTGCACCAGATCTACGTGTTTCATGAAATTCAGGCGAGTCAGATTCTCGCGTGCGCATTCCAGTGCGCGCATATCCTGATCGGTGGCGATGATACGCTGGATACCGCGGTGCGCCAGTACCGCAGCTAAAATTCCCGTGCCGGTGCCGATATCGAATGCAATGGATTGTGTTGCAATACTATCCGGTAAGGGTACGCGGTTAATCAAATCGACATATTCGCTGCGGATCGGCGCGAAAACGCCATAGTGCGGATGAATTCGCGCGTTCAGCGCTGGAATGTCAATCCCTTTTTTGTGCCATTCATGCGCGCCAATCACGCCATGCAATTCCCGCAATGAAACGATGTAACCGTCAGAACGCGAGCCGTAAGCCTGCAGGCAAGCTAACCGAACATCAGGCGCACGGCGCAATGGAATACTATGATCTGCCGCGACGGGAATCAGTAACTGGCCCAATATGCGGGCACGCTGCGCCTGCGCCTGACGATGCGCGTGAAACGCTGCTGTGATGGATGGATGAGGAATGCTCTCCATGCGTAGCGCACGTTTTTTTTCGATGCGCCGCGCTAGCGCTTGCAGGAGCTGACGCGCATTTTGAAAATCACCCCGCCACAACAGTGCAATGCCTTCGCAGGCCAGCCGGTAAGCGGCGTCAGCGCTGATCCGGTCATCGATGACCTGGACGCGCCGCGGTGGCGGTAGATTTTTCTCCGAGCGCCAGCGGGCGGATTGTTCTTCGCCCTTTTCATTCCAATGCACGAACGGATAATCAGACATGGCAATCGTTGAGGTGCGCCTTGTTGCAGATGATGTTTGGGTTGATGCGGAGATCTCGGTACATGACGAGGTAGAACGTGGGTCGATGATGATCAAACTTGGAATGAGCCGGTATTATACCCTCCATGCGATTAGAATTCGGTTGATTACCAGGAAAATGGATTTCGCAATAATTTTTCAGGGTGTTGTTGAGATTTTTTTGAAAGCATGCATCTCCGCGCTGTGTAGAATTGTATATGTTTGCACACTGTCGATTTTTTCTATGGATATACTTATGAAAATGGTTCATTTTAAAAATAAACCGCCCTCCCGTCAGGACTCCGGGTTCAGACGAAAATTCTGCCAGGTGGCCTCGTTAGCCATGCTGAGCCTATTCATTGCGGTGCACGCCGATGCGACCGAGCCGTCCTTCAACATCAAACCGCATGAGGTGTCGGAGCGGTGTGACGCCAAAGTGGCCCAGATCCGTGTCACGGTCAATAACGTCAAGGCGGGCGGGGTTCTCAACGTTGAATTATATGATGATCCAGAGCACTTTCTATTCAAAAAAGGGCGTAAGCGCAAGGTTCGCGTTCCCGCGGCACAGGGCCAACAGATCGTCTGCATGAATCTCGATCGGCCCGGTACTTATGCGGTCGCGGTCTATCATGATCGCGACGGTGACCGGAAATTGAAAAAACAGTGGAATTTAGTGCCCAGTGAGCCGTTCGGCTTATCGAACAATCCGGATAATCCTAGCAGCTTCCCGAAATTCAGCGATTCTGCATTTACCACGAATTCACAAGGTGCGGATATCGTCGTTAATCTGCGCGAAGCTCCCGAACGATAGTATGCGCATGCTGCTGAGCTTGTTGACGATCGTTGCCGTTGCTTACGTGGCGCTGGTGCTGCTGGTGTACTGGGGGCAATCCCGGCTGATGTATTTTCCACAGCAACAGCTCAGCGATACCCCGGCTGATATTGGTCTGGAGTATTCAACGGTGCATATCGCCACCGGCGATGGCGAAACATTGCATGGCTGGTGGGTGCCAGTGCCAGAGGCCAAAGGAACGGTGCTGTTTTTCCATGGCAATGCCGGCAATATTTCCCATCGCATCAATTATCTGGCGATGTTCAAACGGCTGGGTTATCACACGTTGCTGGTGGATTACCGGGGTTATGGCCGGAGCAGCGGCACGCCATCGGAAGCCGGTATGTATGCGGATGCGCAGGCAGCGTGGCGTTATCTGATCGACGTTCAGGGACATGCACCGGCACAAATCGTATTGTTCGGGGAATCGCTCGGCGGTGCAGTGGCGGCATGGTTGGCGGGCCGTGAGCAACCGGGCCTGTTGGTGCTGGCTTCGACGTTCACATCAGCGCCTGACCTGGCGGCAACGCTGTATCCGTTTCTGCCGGTGCGCTGGATTGCCCGCTTTCAGTACGACACGCTGGCGTCGCTGAAGTCGGTGGCGTGCCCGGTTTTCATCGCCCATAGCCCCGACGACGAGATCATCCCGTTCGGACACGGTCAGCGGTTATTTGAGGCGGCCGCGGAACCGAAGCAGTTTCTGACATTGGAAGGCGGACACAATAGCGGCTTCATTTTCATGCAACCGCGCTGGATCAAAGCACTGGGAGGGTTTATGGATGAACGGATGAGCAAGCTGCCTAAACAATAGCGATGAATCTATGGGCTTCGCGGCAACCGATTCAGCGCTTGCCGGTAGAAGTATGGCGGCGGCGCCAGAATAATGAATCGGCCCAGCGCTGCTCGGTGGCATAGTATCCCGCCCGGGTAGCGATGTACTCAGAAAAAATTGCTTCCAGATCCTGACTGAAATGCGCAATCGCAGCCGTTTCCCCGGATAAATAGCGAATAACGACCTGTCCGGCCATCCAACCATGCCGCAATCCTTTGGTGATGCCCTGCGATGACAGCGGATCGAACGCCATGGCGGCATCGCCGATGGCCAGCCAGCGGTCACCAAAAAAATGGTCCAGGCGTTGACTCCTTGCCGAACAGACAACAGGCTTACTCATTGTCGCAAACGATTGAAGTATAGGGGCCACGGCCCGGGTTTTGCCAAGTACGACCCGCCAACTATTCTCAATCGAATGTTTTCTCAGATCGATCAAATCCGGATCAGTAATGAACATGCATACGCCCTGCCCATCGGCCAGTGGAGCGAAATACCACCACCCGATTTCGCAGGGTTCGATCACGATGTGGGTCGTGCGATCGTTGATCGGCCCGGCACAGCTATGGTAATTTCGGATCAGTGCTATTTGCGCATCCCATGCAATGATATGGCTTGCTTGCGTCCTGGCGATACTGGCTGATTTGCCGCTGGCATCGAGCACGAATTGGGTTTCCATGCAGCAGCGAACTTCCTCGGTAACAATATCGATTCTCCAGGCAGCGCCCGTCCAGCTTAATTGCTGAATTTTTGCGTGTTCAAGGATCAGGGTGCCTTGTCGGCGCACGTGATCGGCAAATTGCCGGTCAAATTGGGGACGCGTAAGATTGAGGCCATGGCCGAACGGGTGATAGAAATAATCCAATTCATGCGGTGTATGCTCATTTCCCCACCACGACACTACTCCTGCGCAGTGAAGGTGGCTGGTCGCGTCGCTGCAAATGGCTGAGATTCCCAATTCCTGAAGCACGCCCATCGCGGATGCGGGCAGATGCTCGCCCACGCGCGGTTGATGATACGATCCTTTTTCAATCAGAGCGACGCGCAATCCATTGTTGGCCAAACGCAACGAGGCGGCAAGACCGCAGGGGCCGCCGCCGACGACAACCACATCGTATGAATGGCTAGATTTGATCAACTGAATGGGTTACGTTCGGTTTCGATGAATTTGTCATCCTTTTCGATAATGAAGCCGAGTTCTGTCCACCATTTCACCATATCGCCATAGCTGTTGATTCCGCGTGCGAACCGTTGTATTTCGCCGGAATCGGTGAGGGCCTCGACCGGGCGTTGCGCTGGCCACCATAATTCCCCACAATCGAGAAAATCAGCCTGCCATGGCAATGCCATGCGTTCGGTGAGAAAGCCTGGCGGCAAGCTTTGCTTGATGCGGAAAGGCGCCTCATAGGTCGCTGACTGTGCGATCACATAGGTGACCTCGATTCCGGGGAAAAAAGGCGCGCCTATGCAGCCTTCCAATGCCGAGCGGGTCAGCGCAGCCGGTTGTTCTTGTAAAGGAAGGTCTTCGAATGGAACAGGTACAGGCTCTGCTGTCCAATCGGCGCTGAAGTTACCATTGGCCCATTGTTCCATCATCGCATATTGAAGTTCGGTCAATGCCGCATACTCGCCTTGTGTCGGATCATCGGGATCGAGTCCGCTATTGAGCTTGGGCATGTTCGGCGGCATGGACGGCGGTAAGGTATTGGGATCGACCGGAGTATTGGGTTTCATCAGCCAGTTGATGATTTTCTGCCGCGCAGGTTTGGCTGTATCACTGTTATCCGCCAACTGGGTCAGCCGCTGTTGGGACAAGAAATTGCCTGCGCCACCATGGTGGCGGTTGGCGCGCTCAACGACCCAATGGAGTAAAACAGTGCGCTTGAGAATCGGATAAATATCCTGGGTAAACGAAGGCACTGCTTTCATCAGCGCTGGGTTGAACACTTTTGCGCTTACATTCAACGCCTGATCGTACCAGGTCGTCATGTTCACAATGCCGGGCGCATAGGCGGG
>NZ_QRCB01000010.1 GCF_009833095.1 Nitrosomonas sp. JL21
CCTTGATTCTTCAAGGGATAAAATCAGAACAACCGCACAAAGATATTAGTTTCCATATTTCATTTATTAATAATATTCTTGATGATAGAAATTCATTTTTTCTGGAAAAATTCTTGAAAAAGACACCTAAAAAATTTAACTGAGTGTTTAATTTAATCGAATCTTTCACAAAATTTTTAACCTCTATCCCCACTTGTTAATTACGAATTATTCTCAATTCATATCTAAGTAAATGCTTAGAAAAAAACAAGTAATTTCCTAATTTACTAAAATAATCGCCAGCACTATTATTAAAGCCGCCAGGCATTCGAGGGGAGAATTTGTGCCGACTTAAAAAGAAGAGCAAAAATAATTAGCAACTAATTAAGAATTCATAAATAGTGCAGAGGGGATATCATGAAGAAGAAAGAAAAAAATATATCGCAGAAAAATACGAGCGATGCATTACAAAGAAATTCGCCTGATTCACCATCCAGTGAATCACGACGATCTTTTTTTAAGACTGCCAGCGCCACAATACTTGCTGCGCCGATTGTTTTAACTTCACGCAAAAGCGAAGCTCAAGTAGTCAATTTGCCGCCAAGCCCGCCGACAACGCCTTGGTTGACAGAATTGCCTGAAGCCGCAATACCTTTGCCTCAAAAAGACCTCTTCGAAGATGCTTATCGGATACCTCAAGGAACGTCAAATAATGGATACGGAGAATGCGGACGAAATCAACATCAGCGGTGGAATGAATTTTTTGGCACCCCCCAATTGCAAACTAATCAAGCTGATACCTATGAATTGAGGGTTCAAGCCATTGAAGACCATATATTTCATCCTGATTATCCAGATCAACTCGTATGGAACTACGTCGGAGAAGATGCTGACGGTCATCCCTATCCCAACCCAACGATCCATGCCCGCTATGGCCGACCCGTTGTGCTTCGTTTATATAATGAATTGCCCCAGGATCACAACGGCTTTGGCACACCTGAAATAAGCTTGCATTTACATAACCTGCATACACCTTCTGAAAGCGACGGTTTTCCAGGCGATTATTTCAGCAAAACGAAATCTGGTCCGACCCTATCTGGACCAGGCGAATATAAAGATCAGTTTTATCCCAATGTATATGCGGGTTTGGATGAATTTCCCAAAAATGCAAGTAACCCAGTCGGGGGGGACCGACGCGAAGCACTGGGTACACTCTGGTATCACGACCATTGTTTGGATTTTACCGCTGCAAATGCAACGCGAGGCATGGCGGGCTTTTACTTGATTTATGATGCGCTTGACTCCGGCAATGAAAATGACCCAAATCCATCGGCATTACGATTACCCAGCGGTGCGTATGATTATCCGCTTGCATTTCAAGACAAGCGATTCGATACCAACGGTATTCAAGTTTTCAATCAGCTCGATCCTGAAGGCACGCTCGGCGATAAAATTACTGTCAATGGCAAAATCGAACCTGTACTCAGAGTAGCGCGTCGCAAGTACCGTCTCAGGCTGCTGAATGCAGGTCCATCACGCTATTATGAATTTTATCTGGTCAATAACGCTAATGGAATACAAACATTCACGTATATCGCCAATGACGGCAATTTACTGCCTCAACCCTTATTGAATCAAAACAGAGTGCGGCTAGGCGTGGCCGAACGCGCCGATATTGTTGTTGATTTCTCCAGATATGCTTTAGGAACAGAGCTTTACATTGTCAATCGATTGCAACAAACCAGCACCCGCGGCCCCGGCAATGTACAAGCGCCAGGCATCCGTGTACTCAAAATCATCGTGGATCGAAATCTTGCTGCAGGTGAAGTGGATAAAAGCCGCGTACCAAGTAATTTGCGCCCCATCCGTAGACCGACTGCAGATGAAATTGCATCTGCACCGGTACGGAGTTGGGTATTCGCACGTAGAAATGGCTTATGGACTATCAATGATCGTTTAGTCAATGTCAATTCAGCCGGCGCTCACATCTCTGCGGGTAGTTACGAAATTTGGGATATCAGCAACCCATCCGGTGGCTGGAGCCACCCGGTTCATATTCACTTCGAAGAAGGGATCATTTTGCAACGGTTTAGAAATAGCACGCCAATAGCAATCCCGGCTCACGAACGAGGGCGAAAAGATGTTTATAGCTTAGGCCCGAATGAACGCGTGAGGTTATTCATACGCTTCCGGGATTTTCCAGGCAAATATGTCATGCATTGTCATAATATGATTCATGAAGATCATGCGATGATGGTGCGGTTCGATATCGTAGATTAAGAGGACTTTATCATGAACAATGAAAATACAAACTCACGCAGAGAAATACTGGCGGGCATGGGTCTTGCGACCTTAGGCATGCTAGGTTTGAGTGCCGCTTGGCAAAAGCTGGGTGGAGCAACTGCAGTTACGTCCAATTACGATGCTCGGGATACTTCATTTCCGAATGTCACTTTATATACTCACGAAGGCGAAGCCGTTCGGTTTTACGATGATCTAATTCGCGATAAAGTAGTGGCGATCAACATGATGTATTCAGACTGTGCCGGCATTTGTCCAGTCGCAACCGCCAATTTGCTGCGAGTACAGCAGATGCTCGGTGATCGAGTTGGCCGAGATGTTTTCATGTATTCCATCACGCTGCAGCCTGAGCTGGATACCCCCAAAGGATTAAAGCACTACGCTGACCGTCATGGTATCAAGACTGGGTGGAAATTCCTGACCGGCGCGCCGGAAGATATCGAATTGGTTCGCTACCGCCTCGGTTTCTATGATCGAGATGAGAATATTGACAACATCAAGGAAAATCATACCGGCATGATCCGAATCGGCAACGACACGCTCAATCGTTGGAGCATGGCGCCGGCGCTCGCTGAACCCCAGCAGATCATGGCGACGATCAACCATCTCGATCCCAAGGCTGTGCACACTCACGAGAATCTCGCATAGCCTGTCTCTGATTTTCAATTCATATACTCTGCATTCCGAAATTCGGCAATGCAGAGTATATGATTTCCTACACGCAATTCCCTGATAAAACAACAATTCACATATTCTTACAGCTTCACAACAATGTAAGAATTTTCTGTATTCCAAATCAGCGAAAACACCATATCTTTTCCGTTCTAAAGTCATTACATTGACTCTATCGCATGGTTATTTTTTATGATCCATGCCAATGTACGCTCAAGGAGGAATCATGAATACTGCAGAGCAAACAGATAGACATGATGAGTCAATCGATGCGGCATCTCATCAATCGAGACGCAGGTTCTTGAAGCTAACAGGCACTGCCATGATCGCAGCGCCAGCCATTCTGACCTCTCGCAGAAGCCGAGCTCAAGCCCTCATCGAATTGCCACCAAGCCCACCTACCACCCCTTGGCTGGATGAACTACCCAGCACGATTGAACCACTTTCTCAAACCAATCTTTTTAGCGGCCCCTTACCCCCACCACAAGGTGAGGCAAATACCGCGAACGGAGAATGTGGACGCACGGATCATCAGCGATGGAGTGAATTTTTTGGTGCGCCGGTCATTCAGCCTGATCAAGCGGACTTGTATGAGTTGAAGGCGAATGCACATAACGATCATGTCTTTCATCCCCATTATCCCCCTCAGTTAGCCTGGAGCTTCGAAGGCCGTTCATCAAATGGCACTGTTCTGTATAACCCGACCATTTTCGCCCGGTATGGACAGCCGGTGATTGTGCGTTTACATAATAACTTACCTCCGAGTCACGGCGCTGGAGGAACTCAACTGACCAGTTTCGGCTTACCCGAGATCAGCATGCATTTGCACAATCTCCACACGCCATCGGAAAGCGATGGTTTTCCGGGAGATTACTTCAGTGAAACGAAATATGGTCCTACATTAAAAAAAGAAGGTAAATTCAAGGATCATTTTTACCCGAATGTATATGCCGGGCTCGACGAATTCGGCGGAATCGGGGATCAGCGCGAAGGACTCGGCACCCTGTGGTATCACGATCATACACTGGATTCGACCGCACCCAATGCTCAACGAGGACTCGCAGGTTTTTACCTGCTGTATGATGATCTTGATTCTGGTGATGAACACGATTCGAACCCAAACGCATTGAGATTACCCAGCCACCCCTACGACTATCCGCTTAAATTCCAGGATTTGCGGTTTGATGCCAATGGCATTCATATCTTTGATCAACTCAATCCTGAAGGAACACTGGGTGATAAAATCGCCGTTAACGGCAAAATACAACCGGTACTACGTGTGGCACGCCGAAAGTATCGCCTGCGTTTGCTCAATGCAGGTTCATCCAGATTTTATGAATTTTATTTAGTCAATGGCGCCAACGTTGTACAGCAATTCACGTATATCGCCAATGACGGCAATCTACTGCCCAGTCCAATCACCAATATGACACGCGTCAGACTAGGCGTCGCTGAACGGGCGGACATCATTGTCGATTTCTCGAGATACCCGATGGGAACCCAGCTTTATTTTACAAACCGGCTTCAACAAACGGATACTCGCGGCCCCAAAAAAGTCCAAGCTCCCGGCACCCGCATTCTCAAAATAATTGTCGACCATGAGCCGACCGAGGTGGATATCAGTCAAATCCCCAATATCCTGCGTCCGGTACGTCGACCCACATCCGACGAAATCGCAGCAGCGCCGGTGCGAAATTGGACTTTTGCCCGCAAGAGCGGGTTATGGACCATTAACGACCGATTATTCAACGTAAAAAGCGCTCGTGCTACGATATCGAAAGGAAGCGCGGAAATCTGGAACTTGAGCAATCCCTCAGGTGGGTGGAGCCATCCGATTCACATCCATTTTGAAGAAGGCATTATCCTAAACAAATTTGTTGATGGAATTGCAGCGCCCATCCCTGTGCATGAGCGAGGACGTAAAGATGTGTATGTGCTCGGCCCGAACACGCGTTTACGGGTATTTATACGTTTCCGGGATTTTACCGGTAAATATATCATGCACTGCCATAATACCATTCATGAAGATCATGCCATGATGGTGCGCTGGGATATCAAGGAGTGAAGAAATTTGACGAGATGGACAAAGCGCGTCATTCTGTCCATCTCGAAATGATCAGCTTGTAACCAAACTCGTTACACCGATTAACCAAAGTCTGATCAGGCCGATTCGAAATTCAATTCTGCCGCAACCTCGCTTGCTTGTTGCAAATTACGCTCGGTGATACGCACCCGATTGAGTAGCGTCGTCAGTTGAAAATAAAAACGATCCGTTGCAATCAATTGCTGCCACTCATCGCCATCGGGATCCTCTTCATCCAGATTTCGCCAGAAAAGCTTGCAAAAGTAATCAAAAGGAATAGGCTGCTTTGAAACCAGTGCTTTCTTCATCGGTTGACTGAGCCAACGCTGCCGCCGCTTTATCAGATCATCGCTCCCCTCGTAGACCACCACGGAGAGGTAAGGATATAAATCCACGATGCCACGGATATTGGCCAAAGATGATAATTGCCGCTGCTGGACCGTCTGCGCGATCAATGCATGTAATCCATCGGTGGAAATTTTAAAGGTAACGCCGGTTTTTAGAGTAAAGATTTTGTCAAGATCCATAATGTCATAACGAGTTGAATGGCAAACCCCATACCAATGGACGATTCGATTGATACTGACTGATTAGGTTCCATGTTTATCTGTTGCAGACGATCCTTATTTCTATGAATGACAGCAGTATACAGGTTATCTGAAATCAATCGAGCGACGATGCTGGATCAGCAAGACAAGCAATCACTTCTTCATCAGAAATTTGCGGGAAATCAACATAAAACTGCCCCACTGCATAAAAATCATCTGGCGATAATAAGCACACGATCTTGTTTGCTTTTCCATGCAATTTTTGCAACGTATCAAGCGGTGCAACCGGAACCGCGCAAATGAGTTCGGCTGGATTTCTATTCTGTACCGCATGTAACGCAGCAATCATGGTAGCGCCAGTCGCGAGTCCATCGTCAATCACGATGACGACACGCCCGGTAGGATCAATGGGTAATCGTTCGGGAGTATATTGGGCACGCCGGTGTCGAATCGTTTCCAACTGCAGCGCCACTTCTTGATTGATATAGTCTTCACTTACGCCTGCTTGGCCGGCATAATCGGCCAGATAAACCCAACCGCCTTCATCAATGGAACCGATAGCGAATTCCGGATTACCCGGAGCGCGCAGTTTACGTACCAGCACGACATCCATTTCTCCCTGTAAATACTGCGCAATGACTTTCGCCATCGGCACAGCCCCTCTCGGAATCGCCAATACCAATGGGTTACGGCCCCGATATTCCTGCAATGCCTCAGCCAGTTTTTTGGCCGCGGCCAATCGATCAGCAAAAACCATGATGTGTTCCTTTTCTCCATTCTACTAAGATATGGCGCTGCCAATGAATTGATGAAGTCTCTGCAGCGGTCAAGTATTCAATGCACACTCTCCTTCATTTACGGCGATTGCCTGGATTGCCTAGAGGCGGATGTTTAAATACATTGTATGCCACAAAATCACATCCTTAAATCCCATTCTTGATGAAAGGATTTTTTCATATTGATAAATAAAACCCATAAAGCGGCTATTTTCAAGTATTTCAAAAATTCATTTCTGTCCGATAATTCAGCTATCTTTGCTTATTTATTGAATCAGTCTATCGCACAAGCGCCCATTGAGTGTAGTGTTCATTACAACAACCCATGAAACAAATTTTGAAAAAAAGTGATTCAAAATTCACAAGTTAAAAAAAAACACGTAAGCTGCGCATCAAATACTCATCAGTATATTGCTAATGAATCAGAGCGCTAGCTTAATTCCAAAATTAAGTCATGGATTTCTAATCATTGCTATCACCAGTTGCTATGTTGGCCCTGGTTCCGCAAGCAGTAGCCGCATGGATAATTCGTTGTTGGATTTACCCATTGAAGAACTCATGAAAATTGAAGTGACTTCAGTATCGCGACGTTCAGAAAAACTTACCCAAGTAGCTTCGGCAGTATTTGTCATTACGCAAGACGACATACGGCGTTCTGGTGCGACCAGCATTCCCGAAGCCCTTCGCTTGGCACCCGGTGTTGAAGTTGCCCGGATCGGCACGGATAAATGGGCCATCAATATTCGCGGCTTCAATGGCCGTTTTGCCGGTAAGCTACAGGTTCTGATGGACGGCCGTAGCGTCTACAACCCACTTTTCTCCGGCGTTCAATGGGATCTGCAAGATACGCTGATGGAAGATATCGAGCGTATCGAAGTCATACGCGGACCAGGGGCATCTGTGTGGGGCGCCAATGCAGTCAACGGTGTCATTAATATCATTACCAAAAAAGCGGCTGATACCCAAGGCGCGCTAGTCAGCGCCGGTGGCGGAACGTTCGAACAAGGTTTCGTTGGCGCGCGTTATGGCGGAAAAATCAATGAAGATACTGCCTACCGCTTTTACGCTAAAGGATTTACCCGCAACCAAATGAAATCGGCGGCAGGAGAATCGGCGCATGATGCCTGGCACAGCGCTCGCGGCGGCTTCCGAGTGGATCACCAGCGCGGCATAGATCAGTTGACGATGCAGGGAGATATTTTCTTTAACGCGATCGGTAATGCACTGGATAAATCACAACTCAGCGCACCGATCATTCAGGCGGACACCGCTCGCGGACACAACGAAGGCGGCAATATCCGATTGCGCTGGGACCGGACATTCTCAGAGCGATCCGCAATTATGCTGCAGACTTATTATGACCGTACCGACTATCACTTATCAAATTTTACGCGGTTTCGCGCGGAAAGCTTCGATGTAGACTTTCAGCATCGTTTTCCGCTGTTAGATCGTCATGATGTCACCTGGGGCGCTAACTACCGCTTGTATCACAATAAAGTGTTCGATACCGAATTAGTGACCATGAACCCCCGGCAACAAACCAATCAACTCATCAGCGGTTTTGCCCGAGACGAAATGACCTTGATTCCTGAACGTCTCCGATTCACCCTTGGGATGCGAGTCGATCATAACGATTTCAGTGGCTTGGAGGTTCAACCCAATACACGATTGATGTGGACACCCGATGAGAAAAATTCAGTCTGGCTGGCAGTTTCTCGAGCGGTGCGAACGCCCTCGCGCGCAGAAAATGATGTGTTGCTCAACACCCGCACGCTTGAACAAATACCCGGTACTTCAACCGTATTGCCTTTCCCAGTGCTGGTACAGTACTCCGGTTCATCGCAATTCACTTCGGAAAAGCTGATCGCTTATGAACTGGGATATCGCCGCCAATTGGGTTCACAAGCATCGGTTGACATAGCAACCTTCTTTAATGACTATAGTCAACTGAGCGATTTGTCATTTGCGCCCCTTTCGCTGCAGACAGGATTTCCGACACATTTTGTTTTGCCTGTTAAGGTAAACAACAAAGCGAGCGCACAGACCTATGGCATCGAGATTGCGGGCGATTGGCGTCCTCTCGAGCAATGGCGGCTGCAAGCAAATTACAGTTTCCTGCACATGCATATCGATTCCGATTCGCCATTTCCCCAGTTCGCCAACGCAAGCAAAATCACCCCGCAACATCAAATCTCGATGCGCTCCAACTACGACTTATCTGAACGATTGCAATTCAATCTTTGGTTGCGCTATGTCAGTAGTGTCGATCTTTACCGCATTCCCGGCTACGTGACGATGGATGCCAAGCTGATCTTCAAGCCCACGAAGAATACCGAACTGTTTTTGGTTGGACAAAATCTGTTTAGTCAGAATCACCACGAGTTCGTATCTGATTTCATTCCCACAGTACAGGCATACATTCCGCGTGGAATCTATGCCGGTGCACAGTGGCGGTTCTAATGTGCGCATCGGAATCGTTATACTGAAAGGATCATCCTGCCAGGATATTTAATTGAGACAGAATTCCATCGAGTGCTATTAATCCAATACCAATCATTCTGCAAGCCAGTGCTTGCACATCCGTGGCGTTAGGAAACATTATCCTATGACGTGGACGCCTGCCTTGCCGAAGTTTATTGCTGCGATGCTCATCGCTGGCATGCTCAGTTTCGCTCATGCACCATCGCATGCCGCCTCGAGCGCAAGCGAGCAAACGCTCATTGCAGCTTTTTTATACAATTTCCTTAAATTCACGGAATGGCCGGCGGATACCATTTCTGATGAAATCATGCTATGCACCAGCAAAACCAGCGCATTTGAGGAATTGGATGCAATCTCCGGTAAGGTCGCGCAAAGCAAGCCCATTAGAATTAAACGTATATCCCTCAACGAGCCTTCGGATGACTGTCAGCTCTTATTCTTACCCCGAGAAGACGGTTCAGAGCGTATCCGGCAATGGCTCACGCTCACCAAGAACAAACCCATACTTGTTGTCAGCAATATCAATGAATTTCTTGATATCGGCGGCATGATCGGTTTGATGAATGATGGCAGGAATCTGAATTTCGAAGTCGACCTGGCGCGAGTCAGACGGGCGAATCTAAAATTAAGCGCACAGCTATTGCAAATAGCTCGTGACGTGAGAAGTCGTTAGCATGAAATTTTTGACATGCAAACTGGCTGGTTTTTTCTCGGATGCGTCGTCCAGCCTATCTTTGCTCATTACGCTGGCGCAGCTTCACTATTTTCAAAAACAATACCTGCTGCAGAAGCATCAGTACGCATTGCTCATGGCCACTGTTCTCTATGGCTACACGCCTCTGACGCTGGCGAATGGCAAACTCCAGGATAACCCATTATTGGACTTATCCATTGAAGAACTGATGAAAGTCGAGGTGACCACCGTTTCCCGGCACGCACAAAAACTCACACAAGTATCTTCGGCGGTGTTTGTCATCACCCAGGACGACATTCGCCGCTCCGGCGCAACCAATATTCCCGATGCCTTGAGAATGGCGCCCGGCGTGCAGGTCGAACGAGTCAGTTCCAGCAGATGGGCCGTCAGCATTCGGGGATTCAATGGTGTCTACGCCAATAAACTGCAAGTGCTCATGGACGGCCGCAGCGTCTATTCACCTATTTTTTCAGGGGTCATATGGGAGCAGCAGGACACGCTCATGGAAGATATCGAGCGTATCGAAGTCATCCGCGGCCCTGCTGCAGTATTGTGGGGATCGAACGCGGTCAATGGCGTCATCAACATCATCACCAAAAAAGCGGCCGATACCCAGGGAGCGCTGCTGACCGCTGGTGGCGGAACGTTCGAACAAGGCTTCGTAGGCGCGCGCTTTGGCGGGAAAATCAACGAAGATACGCCGTTCCGGATCTATGCCAAAGGATTCGCGCGCAATAACACCCAATCCTTGTCGCGAGAAAGTACCAATGACCAGTGGCAGTCCGCTCGCAGCGGTTTTCGCGTGGATCACAACCGAGGAATGGATCAATTTACCTTACAGGGTGATATTTTTTATCTGGCCGATGGCAACACATTGAGTAGCAGTGGACTCAGCCTGGAACCTAACCTCGACAGCCGAATCCGAGGCCATCAAGAAGGCGGAAATATCCGTTTTCGCTGGGATCGCACCTTTTCGGAGCATTCGTCGATCATGTTCCAAACGTATTATGATCGTAATAGCACGCAAATCCTACCCATCGGAAAAACCGATGCAGAGAGTTTCGATGCCGACTTCCAGCATCGCTTCCGGTTATTTGATCGCCATCAACTGGCTTGGGGTGGCAATTACCGGCTGTATCACAATAAAGTGCATGATACCAGCTATGTGACACTTGCTCCCCGAGCACAAACCAATCACGTAGGTGGCGTGTTTGTGCGCGATGACATTACCTTGCTTCCCGAGCGCCTGCAATTCACGATCGGCAGTCGGTTTGAGCATAACGATTTCACGGGTTGGGAAATACAACCCAATGCTCGCCTGCTGTGGACACCCAATACTGAAAACTCCATCTGGGCGTCTGTATCAGGGGCGGTCAGAACACCCTCGCGCGGTGAAAATGATTTAACGCTGAATGCGGGTGAATTGAAGGATATTCCTGGCTTGCAAGGTCTTCCATTTCCGGTCATCGGTATATTGCAAGGCAGTAGTCATTTCAATTCAGAAAAATTGATTGCCTACGAGTTGGGTTATCGCCGTCAACTTTCTTCACAGGCATCGATCGATTTGACTGGTTTCATCAATGATTATAGCCAGTTGCGCGATTTGAGCTTTGGCACATTCACGCTGACGACCGGACTGCCCCGGCAACTCCTTGCACCGGGTATCATGAACAATAACGCATCGGCACTGACCTATGGTTTCGAATCGTCTATCGACTGGAAACCGATCAATAATTGGCGCCTGCAAGGCAGCTACAGCTTTCTTAACATGCACGTCAATTCCAATGAATTGCTTAAAGGAACTGATCCGACCACTGGCGGCGCAGAAAAAATCAATCCTCGCCATCTGTTGTCACTTCGGTCGAATTACGATATTTCCGAGCGGCTGCAATTCAATCTATGGCTGCGCTATACCAGCAACATTGCTTTCTATCATATTCCGGGCTTTGTCACGATGGATGCCAAATTGATCTTCAAACCCACCAAAAATACCGAACTGTTCCTGGTGGGACAGAACCTGTTCAGCCAGCATCATCAGGAAATGGTCGCAGACACTTTCCCAACCATTCCTACGATGATTCCGCGCGGAATGTATGCAGGTGCGCTGTGGCGCTTTTGATCACAAACGAATTGCAAGTTTCATGTTTACGCTGATTCAATAACCGATCGCGATAATTGCTCAGAAATAGTGAATATGTTTTTTGTCGGCAATCTCATCAAACAATCACAATGCACGGCGCTGCTCCTCGCGCTGCTGTGTTATACAGAGAAACTTACTTTTGCCGCTGGCAAGCCGGTGGAAAATTCTCTATTGGATTTGTCCATCGAAGAACTCATGAAGGTCGAAGTAACCACCGTTTCCCGGCATTCACAGAAGCTCACGCAAGTCCCTTCCGCTGTGTTCGTCATTACCCAGGACGACATCCGCCGCTCTGGCGCAACCAATATTCCCGATGCCTTGAGAATGGCGCCGGGCGTGCAGGTCGACCGGGTCAGTGCCGATAAGTGGGCGATCAGCATCCGCGGATTCAATGGCATCTATGCCAATAAATTACAGGTACTGATGGATGGGCGCAGCGTCTATTCGCCCATTTTCTCCGGTGTTATATGGGAACAGCAAGACACGCTCATGGAAGATATCGAGCGCATAGAAATCATCCGCGGCCCTGCTGCAGTATCGTGGGGATCGAACGCGGTCAATGGCGTCATCAATATCATTACGAAAAAAGCGGCCGATACCCAGGGAACGCTGCTGACCGCCGGCGGAGGAACGTTCGAACAAGGCTTCGTGGGCGCGCGCTTTGGCGGAAAAATCAATGAAGATACGCCATTCCGGATCTATGCCAAGGGATTCGCGCGCAATAACACCCAATCCCTGTCGCGAGAAAGCGTCAATGACCAATGGCAGTCCGCTCGAAGCGGTTTTCGCGTGGATCACAGTCGCGGCATTGATCAACTCACATTGCAGGGTGATGTGTTTTATCTAGCCGATGGTAATACATTGAACAGCAACGGCCTTAGCCTTGCACCAAATCTGAACAGTGAACTGCGAGGCCATCACGAAGGCGGAAACATCCGCTTCCGTTGGGATCGTACTTATTCGGAACGCTCATCGGTCATGTTTCAGACGTATTACGACCGCAACAGTGTGCATTTACTCCCCATTGGCAGGTCCTTTGCCGAAAGCTTCGATGCAGATTTCCAGCATCGTTTTCCGTTATTCGACCGCCATAATTTGATTTGGGGCGCAAATTACCGGTTGTATCATAATCATATCTTTGACACTCCGATGGTAAAGTTCAGCCCGATCACGCAAACGAATCATGTGATTGGCACCTTTATACGGGATGATGTCACGCTGATCCCAGAGCGCCTGCAATTTACGATCGGCAGCCGCTTTGAGCACAACGATTTCACCGGTTGGGAAATACAACCCAATGCCCGGCTGATGTGGACGCCGAATACTGAAAACTCCATTTGGCTGGCAGTCTCGCGGGCAGTCAGAACGCCATCGCGAGCTGAAAATGACTTAGCACAATACAACAGCGGAGGATTACAAAACACTTCTGGATTTCCCGCTTTTCCCTTCCCCATCGTATCGACATTGCAGGGTAATAGTAATTTCAATTCTGAAAAATTGATTGCTTATGAGCTGGGCTATCGCCGGCAGATTTCTACACAAGCCTCGATTGATCTAACGGGTTTCATCAATGATTACAGTCAATTGCGTGACCTAAGCTTCGGCGTATTTACGTTGACGCCAGGATTGCCGCGGCAACTGATCGTTCCGGTTTCTTTCAGCAATCAAGCCTCGGCATTGACCTATGGTTTCGAATCATCCATTGATTGGAGGCCGCGCGAAAACTGGCGCCTGCAGAGCAGTTACAGCTTCCTCAACATGCATATCCATTCCAATGAATTGCTCAAAGGAAGCGACCCAACCACCGGCGGCGCCGATAAAATCAGCGCGCGTCATCTGTTGTCGCTACGGTCGAACTACGATATTTCCGAGCGGCTGCAATTCAATCTGTGGCTGCGCTATATCAGCAATATTTCTTTCTATCATATTCCGGGCTTTGTCACGATGGATGCCAAATTGATCTTCAAGCCCACCAAGAATACCGAATTATTTCTGGTGGGACAGAACCTGTTCAGTCAGCATCATCAAGAAATGGTCGCAGACACTTTCCCAACCATTCCTACGATGATACCGCGTGGAATGTATGCAGGCGCACAATGGCGCTTCTAAATGAATTTATGTTCACGAGTTGGAAGATTATTCACTTTGCAATTTTTGGATCGAGAGATCGATTCCAAGCCTCACCTATCGGAATGTACAATGCATCAATTACATCTTTTTTCATAATTTTCTGAAGCTTATAAAATGACTCCAGAGTATGATTATTCTCAACGTCAAGCGCTATGCGATTAATGATTCGAAGTTCGAGACAGTGATCTGGCTCACCGATCAACAGAACAAAGCCATTCGACACCCGTCGAATGCACCGATTTTTATGATTTGTTGAGTGAATTATCAAGTGCTGTTTTTGATA
The DNA here is from genome assembly GCF_009833095.1 of Nitrosomonas sp. JL21. Lineage (GTDB taxonomy): Bacteria > Pseudomonadota > Gammaproteobacteria > Burkholderiales > Nitrosomonadaceae > Nitrosomonas. Next base: position 14,088 of record NZ_QRCB01000010.1, read on the forward strand.
TCGAATAATATACCTATATATGCTCGGAGTGTCTCAAGATTGCTGATAAAAGGCCGATTACTCACGACATAATTCCGGGACTGAGATGGGCAACGTGATTACTTTGATGGGTGAAGATAGCAATCGAATTTCAACGTTGATTTAACGCAAATTTAATATCCAGATGGCTACTGAATGCACGATCGCTTAAATAACCTGCAATGTCAGAATGCGATTATTGCAACAACTTTTGTTATGGACAAATAACCGAACACATCGCCGATGATAAAAAAATTCTTCCGCAAGGATCGCTCTATCGCTGACAAGTTGCTGTTGATCATTTTCATCAGCCTGGCCTGCTCGATGTTTTTTGTGTTTGTTCTGGTCGCGGGTAATGAAATCAGAAGCTCACTTAATACTGCACAAGAGCAATTGACAAGTTTGGCGCGAGTAACAGCAAATAATTCACAGGCCTCGCTGGCATTTTTGGACAATAAGAGCGCACAGGAAACTCTAAATTCTCTTCGTCAAATTCCTTCCATTACCAAAGCGACACTGAATACTCAGGATGGTATCGAAATCGCGAATTTTAGTAACGAAGAGCAAATTTGGTTACCTGCCTGGTTGCCGTATAAAGACCTGCACATCAATCAAGCAGTTGTCGCGGGCGATGATTATGTCGGCAACTTAGAAATACATTACGCACTTGGCAGCATGTGGGTGCAACTGGCATGGAACCTGATCGTATCCGCCTTATCTGTTGCCGCAGCGCTCTTTGCAGCTACATTTATGGCGCGCCGCATGGCATCGAAAGTCATCCAGCCCATTTTTGACTTATCAGCGACAGCGCAGAAAGTTTCTAACTCCAGACACTATTCGTTTCGCGTTCCCAAACATAGTGAAAATGATGAGGTAGGCACGCTGGTCGATGCATTCAATAGCATGCTTGAACAAATACAGATTAGGGATCAAGAGCTTGTACAATACCACAGCGATCTCGAGCGAAAAATTGAAGTGCGAACGGCTGAATTACGGCAGGCGAAAGAAGCAGCAGAAGCAGCTAATTTGGCTAAATCGCAGTTTCTGGCAGCCATGAGCCATGAAATTCGCACGCCCATGAACGGCGTATTGGGTATGGCAGAGCTATTACTTGATACGCCATTGAATGCCAAGCAACTTCATCTGATCAACATTCTCAATAATTCGGGAGAATCACTGCTGTCAATCATCAACGACATTCTTGACTTTTCCAAGATTGAGGCTGGACGTTTTGAATTGGAGCTGATCGATTTTGATTTGCATCGATCAGTGGAAGATGTCATTGAGCTTTTTTCTGAGCGCGCTCATAGTAAAAATCTGGAATTGAATTACCGTATTGCGCCCAGTGTAACGGAATGGGTCAAAGGTGATCCGACTCGGATACGGCAAGTGCTCGGCAATTTGATTGGTAATGCAATCAAATTTACCGAACATGGAGAAATTGTGGTGGATGTGAGTTTAGAAGCCAGCTTGAATCATCAAACTCCTTCCAATAATCCGATAGATCCGATCTGGGTGAGCTTCAGCGTCAGCGATAGCGGCATTGGCATTAGTGAAGACATTCTGCCACGCTTGTTTCAGGCTTTTTCGCAAGCAGATGGCTCAACGACTCGAAAATATGGTGGAACGGGGTTGGGTTTGGCCATTTCCAAACAATTGGTTGAATTGATGGGTAGCAAAGGAATTAGCGTCAAGAGCCGCATCGGAGAAGGAACTACTTTTTCCTTCGCGCTACCCTTTTCGATGGGTGAATGCGCCGGTCTATCACCATCAGCCAGAGTTATTTCCGAGCTGACCGGAACCAAACTGATCATCGTTGAAGACAATGTCACCAGCAGAGATATCCTGCGCACCTATGCTCTGTCTTGGGGTATGCACGTGGATGCGGTATCAAGTGGTACCAAAGCGCTTGAGAAATTGCGTGAAGCCGCGGCTAGTAATCAATCATACGACCTTGCGCTGATTGACATGAAAATGGCCAATATGAACGGATTGGAGCTTGGCCAAACGATCAAGGCAGATCCGGATTTAGCAAAAATCCCATTGATCATGCTGACTTCGACCCACTTCAAAGATGAAGCTGCCGAGGCTAAAAAAACCGGATTTATGGTGTATCTGACCAAACCGATCCGGAAAAAAGACTTATATCAATGCTTTTTGAAAGTACGCACTTCTACGCTTAACAATAGCGACAGTGAGGCACCTGCATCACTCATTACACCTCAAGAAACGCCAGTTCAACCAATTCTGAATGCTCACCTTCTCCTTGCAGAAGATAATCCGGTTAATCAAGAGGTTGCTCTTGGGATGTTGCGTAAATTTGGTTGCATTGTCGAAATCGCTCATAATGGCCTGGAGGCCATAGAAGCTGTGCAGCATGAAACTTTCGACCTTGTATTAATGGATTGCATGATGCCTGAAATGGATGGGTACAAAGCAACCAGCGAGATTCGACATCTCCAGAATATGGGTAAATTATCCTATTTTCCGATTATCGCTCTCACGGCCAATGCCATAGAGGGGGATCGGGAAAAATGTCTGGCTGCGGGCATGAACGATTATTTAACCAAGCCGATTAAGACAAAGAATTTGTTACATATGCTTCAAACATGGCTACCGCATTCACCTCAGAATATGTCTACTACTATATCAGAGAATACCGCCAATCTTGAATCAGCGATCGATCCTGAAGCGCTGGCTGCCATTCAATCTCTTGAAGCGGATTATGGAAATGAATTATTAAGACAAGTGATTAGAACTTATCTCGACAATGCCAATAAGTTGATCGAATCGCTTGAACAGGCATGGCACCTAGGGGATTTAAAGGCTATCCGAATGTCCTCACACACGCTCAAATCCAGCAGTAGTCAAGTCGGAGCATATAGCCTGGCTGAATTATGCCGTTCCGTGGAGAATGACGCGCGCGACCAGAAATACGATGTTTCAGGTCAGTCCCTGATAGCTATCCAACAACAATTCACACAGACCTGTGCAGTATTGCAGACGTATCTTGATTCTTCACCTGTCAATCCGGGAACACGCTGATATGTCCCAACAGTCCACTGTCATTATCATCGACGACGATCCGCTGATCCGATTAGTCGTCAGTAAAACACTGCAAGCTGCTGGTTTAATTACCCTTGAGGCAGTCAGCGGCGAAGAGGGGCTGATATTGTTCAAAGAAAAAAAAGCTGACGCTATTCTGCTCGATGTGATGATGCCATCGGGGATGGATGGTTATGCGGTGTGTACTGAATTGCGAAATATGCAGGAGGGTCGTCATGTTCCTATTCTGATGATGACCGGTCTAGAAGACTTGGAATCCATCAACCGGGCTTATGAAGTAGGAGCAACCGACTTCATCACGAAGCCCATCAATATCCCTCTTTTGAGTCATAGAGTACGCTATATGCTGAAGGGAAGCTATACCACTCAGCAGCTTCTCCAAAGTGAGCAGCGTCTTCATCATATGGCTTACTTCGACGATCTTACCGAACTACCCAATCGCCATTTTTTCCAAGAAAATCTGCAGCAGATGATTGCGCTGGCACAGCGAAAAAAACTTAAGCTCGGCGTATTATTTCTAGATTTGGATGGCTTCAAACGCATCAACGATACATTAGGTCATCATCTGGGAGATTTGGTGCTTCAAGCAACGAGCGAGCGTTTGCGCAAAAGCATTCGGCTTAGTGATGCGTTTGCTCAAACCGGCATGAGCCAGAATAGCATTTCTCTCGCTCGCTTGGGCGGCGATGAATTCACTGCATTGTTGTCGTTAATCGAACGCAACGAAGATGCGGCAATCGTTGCGGAACGTATCCGCATCAATTTGGCTCAACCGCTTACCTTTGGCGAACATGAACTTACCACGACGACCAGCATCGGCATCGCCATTTATCCTGACGATGGGGAAACAGCGGAAGATTTACTGAAAAACGCTGACTTGGCCATGTATTACGCCAAACGCTCCGGTGGCAATATGTATTGTTATTTCTCAAGCTATATGATGGAAATGGCAATGCGCAAACTTACCATGGAAAATTATTTGCGCAAGGCCATAGAGCGCAAGGAATTCAATCTTTATTATCAACCCCAATTGGATATTGATCAAGGAAGCTTCAATGGCCTGGAGGTTTTACTGCGATGGGATAATAAAGAGCTTGGGTCAATTTCCCCAACAGAATTTATCCCTTTAGCCGAAGAAACCGGATTAATTATTCATATCGGTGAATGGGTATTACGTCAGGCTTGCAGTCAGGCTTACAGTTGGTGCAACCAGGGCATCCATCTTAATCGTATTGCAGTGAATGTTTCGGCAGTACAGCTGCTTCATAGAGGATTCCCAGAATTAGTAGGAACAATTTTAGCGGAAACTGGCTTAGATCCTTCTTTATTAGAACTTGAGCTGACCGAAAGTGCATTGATTAATGATGTGGATCTTGTTATTGAGATTCTGGAACAGCTCAAGCAAGTCGGCGTTCAACTGGCTATCGATGATTTTGGTACAGGATACTCGAGCTTAAGCCGGTTGATGAATTTCCCCATTGATCGGTTGAAGATTGATCAAGCATTCGTTCGTAACTTGGAACAAAACTCAGATAACGGTGCAATCGCTGCTGCTATCATAGCGATGGCTGGAAGCATGAATATGAAAGTAACCGCTGAAGGAGTAGAAACCGGCGTGCAGTTCGATTTTTTGAAAAATAAATGTTGCAACGAAGTACAAGGTTATTTTTTAAGTAAGCCCCTTCCCGTTGATGAAGTAGAAAAATTTCTCAGAAATAAGACCTGAGCATTTGTTTAAGAAATTTGAAATTATACTTAATACCATAATAATCAATGAAATTTCTTCCATTTATATTATATTCCTGAATAAAAGCTTAAGATTTTTCTCTCGTTAAGATAATATGCTTAACCTCACAAATATGTTGCACTTTAACAACATATTGATTTATGTAACAATAAACAAACTGATAATCGAGCACTAAAAAGTACTCTAAGGAGTAAAATGGCTAAGGTATCTATGCAAAATAGAAAGATAAATTATCTTTTAGTAATAAAAAAATTTTGAACCGCAATTTTCATTTAAAGGACAACAGCATGAAGAAAATGTCAGCGAAAAATACTCTTATTGGAATGATCCTTATACCAACAATGTTTTCTGGCTCTGTCTTGGCGCAAATAATCAATATTGATAAAGATCCTAATATCAAAAAAGCTGAAGGATACAATGTTGATGATCGTGGTGTAATAACCAGAAACTCCACTGGATTATGCTGGCATACAGGTTATTGGACTCCCGCAATGGCAATTCCAGAATGTGAACCCGATCTTGCCAAAAAACCTGAGGTAGCCGCTGCTCCTCCTCCAGCTCCCGCCCCCGCACCTAAGAAAGTTACACTTTCGGCAGATGCATTGTTTGATTTCGACAGCTCCAAATTGAAACAAGGCGGTCACGGTATTCAAACATTAAATGAATTTGTAGCTGGACTACAAAACGTGCAATATGATCTGATAACGGTTGTGGGTCATGCTGACCGTATTGGTTCCGATAGCTACAATCACAGACTCTCTCATCAGCGTGCAGATGCTGTCAAAGCACATCTGGTTTCTAAAGGGATTGACCCCAACAAAATTGTCGCCTCTGGAAAAGGTGAAACGGAACCAGTCACAGGAAATACTTGCCATGGTCATGGAAAAGCATTGAAAGACTGCTTGGCACCTGATCGTCGTGTCGATATTGATGTACAAGGCCTTAAATAACACTGACTCCTAATTTCAAGAAAAAGCCCTGTATAGTTATGCAGGGCTTTTTCAATTCCAGATCAACATATGAATGAGCGAATCCAAACGGACACTCTCATCGAAGCAAAATGGATTATTCCTGTTGAGCCGGCCGGAATTGTCCTAACCCAGCACGCCATCGTAATCGATCAAGGTATTATTTGCGATATATTACCGATCCATGAAGCGCTGGTCCGCTATTATCCTCAGCAGATAATTACCCTGAAAGATCATGTTCTCATTCCCGGATTGATTAATCTCCATACCCATGCCGCGATGACACTCATACGTGGATTGGCAGACGACGTACCTTTAATGGAATGGCTTAATCGATATATCTGGCCAGCTGAGAATCAGCATGTCAATACTCAGTTTGTGTTGGATGGTACCCAACTAGCGTGCGCTGAAATGATCAGAGGCGGGATCACGTGTTTTAATGATATGTATTTTTTCCCTGGGTCATGTGCACAATCGGCGATCATGTCAGGCATACGTGCTGTGATAGGGTTAGTTGTGATTGATTTCCCGACCGCTTATGCGAATGATGCAGATGATTATCTGAGCAAAGGACTCGAATTACGGGATAAGTATCAGCATCATCCGCTACTGTCATTTTGTTTTGCGCCCCATGCACCTTATACCGTCAGCGATAAAACTTTCAGCAGCGTGTTGACTTATTCAGAACAACTCGATATCGCAGTCCATACCCATTTACATGAAACCGAAGATGAAATTCGCATGAGCCTCGACTCAGCCGGAAAGCGTCCCATTGAACGGATGCAGCATTTGGGATTACTCAGTCCCAATTTGATCGGAGCACATATGGTGCACCTGACAGACTCCGAAACAAAACTCATCCAGCAATATGGCTGTAGCATAGCGCATTGCCCTTCATCCAATATGAAACTAGCCAGCGGATTTGCGCCAGTCACAGCATTGCTCGACCAAGGTGTGAATATCGGCCTGGGCACAGATGGCGCAGCGAGTAATAATCGATTGGACATGTTTGAAGAAATGCGTCTTGCGGCACTTCTCGCCAAAGGAATAAGCGGCCGGGCCGATGCTTTACCTGCTCACCAGGTTTTACGTATGGCAACCTTAAACGGCGCCAATGCGCTCGGCCTTGGGAATACGACCGGCTCGTTGACTATAGGCAAAGCTGCAGACATCACAGCCATTGATTTTTCCGAACTCAATCTCGTGCCTTGTTATAATCCGATTTCACACGTGGTGTATACCGCAAGCCGTGAACAAGTGAGTCATGTATGGGTAAATGGTAAAATGCTGCTTCACGATAAAAAACTGACTACGCTTAATCAAGTTGATCTGCATTACCGCACGGCATTTTGGCAGGAACGTATCGCAGCATCATCAAAACAATAGGAATGAATATGGAAAATGATGGCATTAATGCTGATCCACTTGAGCTGGAAAAATTCAGCCAGCTTGCCCACCGCTGGTGGGACCCTAACAGCGAATTCAAACCACTACATGAAATCAATCCCTTACGCCTTGACTACATCAATGAATTAACCGGTGGCTTGACTGGCAAAACGGTGCTGGACGTCGGGTGCGGAGGCGGTATTTTATCCGAAGGCATGGCATCGATGGGGGCACATGTAACCGGCATCGATCTGAGCGACAAAGCTCTCAAAGTCGCTAAGCTTCATTTGCTGGAAAGTGGTCACCACGTTGAATATCGCAAGATTACGGTGGAATCACTGGCCACTGAGCAACCTCAACATTATGATGTTGTGACCTGTATGGAAATGCTCGAACATGTCCCCGATCCCATGAGCGTCATTGATTCATGCGCCCGGCTCGTCAAATCCGATGGCTGGGTTTTTTTCTCGACAATCAATCGTAATCCGAAATCTTATGTCTTCGCCATTATTGGCGCTGAGTACATATTAAAACTTTTACCACGCGGCACCCACGAATACGCCAAGTTCATCAAACCCTCCGAACTTGCCCGCATGGCACGTAACGCTCATCTCACAAGCCAGCAACTGATCGGCATGACCTATAATCCCCTCGCCAAGGTCTATGCTTTGGAAAATGATACCGATGTGAATTACATTATGGCATACCGCAGATAACTCTGATTTGTTACCCCATAATAATGATTGAAGCTATCCTTTTCGACTTTGATGGAACCTTAGCCGATACCGCGCCTGATCTTGGCCATGCGTTGAACCGGCAACGCATCGCACGCGGTCTACCTGAGCTTCCAATTGCAGAAATCCGGCCATTAGCATCGGCGGGCTCGAGAGGATTACTGGGATTGGGATTTAATATCAAACCGGGTGACGATCAGTATGAATCGATGCGGGACGAATTCCTTGATTTTTATACCCAGCGGCTATGCCACGACACCTGCTTATTCCCAGGCATCGATGAATTGCTTGATCAATTGGACGCACGTGAACTCCCGTGGGGAATCGTCACTAACAAACCGGCACGTTTTACGCATCCATTGATTAAAATCCTTGGTTTAACACACCGCGTTGGCTGTGTTATCTGCGGTGATGACATCGTCAACACAAAACCCCATCCGGAACCTCTACTCACCGCCAGTAAAAAAATGGCCATTAATCCCAGTCACTGCATTTACCTGGGCGACGATATCCGGGATGTTCAAGCCAGTCTAGCGGCAGGCATGCAACCCATCATTGCCCGGTATGGTTACCTCGGAAATGGTCAGCCACCAGAAACTTGGGGTGCACATCATTTGATTGATCATCCCAAAGATTTACTAGCTTATCTATAAAAGCAAACTTCAATTCTGTTAAACTTATCAATATCAGGAGGTGAACTTTTTGATTCAATTTCTCTCTGATGATACAGCCTTTACGAATACCGGGGACGATCTGGTTTCGACGTGGGTTGCAAAGCAGTGTAGGGCATACCGAGGATCAGATTACCTCGTAAATCCATCTGAAAACTATAGTCGCAAACGACGAAAACTACGCTTTAGCCGCTTAATTCGGCTAGCCTCTGCACCGATGGGCCTCAACGCCGGGTCTGGCAACAGACAGCAGAGTCAGTAACGAGGATCGCGTTCGGTAGGGTTACTTTACAGAGCGTTAAACAATAGGTAACTCGCCTGTCATCAGCCTGCCGGTTGGCGGTTGCCAGGTTAAAACAAATAACACGGCTAAGTATGTAGAACTGCCTGTAGAGGGCTTGCGGACGCGGGTTCGATTCCCGCCGTCTCCACCAATATTGTTATAATAATCAATTAGTTAACATTGCTAACATGACCAAATTTAGGCATATTTGGTCACGTTTTTGCATAGGTTGGTCAGCATTTTCATGCCATACCTCAACAAATTTTCTGAGGGAAATATGATAATCCTCCCATTTTTAACAGG
>NZ_QRCB01000011.1 GCF_009833095.1 Nitrosomonas sp. JL21
CCTGCCGATTCATCCGGAAATGGTGACGGGGGTGCTGGTGCCGGTCGTGATTTGGATCGTATGGCGCACGACGCGCCGGATTCATGATAAGTTTTTTAAGGGGCATTAAGCGTGTAAATGCTCAGGACGCATCATTAGGGATCGATAACAGGGTAGCGCCGATGATGACGATGAGCTGAAGAGCGATGAGGCAAAACAAGAATTGAGCATACTGCGCCGGCGAAATATGGAGGCGCTGAATGAAGAAGTCCCTGAAGCCGATTTGTACCAGCACCAGGGTGGTGGTAATCAAAAGGAAAATGGATAGGTTGTCTTCGCTCATGATGCCTGTTTCTCCTGATCCATTTTGTGCAAGCGGTTGAAGAAGCGCCGCACCAGATAACTTCGAGCAATCGACACAGCAGTGAAGATCAAGCCGATCTGGAGATTCTGGCTGATGCTGACCTCGATGTCATACCACGGAAACACGACGATCTGGGTGGCCAGCGCGACGACGTAACCGATGATGACGTTTATCCAGGCTTCGAGCAGTGATTGCAGTCGGGTTTGCATACAGGCAATAGTTTGTGTTCATGGACGGGACGCGGTGATAAGAACTGCGCTATCGCCGAACTCCCACTACGAGCTGATCTTCAAGAATTTCCAGCGGTGTTGGCAATTCCAAGCGGGCGGTAGTGTTTTTATTCAAGCGCCGGTATTTGCATTATTTCTCAGTCAGGAACATCATGGCCGCCACGAAAGAAACCAGCAAGCCCAGCAATACGAACGCCAGCACAGCGCCTTCGCCAGTGTTCAGAAAATAGACATACAATATCAGAGAAAAAGCCAGCGAACCCAGCATCGTAATTTTTTTCATACTCTCCATCCTTCTGAATATCATAACTGCTCGAGTCAATATCATGGCTGACCGTCACGCTTCAGCCCATCATGCCTTATCTTAATCCTATAACGCGGCGTAGCGCAGGATTATTTTTTCTGGCTAGCAAGGTTCATTGCGCGGGACGGCGCATTTCCTGGAACCACGTGCGGTATTGCATCATTTTTGAGCGTTGTTCCATCGGCGCATGACGACGGCAGGTCGCATATTCTTCGCTATCCGGTTGTGCACCCCAGCGCTTTTCGACGCAATCATTCGGGTTATATGCCATTTCATAGGCGGATTGACGTGCCAATACCTCAGCTATGGAAAGTTCCTGCTGACTGCCATCCGAGCGGGTGTAGCGGATTTTCTGCTGATGAGTGCGTTGCGCGTGGTATTGCTCAATGTCGGTTTTGACGGCTTGCGGCGCCTTGCCATGCATCAGGAATAAATCGGGATACCGCACGACTTTGTCGGGCAATCCGTTCAGTACATGCATCGCGATGAGCAGGCGCATATCGCGCGACGGTGTCGAATAATCTTCCCACGGGCCAACGGTTTGGAATATTGCTGTGCCACGCGGCATGGGTATGACGCTGCGCGGATTCTTGCGGAAATGGGCTTCGGCGTTGTCGATCGACGTGACACGCGTCTCGATTTGCTCGACCAATGCTGAAAACATCGCATCATACGCTTGTTTCGGCTCAAGGCCGTCGGGATTGATGAGCTTCGTAAGCTTGGCGTAAAAGTCATCCGGAGCCATCTGCTGCTGTTCCAGCGAGAATGGAATGAATTCGGACTGATCGGTCAGTTCAGCATTCGACAACATGTTCCACTGGTTTTGAGCAGTCGAGATCAGCGGGCGAAAAGCCTTGAAACCCGCGCCTGCGCTGTTAGTTTGGGCGAACAATAGTGTGCCTTCCCATACTCGCTTGCGGGTGATGGTGTTATCCGGTTGAGCGTCAGCCGCCCACAGCATGCCGGCATGCTTCGCTGTCTGAGGCACCCATTCGACGAGCACCAGAATATGCCCATACGGATCAGCAAAGATGGTTCCCGGCCTGAGCGCATCGCGGCGCAGCGGAACGGGGTACCAATCGGTCGATTCATCGTCAAGCCTGGTGCGGGCAGAACCGGAATGTACGGTATTGACTAGTTTTCGGCTGAATTGCGTGAAACTGACCGGTGTGCCGGTAGTTCGGGTGAATTCCGTCATGAGGGTAGGCGAACTGCATCGCGGCGGCGCATTGCCCGAGCCGCGCCCACAAGCGTGAAAAGCAAAGGGCAAGCCCATTTTCCAAGCGAAATAGCTTCGCAGGATATAAGGTAAATCGGCGCAATCCGGTGTCATGGGCAGAGCGGCATCTTCGTTGAGACCCAGGTAGTTGTGCAGGAAATTATGGTCAGTGTTGCGCAGCAGAGGTTCGAGCGAAGGAAAACTGAGATTTTCAGGAAATGGTGCGGCAAACAATGCTTCGATCCAGGCCGAATACAAGGCTTCGGTAATCTGATTCCATTCGTTGATTTTGGGCTGGGCAGGCGATTTGCCAATGCCGAGTGTAGAGCACGCGATCAATTTGCCATCGCTCTGAGTTTCGATGCGATACTGTCCGGCATCGAGGTGTTCTAACGTGGCGTTGATGCTCCATGGCGGGCCGCCGCGGCGGCTGGATTGCACAGGTATCCGATTGCCTCCGCTATCGATGACGGTCAATTCCGACAATGCATGGCTGGTCGATACGACCATGACGCGGACTGGTTTGCCTGCGTCCGGATGCTTCGGCGAAACCCACAGTTGGGCTGCGCCATGATCGGTGCATGGAGTGGTCTCAGCCAATGCCGGTGACATCGCGAGCCCAGCCAGAAAAAGAATGCTGATGTGATTCAGGAAGCGCCCGGTCAAATCCAGAAAATGTTTTCGCATGGTATTCTCCTTCAGCGCAATTGTAGGGAATGGGTGATCAAAAGACTACAAATTGCCTAACTGAGTAAAGACAGGTCATGAACCTCCGGTGCGAGCTCAGCATCCACCCTGGTTGAGAAGCGTACCATTCCAATCTTTGAGCACGAACGTATCATGAAATGTATCATAAATTTAAAGAATTCCGGGTGAGTGCCGATGTCATGCATCAGTCATCAATAGAAACAGTCGCACGGCATCATGGCTGCAAGCGATGCATTCAAAGTTGCCCAAGCCGGCCTGATTCGGTGAGCATCCCCGGCTATCGCGCCAGCGCCATCGATCGGTTGTCAGGCAAATTCCTACATTCTGATAAGAAGATTACCTAGCATTGTTTAGGTTAACTTCCATTTACTTCCACCCCGGCATGATTGAAAATCTCTCCATACGATCTTGTGAGTTTATTAATCTTAAAGGAGTAAAAAAATGGAAGCAGATCAACTTCTTGATGAAATCAGAGATATTAACTTAGCCTATTTGTTATTGGCCAAACAGATGCTGCGGGAAGATAGAGTATCCGCCATGTACCGTTTGGGTATCAACCAGGATATCGCCGAAATATTGGACAAATTGACTTCGGCGCAACTCGTCAAAATGGCGGCTTCCAATATGCTGCTCTGCCGTTTTCGTTTTGATGATCGCCTGATTGCGCAGATGCTGTCGAATGATACTCGCGAGCAGTCCGTGACCAAGTCGCATGCGGCCATTTTGATGGCAGGCAAGCCAGCAGAAGCGATTGTCTGATCAATTAATCATGAAGGGGCAGGAGCATGCGTAACCGGAGCATTCTAACCGAGGCCAAACAAATCCAGCTTGCAACCGAGTTGATCAGCTTGGGCGCTCGCTTGCAAGTGTTGGAAATGAATACCGATCTGAGCCGCGAACGGCTGGTCAAGTTGTACAAGGAAATCAGGGGAGTCTCTCCTCCGAAGGGCATGCTGCCGTATTCCGAGGATTGGTTCATGAGCTGGCAACCCAACATGCATTCATCCTTGTTCATCAACATTTACAACTTCGTGCTCAAGAATACCGGTGTCGAGGGCATCGATGCGCTGATCAAGAGCTACCGGTTATATATGGAACACATCAAAGTGCATAGCCTGGAAAAAGTTCTGAGCCTGACGCGGGCCTGGACGTTGATACGATTCGTGGACAGCGGTGTATTGTGCATCGCGCCTTGCGTCAGTTGCCGCGGCAATTTTATCGTGCATTCGCTGGAGATCCATTCCAATCATGTCTGCGGCCTATGCAACATTCCTTCTCGGGCAGGAAAAACCAAGAAAGCCGCTGCAATTGCCGGTTTTCATTAAAAGCACCTAGGAATAAGAATAAGGAATCGGTTACTGATTATTTGAGTAAACGCTTAATCCGATCCAACGCTTGCCGAAGATTCTCCATGGACGTGGCGAACGACAAGCGCATGTATCCCTCGCATCCAAAAGCAGAGCCCGGAACAACGGCCACACCGGCACTTTCCAGCAAATATTCACTGAATGCAATGTCATTCGGTGCCGCGATCAAGTTCTTCTTATACAGATCATCCATTGCCTGACGTACGTCGGCAAACGCATAAAAAGCCCCCTCGGACGATAAGCAACGAATTCCATGAATCTGGTTCAATTGTTCCGTCACAAAAAGATTGCGTTCCTTGAACGCGGAAACCATCGGCGTGATGCAGGACTGATCCGCGTTGAGCGCTACCTCGGCGGCGGCCTGTGAAATTGAGCTTGGATTCGATGTGCTTTGGGATTGAACATTTTCCATTGCCGTGATGATGTGAGCAGGGCCGCCGCAATAGCCGATTCGCCAGCCCGTCATCGAATACGCTTTGGAGACGCCATTCAGAACCACGGTTTGCGGCAATAGATCGGGGCAGGCGTTGACGATGTTGCAGAATTTCTGATCCGACAGCAGGATGTGTTCATACATGTCATCGGTGGCGATCAGAATCTGCGGGTGTTTGCGCAACACCGCACCCAGGGCCTTGAGCTCATCCATGCTGTATACCCCGCCGGATGGATTGCTCGGGCTGTTGATCACGAACATTTTGGTTTTGGGTGTGATGGCGGCTTCCAGTTGCTCGGCGGAAATTTTGAAATTCTGTTCTATGCCCGAAGGGATGAACACCGGCTTGCCTTCGGCGATGAGCACGATATCGGGATACGAAACCCAGTAGGGCGCCGGAATGATCACTTCATCGCCGGGATTGATGAGCGACAGTGTCAGATTGAAGAAACTCTGCTTCCCTCCGCACGAGACGAGAATTTGTTTGGCTTCAAAATCAAAGTTGTTTTCGCGTTTGAATTTGGCCACGATGGCATTTTTCAGGCCAGGCGTTCCGCCCACCGCGGTATATTTGGTCAAACCTTTGTTGATCGCGGCGATGGCGGCATCTTTGATGTGCTGCGGCGTATCGAAGTCGGGTTCGCCGGCGCCCAAGCCAATGATATCCTTTCCTTCCGCCTTCAATTTGGCGGCCCGGGCAGTTACCGCAAGGGTGGGAGAGGGTTTGATGCTTTGAACGCGGTTTGAAAGTTCCACAAAAATCCTCGCACTAAAATGAGTAGATCAGCATGTTAAAATGACACCAAGAAGAAATTCTATCGTGGAATTATACTCGTGATCATAACCTTCCCCAAGAGTCCGTTCAAATTACATCAAGCGTTCGAACCAGCGGGCGACCAGCCCGTTGCAATCGCACAATTAATCGAAGGTATCGACGACGGCCTTGCCTTTCAGACTTTACTGGGTGTTACCGGCTCCGGCAAAACCTATACGATTGCCAATATGGTCGCCCGAACCGGACGCCCGGCCATTCTGCTGGCGCCGAACAAAACCCTGGCGGCTCAGTTGTATGCTGAGATGCGGGAGTTCTTCCCTGAGAATGCCGTGGAATACTTCGTGTCCTATTACGATTATTATCAACCCGAAGCCTACGTGCCGTCGCGCGATCTATTCATCGAAAAGGATTCCAGCATCAATGAGCACATCGAGCAAATGCGCTTGTCGGCGACCAAGTCGCTGCTGGAACGCGATGATGCGATCATCGTCGCGACGGTATCGTGCATTTACGGTATCGGCGATCCGGTGGATTATCACGGCATGATTCTGCATCTGCGGCAGGGTGAAAACACCACGCAGCGCGACATCATCAAGCGTTTGACGGAAATGCAATACGATCGCAACGAATTGGAATTCAAGCGCGGCGTGTTCCGGGTGCGCGGTGACGTGGTCGACGTATTTCCGGCGGAAAGCTCGGAAGCGGCCGTGCGCGTGTCGTTGTTCGATGATCAAGTCGATAGCATGGCGCTGTTTGATCCGTTGACTGGCCGCGTGTTGCAAAAATTATCCCGCTATACGGTCTATCCTTCCAGTCATTACGTGACGCCCCGCAGCACCACATTGCGTGCGATGGAAACCATCAAGGCGGAATTGCGCGAGCGATTGGAGTATTTTTATCAGGAGAACCGGTTGGTTGAGGCGCAGCGCCTGGAACAGCGCACGCGGTTCGATCTGGAGATGCTGAATGAACTGGGCTTCTGCAAGGGCATTGAAAACTATTCACGCCACCTGTCCGGGAAGAAACCCGGCGAGCCGCCGCCGACTCTGCTGGATTATTTGCCGGGCAATGCGCTCATGATCATCGATGAAAGCCACGTCACTGTGCCGCAGATTGGCGGAATGTATAAGGGAGACCGCTCGCGCAAGGAAAATCTGGTGAATTACGGTTTCCGCCTGCCGTCGGCGCTGGATAACCGGCCTTTGAGATTCGAGGAATTCGAGAAACGCATGCCGCAGACGGTTTTTGTATCCGCTACGCCGGCCGATTATGAAAAGAACCATAGCGGCCAGGTCGTGGAGCAAGTGGTACGGCCGACCGGCCTGGTCGATCCTATCATTGAAGTGCGCCCAGTAGCCACTCAGGTGGATGATTTGATGTCCGAAGTCAACTTACGTACAGCCAAGAATGAGCGCGTGTTGGTCACGACGTTGACGAAACGGATGGCGGAGGATCTGACCGATTATTTTTCTGAACACGGTATCAAAGTGCGCTATCTGCATTCCGATATCGATACGGTCGAGCGCGTCGAGATCATCCGTGACTTGCGCCTCGGCCAATTCGATGTGCTGGTCGGCATCAATTTACTGCGCGAAGGGCTGGATATTCCGGAGGTTTCGCTGGTCGCGATCCTCGACGCCGACAAGGAAGGGTTTCTGCGTTCGGAGCGCTCGCTGATTCAGACCATAGGCCGCGCTGCCCGGCATATCCATGGTACGGCCATTCTGTACGCCGACACCATCACCAAATCCATGCGCGTGGCGATCGATGAGACCAACCGGCGGCGCGACAAGCAAATGCAGCATAATCTGAAAAACAACATCACGCCTCGCTCAGTGCACAAGCGTATCAAGGATCTGATCGATGGCGTCTACAATTATGAATCCGCACAGCAGGACTTCAAAGCGGCGCAGGTGCAGGCACGCTATGATGCGATGAGCGAAACGCAGTTGACCAAAGAAATTCAGCGGGTCGAGAAAAAAATGCTCAGCGCCGCCAAGAATCTCGAATTTGAAGAGGCTGCAAAATACCGCGATGAACTGAAAAGCCTCAAGAATAAGCTGCTGATCGGCTTTACCGATGTGACATAGAAAACCTCGAAAAACTGCTCTGTTCTTACTTTTTTCACTATACAAGAAGCTGTAACCGCGCAACAAGCTCGATATCTCAATACTGACCACAGTAGCCGATTCATCAAAAATTTCCCCTCTGTAGGCAGGAGTACATGAATGCTCGTCCTGCTAAGGCACAGCGATCATTTTTCTCTGATGGCTGGTACCTATGATCTGTTGCGCAGCCGATTAAACCGAAATTAACGATGACGATGATAAAAATCTTCGTGAATGAATTGATTTTGTAATTGGCGTTTGATGCATTTCCAGACAGCAGTTTTGCATTTCGAGTACCAGGTACAGCTGCCATGGATGACGTTGGCATGAATTGGAGCAGTGGTTGCCCCCATATTTTCGATATCGATTTCATCATTAGCTTCGCGCACTATTCAAACAAGCTTCTGATTCTGTAATGAGCGCCTAGTTCACTGAATACCTTGATGCGTTAGTATTCCTCATCTTCCATTCACTAAATGCTCGATAAGCTCGTGTTGAGTGATTTTCATAAACTATCCACACGACTTGTAAACGGCTTGTAAATGGGTTGCTCTAAAATGAATTGAAGAGTAAAACTTAATCTGATCTTATCAGACATGATGATGAAAACTTAAGAGTGTCATCGTCTTTAATGCACTGAAATTCTTCGGAGGATCAGCATGAAAGAAATAATAAGAAATCTAATTGTTGTATTCGGCTTCATGCCGATCATTATTTTCCTCGCAACAACTTGGGTGTGGGCAGCTCAAGAAGATAATTCTGCTTCTAGTCATAGATGGAAAGATGGGGCTGAAATTTATACCAAAATCTGCGCGTATTGTCATGATGCGCAGGTCGCTCCGCCAATTCGCAATCGGAAACTTCCTTTAGACTATATCCGTAACATTGTTCGCAACGGAAACCGCGCGATGCCTGCCTTTCGCCCTTCTGAGATTAATGATGAATCGCTGACCAAACTGGCGGAGTTTATTTCACATCAATCATCTCAGCATTAAAGGAGGCTGCATATAATGGATGAAACACGGCGTAACCTCATTAAAGGTATGCTCAGCGGCGGAACGTTGTTGGCTCTGGGGATCCCTGGCATAACCCAAGCAGCTTCAGCTACTCCGATCCTCCCCGACAATGCGCGGAATTGTCATTTACTGCTGGGCAACACGCTGATCGGCGAAGCATTCGCCACCGGCGCGCGAGCGGCTTGTGCTCATTGCGGCCACCCCGGTCAAGATGAACTCGCTACATTCCAACTTGGGGACGAGTTGTTGATCAATCCTCGGCGCATTGCCGATTTTTTGGCGCGATCGCATCACATGCGTTGGGTTGCCGTCATGGACTACGCGCATGCAGCGATTTTCACGGAACTTGTGCGCAATGCTGACGGACACTTGCTGGCCTTGGGCTCGCACACATCAATATCGAATGCTGATGCTGCGTTATCGCTACGGCATAGATGGGCGACGGCATCGCCGGTCTACAGTGCGGGGGGATTGCTGGCGTCCACGCTGATTCAAAACAGGCGCAGTTTTTCGATTGTGGAAAATTTCCTGAAGGCACCCTTTCATGACACCGGACTGATGGAAGCATCGTTACCGCAATTTTCTTCGTATAGCTCGGCTGATCAGCCTGCAACTCATTTACATTGCGCCGGAGTGCCTCTGCCAGAAGCCAGTCAATTAGTTGGCTGGGAAACATCAGTAAGCTGGGATTCTTTAGCGCCTCAATCGACTGCCTCTGTTATTGAACATCCGCAATTCGGAAATTGGATCGAAATGACGGGTTATGCAGTGGTGGCGGCTGCGTTAGGAGTAGGCATACACCAAGAAGCTTGTTCCCAGCGCGCCTACGTGCACCGGCCGGGTAACCGCAATCTGGATCATGATGGATTAGCGGGAGAACAGTTTGTTTCATTCGTCATCGACGTGTAGGGAGAACACAGCATGGCCAGTAAATATATCGCATTACCCAAGGGTGTTTCAGAAAAGGATTTTGATGCAGCCATCAATAATTTTCGTAAAGTACTGAGCGACGATGCCGTGCTCACCAGCGCAGAGCAGCTTGCGCCATACATCAAGACCATGATGCCGGTTGCTGACGCTGAGCACACACCGTCAGCGGCGTTGCTCGCGACCACCGTCGAACAGATCCAGCAAATTGTAGCGATTTGCAATCAATACAAAGTGCCGATCTGGATGATTTCCACAGGTAAGAATCTGGGTTATGGCTCGGCTGCGCCAGCAGAGCGCGGTCAAGTGGTGCTTGATCTGAAGCGCATGAACCGCATCCTCGAAGTGGATAAGGATTTGGCTTTTGCGTTGGTTGAACCGGGCGTCACTTATCAGCAGCTCTACGATTATATTAAAGAGCACAAACTTGGATTATGGTTATCCATGCCTGCGCCTTCAGCCATTGCCGGGCCGGTGGGCAATACGCTGGATCGGGGTGTCGGTTATACGCCATATGGAGAGCATTTCTTGTTCGCCTGTGGCATGGAAGTGGTGTTGGCCAATGGCGAGGTATTGCGCACAGGCATGGGTTCGATGCCGAATTCCAATACTTGGCAGGTTTTCAAATGGGGGTATGGCCCATATTTGGATGGCATTTTCACGCAGTCCAACTATGGCATCGTCACTAAATTCGGTTTTTGGTTGATGCCTGAACCGCCGGCGTTTAAGCCGTTCGTTATCCAATATCAGCACGAAGAGGACATCGTTGAAATTGTCGAAACGATTCGGCCTCTGCGCATCAGTGGGGTCATTCCCAATGCCGTGGTGATTGCCCACGCGCTGTACGAGGCACCGGTAAAAGCCAAGCGGAGCGATTATGTATCCGGACCAGGCTCAATTCCAGATGAAGCGGTCGATCGAATCATGAAAGACCATAAACTGGGAATCTGGAATGTTTATGCGGCGCTCTATGGCACGCAAGAACAGATCGATGTGAACTGGAACATCGTGACGCAGGCGTTCGGCAAGTCCGGCAAGGCAAAAATCCTGACGGAACAGGAAGCGGCGGATGATCCCGCTTTTGTGTATCGCGCCAAGCTCATGCGCGGAGAAATGACGCTGACGGAATTTTCGCTTTATAACTGGCGAGGAGGTGGCGGATCGATGTGGTTCGCGCCGGTTTCGCAAGCTCGGGGTAGTGAAACCCTCAAACAAATGGCGCTGACCAAACAAATTCTTGCGAAATACGGGCTGGATTATTCCGGTGAATTCATCGTCGGCATGCGCGATATGCATCATATCGTCGATGTACTATACGACAAGACCGATCCCGAGCAAACCAAAGCGGCTTATCAGTGCTTCGATGAATTGCTGACCGAATTCTCTGCGCGGGGATATGGAACGTATCGCGTCAATACGGCCTTCATGGATAAAGTTGCTGAAACCTATGGCCCGGTGCAGCGGAAAGTGCACAAGACGCTCAAGAAAGCGCTGGATCCCAACGGTATTATCGCACCTGGAAAGTCAGGCATTCGTTAGGTAAATGCACTCATGATTTCTTGAGTTATTTTTTGGATTTTGGAAGACAGCCCTATTTAATAAAGCGGAGACGAAAAGATGTTAAAAATCAAAGCAGCCGTCATTCGTCAAAAAGGCGGGCCTTTTCAAATTGAAGACCTGATTCAAGAAGATCCCCGTCCTGATGAAGTACGTGTCCGCATTGTTGCGGCGGGAATGTGCCATACCGATATGGTGGCGCGAGATCAATTGTATGATGTGCCTCTGCCGGTGATACTGGGACATGAAGGTTCAGGGATAGTCGAACGCATCGGCAGCGCTGTCAAAAAAGTCGCAGTTGGCGATCATGTCGTGCTGACTTTCATGTGGTGCGGGCATTGCAAATCGTGTTTACAGGGGAATTTCACTTACTGCGAGCATTTTTACCCGTTGAATTTCGGTGGCGCGCGTGAAGATGGCAGTGTGGCGACCCATCCTGACAACGGTACGCAAGAACCGATTCACGATCATTTCTTTGGGCAATCGTCCTTTGGCACCTTTGCGCTGGTACACGAGCGTAATGTCATCAAAGTACCCAACGATGCGCCCCTGGAACTGCTTGGACCGCTGGGTTGTGGCATTCAGACTGGCGCAGGAGCGGTCATGAATGCGCTGAAAGTCACCCCTGGTAGCAGCTTTGCCGCTTTCGGCGGCGGCGCGGTGGGACTCAGCGCGGTAATGGCAGCCCGCGCTGCCGGCGCTACGACGATCATTTCGGCGGATGTGGTTCCTGCGCGCCTGGCGCTGGCGATGGAACTCGGAGCCACGCACACCATCAACAGCCGCGAAGCCGATCCGGTCGAAGTGGTTCGTAAAATTACTGGCGGTGGGGCGGATTTTACGCTGGAATCGAGCGGACACCCGGTCGTATTGCGTCAAGCCATCGATGCGCTTGCAATTCGAGGAACGTGCGGCATCGTCGGCGCGCCGGCGTTGGGCACCGAAGCCAGCTTCGATGTGAATGGCGTGATGACAACGGGAAAACGCATCATCGGCATCGTCGAAGGCGATAGTAAACCGGATCTTTTCATTCCGGTGCTGGTTGAACTTTATCAACAAGGGAAATTTCCTTTCGACCGGCTGGTAAAATTTTATTCTCTCGACCAGATCAATCAAGCTGCTGAAGATAGCGAGAAGGGCGTTACGATCAAACCGATTATCCAGTTAGAATAAAAAATTCATCAATGTTTCGTCAGACAACGGCAACGAAATTTGGATAACCAAACACGAACAATACATTATGGAAAATAACAAAGAAACTCCCTCCGTCTATTCGAACTTCGATCGATTACCGATCAATGGTCAATGGCGGCACGGCAAAGGCGCCAAAGTTTTGCGGAACCTGAATCCCTATGACGGTGGTACGCTGGTCGAGATCCCTCATGCCAATCGCGATGATATGGACGAAGCCTATCGCGGAGCTGCCCAGTCGCAACAAGGTTGGTCGGCCTTGATGCCGGGTGAGCGCGCAGCCGTCATGCGCCGCGCCGCGCAAATCATGGAAGAACGCCGTGAAGAAATCGTATCCTGGATCATTCGTGAGTCTGGCGGCACACGAATCAAGGCAAATCTGGAATGGCATGCCGTCCATGGCGTGCTTTTGGAAGCGGCCACATTGCCCTATTTAGTAGAAGGCCGTATTCTGCCAGCCGACATTCCCAGCAAGGAAAGCCGCATGTATCGTAAACCGGTCGGCGTGGTCGGCGTGATCAGTCCGTGGAATTGGCCATTCCAACTCACGGCTCGTTCCGCCGCGCCGGCACTCGCCGTCGGTAACGCTGTGGTAGTGAAGCCCGCCAGCGATACGCCTGTGACAGGAGGGCTGCTGTTTGCGAAAATTCTTGAAGAGGCGGAATTGCCTCCAGGTGTGCTCAGCGTGATCGTCGGTGCAGGTAGCGAAATCGGCGATGCATTTGTCACTCATCCAATTCCCCGCGTCATCTCATTTACCGGCTCGACGCCGGTGGGCCGGAATATTGCCAAACTGGCTGCCGAAAGTCCCATGCTGAAACGGCTGGAATTGGAGCTGGGCGGCAATAGCCCGTTCGTGGTGCTGGATGACGCCGATCTGGAGCGCGCAGTGGAGGCTGCGGTATTCGGCAAATTCCTGCACCAGGGACAGACCTGCATGAGCATCAACCGCATCATCGTCGACAAACAACTTCATGATGATTTTGTGCAACGTTTTGCGGAGCGCGTCCGGCAATTAAAAGCGGGCGATCCCGACGCACCCGATACACTAATCGGTCCGATTATCAATGAAAGTCAATTGAAGGGCTTGCAGCAACGGATTCGGCATGCCGTTTCAGCCGGCGCAAAGCAAGTCATCGGCGGAGAAGCGATTGGCTCGGTGTTGCCGCCCCATGTATTCGATCACGTGACGAATCAGATGGTTCTGGCTCAAACGGAATCGTTTGGGCCGATCGTGCCCATCCTTCGTGCGGGCAATGAAGCTGAGGCGCTGACTATCGCCAATGACACCGATCTTGGGCTGGCTGCCGCAGTGTTTACGCAAGATGTGGAACGCGGCCTTCGGTTCGCGCAACGGCTCGAAGCGGGTATGGTGCATATCAATGATCAGCCGGTCAACGATTTGCCTTACAATCCCTTTGGCGGCGAAAAAAATTCAGGTATTGGTCGTTTCAATGGCGTTTGGGGCGTGGCAGCATTTACGACTGATCAATGGGTCAGCATACAGCATATGCCTCGTCATTATCCCTTCGATGCCCGGAAGATCCCATAATCGAAAGAAGCGCTGACTGATATTCAAGACATCACAAATAGAGAAGCTAAGGTTTAATACCGGTAACAATACTGTGATAGCCAAATGCTTTATGAATTTGAATGTCTTCAAATCCGACTTCATCCAGCATCCTGGTCAATTCTCGGCCGGAATACATTTTCCCTTCCGTCCATCCCATCATCACCATGCTGAATCCGGCCATGGCAAACGGGCCGGTTTTGTCGTCGTTGTAAAGCATTTCGTGAACTACGATTCGCCCACCCGGTTCTAGGCTATTGAAGCTCTTAGCCGTCAAGAAATGACATCTGTCGGGCATCCAGTCATGATACATATTTGAGAAAAAATGGAGATCAGCAGCCGGCCAATGATCCTGCCAAATGTTCGCGGCGTGTGTTTTAACGCGATCTTGCATCTTATACTGAGCAATATAGGTTTCAGCCACTTCGCATACCTGAGGAAAATCCATTGTTAGCGCAAGCTTCAAGTTTGGCAATTTAATTGCTGCTCCAATTGAATGCGCACCAGAGCCGCCTCCAATATCAAGCATGATCCGGTGCCTGGAGAAATCCATGATAGTCGGCCACACCAATGCGGAAGTAATACTAATACTATGCATTCCTGCTGTGAAACGCTGCAATAATACGATCTGTTCTTCATGGGTTTTGAACAGATTATTGCCACCATACACTTGGGGCTTATCAGTGACAATGGCTTGTTCTAGGCTTGCAATCGAAGATACTTGATAATTATCCATCATCATATCCCAGAAAAATCCAAAATAATTGGGACTGCTCTCAAGTAGATAGGCTTCAGTGACTGGCGTTAGGCTGTAGTGTTCCTCATGGAGAGACAGAAATCCCAGTGAGGTCGCTGTCGTCAATATCGCTTCAACTGGGCGCGGTTTAAGATTAAGCGCTTCACAGATTTCCAATAATGTGCAGCTTTTCTGAGCCAGAGCGGAGAAAATCTTGAGCCGATGCGCTAGAAGCAGCGCAGGATAACCATAAATCGCAAAGATTACATCCCATACCGGGCGATCGTCTACCTGCGGTATCTGAATATCGGAAAATTTGTCTTGTGCCATATATTCCTTGTATTGATAAATTTTTCGAATTAATTTATGGATTGGTCACAGTGATATGTTTAAGTCAATCACGACTGGATTTCTTTTTTAGTTATAAACCGTTGAATTTGTGCAATTGCGTACAACAACTCATATTAGTTGTTGCACTTCACTTTCTCGGCTTCGGCCAACTGCTTAATATTCTGAACCGTCTTGGACACCCCTTCCTTGATGGAAGCACGAACCAGCGCTTCAAAAGGACGCATTACTACCAATAACTCCAGTAACTCAAACGTAAATGTTAATTTTGTCGAGTTCTCAAGATGGTTAGCTTGCAATTCATAAGAACAACGATAAGGATCGGAGATACCAGTAAATGTTAACCGCTCTTCAGGTATAAAGTCGGATATTTTGAAACGGGACTCTGAACGGCGTCCCTGATCAAGGCGTACTTGCCGCCCGATTGTTCCTAATTGCACCGGGCCAGGCGTAATTTTCTCAAGCTCTTTCACTTCCGGAGACCATTGAGGATAATTCTGAAAGAGATTCTCTCCGATAAATTGAAATAGCTCACTGGCAGAGCATTTCACAATTGTTGATGCACTGCCTATAACAGGTTCGGTAGAACCTAGATTCAACATGGAACCTAAATTAAACATAGTCGTGATTGCCTCTTTTGTCAGACTAATTTAATAGTTGGACGTTTAAAACTCAATCTTATTCCAATCAATGGATGAATAGTAATCTAATATTGGATTGGTTTCTGTTCAAGGTTTCCGTAAAAAAACCTCTGCGCTTTCTCTTCCTATGAACGGTGAGATCTGAATTCGTGAGACCCTGTCAGTCCTTGAGGATTTTTTGATTAAGGTTTCGGAGAATCTGCAAGTAAGACGACTTTTTTTCTAACGGTTAACTTATCATCAGGTCTTTAAGCACTTAGTGTGCAACAGGTGAGCGCGGGTATTTTGTGAAGCTTTGCAAATTCATTATTTCTTGATTTCAGTCGAGGTGACGAAAATGAGGGTACTGAACGTGCGGTTCAGTGTTTTGCTGGTGAAGTTCGTCATGACCATGTTTTCTACAAAGCGGATATGGTCGCCATCATTGACTGGGGTGGTCGGTGCCGCGATCCAGAATTTATTTCCGCCGTTGTCCAGTTCCATATAGGTGTAACCGGCAGCATCCATATGAGAAACGACGATGCCCTCGTTATCGGGCAATTTGGCGGCTTGGCTTGCCTTGGACGATTCCTGGACAGGGGCTGAAGCGTGGGCGATGGTGAATGATAGGCACCCTGTTAGCAGGATGGCGAAGAAAGCAGAAATTTTCATAAAGGCTCCAAAGTTGCGGTTTGATCGGGTGCGGTATCATACACCGCTGCATAATTTTGTTCCATGACCAGGAGAAAACTCGGGGAAAGCTCTGCGCTAGGTCATGCGGCAATGTAATAACGCTCAGGAGGGCATTCATTATTTGAATCGTACTTTTCAGATCTTGCCTGAAGCAGCATTCGTGCTGTCTTGCCGCACTTTTTCGAAAAAACAGATGGCGGCCGCCGCAGCGGCGTTCAATGATTCAGTATTGCCGGGCATGTGAATGGCGATATTTTCATCGCAGGCACTGATGATTTCTTTCGAGAGGCCGGCGCCTTCGTTTCCGAAAACAAAAGCAATGGAGCCGGCGAGCGAGATTTCGAATAAGTTCTTGCTGGCCTGGATCGATGTGGCAATGACGGTGCCGGGAAATTGCGCGGCAATGCTCTGCAGATCGCTGTTCTCGTGAATGCGCAGAAAGAAATGAGCGCCCATCGCAGCGCGCAGGGTTTTCGGTGACCAGGCATCAGCGCATTGAGGGGATAAATAAATGTCCCTGACATTTGCCGCCGCTGCCGACCGCAAGATCGAACCCAGATTGCCAGGATCTTGAATGGCTTCCAATAAAACGCTGAAGGTTTCTCTTTTGTTGTTGACGTCAGGCGCCAGGTCGGGGATTGCAATGAGCGCGAGTATGCCGGTGGGGGTTTTCACCGGCGAGATTTCCTGGAACAGGGCATTGCTGATGACGATGACTTTCGCCAGCGCACCGCCGAACAGCATGCTGATGAATCGTTTGTTGGCCGTATCATCGATGTAGGATTGACTGACAACCAGATGCTTCGGTGTTCCCAGTACCGAACTGTAAATCTGGATCAGATGGATGCCATCCAATACTGTGAGATTCGCTTTCTTGCGGTACTGTGAGGATTTCTCCAGCTTGATCAATTGCTTGATCAAAGGATGTTGACGCGAGGTGATCACTGGCATGATAGCGTTCCGCGCCTATCGCTCAGCAATGGCCGAGATAATGAGGCTACCGGTGTTTATACCGATACTCTGCAGATAGTGCATGCGCTTGCAAGCCTTCGCCATAAGCCAGTGTTGATGCGATTTCACCCAATTTTGCAGCGCCTTGCTGCGAAACCTGAATCAGACTGCTGCGTTTTTGAAAATCGTAGACGCCCAGTGGCGAAGAAAACCGTGCGGTGCGCGAGGTCGGCAGGACATGATTCGGGCCGGCGCAATAATCGCCCAGCGCTTCGCAGGCATTGCGGCCCAGAAAAATGGCACCGGCATGCCGGATCGCGTTGACCCAGTGTTCCGGTTGCTCGACGGAGAGTTCCAAATGTTCGGGAGCGATCGTGTTGGCGATTTCGCATGCTTCATCCAGGCTTCTGACCTGGATCAACGCGCCGCGGTTTTCGAGTGAAGCACGAATGACATTTTGCCGAGGTAGTTTCGCGAGCAGACGCTGTATGCTTTCCGTCACCTGATCCAGAAATTGCGCATCCGGCGATAACAGAATGGCTTGCGCAAGTTCATCGTGCTCAGCCTGGGAAAACATATCCATCGCGATCCAATCCGGATTCGTGTGACCATCGCAAATGATCAGGATTTCCGAAGGACCGGCCACCATATCAATGCCGACTATGCCGAAAACTCGCCGTTTTGCGGCCGCTACATAGGCATTGCCGGGGCCCACGATCTTGTCCACCTGCGGTATGGATTCCGTGCCATAGGCAAGGGCCCCGACAGCCTGGGCGCCGCCGATGGTGAATACGCGATCGACTTTACTGATCGCTGCCGCCGCCAGAACCAGGTCGTTTCGTTCGCCATTCGGGGTCGGAACGACCATGATCAATTCCTGGACACCGGCTACTTTGGCAGGAATGGCGTTCATCAGCACGGATGAAGGATAGGACGCCTTACCGCCGGGAACATAGAGGCCCACCCGATCCAAGGGTGTGACTTTCTGGCCCAATAGCGTGTCATCCGCATCGGTGTATTGCCAGGAATTCAATGATTGCTTTTCATGGTAGTTGCGCACGCGGTCGGCCGCCTGCTCCAGAGCTGTGCGTTGATTGGGCGGCAAGTTATCGAGCGAGTGCTGCAATTGCTGCGGCGTCAGTGCCAGCTCGGCCGCAGAGCTGACCGTCAGCCGGTCAAACTGACGGGTATAGTCAAGCAGCGCCGCATCTTTACGTGCGCGGACATCCGCCAGGATGCGGGCCACGGTTGCGTCAACCGCATCATCCTGCGCACTTTCAAATGCCAATAACGCGTCAAGCTGGGCCTTGAAGCCAGGATTTGCTGAGTTTAAACGTTTGATGTTGATCATGGGTTCAGTTGAAGTTTTGAATGAAAGCGCCGGTCGATTTTTGGAGTAAAGTGCTGACAAACGGTCACGCTTGGCCATGCCACATTGGCATCCGGTTCAACACGTTCGTCGATACTTTCTGAACTGTGCGTATTGAACCGGATCTCGTCTTGCCTGGCCATCACGCTCTCGTTTTTTGGATTTCCTCAGCGCGGGATGGCTTCGGAAAAAGCGTTCAGAACCGGCTGGATGATGTCCCTCTTGAGTTTCAGCGCAGCTTGATTGATGATCAACCGCGCCGAAATCGGCATGATTTCCTCGACCGCCACCAGCCGGTTGGCTTTCAGGGTATTACCGCTGGAAACGAGATCGACGATGGCATCCGCCAGTCCGACCAGCGGTGCCAGTTCCATCGAGCCGTACAGCTTGATCAGGTCGACATGAACGCCTTTTTGAGCAAAATGCTCGCGGGCGGTTTGCACATACTTGGTGGCGATGCGCAATCGCGCACCCTGGCGGACTGCGGAATCATAATCAAAGCCTTCGGGTACCGCCACCATCATCCTGCAACGCGCGATATTGAGATCCAGCGGTTGATATAGCCCTGCGCCGCCGTGTTCGAGCAGCACATCCTTGCCGGCAATGCCCAGATCGGCTGCACCATATTGCACATACGTGGGTACATCGGACGCGCGCACGATGATGAGGTGAACATTGGCCTGATTGGTGTCGAGAATCAATTTGCGCGAGGATTCCGGATCATCCAGCGCAACGATGCCGGCTGCTTTCAGTAACGGAGCGGTATCTTCGAAAATTCGCCCTTTTGACAGGGCGATGGTAATGTCAGTCATCGATCGAAAATTTATCCCAGATTAGCCGCGGCGAAATCCCAGTTGATCAATTTGTCGAGTATGGTGTTGACATAATCGGCACGTCGATTTTGATAATCCAGGTAGTAGGCGTGTTCCCATACATCGATGGTCAACAATGGTCGGACATTTTTGGTTAGCGGGGTTTCGGCATTGCCGGTTTTCACAACCGCGACCTTGTCGCCATCGGCGACGAGCCAGGCCCAGCCACTGCCAAATTGTGTCAGCGCCGCTTGAGCAAATTCTTTTTTGCAGGCGTCCAAACTGCCAAACGCAGCATCGATTTTTTGTTTGAGTGCGCCGGAAGGTTCGCCGCCGCCATTCGGTTTCAGGCTATGCCAATAGAACATATGATTCCAGACTTGGGCGGCATTATTGAAAATGGCTGCCTTATCGGCCTGGCCGGCCGTGGCCTTGATGATGTGCTCGAGCGATTGACCTGCCAGGTCGCTATTGGCCAGCAGATTGTTCAGATTGTCGACATAGGTTTTGTGGTGCTTGCCGTAATGGAAACTCAGCGTATTGGCGGTGATCACCGGTTCCAGTGCAGTATTGGCGTAAGGCAGCGGAGCGAGAATATATTGCGAGCCTGATTGAGCGGCCTTTGAAAAATTATCAAGATTGCAATTTGACATGATGTTCTCCTTAATTAAAATTGTTTGGATAAATGCGAGGTGACATTCAATTCTATGTCAATCGATGTCCGTCCGGGTCTTGAATGAAATTATTTGGGTTTGACGGATTGCTGGGTATTGCGGTCGGTCTCAGTCGTAAAGGTAATTTTATTGTATCCTGCCAGGCGAGCGGCTTCCATGATCGTGATGACGGATTGGTGAGCGGCTTTGGCATCGGCGTTGATGATGATGAACGGATCCGTCAGATTTTCGGCTGCCGATCGAAGCGCATCCCGCAAGGCTTCGATGCTGGAGGACTGGATCGGCGTCAGATTGATGGTATAGTCCCCGCCAGCGCTGACGGTAATATCGATGCTGCCGGGTTTCTGGGTATTTTTATCGACTTCTTCCCCACTGGCTTGCGGCAGGTTGATTTCGAGCTCGGCAAATTTTGAATAAGTCGTCGTGACCACCAAAAAAATCAATATGACGAGCAATACATCGATCATCGGAACCAGATTGATTTCCGGTTCGTCATTTTGTTTACCTCGTTGAAAATTCATAACACGTATCGCTATTCCAAGAAATATCAATGAAAGAAATTCGCGCTATTGAAAACGCCGGTCATTTCACAAGCGCAATGCCGAGTGCCCGTTAGTATAATACGATCGATGAGGATTATTATTAAAACCTGACGAAAAAATAATACAATTATTGCACAGCCTTATAGAATACCCGGCACGCGCCGCAGGGCGGAATCATTGCCGGCGCTCGCCTTGACAAACTCTGAAGAATTGGACTCGAATGATTAAACCATTGATTAGCGTAGTAATGGGCAGCAAAAGTGACTGGGATGTGATGCAGCATGCAGTGGCGATCCTGGATGAATTCTCGATTGCTTACGAAACCAAGGTGGTTTCAGCGCATCGTACGCCTGATCTGATGTTTCAATTTGCCGAAGAGGCCAAGCCGCGCGGCATCAAATGCATCATCGCCGGTGCCGGCGGGGCGGCGCATTTGCCGGGGATGATGGCCGCGAAAACGACGGTGCCGGTGCTTGGGGTTCCGGTCAACTCCAAACATCTGCAAGGGCTGGATTCATTGCTGTCCATCGTACAGATGCCGAAGGGAATCCCGGTCGCCACCTTTGCCATCGGGGAAGCGGGCGCAGCCAATGCCGGACTGTTTGCAGTGGAACTGCTGGCGATCAGTAACAGTGAATTGAGCGCGCAGCTTGACGAATACCGGAAAAAACAAACCGAAGCGGTGCTGTCTGCTGAGTTACCGGCATAATGCCTGTAATCCCTGTAATGCCTGGAGCGATGCTCGGCGTTCTCGGAGGCGGCCAGCTTGGGCGCATGTTTACCGCGGCCGCTCAGCAAATGGGGTATCAGGTCACGGTACTGGATCCAGCCGCGGATAGTCCCGCCGGACGAAGCGCCGATCGCTTGGTTTGTGCGGATTATAGCGATCAGGCGGCGCTCGGAAAGCTCGGCGAAGAATGTGCGGCCATTACCACCGAGTTTGAAAACATTCCTGCCGAATCACTACGGCAATTAAGCGAACGCTGCGTGGTCAGGCCGGATTCGCACAGCGTGGCGATTGCCCAGGATCGGGTGCTGGAGAAGCAATTCCTGCGCGATAACGGTTTTGCCGTTGCGCCATTTGCGGTCATCCAGCAGCCATCCGATCAAGCCGATCAGGCGATTGCTCATTTACTGCCGGGCATATTGAAGGTCAGCCAGTTCGGCTATGATGGCAAAGGTCAGAAATCAGTGAGTCATCAGGCAGATTTGACGGCTGCCTATGCGCAGTTGAATCATTCGGTCTGTGTGCTGGAGAAATTCATGCCGTTGCAGTGCGAAATCTCCGTGGTTGTGGCGCGCGGCAGTGATGGTGAAATCAAGACCTTTCCCGTTGCCGAGAATCAACATGTCAATGGCATTCTGGACATCAGCATCGTGCCGGCGCGAATTCCGCTGGCTTTGGCGCAGCAGGCTCAGGCTGTCGCTTGCCGGGTGGCTGAACGGTTGGATTACCAGGGCGTGCTCTGCGTCGAGTTTTTCGTCGTGCAGGACGATCAGCTCCTGGTGAATGAAATTGCTCCCCGGCCGCACAATAGCGGTCATTATTCGATCGACGCCTGCGTCACATCGCAGTTTGAGCAGCAAGTTCGTGCGTTGTGTAGTCTGCCGCTCGGAGCCACTACGCAGCACAGTGCCGCGGTGATGGTCAACCTGCTCGGCGATCTGTGGCAATACGGCACGCCTGACTGGAGCGTGGTTTTGCAACATCCCACCGCGAAACTGCATCTCTACGGCAAAAGCGACGCGCGGCCAGGCCGCAAAATGGGACATTTCACGGTACTCGGCGCTGACGTTGATGAAGCGCTGCAGCAGGCCATTCATATCAAACAACAGCTTCAATGCGATTGATTACAAAAACTATGACCTCTTCATCCGCGCTATTCGAAACCACCATCAAAAGCTTGCCATTTGTCCATCGCGGCAAAGTTCGCGATATTTATGCGGTCGATGCCGATCAATTGCTGATCGTGCAGACCGACCGACTGTCGGCATTCGATGTGATCCTGCCGACTGCAGTGCCTGCCAAAGGAAAAATCCTCACGGCGCTGTCGCAGTTCTGGTTTGACAAGCTTGCGCACGTCATGCCAAATCACCTGACCGGCATAGCGCCCGAGTTGGTCGTGGCCGCTGACGAGCGCGGTCAAGTTCAAGACCGTGCCTTTGTGGTCCAGCGGCTGAAACCACTGCCGATCGAAGTGATCGTGCGCGGCTATGTGATCGGCTCGGGATGGAACGATTATCAACGAACTGGCGCGATTTGCGGCATTCCACTGCCGCCAGGGCTGAAGCTGGCGGAACGATTACCTGGCGGCGCGATCTTCACGCCGTCGACCAAGGCTCCAGCCGGCCAGCACGATGAAAATATCTCGCTCGCGGACGTGGAAAAGCAACTCGGCAAGGATTTGACCGCGAAAGTCAGCCAAAAAGCTATCCAGCTTTATACCGAGGCTGCCGATTACGCCCTGTCGCGCGGTATCATCATTGCCGACACCAAGTTTGAATTCGGCTTGGATGACACAGGCGAACTGTACTTGATCGACGAAGTACTGACGCCGGATTCATCGCGCTTCTGGCCGGCAGACCGCTATCAACCGGACCAGAATCCGCCGAGCTTCGATAAGCAGTTCGTGCGCGATTGGCTCGAGCAGCAGGACTGGAACAAAAAAGCACCCGCTCCTGAGTTGCCGCAGGACGTTTTACGCCAAACCGTGGAGAAATATCAGGAAGCACTGCGGTTGCTGACGTAAAAAATATCCCTGTATTTCATAAGTATTTGACTTAATTCATTATCTCTTAATAGAAATTTCGAAGTAATCAGCAACTGTGTTGCTGTGTGATGAATTATCCAATTGTTTGATCATTCGCAACAAACCCTGCGATAGGTTCTGTTATGTTCGAGCATCAACGCTGCGTCACAGGAGGATGCTATGCATACAGTTCAACGCCAGCTTCATACCGACCATTACCATCTGCAACGGTTATTGAATTGCCTGAGTCATGAAATCGAGTGCTATGAATATAACAGTCACGAGAATGCCGATCTGACCGTGATATTGAGCGCATTGGATTATGTTCATGATTACCCGGATAAATGGCACCATCCTGCGGAAGATGTGATTTTCAGCAAGCTCGAACAGAAGGGTGTCAAGGAGTGTCCATTGATTGAGCAGCTCAAATCCGAGCATCGGCAAATCATCCAAGCCACGCATACCATTTATGAATTATTCAACATGGCGGCGGAAGATTGCATCGTGCCGGCCAATCAGTTGCTGGAGACGACCCGTCATTACATCGCGTTGCAGAAGCAGCATATACACAAGGAAAATGAATACATTTATCCGCTGATGAACAAGGTATTTTCCGATCAGGAATGGGATGCGATTGAAAAAGCCGTGAAGATCCGGAACGATCCATTGTTCGCCCATCAGTCCAAAAAAGAATACGAACTGCTGTATCACTACATTTTCGATCTGGAAGCCCATAAAAACCACTGAGGGTTCAGAATCGCAAGTACTGTGGCTGCAAACCGTGACGGAAGCGGTGATTTTTGCACTGCAAGGCTGCGGAGCCGGCATCCCTGACTGGATCCATTGCCCTGGTCACATTGAATTTTCTTCCTCACTGATGTGAGACGCGACGCAAGAGGTTCACGGCAGCTTTATCGATGACGTTCAATAATGATAAGCTGCCAGCCTATCATGTAGTACCCATCGCCGGAGGAAATCAATGTCGTACTCAAAAGAATTGTTTGTTCGTCATGTCGTCATGATCGTGTTGACAGTCTGCTGCGCCCCTTCGCTATGGGCTGCCAAAGCGACAGGTGTTTTTTCTGCACAGCAGGTATGCCCTGCCTATGTTTCAAAAAATAACCTCACCAATCCGGACAACGCGCAGATTCAGGCGGGAAGCGATTACACCGTTCTTGAAGCGAATCGGCCCAATCAACCGGATTGGTACCGTGTCATCGTATCCTCAGCCCAGCCTCGGGAACGCTGGGTCAGCGCCGATTGCGGTCAAGTGAAATTAACCCAACCGGATACGAATGGCAATGCGCAATGCGGGGTTGCCGGGCAAGCGGATAGTTTCGTGCTGGCGCTGTCCTGGCAGCCGGCTTTTTGTGAAACAAAACCGGATAAAGCGGAGTGTGCAATTACTGATCCGCAGGTCTATCAGGCGAGGCACTTCACGTTGCACGGCTTGTGGCCCAACAAGCGAACTTGCGGCATACAGTATGGTTTCTGCGGTGACGTCAAAGCCCAGAAGCAGAATTTCTGCGATTATCCGCAGCTTTCATTAACTCCCGCTTCACGCGCGGCGTTGGCCGAGGTCATGCCGAGTGTGACGGCCGGTTCCTGTCTCGAGCGGCACGAATGGCATAAGCATGGCACGTGCCAATCCGGCTCGATGGATGATTATTTCGACTTGGCGGTGGATTTGATACGTCAGTTCAACGATGCCGGTATGGCCTACTTCATGAACCGCCGGATCGGCCAGGATGTGCGTACCGCTGATTTTCTCGAACGCGCTGCCGCTGTGCTGGGGTCATCCGTGCGCGACCGTATCAAATTGACCTGCCAACAAGGCATGCTGGTGGAGGTTCAATTGAATTTGAATGCCGATCTAAGCCGCGGCGGCGATCTCGAAAAGTTGATCGTGAATGCACCGGTACAAGGAAATTCCAATTGCGGCGAAACCTTCCGCGTCGATGCGATTGGCCAATGAAATGAATACAGATGGGATAAAAAATTTTAAATCGCAAGGTTAAGGCAGAGGTGATGATCATGCTCAACCTGTCATGCCGGCAGTGCGAGATCAAGCTTGATCCCATACCGCACGGTTTGGTCAGTCTGTGTTTCGGCATTTTCGATCAGCACAGCCATGCAGGTGGTAATTTGATTAGAAAGTTGATGATCTTTCAAGAGCTTGCGAAAACGCTGCGCTTGATCATACGATAAATAGCCCACGGTATGTTCGCCAATATCGACGCGGATGACGTTGTCGTCGTATGGATTATCATTGACCGGCTCAAGCAGCGCCAGAAAAAAACGCCTTTTCGTGCCGGTGGAATCCGGATTGACGGGATTTTCCTGCGCCAATTGCTGGATTTCTTGTTGATAAGGAACCGCCGAGATGGTTACAGCATACTGTTTTGATTCCGGCCAGGCGTAATAGATCTTGGGGGTGGGTGAAGCGTTGTGGCTTGTTGAATTCGGGGTATCCTGGGCAGCGATTTTATGTCGGTTGGTATACAGAATGATCGCGCAAATCAGTGTTGCTGGCAGAATATGCGATTTGTCGGTGGCGGCACCTATCATTAACCCTAAAAATAATGCCAAGCCCAAAATCGGCCCCACGCCGATTTCCGGTTTTTCTTTACCGGAAGAGTCAGGCGCGGTGGGTGGCTGAGAGGATGACTCTTTCATTGGGTTTATTGCTGTAATGCCTTTTCGATCGCGGTGATTACCATCGGATCAGATGGCTTGGTATGCGGCGTAAAAAAAGTGATGTACTTGCCGTCGCGCCCAATCAAGTATTTTTGGAAATTCCAGGTCGGAAAAGTACCCGACAATTCGGCTAACTGTGCATAGAAAGGATGCGCGTGCTCTTTTTTCACCGGCGTTTTCTCGAACATCGGGAATTTGACGTCATAGGTGAGCCGGCAGAAATCCTGAATTTCTGCTTCGGTTCCGGGTTCCTGGCCCATGAAATCGTTCGACGGAAAACCGAGCACCACCAATCCTTGAGATTGATATTTTTCGAATAACTGCTCCAGTCCTTCGTATTGCGGCGTATAGCCGCATTTGCTGGCGGTGTTGACCACCAGCACAACTTTGCCGGCGTAGGCCTGGCACAGATTGACCATTTCCTCAGCCGCGAGTTTGCGGAAATTCTGGTCGAGCAACGAACTGTTGCACGCAAACACGGGAGTGGCCAGTAAGGCGATGATCATTATCAGTAGGATGCGCATCGATAACTCCTGAATTGATGGATTGATTGGGTGGGAAAACGTCGGGTAAATATTCTATCCCACTTCGTGTGTATTTTTGTGCGTGAACCGGGCAATAAGTTTCATTGAAGCAAGCTTAACTTCGGCAATAATGTCAAAGTAGCGGATCGAATCAGATGCGAAACTGCCGGGTCAGCTAAAATCGCTGAAAAATTTAAATTTTTAAGGCACTGCGTTGCTTTGATCCAGCGCATCGAATCTTTACCATAGCGTCATTTCTTGTACACTATGCCCGCGCTGAAGGTATCATTTAGCGCGATTCGTTTTCATTAAAGGGGAAATTTATGATCTTCTGGCGCGTGAAATCGCTGGATGCCATCCTGGCTACCGCTGAAAAGAAAAGCTTGCACCGATCCTTGGGTGTATGGCAACTGACGCTGCTGGGAATTGGTGCGATCATTGGCACCGGTATTTTCGTGCTGACGGCTGAAGCCGCGCAGAAAGCGGGGCCTGGAATGATGGTGTCGTTCGTGATCGCCAGTTTCGTGTGCACGGTAGCGGCGCTGTGTTATTCCGAATTATCGTCGATGGTGCCGGTTTCCGGATCGGCGTACACCTATTCGTATGCGGTGCTCGGCGAATTGGTCGCCTGGCTGGTCGGCTGGGCGCTGATGCTTGAATATTCAGTCGCGGCGAGCGCCGTGGCCGTTGGTTGGTCGGGTTATTTCGTCGGCCTGCTGGATCATTCGATGGGAATCAAATTGCCGTTCGGCTTGGTCAATGGCCCGTTTGCGGGCGGCATCATCAACTTGCCGGCGGTGTTCATCTGCCTGCTGGTGATTGCCTTGCTGGTCATCGGCACGCGGGAAAGTGCACGTTTCAACGCGGTGCTGGTAGCGATCAAGATTATGGCGTTGACGTTGTTCATCGCGTTGACGCTGCCTGTCATCAACCTCGACAATTTCGAACCGTTCCTGCCATTGGGTGAAACCGGTGTGATTGCGGCTGCATCGTCGATTTTCTTTGCTTATGTCGGATTCGATGCCGTTTCGACGGCGGCGGAAGAAACCAAGAATCCGCAGCGTAACGTCCCACTCGGATTGATCAGCTCGCTCGCGATTTGCACGGTGTTTTATCTGTTGATTTCGATGGGCGCAATCGGCGCAATCGGGGCGCAACCGGTGCTGGATGCAAGCGGTCGGAATCTGGTTCCCGGATCGCTGGCGCTGGCCGAGCACTGCCAGTCGCTGATGGCGGTGGGCCAACAACCGCTGGTTTGTTCGCGCGAAGCATTGGCGCTGGTGTTGCGCGAAATCGGCTGGGAAAAAATCGGCAATCTGCTCGGTCTCACGGCCTTCCTGGCATTGCCATCCGTGATTCTGATGATGCTGTTCGGGCAGACCCGCATATTTTTCGTGATGTCGCGCGATGGCCTTTTGCCGGAGGTGCTGAGCCGGATTCATCCGCGCTTCAAGACGCCGCACATCGTTACGTATGTGACCGGGCTGGGCGTCACGTTGGCGGCGGCCTTTCTGCCGGTCGGCAAATTGGCAGACATTTCCAATTCCGGTACGCTGTTCGCGTTCATGGTGGTCGCCTGCGCGGTGATGATTCTGCGCGTGAAGGACAGGCAACGCGAACGGCCATTCCGGGCGCCGATCATCTGGCTGGTGGGGCCGCTTGCGGTCATGGGTTGCATCATGCTGTTCCTGTTTCTACCCGCGGACGCCAAGCTGGTGTTCCCGATCTGGTCAGGGATAGGATTGATGTTTTATTTTCTCTATGGTTACCGCAAAAGTCATGTCGCCCTCGGTATCGATACGCCCAGCGGTGGCGAGGATGTGATCAGTCCGGTTCGACCGTTGGTCAATCAGGATCGCGAGGGCAGGCAGTAAATCACCGGGGAAACATTGAACAAGCGCGCAGATTTTTCAAGGTTTTTCGTGGACAGCAACCAAGAATTGTAAGAGCGCTCATGGGCGCGCAGCAGCCGGGACGCGCAATAACGCCGGCAATATCACCAACGTGCAGATCAGTGTGAACGTCAGCCCGACCGTCAGCATGATGCCCATGCTCGAGGTTCCCTGGTGCGATGAGAACATCAGGCTGGCGAAATCGACCAGCGCAGTCAGTGCGCTGAAAAAAATCGCCCGCGCCGTGCTGGTGTGAATCAGAATTTCGCTGACCAATTCGTTGTTCAGGCTGCGATACACCATGTGCAAGCTGCTGTCGATGCCCAGACCCAGCAACAACGGCAATGCGATGATATTGGCGAAATTGAAGGGCACATCCAGCAGCACCGTGAATGCGGCGGTGAACAAACTGGACAGCAGCAGCGGCAATAACACCAGCAGCGCGTATTTCACGCTACGTAACAGGATCAGCAGGATCGCCACGACGCCGACCAATGCCAGCAAGAACGCCTGAATGAACGCCTGCACGACGGCTTCGCCCGCCTCCAGGCTGATGACCGGAGTGCCGATCGCATGCGGCGCTATGGTTTGCACGGCATGCACGAAGCGTCGCAATGCCGAGTTGTCATTCAGATCCTCAGCCGGATAGACTGCCAGGCGGTATTCGCCTTTTTCGCTATACCAGCGACGACTCAGTGCGAGCGGAAGATCGTCCTGCTCGAACGCAACCGCTTCCGTGGCGGTATGCAAGCTTTGCAGCGCCAATGGCAATGTCGTCAGCAGGTCCTGCTCGACGGAACGCAACAGCGCGGCTTGTTCGCTGGCGCTCAAGCGATCGAGCCGCGCGATCAATTCACTCAGCGCCGCCTGCAATTGCCGCGCCGTGTCCGCGGTCGCATGTGTCGGATGATCGCGGGTGAAGCGATCCAATGCCGTGGTCAGCGCATCCAATGCGTGGCGTTGCTTTGCCTGCATCGCGTCATCATCGATAGCGCGGTTTGGAGCCTGCATCGACGGTGGAATCGATCCGATCGTCAGCGTCATTTCACTGATCAACGCAAGTTTTTCCTCTTGTCCACTTGGCACGAAATCAAGAATACTGGCCACCCGGTCGACTTCCGGCAGCTTGGCCAGCCGCTGCGCCAATTGCTCTGCCTCGGTTCGATCCTGAGCCAATACCGAGACATACCACGGTGAAAGATCGGGTTCCGTCAGCAATTCGCGAAACGTCTGTACGGCGCCGCCTTTCTGATCCTGCATGTTGAGCAGGTTGTAATCGAAGCGGACTTGCGGCATCAGCGTCAGCGCGGCAATGGTGGCCGCAAAAGTGATGGCATACGTCAATCGGTGCCATTTCAGCGAGAATTCAAGGACTTTTCCGACGGAACTCTTTCTGGTCGACTTTTGCGCATCTTTCTGCGGTAAATAGCGCAGCAGCGCCGGGCCGATCGTGAGCGTGACCAACAGGCTGATGATCATGCCGGTGCCCGAGATGATGCCCAGTTCCGCCACGCCGCTGTAATCGGTCGGCATGAAAGCATAAAAACCGATCGCATTGGTGATGGTGCACGCAGTCAGCGCAGCACCCGCGTCGCCGCCGGAGATGTGAATGGCGTCGGTCGGCGGCAGGCCGTTTTCCAGGACTTCGCGGTAGCGCAGCAGGAAATGGATCGCGAAATCAGCCCCGAGGCCGATATATAGCACTGCGAACGCGATCGAAATCAGATTCAGATGGCCGACCGCGGCAGTGGCGAATGCGGCGGTGAGAAGCAAGCCCATCAACAGGCAGATCAGTACATTCAGGATCAATCCGCCGGTACGCATCGCGAAGTACAGCACGACGCCCACCAAGACGAAAGTGATGATCCCGGCATATTCCATGCCGCTCAATGAGCTAGCGAGTTCTTCATCGGCCAATGCAGCTTCGCCGGTGATGCGCAATTGCACCGGCCCGTCTGCGGTGATGCCGATGCTTTCTGCGGCCTGGTACAAGGCTTTGATGGATTGTTCGCCGGGCAGCAGTTGGGTGAAATCCAGCTTGGGTTTTACAATGATCAGTTCCTGATAGGTACTTTTCTGGGTCTCACCGCCAAACAGCGTTTGCCACGACAATGCCCGCGCTGAACCGTTTAGGCGCGCATCCAGCGTCGTGCTGACTTCGCCGAGCACGGGCCGCAACTCCATGCTGCGCCCTTTCTGCAATTCCTCCACTGCCGTGGTCAGAATATCTGCAAAAGACGCCAATGTCGGGTCGCGAGTGATGCGTGCGATCAAGGGCTGCGCAGCGGCCACGCTATCGGTGATGCGCTCGAGCTCGGGGACACTCTGATAGAGCAAGCCATTGCGCGCGGTAAAATCATCTACCCGCGGAGGATAGACATCGTAAAAATGCGCGCTGTCCTGTTTCAATCGCGCGGCCAGCCGCTGCGTTGCCGAGCGGGCTTGTTCCGGCGTCGGCGCATTCAGGACCACCAGCAGCGTATCGATATCCTGCGGGAAGGTTTCGTTATAGTGTTTCAGGTTGACGCGGAAGGGCAATTCCTCCGACAGCATCTCGGCGGTATCGGTGTTCATGCCCAGGTTCTGTACGACATACCAGCCGCAGGCGACGGCGGTCAGCAAGGCCGCCAGCAGAACCCATGCGGCTTGCCGGTAGGCAATGTCGGTCCAGTGGGCAAAGATGTCGTGAATACGGCTGGATGAAGCTTGCATGAGTGCGGTTATCCTTCAGGTAGAAATCGGAATGATGGGTTGGTCATCGTAGGCATCGGCAGCCGGAATTCTTCATTCATGCGCTCATGCCGTCATTTCTTGTTGCGATGCTTGAGATATTCGATCACCGGCGGTGTGATCGATAGAATGATGATCGCCAGGATGACGAGCTTGAAATTCTGTTGAATGAACGGCAGTTGACCGAAATAAAATCCGGCATACACGAACGTGCCAACCCATAGCACTGCTCCGACGATGTTATAGGTGATGAAGGTTTTGTAAGGCATCGTGCCGATTCCGGCGACAAAGGGCGCAAACGTGCGGATGATCGGTATGAAACGCGCAATGATGATCGTTTTGGCGCCATATTTGACGTAGAACGCGTGCGTCCGGTCGAGATATTCACGCTTGAAGAAACGCGACTCTTGCGAAGTGAACACCCTGGGCCCAACTTTCTTGCCTATCCAATAATTGACACTGTCGCCAATGATGCCGGCGATGCACAATCCGATAAACAGCATATGCGGGCTGAGCTGGGAATTTTCGAGCGACGCCAGTGAGCCGGCCGCGAATAATAACGAATCGCCGGGCAGTAGCGGCAATATTACCAGTCCGGTTTCACAAAAGACGATCAGAAACAGGATGCCATAGATCCATAGCCCATATTCCGAGGCGAGTTCCTGCAGGTGAATGTCGATGTGGAGAATGAAATCAATGAGAAACATGGGCTTATCGGAAATCGTGCAGCAGATTCAAACATCTGCCCCAACAGTTAATGATTGTGGAATTTGGCAAGGCCCGTATTATGCAGGAACTTTTCCGAAAGCTCTAGGGAAGCTCCGATTAATTGACCGCATGAGCGAGTCGCCTCGTTGCACGGCATTTGTTCTCTTGGCTATCGTGTTGAATTGTCTCGGTTGTTGCGTTTCACGCGTCTTCACGTCATCTCATGCGCCGTACGTTTATTAAAGCGTGCAAGCTAGGTTTTCTTGTTGGGCTTGTGGTTGACCGCGCTGAATCCTTACCGGATCAATAGCAGCGGTGCGATAATAGCGTTTTATAGGGGTCAAAGGCAGCAATTGTGCTGAAAATTGGCCATTGATTGTTTTTATTTAGGACATCATGATCTGGAAACCCAACGTGACGGTGGCTGCTGTAATTGAGCAGAATGGTAAATATTTATTGGTCGAGGAAGAGCCGGAAATAGGCGCGGGTTTGTTTCTGAATCAGCCGGCAGGCCATCTCGATCCGGGAGAATCGATCATACACGGCGCGATTCGCGAAACCCTCGAGGAAACGGCCTACACCTTCGTGCCGGAGCATCTGCTGGGCATTTATCAATGGTATTCCCGCCGCATGGATACCACCTATCTGCGATTTGCATTCTGCGGCCGGGTGACCGATCACGATCCTGAGCGGGTATTGGATCAAGGCATTCTGCGAGCCGATTGGTTCAGTATCGACGAGATTGCGCAAGCAGAGCAGCGCCACCGCAGCCCCTTGGTGATGCAGTGCATTCGCGACCATATCGCGGGAAATCGCTATCCCTTGGCGTTATTGACTCACTATGACGCTTGACGCGATGAAAAACAAACGGGTGGTGGTCGGCATGTCCGGCGGCGTGGATTCATCGGTCGCTGCGTATTTGCTGAAGCAGCAGGGATACGACGTTGTCGGTTTGTTCATGAAAAACTGGGAAGACGATGATACCGATGAATATTGTTCTTCCCGCCAGGATTTTCTGGATGCGGTATCGGTTGCGGATGTCATCGATATTCCCATTGAAGTCGTGAATTTCTCGACGGAATACAAAGACCGCGTCTTTTCGCATTTTCTGGCCGAATACCAGGCCGGACGCACACCCAATCCCGATGTGCTGTGCAATGCGGAAATCAAGTTCAAGGCATTTCTGGAACATGCCCATACGCTTGGCGCCGACCATATCGCCACCGGCCATTACGCCCAAGTGCGAAAAGTGGGCGACACGTTTCAGCTGCTGAAAGGGGAAGACGGCAACAAGGACCAGAGCTATTTTTTATACCGACTGAATCAAGCACAGCTGGCCACCACGTTATTTCCGGTCGGGCATTTATACAAGCGCGACGTTCGCAGAATCGCCGAGGAATTGAAACTGCCGAATTTCTCGAAAAAAGACAGCACCGGCATCTGTTTTATTGGCGAGCGGCCGTTCCGCGAATTCCTGAATCGCTATCTGCCGCATCAGCCGGGTGAGATTCAGACACCGGACGGCAAAGTCGTGGGCAAGCATCTCGGACTGATGTACTACACCATCGGGCAACGGCAGGGTTTGGGAATCGGCGGCACGCGCGAGGGCAGCGATGAGCCGTGGTTTGTTTTCGGCAAGGATATGGCGAGAAATGTGCTGATCGTAGTCCAGGGGCATGATCATCCGAGTTTGTTCCAGCCGGCATTGAAAGCCGCCGACCTGACTTGGATCAGCGGCAAACAGCCGCACTGCAATTGGGTTTACGCCGCAAAAACGCGCTACCGCCAGGTGGATGCGCCGTGCGCGATTGCGCGTTTTACCGAAGATTACTGCGAAGTCGATTTTGCGCAGGATCAGTGGGCGGTGACGCCCGGGCAGTCGGTCGTCATTTATGAAAGCAAAGTATGTCTGGGTGGTGGCGTGATCGTGGAATGATCGGTGATGCCGCCAAGACAGTGAGAATTTCGATCAGCCGTGAGGAATAGTTGTGGCAGAAGACCCCGATCCCCCCGATCCTTATGATCTCGATCGTTTCGTCCAAGCGCAGGCGCATGACTTTGAGCTTGCCTTGGCTGAGATTGCGCAGGGGCAAAAGCGCTCGCATTGGATGTGGTATATCTTTCCCCAATTTGCCGGGCTTGGTTTGAGCTCGATGTCGCGGCGCTATGCGATCGAGAGCATCGCGGAAGCGCATGCGTATTTAAACCACCGATTGCTTGGCCCGAGGCTTGTGCAGTGCTTCGAGACGCTGCTGACGATCAACGACCGAACAGCCCATGAGATTTTTGGTTCACCGGATGATCTGAAGCTGAAATCCTCTGCGACATTATTCGCCAGCGTGACGCCTCCGGGTTCAGTATTCGAACGCGTGCTCGACCGGTATTTCCACGGTGAACGTGACTTGAAAACCTTGGATTTGATCCGTTAGTATTCCCGCGCTCAAGAACCGTAACTTATTATTTCCAGAACTTCTTCAGCGGGAGTCACCGCACCGCATGACCCATGACTTTGATAATCGTCCAGTCAAAGTCATGAATATGACTATCCTCGTTCGCCAGCGGCATCGATAACGCGCCTTTGGATAGCGGCGGTATTTCCAGGTTGATCTGATGCACTTTGGGTTCGTGCGACATCGTTGCGTGCATGTCGCCGTGATGGTGGCCGTGGATCGGCGTCATGCTGACGATCAGTTGCGCGACCTGGTAATTGTCGTTGCCATTGTAGACCGTGCCGCTGAAAATTCCCCAGCCGAAGCCTGCGGTGATGTCCAGTTTCTCGACGGCGTCTTTCGGCAATTCGATCAACTCGGAAGATGAGCAGCACGTTGCCGCCGCAGAAGCTTCGGCCGATACTGCCGTTGCCGGAGAAACGATCAGCAGGATTGAAAATAAGCAGGTAAAAATCAGTGTCGTCAATTGAAGCAGATTAATCATGGGTTGTCCTTGCAGCCAGGAAAATAAATCGAAATCGTGCCGGATTATAAATCCATTCATCAGGCTCAGGTTTGGCAATATGAATCTAATTGGAAGCTCATGATTAATGATGTGGCGATAAAGGTATTGCTGGCGCTGGTTACACCATTTTTAGTTGTAAAAATCTCATCATTGCTTTGCAAAGTCCTAACCTCGACTCTCCAGAATAAATGGTGGCTGATAGGTTAATCAAAGGCGGAGAGTTCCATGTTTTAAATCAATCAAGTCGCAGGATGCCGCCGTCCGCAACAACTTCTCGATATCAAAAAAATCAGCTTGAAGCTTTTATTAAGGCACTGAAAACAAAGCTACTGGACAGAAAAAGCGGATTCGGTAAGGAGTATTTAAAGC
Organism: Nitrosomonas sp. JL21; assembly: GCF_009833095.1. Lineage (GTDB taxonomy): Bacteria > Pseudomonadota > Gammaproteobacteria > Burkholderiales > Nitrosomonadaceae > Nitrosomonas. The sequence continues at coordinate 35,119 of NZ_QRCB01000011.1, forward strand.
TACTGGTGAATGAGAGCCGCATCAAAGACAATCAAATAGAGATAACCGGCAGCTATTCTGCGCTTGCTCACCTGTGGAAGAAACAAAAAGCACTCTCTTGAGTGCTCAGTTTTGTACTGAATTGGTTCACCAAAATGGATAAATCTAGGCAGTGGTTTATCACGGTTTCTGTTTGATATTTTGATAAAGATATTTAGTCGACCCAGAATCAATCTGGGCCATAGATATCCAAACCTAATTCAATACCGCACTGTCCGAGAGCAGACAATGTTCTAGGCGATAATGATAAGCCTTCATTACTACTTCCCATAAATAATCCACAAAATATATCTACTTCAAATCGCATAAACGCACCTTTTGATTTTCCCCGTCCAAGTAACACGGGGCTACAAATACATGGATTCTAAGATAGCAGATAGCAGTTTTTCAATAATTTTTCTGTAAGAAAAATCACATCAACAATTAAGCTCAATTCACCTTTTTCAAAGTCTATACCGGGCTGTCCTCTGGTGAATGCAGAGTTTGGTTTTTGCTAATCGGCAATCGTCGCAGCGACGCGACCTTGGAGCGGAGCGTGCGCACGAGTGCCTTTGTAGGATAGCGCGGTGTAATTCAGTAAACACAACATTTTCAGAAACTGTCACAGAACACGTCCTGCTTCTCTAGATCGGAGCTGTGTCATTATGCCAATTTTCTTTGTGATATCAGTACTATAGATGTAGATATTTGGTTGATAGTTGTTAACATTTTTTGGATAGCGTTTATTATCACATTTAGATGACATTGATTCGAAACCATTTACTGTAGGTATTCTAGCGCACAGACTATTATTAAATTTTTAATCATCATTTCCTTTGAAATGTTGATGGATTTATCTTGCTATTAATCTTTAGGAGAATGAGATGACTAATGAAAAAAGTATTGATGTATTAAATGATTTAATCGAAACTTCTCGCGATGGTGTTGAAGGTTTCAGAAAATGTGCAGAGGATTCCCATGATCCAACATTGAGAATGTACTTTGAAGACCGTTCAAAGAGTTGTGATGAGGCAATTCGATCTTTGAGTGAAGAGGTAAGAAAATTAGGAGGTGAACCAGCTACAGGTGGATCGACTACAGGTGCTTTACATAGAATGTGGATTGATTTTCGTACTGCAATTACTAACAAAGATAATCTTGCTGTATTGGAAGAATGTGAAAGGGCTGAAGATATTGCGCTTGAAGCATATGAAGACGCTTTGAAAGAAGAACTGTCTGATAATCTTCGATCTTTGATTACTCAGCAGTTAGATGGAGTAAGAAGAAATCATGATCGTGTTCACCAACTTAGAGATGAGGCAGAGGCTAATCCTTCTTAGTTTTCAATAATCAATTTGTCCAATCTCGTCAGAAAATTATCTCAAAAATAAAGGCATATTGCCCTGACGGGTCATGCTGTCTTCGTCGGTTTTCCAATCTTCGTTGAATTCCAAACCAACTATATTCAGGAGAATGAGATGGATAATGAAAGCAAGCTTATCGGTGGAGTAGGGGAGTGGGAGAAGAGTGCAAAGGTTAATCAATAAGCGCAATAACGAGATTTTGTTATTAAAATCCTAAAATAGTCTGGGCTGATATTGTGAATTATTATTTGATGGAAAATTAAAATTGCGGAACAGAATTAATTAATATTTCTTGTAAGTTCCTGATTATGTGGCTCCCCGACCAGGGCTCGAACCTGGGACCTGCGGATTAACAGTCCGTCGCTCTACCGACTGAGCTATCGGGGAAAATGGTGAGTTGCGCATGTTAACGTTTTGAGCCTTTTTGGTCAACTGTCGTGTGGCTGTAGCGCAATAAATCTCTTACCCGGATTCTGAACCTCAATCGGAATCAGGTAATGATGCGATGCTATGGGAGATTGTCCGTTGTTTCCCATGCCAGAGGGATCACACGGGAACCATGAGCGTAAAGCGCGTGGGATTCTTGCGCTGTATGGTCAGCTCAGCGGAGATCTGCTCACTCAGGAGCGTCACCAATTGCAGTCCCAGGGTTGAGGTATTATCGATATCCAATTCCTCCGGGAGACCTCTGCCATCGTCGCTGACGATCACTTGTAAGCGATGGTTGTCGAGATATTTGAGCGCGATATGAATATGTCCCCGATGGTTCAGAGCAAATGCATATTTCATGGCATTGGTGCACAATTCATTGAGGATCAATCCCAGCGGAATGCTGATATTGATCGGGAGCAGAACGTGATCAGCGTCGATGACAATATGGATGTTCGACGTATTCAAGGCATAGGAAGCTGAAAGATTGCTGACCAGGCTTTCAGTGACGGCGCTGAAATCGACGCGTGAAAAATCGGTCGATTCATACAGGATTTGATGAATCATGGCCATCGATTTGACTCTATTCTGGCTTTCTTTCAGAATTCCAATGGCGGCGCCGTTCATCGATCTGTCGGATTGCATACCCAGCAGGCTGTCGATGATTTGCAGGTTATTTTTGACGCGATGATGAATTTCGGACAATAGCAGATCTTTTTCTTTGAGGGCGGCCTTCAACTGTTCTTCCTGATGCTTCCGTTCCGTGATGTCGATCACCGAAGCCAGAATCATCTGGCCCTGCGGCGTTTGGATCGGATTCAGGCCGACTTCAACCGGAAATTCCAGGCCGTTTTTGTGCAATCCGAACAAATCTCTTCCATGACCCATGGCGCGCGCGCTCGGTTGTTCGAGATAATTTTTTCTCAGTTGCGGATGATGACGGCGATGCGTTTGCGGTATCAGCATTTCGATCGAGTGATTCATCAATTCGTTGCGGGCATAGCCGAATAATGTTTCGGTTGTCGTATTCACCATCACGATGATGCCATTGCGATCGGACATGATCATGCCGTTGGGCGATGCTTCCACGGCAAGTCGCAGCATATTTTCGGCAAAATTGCGGTCGCTGATATCGACGATGGCTGCGAGCACATAGATGCCATATTGCGTTTCGATCGGATTGAGGCCCACTTCGATCGGAAATTCCTTGCCATTTTTATGCAAACCGTACACGTCCTTTCCATGACCCATCGGACGGGATGTCGATTCTCCGATATAAGCCTGGCGGTATTCCGGATGTTTTTGACGGAACCGCTCGGGTAATAGGATTTCAAGAGGATGACCGAGAAGTTCGTGTCGATCGTAACCGAACAGCTTCTCCGTCATGGAATTCGCCATCACGATCTTGCCTTCACTACCCATCATTACCATGCCGCTCGGCGACGCTTCGACAGCGAGATGCATCATTTCATTGGTATTGCCGAAATTTTTCAAATGGGCGAAGGGCATGGTGACGGCGTGGCTTCAGGTGTTTGGGCGAATAGGCGAATTTTTGATCAACCCGGGGATGTATTCCGGCGCTACCGGTTTGCTGAGCAGATAGCCTTGCAATTCGTTACAACCCAGTTCAGTCAAAAAAGCGATTTGTTCCTGTGCCTCGATGCCTTCGGCAATCACCTGCAATCCAAGCTTCTGCGCCAGCACCATAATGGCGGCGGCAATGGCGCAGTCATTGTCGTCTTCAGGAATGCCCTTGACGAAACTTTGATCGATTTTCAATCGATGGATCGGAAGATTTTTTAGCGAGCTCAGGCATGAATAACCGGTGCCAAAATCATCTATGGAGATGGAAAGGCCCAGATTCTCCAATTGCTCCAGGCAATTGATGTAGATTAATTCATCCTGCAGGCAGGATTCAGTGACTTCCAATTCCAGCAAATGAGCCGGAAGTGCGTATTGATACAGGAGCTTGGCAATAAAATTGTGGAAATTCTTGTCCGCGAGCTGCCGTATCGAAATATTGACGGCGATTCGTAAATCGCTCAGCCCGTTCGCGTGCCATTGGCTGAGTTGCTTGCAGGCTTCGGTCAGCACCCAATTTCCGATCTCGATGATCAGCCGGCTCGTTTCGGCGACCGGAATGATGTCGATCGGGAGTAACAATCCCTTAGTCGGATGCTGCCAGCGAATCAGCGCTTCGACCCCCGTGATGCGCTTTTCGGTCGGAGAGAACTGGGGCTGGTAGAACAACATGAACTGTTGCTTTGCCAAGGCGTGGTGAAGTTCCTGCTCCCGGGTCAGATGATGTGCGGCTTTCTGGGTCAATGCGGAGTGATAGAAGGCATAGTTATTCCTGCCTTTGTTCTTTGCCTCATACATCGCAGTATCCGCCATCTGCAGTAGTTCCTCCGGATGAGCGGAATGATCCGGGTAAGCACTGATGCCAATGCTACATGACGGAATGATTTCCATATTTTCAACGATGACCGGCATGGCCAGGCTTTCCAATATTTTTTCCGCCACTCTGATCAAAGCGTCATTCGATTCGGCGCGGCTCACGATCACGATGAATTCGTCTCCACCGAGCCTTCCCAGCGTGTCGCACTGGCGCAATACCGACAGCATGCGGTGCGACACGAAGCATAATAGCGTGTCGCCGCTGTTGTGCCCCAAGGTATCGTTGATGCGCTTGAAGTTATCCAAATCGATGAATAGCACGCCCAGCATCGAAGATTCGCGTATCGCGACCGCCAATGCCTGCTTGAGGCGATCCATGATCAGCATGCGGTTCGGCAGATTGGTCAAACTGTCATAGTAAGCGATATGCGAGAGTTGCTCGGTCGTTTCGCGGATGACCGTGATATCCGATATCATTACGACAAACTGTTGAGTCGTGCCTGCGTCAGAATGAATGAGGCCGATGTTCAGCCAGGCATAGAGGCTGTCCATATTCTTCTTGAGCACACTGACTTCACCTTGCCATTGACCATTCTGATGGCATGCAAGCCAGATCTTGTTATACATATCCTCACCCAGTGAGAATCGGTTCAAGAACGGCAATTCCTTGTTGATGAGGTCGTGGTGCTCAAAACCGGTCATGCTGAAGAAAGCGTTATTGGCACGATCGAAACGTTTGTCTTCATTCAGAATGATGATGCCTTCCGCAGCACATTCGAACACTGTTGCCGCCTGTGCCAGTTTGTTTCGTGCTGAGCGGCTTTCGGTCGTGTTTTGCAGTATACCGACAATCTGAGGTTGGTCGGCTGCCGCGTCACTGAAGGATTTACCGTATAGTTTGTACCAAACGGGAGTTTCACTGCCGCAGTCGACTTGGAATTCCAGATCGGCGGTCTTTCCTTTGCTGCTGCGCAGTCGATCAATGAATTGCGCGAGTTTGTGTTTGTCGTCATCATGCATGGCAGTCATAACACTGTTCCAGTCCGGCAACGGCAAAGCCCCGCCATGCGGAGTTTTATTCAAGATGATGTCTTGTGAATCCGCCGCCATTTCCCAGGTTCCCAGATTCGCGGCTTCCAGAGCCAGACGAAAATGCTGTTCGTTCTTTTTGAGCACGATGTCGCATTCAAAACGCTCCAGGCTCACCTGAATGATGATATGGAGTTCCCGGTCCGAAAATGGCTTCAATAAATAGCCATACGGTTTGGTGGTCTTGGCGCGGGCAAGCGTCTTTTCTTCCGAAAATGCAGTCAGATAAACGATCGGGATATGATGGGTTTTTTGCAGCAGAGCAACGACTTCGATACCATCCATGCTGCCTTGAATATGAATATCCATCAGTACGAGGCTGGGGACTTCCTGGTTGATCAGTGCCAGCACTTTATCGCTATTGGCCGCGGTTCCCGTAATATGATAGCCCAGCTTGGTCAGTCGCCTTTTCAGATCGAGGGCGACGATCGTTTCGTCTTCTACGATGAGTATTTTGATGGGTTCGTTCATCAGGTTTCCTTCCTCTGAAAGCGTATGGAATGAATGAGCAATTTTTTCAGGGATAGACATTCATGGCTCCGGGACGAGGAAGCAGCGCGTGGATGGGGTGATATGATGATTTGACATTTCAATATCCTCACTCTCTTTGCGGTAACCCACTATGGAAGTGACTGCAAAATAACATAAAAATGGAATGCGATAACATCAGCAATGTCTGACATCTATATCGGAAGAATTATCTTGAAGAAATTCAGAAAATTTAATGCTTATAGCCGGATTTCAAGCGAAAATGGCGGAGAAAGTGCTGTCACGATCCGTACAGTGTCATTGATCTGCTACGGTTACTGAGGGTGAGCAGAATGGATGGGCAGGGTTATGAGTTTGTTTGAAGACGACGCATTATTTCAAGGGCAGCAACAGCAGAAATTATGCACGGGCGCATTCGTGTTGCGAGGCTTTGCATTTGCTCAAGCAATGGCGCTGCATGAGGCAGTGAGCCGGATGACGGTGCGAGCGCCATTCCGGAATATGGTTACGCCGGGAGGTTTTTGCATGTCGGTCGCGATGACGAATTGCGGTTCCTATGGCTGGATTTCGGATTCCATAGGTTATCGCTATGACGCCATCGATCCGCAGAGTGGTCAGCCCTGGCCCAGAATGCCTGAAATTTTTATGGCATTGGCGCAGAGTGCCGCGGCAGCGACAGGATTTCAGAAGTATGTTCCCGATGCCTGCCTGATCAATCGGTATGATCCTGGAACCCGACTATCCATGCACCAGGATATGGATGAGCACGATAAAGAAGCGCCCATCGTTTCGGTCTCCTTGGGAATTCCAGCGGTTTTCCTGTGGGGTGGCATGCGGCGTCAGGATGAACACATCCGGATACCTTTATTTCATGGCGATGTCGTGGTCTGGGGCGGGCCGGCGAGATTTCGCTATCATGGCGTATTGCCTATTAAAGAGGAATGTCATACATTAACCGGCAGGTGTCGTATCAATCTGACGTTTCGCAAGGTTATGGATGATTCTCAGGGCAGCGGATGACAAGAATAAGCTAGGTTGCTGGGAACCAATACGTCGGTACGGCTTCAGACAACATTGTGTTCCTGTGAATTTCCGTTTTTTTCATGATGTGTAATAAGGATAGGGCGTAATGCCAGCGTCGATTTTTTCTCATTGGGTACGATGGATAAGCTGGATTTCTGTGGCTGGGCGTTTGAAACGCAGCCCGATCTTTTGTGCTTGGCTGGTGCTTTCATGGAAACAAACGGTTACTGGCATCAACGCTCTGTGCCCGGTCTTACCCATTCTCCGCCTGCGCTTGGCGGGTCTATTGCTGATTTCTTTGGCCGCAGGTTGTGCGATGGGTCCGGATTTTGTTCGGCCACAGATCGAAACCGCCGAGAAGTTCCGCGTTGTCAGTGAAGCCGAGGGAGACTCGATTGCTAATCTGCCGTGGTGGGCGCTGTTCCAGGATGAAGAATTGCAACGGCTGATTACCCAGGCGCTCGTCGAAAACAAGAATCTCAAGCAAGCAGTCGCCAGCGTGGAAGAATTTCAAGCGCGCTCACGCACGGCCTGGATGGATTTTGCTCCAAACATGGACATCAGTGCCAATGCGCCGGCATTTGGCACACTGGGCGGGTTTCTGCGCCCCGGCTTCGCAACCCCCTTTAATTATTTCGGCCAAACCACATTGAACTGGGAAATCGATATCTGGGGCAGGATTCGCCGCTCTACTGAAGCCGCAAGGGCTGACCTGATGGCGCAGGAAGAAAACCGGCGGGCGGTCATTCTGACGCTGATCAGCGCTGTGGCGCAGTCGTATTTCGATCTCTTGCAGTTTGATTTTCAGCTCGATATTGCGCATCGTGCTCTGTCCTCATGGGAAGAATCGGTGCGTATTTCGCGCGCGCAGTTGCAGGCTGGGATCATTTCGCGTTTGGATCTGGATCAGTTCGAAGCCGAGCGCGCCAATGCGTCTGCCCGTGTTGCTGAGCTGCAACGGCAAGTGACACAGAAGGAAAACGAATTGAGCGTTCTAGTGGGCAAGAATCCGACTGCCATTGTGCGCGGACGGTTGCTCACGGAACAATTGAACATGGTGGAAGTGCCGGCGGGTTTGCCGTCCGAACTGTTGCAACGCCGCCCGGATATCCTGCAAGCCGAGCAAGCGCTGGCAGCGGCGACCGCGCGCATCGGCATGGCTAAGGCTGCGCGGTTTCCGAAATTATCATTGACCGGTTTTCTCGGTGTCGCCAGTCCGGCGCTATCGAATCTGCTGTTGTCCGGCAGTGAATTCGGCGTGGGCGGGCTTGGGTTGGCTGGGCCATTGCTGAACGCGCAAAGCCTGGGATTTGAACAGCGGGCGGCGGAGGCACAGGCCCGGCAGGCGCTGGCGCAGTATGAACAGACGATATTGGTGGCATTCAAGGAAGTGGACGATGCACTGATCGCCATTCATACCGCCAATGAACAACTCAAGGCGCAGCAGCAACAGGTTGATGCATTGCATTCGGCGCTGCATGTCGCCGATCTTCGCTACCGCGGTGGAATTACCAGTTATGTCGATGTTCTGCTCGCGAAACGCACGCTGTTCGATGCGGAGTTTTCATTGACGGCGATGCGCCGCTTTCATCTGGTGTCGATCATTCAGCTGTATAAAGCACTGGGTGGAGGCTGGGCATCGTGATGGCCATATACAACGAGACGATTGTAGCAGGTAACGAGCGATGGTCAGCAGGCATGGCGAAATTGGCCGAAAGAGCGCAGTAGTTTTTCAGATTCCTTTAACGATAACAGCATATACGAACATAATTCGTACAGGAGAATATTGTGAGTCATTATAAGATTGCGACGATCATTGGAAGTCTTCGCAAGGATTCGTTCAACCGGAAACTTGCCGATGCCATCGTGAAACTGGCTCCGGCCGAATTTTCATTTAAGCTGATTCCGATCGATGATCTGCCTCTTTATAACCAGGATGACGATACCAACCAGACCGAACCGGTGAAACGTTTCAAGGCGGAAATCCTGAAATCGAACGGCTTGTTGTTTGTGACTCCGGAATACAATCGCTCCATCCCAGGTGTGCTCAAGAACGCGATCGATCATGCCTCGAGACCGTACGGTCAAAGCGTTTGGGCGGGTAAACCTGCCGGTATTCTGGGTGTCTCGATCGGCGCGAGCGGAACGGCAATGGCTCAGCAGCATTTGCGCAATGTACTGGCGTATCTGGATGTGCCGACGCTGGGTCAGCCCGAAGCATTCATCCAGGTCAAAGAAGGGTTGTTCGATGACAATGGCAATATTGGACCGGCCAGCAAGAACTTTTTGCAGAACTGGATGGATCGCTATGTTGCGTGGGTGGATCGACATGGATGCTAATGCTTTGAATGTTGCGTATTCTCAGCGGAATCTGCAGGCTGAATGATGACTAGGGCACATTTTTTAGGACGTCCTACCGGACATATGAGCCGATGCGCGGCTGCCTTCTGTGTGGTAATGGTTGTTGTCATGCTTGGCGGTTGTGCGGATAAGGGGTCCGAGCAAGCCGCACCGCCGTTACCGCAAGTGGACGTCATCACGGTGGCTACCCAAGCGATCCAGGATGAACCGGAGTTCATCGGCCAGACCGAAGCATTCCGTCCGGTTGAGATTCGCTCGCAAGTCAGCGGTATCATCAAGAAAGTGTATTTTACCGAAGGTCGCAACGTCAAAAAGGGCGACCGGCTTTATTTGATCGATCCGGTACCGTTCAATGCCGTTTATTTGAGCACCAAAGCCAGGGTCGCGCAGGCCCAGGCGCGCCTCACTCAGGCAAAACTCGATTTGTCGCGCGTCAAACCGTTACTGGAACAGCAGGCAGTCAGTAAAAAGGATGTCGATGATGCGCAGGCTGAGTTCCTCGGCGCCAAAGCCATGCTCGAGGCGGCGCAGAATGATGTGATCAAGGCGAAATTTGACCTGGATAATACCGTTATCACAGCGCCCGTGAAGGGCCGTATCGGCCGTAGTCATTTTTATGAAGGGCGGTTGATTTCGGCGCAAACTGCGTTGCTGGCTACGATCGATCAACTCGATCCGATGTACGTCAATGTCAGCGTTCCCGAAAGCTACCTGCTGCGCCGCCGCCGCGAATTGGCGGAACAGAAGGTGCAACGGCCGGATATTTTCCAGTTGAGGGGTATGATGACTTTTTCGGATGGCAGTGTGTATCCGGAGGAAGGTGTGCTGGATTTTGCCGACGTGGCGTTACGCCCGGAAACCGGCACCCTGCAGGGGCGGTTTGTGTTTCCGAATCCCGAGGGCAATTTGGCGCCGGGGCATTCGTATTTTTATCCCGGCCAGTTTGTCAAAATTCGCATCAAAGGTTATGTCCGCACCGATGCCATCCTGATTCCGCAGCGTGCCGTGCAACAGGGCCCGAGTGGATCGTTCGTGTATGTCATCAATCAGGAGGAGAAAGCCGAGTTACGCCCTATCCGCGCCAGTGCATGGCGGAGCAAGGATTGGCTGATCGAAGAGGGGTTGCGTCCGGGCGACAGAGTCGTCGTGGAAGGGTTCTTCCGCATCCTGCCGGGCGCGGAAGTCCGGGCTGTTGCCGCAGCGCCGTCACATTCTGAAAAACCTACGGTGCAAAGCCAGCCATGACCTCGCATTTCTTTATCGACCGGCCGATTTTTGCGTCAGTGCTTTCGATGATCATTGTGGTGCTTGGCCTTGTGGCGCTGCAGAAATTACCGATTGCGCAATTCCCGCAAATCACGCCGCCGATGGTGCAGATCGACGCCGATTATCCCGGTGCGAGTGCAGAGGTTGTGGCGGAAGCCGTGGCGCGCCCGATCGAAGTGCAATTGCCCGGCATCGACAACCTGCTGTACTACGAATCCACCAGCACCAACGACGGCCATATGACGATGAAGCTGACGTTCGAGATCGGAACCGATGTGGACATCGCGCAAGTGCAGACGCAGAACCGGCAACGGCTGGCCGAACCGCAACTGCCGGACGAGGTTGTTCGCCAGGGTATTACCGTCAAAAAGACATCGCCGGATTTATTGGCGGTGGTGGCGTTGAGCTCGACCGATCCCAAGCATGATACGGTTTTCCTGTCAAATTACGCACTATTGCGTATCTTGGATAATGTCAAGCGATTACCCGGCGTCGGCGATGCAATCATTTTCGGCGGGCAGAATTATTCGATGCGGTTAATTCTCGATCCGGTGCGCATGGCGCAATTGAATGTCACACCGAGCGAGATTGCCGCGGTCGTGCGCGAGCAGAACCGTGATTTCCCAGCCGGCCGGATCGGCCGCGAACCGACGCCGAAGGGTACCGAATTGACCATTCCGGTCATTACTCATGGCCGCATGAGCGAAGTGAAGGAATTCGAGGACATGATCATCCGTGCGTATCCGGATGGCGCGATGGTGCGCATGCGCGATGTCGCTCGCGTCGAATTGGGGGCGCAATCGTATGACTTGCAAGGGCGATGGAACGGCAAACCGAACACTTTCTTGTTGACATTTCTGGCTCCCGGCGCCAATGCGCTCGAGACTGTCCGGCAAGTCCGCCAGGAAATGGATACGCTCTCAAGAACGTTTCCCGCCGGGGTTTCTTTTGATATTCCGTACGATACGACGACCTTCATCGATGTGTCGATCCGTGAAGTGGTCAAGACGCTCGGTGAGGCGATGCTGCTGGTCATTCTGGTGGTTTTCCTGTTTCTGCAAAGTTGGCGCGCAACGCTGATTCCTGCCATTGCTGTGCCGATTTCGCTGATCGGAACGCTTGCCGGTATGGATGCATTGGGATTTTCGATCAACACGCTGACGCTGTTCGGCATGGTGCTGGCGATCGGTATTGTCGTGGACGATGCCATCGTGGTGGTCGAGAATGTCGAGCGCCACATGACGCAAGACGGCTTGGCGCCGGTCGATGCGGCCAAGAAAGCGATGAGCGAAGTGACCGGACCGGTGATTGCGATCGTATTGGTACTGGCCGCGGTGTTTGTGCCGGTTGCTTTTCTGGGCGGCATTACCGGGGAATTGTATAAGCAGTTTGCGATTACCATTGCTTTGTCGGTGGCGATTTCCGGCTTTGTCGCATTGACGCTGAGTCCAGCCTTGTGCGCTCTGATTCTGAAGCCGGGACATGGCGCACCCCGTGGGTTCTGGAAATTATTCAACCGCTGGTTCGATTGGACGCAAGCCCGCTATGTCGGCACGGTCGGCATCGTGATCAAGCGATCGATATTTGCGCTGGCTATTTTTGCCTGCCTGCTCGTAGCCATTGCCGGTCTGTTCAGGATGATTCCCGGCAGTTTTCTGCCGGAAGAGGATCAAGGCTATTTCATTACCGTGGTGCAGTTGCCCGATGGCGCTTCGATGCCACGGACCATCGAGGTCCTGAAAAAAATCGAAAGTTATTTTCAGTCCATTCCAGCAGTGCATTCAACGGATGCCATGGCGGGTCAAAATTTTGTGTTTAGCACGCGTGGAACCAACCAGGCCACCATGTTCATTCCATTGCATCACTGGGATGAGCGCCCGGATCCTGCCCAGCAAGTGCCTGGTTTGATCGGCGCTGCTTTTCAGGAATTCGCGAAAATACCGGAAGCGTTGATTCTGGCTTTCAATGCGCCATCGATCAGCGGGTTGGGATCGACCGGCGGGTTCTCGGCGCAATTGCAGGATCCGAGTGGCGGTGACTTTGCGGCATTCGCCGCGGTAGCGCAGGAATTCATTTCTAAAGCGACGGAGCATCCGGCGATTGCGGTGGCTGCGACCAATTTCCGGCTCAGTGCGCCCAGGCTCTATGCGAAGGTCGACCGGGAGCGAGCCAAAGCCCTGGGCGTACCGATTTCCGAGGTGTTCGACACAATGCAGGCGTATTTTGGCAATATGTATATCAATGATTTCGTTAAATTTGGTCGTATCTATCGAGTCCAGACCGAAGCACTACCGGAATACCGATCGAATCCGGACGACATCAGCAAAATTTATGTCCGTGCAAGATCTGGTGAGACTCAGACCATGATTCCGTTGAATTCTGTGGTTACCACCGAATTCAACAGCGGCCCTGATCCAGTGACGCATTTCAATGGCTACAATTCGGCGTTGGTATTGGGAAGTGCCGCACCCGGATATAGCTCCGGCCAAGCGCTCGAAGCGCTGCAGCAAGTGGCTGACGAAGTCTTGACGCCGCGCGGATATTCCATCGATTGGAGCGGAATTTCGTTGCAGGAGCGCAAGGCCAGCGGACAATCGATCTTTGTTTTCGCCTTTGCGCTGTTGATGGTTTTTTTGGTGCTGGCGGCGTTGTATGAGAGCTGGTCTATTCCGTTTGCGGTGATTCTTGCAATCCCCTTCGGTATTCTGGGCGCATTCGTGGCGATTTGGCTCCGCGAAATGACCAATGATATTTATTTTCAGATCGGATTGGTGACATTGATCGGGTTGGCAGCCAAGAATGCGATTCTGATTGTCGAGTTTGCCAACCAACGGGTCAGCGCCGGTATGCCGCTGGTTGATGCGGCGTTGGATGCTGCGCGGTTGCGCTTTCGGCCCATCATCATGACATCGATGGCCTTCATTCTGGGGGTTTTACCACTCGTGATGGCGACCGGCGCAGGCGCGGCCAGCCGTAATTCAATCGGAACCGGTGTGTTCGGAGGAATGCTGGCGGCGACTTTTCTGGCTATTTTCTTCGTGCCGCTATTTTTTGTGTTGATCGGAAAAATCGCCCGGCGCGCGAAGCGTTAGCACTGCATGTTTCGTGCTGGATGAGGGGAGATGCCTAAAGATTTTCGGAGTGTTCGCGATGACCAGAAGGGGCAAGAAGTGCAAAGAACACCTAGTCTCCCTCTCAGTTTGCCGCGCGGACGATACGGGCGAGGTCGAGTAAATTACTGGCGCCGGTTTTGAGCATGATCTTGGATTTGTGGATTTCGACGGTGCGGTAACTGATGCCCAGGTAGGAGGCAATTTCCTTATTGGAACGCCCTTCGACAGCCAGAATCATGACCTCTCGCTCACGCTCGGTCAGTTTGGCCAGGCAGGCAATGGCATCCTGGTTGTAGACCAGATCCTCAACCCGTTTTTCCGCTTCGATGAAAGCAGCTCGCACGCAGATCAAAAGCTTCTCCCGGATCACCGGCTTGGTGAGGAAATCAACCGCGCCAGCCTTCATCGCCCTCACGCTCATTGGAATATCGCCATGCCCGGTCAGAAAAATCACCGGCAATACGATATTGCGCTGCGATAATTCTTCTTGCAGTTGCAATCCATCCATATCGGGCATTTTGACATCGATCAGGATGCAACCGAAAAAATCCGGCCGGTAAGCGTCCAGGAAAGCTCTGGCGTTTTCAAAGGCGCGAACGCGAATCTGCGCCTGTTCGATCATCAGTGTGAGCGAATCGCGCACGGCAGCGTCGTCATCGACGATATAAACGATGGGTTCGCGACTTTTCATGGTGCAAACGGTAACGAAAAATGAAATTTTGCGCCCTGGCCTGCGTCCGGATCAATCCAAAGCTGGCCGCCATTGGCTTCGATTAGAGCGCGGCTGATATCGAGACCCATGCCGATGCCGGTGGTTTTGGTCGTGAAAAAAGGCTCGAAGATGCGCTTGGCGATTGCGCGATCCACGCCCGGCCCGTTATCTTGCACGACGACCACCGCCATTTTTTTTCCTGCCATGATATGCCGGGTGGTGGTGATCGTTAACGTGGGAGCGTCCGATCCTGACATTGCCTCGACGGCATTGCGAAATAGGTTGACCAGGACTTTCTGCACCTGAATGCGATTGCACTGTACAGGCGGCAAGTGCTGTTTCAGATGCAACACCAGGTCGAACCACCGGTCATCGTCGGTATACATATTATTCAACGCATCATGAATCAGGTCATTGAGATTGATCTGCTCGGTGATCAGTTCACCCTTCTGCAGGAAGGCGAGCAATTCATGCAGGCTTCGGCCTGCGCGCTGCGCTTGTTCCACACAACCTTGCAGCGCATTTTTCAAATTGTCCGAATTGAGAACATCATTGTTCAGGGCTTGCAATACCACTTCGCCGTACGCCGAAATCGCAGTCAGCGGTTGATTGAGTTCATGCGCGATCGCGGAAGCCGTTCGTTCCGCAACCTGCTGCTTGATCATGATTTCCGCTTCCTTGCGCTGCTTGTATTGCTTTTTCTGAAAATCTTTCTGCTCGGTAATGTCGCGTGTGACGCCGATCAGCCGATTCGCCTGTCCAGCTTCGAAATACACTTGGCCGCGCGCAAATATCCAGCGCTCAAGACCGTTGTTCGGATCGACGATGCGGTATTCCGCTTTGAATTCGCCATTGGTGGTTGGATCCATGGCTTTGTCGATCGCAGTTTGTCTGGCGGCACGATCTTCCGGATGGATGGCCGCTACGAATTCTTCGTAATTAACGGTTTTTTCCGAATGCTTGCCCCACAGAATGCGCATTTGCTCGTCCCAGTACACGATATTCCGTTTGAAGTCATAGTCGAAAATACCGAGTCCTGCTGCCTGCTTGGCCAATCGCAAACGTTCTTCGCTGGCCCGCAGCGCTTCCTGGGCATCCAGGCGCCGGTTGGCGATGTTGAACGTGATCAGCACATGTAACTGGTGGGGCATGTTGATAGGGCTGAGACTGATATCCAACAGCATTTCTCTGCCATTGCGGTTCATGGCCACCAATTCATTGCCCGCTCCCATCGAACATTTGATCGGCCGGGTAAAGAAGAACTCTTGCTGATAGCGGTACTGTTTCCGATAGCGGGGCACGATCAGCATTTCAAGCGTCAGATCGCTCAACTCGTCGGCAGTATAACCGAACAGTTGCTCCGCGGCTGAATTGACTATTTCGATCCGGCCGGCATCGTCGGTCAACATCATCGCGTCTGCGCTGGCGTCGAATATCGCCTGGAAACTCAAGTTTTTGAGTGTGTCGATCAAAATATCTCCCTTTCTCTGAGCTTGGATTGAGATGCCGGTAAAGCTTACGACAAAACGTAAGCAATTTCCATAAACTCATTGATCCATAAGTGTTTGCCCTTACGTGCTAGCACTAATATTAGCGCCTGTCATTCTCTTGTAGCATTCACAAAGGTCAGAAATCAACCATTCTTGCTCATAAATTCTTCACGAATGTCAAGCATATATGAGCAGGAAAAAAGAAAAGTTACTCATCGTCATGAATGACTATCTTTTCTGGGATTTGTTCTCGCGGCGTCAAGTTAACGTTTAACCGACTGGAGACTGCAATGAAAAACAGACTAATCGCTGATGCATTGATTGTGATTGTTCTTTCTATGCTACCGAATAGCCTAATGGCAGCCGATGCTTCTGCCAATCGACCGGCAGAGCAGAAATCGTCTCTTGAACGTACGTGCGAGCAACCCGCACAACTGATTCCTATGCTGATGGGGCACACCAACCTGGCGCAATTTGCTTCATTGGGTCTGCAATTTCCCGAAGAAACGCTCGATCCGGTCAAAAAGGATCGAGTCATTCAAATTCGTGAAACACAGCAACCTTTAAAGCTCAACGTTCCTTGTTTGCTTAACCACAGTGAGGTGAAGTACGACGGCATGCACAGGATAACGCCATGTCGTCCGGCAGGACAGCGTTTCATGAGCATATGACCATCGGGTTTTTCTTGTTAATTTAATTTTGCGTATAAGGAGTATCACTATGTCAATCTCCAGTCTTCTCGTACCGGCGATATTGTTCTTTGCGTTGGGTATGTTTGCTTGTCTCATCAAATCGGATCTCAAATTTCCGCCAGACATGCACAAAATGATCGTGATCTATTTGCTGATCGGTATTGGGCTGCATGGCGGCAAGGAACTTGCCGGATCCAATATGGCGGATGCTCTACCCGCGGTATGGGCTGCGCTTGCATTTGGATGCGGACTTCCTATCATCGCGTATATCATCTTGCGATGGTTGGGGAAAATCGATCCACTCAATGCCGCAGCCATTTCCGCGCATTATGGCTCGGTGAGCGCAGGTACTTACATGACGGCAGTTGCTTTCCTGGCTGGTCTGGGCGTCACGTACGAAGCTTATCCCGTCATTATGCTGGCGATCATGGAATCTCCGGCGATCATGATCGGCTTGGTTCTGGCGGGGTATTCCCGTCGTATTCTGGGCGGTGCGGCCAAGAATGACAAAGGAATGATGAAGCATCTGGTCATCGATGCCTTTACCAACGGTAGTATTCTGTTGTTGTTCGGTGCAATGGCGATTGGCTGGATGGTTTCGGAACCCAGCTACAAAAAGATCGAGCCTTTCTTTGAACTGATTTTCATGGGTGCGCTGTGTATTTTCCTGTGTGATATGGGGATGGAAGCTGGCAAAAGATTATCTGAATTCAAGTCGGTGGGTGTTTTCCTGGTCAGCTTTGGCATTGCCATGCCCTTGATTGGTGCGGCAGTCGGTTTGTTCGTGGGTCATTTCCTGCTGGGTTATTCCGTAGGAGGCATCACGCTGGTGACTGTGTTGGCCGCGAGCTGCTCCTATATTGCGGTTCCCCCCGCAATGCGGCTGGCGGTTCCGGAAGCCAATCCGTCGTTTTATCTGACCTTGTCGCTCGGCGTTACTTTCCCGTTCAATGTGGTGGTCGGTATTCCCAGCTATTATGCGGCAGCGCAGTATTTGCATGAAACTTATTATCCATGGGGTACGGTAGCGCAGGTCGCCCTAAATCAATGATGAATGACTGTTTTGATATTGAACTGAATCAATTTAACTTTTGGAGAGAATCATGGCGCTAGAACCAGGAATGTTACTCAGAATGAAGCGAATAGACGTTGTCGTCACCGGGGAATCGCTCGAACATGTCATCAAAATGTTCAAAGATGCCCAGGTGCGTGGTTACACTGTTATTAAAGAAGCCGGTGGGCTGGGTTCAACCGGGGAACGCAATCCTGAAGATTATATTCTGCGGGAACCGAATGCGGTCATCGTGGTGGCCTGCGAAGAAACCCAGGCGGAAAAAATTGTCAAAATCCTGCAACCCGAGTTGAAACGATTCGGCGGCATGTGCCTCGTCTCCGATTGTGAATGGGTGACAGGTCCGGCCGTGTCTTATTGACGATCCTTTGAGCTTCTGACAGCGCTGCGCATGCGGCGCAGTGGTTTTCGAAGTTTTCCTTACCTCCTCTCGACGATGTCATTCGTCGATCTCTGGCAACTCTCGGCTGATTCAGGCCGGGAGTTGGTTTTGCCAGCTCATTGCCTATTGATCCCATAACTGGGTGCTGCCTGACAGAAATTAAGAAATGAAGGTTGCGGCACAGTGCATTTTTGCTTCCCTCTGCACTCTCTCACCGGTCACCTTGAAGAGAGAAATTCCTTTCTGTGATTCTCGAGAAGTTGCCAGGAACCGGGTAGTGCCCGGCAGTACCCTGAAGTCACTAGGGGTTTGCGCTTAGGTATTCGCACGGATTTTTCTGACCTTCATTCACAAATAGAATTTGAGCAACTGTCGATCCACTGTGTTGATTTTTTAAATGTGAAGAATAGTACTGAAAGGAGAATAAAATGACATGGAAGCAAATTCAAATTACCTGTTGGACAGTATTTTTCATTATTGGGTGTTTCCTATGGAGTCCTCACCTCTTTGCTGCTGAAGCTGAAAAAACCCCGCCGGCTCAGAAAATTCCACCCGACCCATCGCAGAAATCGATCATCCTCCTGAACAATAACACCGCAGCTAATGGGACAAATGGTGCCAATGGTACAAACGGTGAGTCGTTCAGTGCGCAGGAAACGGTTGGGCATACCCGCTTCGACTTCGATCGGTTGACCGGATTGATGGAAAACCATAAAACGCCGCTTGCCGCACTGGCGCCGGATTGGCTCAATCTGGCGGTTGAGCATCGTACTCGTTATGACGTGTTCGACAATGGATTTACCCGGACTATTCCGGGTTTTAATGATCAGATCCACCAAAGAACGCGGTTTCTAATGGAAATTCAGAAAATCATCGATCCGCTGCGTTTTACCCTCGAAATCACCGATATCCGCGCGCCGCTCGCGAATTTCGGCCAAGATCATTCACCCGCATTTGCCAACCACTTTGATTTCACGCAACTGCATCTTGATTTGATCACGAAAGATTTGTTGGGAACGGGTTATGCTGCAAAATTCGAAGTCGGGCGGCTGGTGATGGATTTCGGCGAAGCACGCTTGATCGGTGGTCATCGGTGGGGGCCATTTACGCCCACGTTTGATGGGATGCAATTAACCGTTGGCAATGACAAGGAAAAATGGGGGCTTCGGGTATTTGGCACCCGGCCCGTCAACCGGGAACCGACGCACCTGGATTGGAATACGCCGGAAACTTATTTTTCTGGCGCGCAAGTCACCAGCCGGCATTTGCCCTGGGCAAATGTCGATGCCTATTTCTTTCAGTTGAATGAAGGAAATAAGCTCAGAAAACGAAATCTGTCGACGACAGGCTTCAGGTTATTTGCCAAGCCAACCGCAGGGAAAATGGATTATGAAATCGAATCGATGTATCAATTTGGCGATACTCAGGACACCAGTGTTTTCGCGCATCGGCATCATGGAGAAGTAGGCTATTCATTCAAGACGGCGATGCCTTTCCGGTTGATTTATCTGTTCGATTATTCTTCCGGCGACCGCGATCCAAATAAGAATTTCGATATTCTGTACGCGAAACGCCGGGTCGAATATGGTCCCACCGGTATGTTCGGTCCATTTTTCCCATCCAATCTGTTTTCGCCTGTGGGCTTTCGTGCAACCTTCATCCCTACGCCCACCGTCAGGCTGATGATGTCACATCGGGCCTATTGGCTGGCCAATAAACATGGCGCTTATGTCGGCAGCGGTTTGCAGGATCCGACGGGGCGCGCAGGCAGTTTCCTGGGTAATATGCTGGATGTCAGCATCGGTTGGGATCCGCAGTGGAGTTTCTTGAAACGCGTCAGCTTCGATATTGGCTATAGCCATATCTTCAAGGGCGATTTCTTTGAAAAAGTGCCGCAAAGCCCGGGTATGGCCGATACCAATTATGGCTATACGATGGCAACCCTCAAATTCTAGCTGTGCATGTTCTCGCCATACTGAAGAATCGATCAGATGAACTTAGCGCATGATCCATGGCGAGTGATGTATGTCTTAATGCCTATGAGCATCGATAGGTTGATGCTCATCAACCGACCGCTTGCCGGTATGCTTTCAGGCAACGCTCGCGGGCATAGGCATGATCAATGATGGGAGCCGCATAAGTGAGGCTGTTCCACTCAGTGATCCAGGTATGGATGTAATGCAAATTCTTGTCGAATTTCTGAACCTGCACGGTTGGATTGAAAATTCTGAAATAGGGCGCAGCGTCGACACCGCAACCGGCCGCCCATTGCCAATTGCCGACGTTGCTAGCCATGTCGTAGTCCAATAACTTCTTGGCAAAATACGCTTCTCCCCAACGCCAATCGATCAACAAATGCTTGCATAAGAAGCTGGCTGTGACCATGCGTACCCGGTTGTGCATCCAACCGGTCGCATTGAGTTGGCGCATACCGGCGTCAACTAACGGATATCCCGTCGTTCCCTCGCACCAGCGCTGGAATTCGGCTTCATTGTTGCGCCACTGGATATCATCATAGCGCGGCTTGAAACTGCTGTGCCGGGTATGCGGAAAATGCCATAGAATCTGACTGAAAAAATCCCGCCAGATCAGTTCATTGCAGAAGATATCGCTATGCTCGAATGCCAGCCGGGCGATGTGCCGGATACTGACGGTGCCAAAACGCAGATGCGGACTTAGCAAGGATGTGCCTGACAGTGCCGGGAAATCCCGTTGTTGCGCATAGTCTTGCAACAATTGCGGATTCAATTGAAAAGCCGGCGTCGTGATCGACGAACGGACAAAGCCCAGGCCGGATAAGGCAAGATTCGGAAAATCCAGGTCCTTGACCAGATTTGCAAGCTTGGACAAGGTCTGGTAAGGGGTGCAGGTCGCTGGGTTCTGCATGGTTTTCCATTTACGCATGTAAGGGGTGAACACCATGTAGGGACGGCCATCCTCCTTGGTGATCTCGGCCTTTTCCGATACGACATGGTCTTTATAGGTATTGAATGGCACTGATCGCGCGTGCAGCCAGCGCCGCACCTCTTCATCCCGGGCTTGTGCATCGGGTTCGTAGTCATGGTTTGCATACACCGCCCGAACGGGAAATTGCTGCAGGAGCTGTTTAAAAATATCCAGTGGCTTACCCTGATAGAGAGCAATTGAACTGCCATGGTGTTTTTCGAGTGTGGCGCGCAATTTCTGCAGTTGGTCGTGAATGAAAGTGACGCGCGCATCGTCCGGGGGCAAACCGGTCAAAATCGCCGGATCGAAAATGAAAATGGGCAGAACCGACGAGCCAGACGCCAGCGCATGGGAAAGCCCCGCATTGTCCTCCAGGCGCAGGTCGCGCCGGAACCAGAAAATCGCAAGCGGTGCAGTCATGGTGCTGAATGAATGCGGATGCGGATCATGACTTTGCAACGATATCCTGCAATGCGGCGCTGAGATGCGGAAAGGTAAACTGGAATTTCAATTCCTCAATCAATCGTTTTGGCGCGATGTGATAACTATTTAACGCCAGAGCCGCTGCTTCTCCCAATGCCAATTTCAGCATCATCGCGGGAACCGGAAGCAGGGCAGGGCGATGGAGTGCTTCGCCAAGCGCCGCGGTAAATTCCCGGTAGCGCACAGGATGTGGCGCGCGCGAGCGCCGTTGCGGCTGAGTACCTTGATGGCATGATGGTCGTGCTGCAGATGATGCAGCAGATGCCGCCCGATGAATCTCGTCGCTCCAGTGATGAGGATGTTCATGATCGCCTAATCATAAGCTGTAAGAAGTATCTGCAGAATACGCAAATTCGTGGATTTTTCCAGAGTTGCCGCAAAGCCATGAGCAACGGTTGCTCGCAGGCTGAAAATGATTGCCTGTGATTCCCTTGTGAATTGCATCTGCTATGAGTATTTTTGTGGTCGATCGTTGAATTGCATGGGTAAGACCGCGCCGGGTTGACGTTTTATCCGTTCAGTAGACGCTTTCCATGGCCTTGCGCCAAATAAGCTTCCGATTGCATTTCCGTCAAGCGCGAAATCGTGCGTTCAAATTCAAACTGCACGTCTCCGCCGGCATACAGTGATTGAAGCGGCACGGTGGCCGAGCAGAGGAATTTGACGTGATATTCGTAAAAGGCATCGATCAGGTTGATGAAGCGCCTGGCTTCATCGTTGTTGTCGTGATTGAACTGCGGAATGGCTACCATGATCACGGTGTGATAAGTTCGGGCAATGGCGAGATAATCAGCGCTTCCCAGCGGATTTGCGCACAGCCGTTTGAACGAAAACACCGCGACGCCGCGCGCGGCCTTGGGCACGAATAGCGTGCGGCCGTGGACGTGTAATTCTTCGCTCGGCACTTTAGCGCGGTCGGCGATGCTGCGATCCGTCAGGCGGAAAAAGGTCGCGGACAATTGTGCAGTGGTTTCTTCATTCACCGGAAAATAATAGGTTTGCGCGCCTCGCAGACGGTTATAGCGATAATCGACCGGCCCTTGCAGCGGGATAATCTCCAACCGCTGCTTGATCTGCTCGATGAAAGGCAGAAAACGGTGCCGGTTCAGGCCGTGTTCGTAGAGAGCATCCGGCGGACGGTTGGACGTCGCCACCAGGATCACGCCGAGCGCGAATAATTCGTTGAAGAGCCTGGTGAGTACCATCGCATCGGCAATATCCGTAACCTGCAATTCGTCGAAACATAACAACGTCGTTTGCTTGCTGATCTGTTTCGCAATGATCGGAATGGGATCATCGCCGTGCGCACCATTACCACGTTGCTCACGCTGCAGTGCGGCAGTGTCGTGCCAGTCCTTGAGCCGGGCATGGATGTCCAGCATGAATTCATGAAAATGAATGCGCTGCTTGGCAGCTATCGGAGCAACCGAATAAAACAAATCCATCAGCATGGATTTGCCGCGACCTACACCGCCATATAAATAAACGCCTTTAGGGACATTGGCTTGGCTGCCTGACGAACGAACAAGCACCGAAGCCCATCGGGATATCAAACCTCGTTCTCTGTTGCCGGATGGCGTGTAATCGATCAATTCTCGATGCAGCCGTTCCAGCGCGGCGACAGCGCGGGCCTGGTCAGCGTCAGTGGTGAGCTCCCCCGCCTCGATCAATGCGTGGTATTCAGCGTCCGGATTCGACATCTGCACAGGTTGGTTCATGCGCGATCATCGTTTCTCATCGGGTGATCTGTCAAAACTTGCTTGACCGGCCAGCCGCACCAATACCAGCACCGGCAATCCCAGCAACGCCGTGGTAATGAAAAAATTTTCGTAGCCATACGCATCGACGAATTGACCGCTGAAGCCGGCGATGAATTTGGGCAGCAGCAGCATAACCGAGCTGAATAACGCATACTGGGTGGCGGAATACGCGGAATTGGTCAAGCCGGACAGATAAGCGATGAATGCGCTCGAGGCAATGCCAGCCGACAGGTTGTCGGCGGAAATGGTGAATATCAGTCCACTGACATCATGACCGCGGCCCGCCAGCCACACGAATAGCAAATTGGTCGTCGCCGATAATACCGCGCCGAGAAATAATGTGCGCATGATGCCGATTTTCAGCGTCAATACGCCGCCGAGGGCGGCACCGGCAATCGTCATGATGACGCCATAGACTTTTGAGATGGTGGCGACTTCGTCCTTGCTGTAACCCATGTCGACATAAAAAGGATTGCTCATCACGCCCATGACGACATCGGAGATGCGATAGAGCGCAATCAGCCCCAGAATCAGCAGTGCATGTCTGCCATGGCGCAAAATGAAATCCCGGAAAGGCGCGATCAGCGCGCCATATAGCCAGATCAACAAGTTTTTGATGCGCGGATGAAGGTCCCACGTCGCAATTGCTTGTTGCGCGATCGATTCATTGTCGGCGATTAAGTGGCGGTAGGGGACATCCGGTTCGCGGATGATTAGCGTCGTGATGATGCCCACAGCCATGCTACCAGCCATCACAAGATAGGCGAAACGCCACGGCAGATGTTCATAAGTGGCGGCCGAGGCATCAATGGCAGCAGCTATCCACAACACCCCGGCGGAGGCGAGGATCATCGCGATACGGTAACCAGCTTGATACGTGGCGGCCATCGCACCTTGCAATTCTACTGCGACCGCCTCGATGCGGTAAGCATCCAGCGCGATGTCCTGCGTGGCGGAAGCAAAAGCCACTGCAAGCGCGAAAAATACCAATTGCGCCAGATCCAAAACCGGATCCGTTAATGCCATCCCGACCAGTGCGGCGGCGATGATCATCTGCGATAAAAAAAGCCAGGCGCGGCGACGTCCCAACCAATCTGTCAGAAGCGGTAGCGGCA
This sequence comes from Nitrosomonas sp. JL21, assembly GCF_009833095.1. GTDB lineage: Bacteria > Pseudomonadota > Gammaproteobacteria > Burkholderiales > Nitrosomonadaceae > Nitrosomonas. The sequence goes on from NZ_QRCB01000011.1 coordinate 59,320, forward strand.
ACCGGTCGACCAACGGCGACCAGAGCCATTTGATACTGTAAGCCAAGCCAATCCAACTGAGATGACCGATGGTCGTGCGGTCGATTCCTGCTTCACGCAACCAGAACGACAGCGTTCCCAAAATCAGCAGCAATGGCAATCCGGCAGAAAATCCGAGCGATAACATGCCCAGGACGCGCGGATGGGTGTAGATGCGCATCGCGTGAATCCAACTGAGCAAGCGGGGGGATGTCATAACGGATAATCGTAATTGATCAGCAATGGCGCATGATCGGAGAAACGTTCGGCTTTATAAATCGAGGCGCTAAGTGCTGAATTTGCAATGATCGGCGTGGCCAGTTGATAATCGATCCGCCAGCCGACATTTTTTGCCCAGGCCTGGCCACGATTCGACCACCACGTGTATTGATCGGGCTCGGAATTCAATTGCCGGAATACATCGATAAAACCGATATCATCGAACACCGCTGAAAGCCAGGCGCGTTCTTCCGGCAGGAAGCCAGAATTCTTCTGGTTGGAACGCCAGTTTTTCAGATCGATTTCCTTGTGTGCGATATTCCAATCTCCGCATAAAATGATTTCCCGGCCGCTGGCTATCAGGTTTTTCAGAATGGGATAGAATTTTTCCATGAAAAAGAACTTGGCGATTTGACGGTGCTCGCCGCTGGATCCGGAGGGCAAGTAAAGGGAAATAATGCTCAGGTTGCCGAAATCCGCTTGAATGAAGCGGCCTTCAGCATCGATTTCCGGAATGCCGATGCCTTCGATGATCTTGTCGGGCTCTTTGCGCGAGTACAGGCCGACGCCGCTGTAGCCTTTTTGCACCGCGCAGTGGAAATATCCCTGGAAGTGATCGGGCTTCAGCATATCGGCGGAAAAGTCGCACAGTTGGGCTTTTAATTCCTGTACACAGACAATGTCGGCCGATTGCGCTGCCAGCCACGCAAAAAAGCCTTTTTTAGCGGCGGCGCGAATGCCATTCAGGTTAAGCGTTATAATTTGCATATTTTTTAGGATAGATCACAGTGGTGTCCGATTTTCGACAAGCTTTCATTCAATTCGCCATCGAGCGCCAGGTATTGTGCTTTGGCGAATTCAAAACCAAAGCGGGGCGCATGTCGCCGTATTTCTTCAACGCGGGTCTGTTCAATGATGGCGATTCATTGCGTAGACTCGGTCAATTTTACGCCAAAGCCATCATTGCTGCAGGGCTTCAATTCGATATGCTATTTGGCCCTGCGTATAAGGGTATTCCGTTGGTCAGCGCGATCGCGATTGCGTTGGCAGAGATGGAACAGAACTTTCCTTTCAGTTTCAACCGCAAGGAAGCGAAGGATCATGGCGAAGGCGGCGTGCTGGTGGGGGCACTGATGCAGGGGCGGGTGCTGATCGTCGATGACGTCATTTCTGCCGGCACTTCAGTGCGAGAATCGGTCGATTTGATCAGATCTGCAGGTGCAACGCCGGGTGGGGTCGTGATCGCAGTCGATCGCATGGAGCGGGGCAGTGGTCAGCTATCGGCCGTACAGGAAGTGCAGCAGGTTCACGGCATGACTGTCACTTCGATCATCAACTTGAATGACCTGGTCGAGTATTTGCATAGTCATCCGGAGCATGTGCAGCATCTGCATGCAGTGCAGCGGTATCGCGAACAGTATGGGGTAAGTTGAGCAAACCCCGGTTGACAGGTGCCGCAACCACAACTCAGTCAGCAGTCAGTCTGGAGAGCCTTGCGTGCAATTTCGATGTCAGGGTCTGTATCAATGAACGCATGCGCAAACTCGATCCACAATGGGAGCCAGTTCGAAGCGGTAGTTCGGTGGAATTTCCGTGACCCGCAGCACTGCGCGGTGTGTGGTGCCATTGGATTTGATCAGAACTTCCGGCAGATGTAGGCGATCCAGTTCGAACCACCTTTGTCGGCAGCTGTTAGGCAGAGAAAACGCCGTCCCGTCCGATTAACCGCCCCAGAAGCGGAAGTTTCCGGTGTCCAGATGAACGAAATTCGAAGCCGGATAATAGCCCACTCCGCCTGCTTGCAATGACATGGCTACAGAACGCAGGTCGGATAGTCTACGTCCCGGCAAGCGGATGTCGATGGCTTTTCCGTGAGTATGCAGGCTGTTTTTGGCTACGCCGCCGCTTTGAGCGGCTAATTGAGCGTTGGTGGCAGGGGAGCGGTAGGCAGAAATGACGTGAAATTCGTGCTTGCTGCCCAGTTTGCTCTGCATGATGTACAGGATGTCAAATAAATCGGTATCGATTGCACATCGATCGCCAGTGCGGTGATCGCGCAGCACGTTGTTGATTTCCCGCAATGCACCGGAGATGTAGCGGCCATTCGCCCAATAAACTTGCCGGATTCGTTCACCGGTATGCAAGTTGAGGAAGCTGAGTTTCTTTTCGAAGGGACGTTTGGGGATGGCGGCGTGGGCGGATACTGCGAGGGGGAGCGTCAATAGGGTACAAGCGCTTAGTCCGGTTTTTAAGAATCGTCGTCGGCTATGCGCCGGCTCTGTGTTGGAAGGGTGCGTTGAATTCATCAACTTGTGTATCAGCATCGTCGATTTTCTCCTGAAAATTTTGTGAGCAGGTTGCGATTACCAACCGGCATACTGTAAGGCCCGTAAATCTCGGCCATAAATATCCGGTGAAAAATGTACTTTCTCGTGCTCGTCGACCCAGGCCGTAATATACACCAAGTAAATGGGTAATGGCTTACGTAAATGCATGGTTTTCGTTGCGCCGCTGTCGAAATGTTTAAGAAAGTCTTCCGACAGAGATTGCTCTCCCAGTGCGAAAGAGGCGAGTTCGAGCGGTTTTTCCAAGCGGATGCAACCCGAGCTGAATGTTCGAATATCTTTCTGGAACAGTGATTTGGATGGTGTGTCGTGCAGATAGATATCGAATGAATTGGGAAACATGAATTTGATTCTGCCGAGTGCATTGTGCGCGCCGGGTTCTTGACGCAGCACGTAAGGAAATCCTTTTTTGAGCGCGTGCCAGTTGATCGTGCTGGGATCGATGGTTTCGTTGCGGCTGTGATTGGAAAAGATTTTGTAATTACCCGAGGCAAAAAAGGAAGGATCTTTCTGCTGTTTCGGCAACAGATCCTTGGTGGCGATGCTGGTGGGCACATTCCAATGGGGATTCAGGATCATGTGCGAAAGAGCGCCATTGAAGCTGGGTGTTGAGCGGTAATCCCGACCGACGATGATGCGCATACTGAGCGCATGCTCATTCTGCTCCACTGCTGTAAGTCTGAATCCGCTGGTATTCACCATGAGATAGCGCTTTCCCAGATTTCTTGGGAGCCAGCGCAGGCGTTCCATGGCGATGCGCAGTTGACGAATTTTCCACGCCAGCGGAATATTCAGGGCACGAATGGTATTTTTCCCAATGATGCCATCGGCATTCAAGCCATGCTGCGTCTGGAACGCTTTAATTGCAGCAACCAATTCGTCATCATACTGCCGACTTACGTCCGAAGTAAGCTGGAATTCTGCAATGCTATCGATGGTATAAGCCTGCGCGATGCGTTGACGGATCAGCGGAATGATGTCATCTGCTGTGGATGGCCGAATGGATGGAGTTGTGGGGATATGAATCCAGGTTGGATGATCGATGATGTGCTGCCGATATCGCGCCAATGTCTGCTTCAATCGCTGATAACTCGGATTTTGCGGTGATAAGCCCTGCAATGATTTCAGTAATTTATTTGATTTCAGGGCTTCAAGCAGGAATGCCACCGCATCAAACGTGGGCTGAGAAATGTGCCAGTCGGGATCGGCAGCCGTTGCCGAAAGGCGTCCTCGCGATAAATCTTTCGCCAGCGTCAAGATGGCGTTCGAGGTGCGTAATTCCAGCTCAGCGGCAACCTCCGCCGATTGCTGTAATCCCTGCCGAAGGTGGCGTAACTGTTGCAGTTGATAATCCTGGCTGTCCAGTCCTTCAGTGTCGGCGGTTGCAATGAAATCTAACGCTATGTCGAGAGATGGTAATTCTGCTGTTGCCGTCAACCAGATCGCTTGATACTGTCGCGCGGCATACAGTCGCTGTAGATCTTCAACGGCGGATTTCTTGAGGGCGAGCGAAGTAGCACTGGACAATCGCCGTTTGATATCCCCAGGCTCCAGCATCAGAGCCAGAGACAGGGAAGGGATGCTCAGTAAATACAGGCAACTTAGCAACTGGAGAAAAATTACGATCGATGTGGAGTGATGGTTCGTCACGACGAGAATCCTTGCGATAACGGGTTTCTTCGAAAAGTAGCGGATTCTACCATCAACACACTGTGGTGCTGTATGTACCTAAAAGCCAGAAATACCGGTCATTTCTGGATTTGCTGTGTTGTTTTTTGAATACAGTTGGGTATACACTGAAGCACTTCTTTGCATGATCAGGCGATGTTGAAGATTGACTTGAAATGCTCACTAACTATTTGTAAATCGATTTGTTTTGTCTGAATCCGGATTGCCTGACAGCTTTCCCAAAGCTTTTATAAAGAAGATGTTGAGCAACGCATCGGGACATTTGACTAGCCGCTCGAGTTTACGTATATTTCACGCGAGGTTGGTAGCGATATTCAAAAAAAACCGCTGAATCGAATAGGTGATCCATGACAGCTCAACAGCATGTGCAGCATCTGCTCGATTTCATTGATGGAAGTCCCAGTCCCTGGCACGCGGTGTCGTCGATTGAATCGGCAGTCCAGGCCGCTCAGTTCATCCGGATCGATGAATCCGCAAAATGGCAATTGCAAGAAAATGGACGGTATTATGTCGTTCGTGACGATTCATCGATAGTGCTGTTCGTGCTCGGCAATAAATCACCTGCTGAGTCAGGCTTCAAGATCATCGGTGCGCATACCGATTCTCCAGGCTTTCGGATTCGGCCAAATACTGCAACACTAAGTGATGGCTTCGCTCGACTTGGCGTCGAGATTTATGGGGGGCCCATTTTAGCAACCTTTACCGATCGCGATTTGAGTCTGGCGGGCCGAATTAGCTTCTCAGATGAAAAGCAAGTCAGGCAGAAGCTTGTGCGTTTCGATCAACCCTTGCTGCGTCTGCCTAATCTGGCGATTCACATGAATCGGGGCGTCAATGAAGATGGCCTGAAATTACACAAGCAAAACGAATTACCACTGTTATTGGCACGATTCACAGAAGGCCAATTGCCGCAATCTTATTTAACGGCGTTGCTTGAAAAAGCGGCAGCGGTGGATATCGGTCAACTGGTGTCCTGGGATCTTGCGGTCTATGACACGCAGAAAGGCGTGTTTTGGGGAGCTAACGAGGAATTCTATGCTGACAGTCAGATTGACAATTTGGCTTCCTGTCATGCGGGATTGCAGGCCTTGCTCGATGAGAATGTTCTGCAGCACGCGGAAAGCACGTTGGTGTGTGCTTTTTTCGATCATGAAGAAATTGGCAGCGAGAGCCATATCGGCGCTGCTGGCAGTTTTCTGGCCGATGTATTGCAGCGCATCAGTATCGCACTATCGTTGGATCGTGAAGATACAGCGCGGGCACTGGCTCAGAGCTTCTTGATCAGCGCTGATATGGCGCATGCCTATCATCCTAATTTTCCTTCAGCGTATGACGCTGACCATCGGGTTTTCGTCAACAAAGGGCCGGTCATCAAGTCGAACGCGAGTCGCCGCTATAGCTCGGAAAGCGTTTCAAGTGCTTATTTCATTCGCTGGTGCGAGGATGCAGAAGTGCCCTATCAACGGTATACCCACAGAAGTGATTTACCTTGTGGCAGTACCATAGGCCCCATAGCCTCGGCAAAGCTGGGGGTGCGCAGCGTTGATATCGGTTGTCCGATGTGGGCGATGCACAGCATTCGCGAAAGCGCAGGGGTGCAAGATCATGAGTATCTGATCAAAGTACTGAAGCAATTTTTTGTCGATTAAGCGTAATTTATTCCCTATATAAGGGAGATTGTTTCTGGATAAATTGAGATATAACTATAAGGCTTCATTGATTTGATGATTTTTTAAACTTGTGTGACTTTACCCTTATTGGATGTTTGATCATTGACTTATGAATATTCTTACTTACGACATCGAGGATTGGTTTCATTTACTTGATATTGATTCAACGGCGACCGAAGTGCAATGGAGTAATTTCAAACCTCGAATTCATGCCAATGTAGAACGTTTGCTGGAATTAACACTACGGCACCAGCATCCGGCAACTTTTTTTTGTTTGGGATGGGTAGCTCAACGTTATCCGGAAATTATCCGACGGATCGATGAACTGGGATTTGAAGTAGCCTCACATTCTCACATGCATCAATTGGTGTATCAGCAAACTCCCCAGCAGTTTCTGGATGATTTGAAACGCTCAATTTATACCCTTGAAGATATCACCGGTAAAAAAATTAAAACCTATCGTGCCCCGGGATTTTCACTCACCAGAGGAAATGCGTGGGCAGTCGAAGCTCTTCTTGAATGTGGTATAGAAAGAGACAGCTCCATTTTCCCGACTGAACGAGGGCACGGAGGTTATGATGATTTCGGGCGAGCAGAACCTTCATTATTGAATTGCTCAGCCGGAAAGATCAAGGAATTCCCGATCAATCTGGGAAAATTTCTAGGCAAATCATTCGTCTTCTCTGGGGGGGGATATTTCAGGCTCATGCCATATTCAGTCATTCAAAATTTGACAGAACGCGCCGATTATGTGATGACCTATTTTCATCCACGCGATTTTGACTCCGAACAACCGGTGCTGGATTTGCCACTTTCGCGAAAATTTAAATCTTATGTGGGCCTCAAGGGTGCTTATAAGAAATTAGATCAATGGCTGGCGCAGAATAAATTCATCGATATTGCCACTGCAGACAAACTTGTAAACTGGGATACTGCTCAGTGTGTTGAAATGTCTTCTTACTGAATACAGTGTCATTAAGTTTCAAGCGGTTTTTCTGCATCTCACTTATAAATACTTCTTATCATGATCAGAATAAAATTTACTTATCAGTAAACGTCTTCTTAGAAAGAAAATGATTTTTTTATGTCTTCCATTGGAAATATCAAATCGAATAACGAAGTATCAAGAAGACGTTTTTGAGATATCCGGTAATAGAATAATCATTCAATAATCATGGTGTTAACGAGACAATTGCGGCAATGAATGAAACATGATTTTTGCCGCTACGGTAATGGCATCAGAAATGCTACTTTTATCGCAATGTATGCAATGGCAGATATAAATTTAAGCAAGGCTGGCTGGAAATAACAATTGGATTTTCAACACAAGTTGTTCTCATTTTGCAGAGTTCTTAATTAGCCGCAATTATCTATGAATGAAATCTCTATTGAATTACTCGGATTAATTTTCTGGATGACACTTTTTTTGTCTGCATTGCTCATACCTGTTGCAATCAAAGTGGCAATGAAAGTCGGTGCAATGGATATTCCCAAGCACCGAAGTATGCATAAGGTCCCCAAACCCCGCTTGGGGGGTCTTGCGATTTCAATCAGTCTTATACTGGTTTGTTTAATTTTTCTCCCGTTCGATGTTCCCGTCATTGCGTTTCTATCCGGATTGGTCGTGATTGTAATCACGGGCGTAATTGATGACATCAAACAAATTTCACCTACTCGAAAGCTCTTAGGGCAAGTTCTGGCTGCACTGGTATTTGTTTATTTGAGTGGGATGAGAATTGAGGAAGTTGGAGATATTTTTGGGTTGGGGGAAATATATCTCAACGGAATATCTTTTTTTGTTACGGTATTTTTTTCAGTAGGAATGATCAATGCGCTCAACTTGGCCGATGGTCTTGATAGCTTGGCGGGAGGGATATCAGCCATAGCTCTGATATTTCTAGGATATTTCGCCTGGAATTCCGGACAGACATGGTTATTGGTCATTGCAGTATCGTTACTGGGAGCAATTTTTGGTTTTTTAAGATTCAACAGCTATCCCACCCGATCCTTTATGGGTGACAATGGCAGCATGATGCTGGGTTATGTGCTGGCAGTCATGTTCGTTAGTTTGGGCCATAGCTCACATCAACCTTTATCTGCGCTGGCCATGGTGGTTGCCTTGCCATTGCTGGATACGCTCATCGTGATGGGGCGGCGTATCTATAATGGACATAATCCATTCCATTCTGATCGAACTCATTTGCATCATTGTTTAATTGATCTCGGTTTGCCCCATCCTGAGGCAGTAGCATTGATTTATATGATGATGTTCTGCTTTGGATTATTGGCTATTTCAGTTCGGAATGAACCGGATTGGGTAATTTTTGCGAGCCTGATGGGTGTCGGTTTATTCATTTTTTCAAGCATCTGGTTGGCGCAAAGTGCTGGCATGCATTATAACCATCTGAAAACCAACAAGCTGGATTCTATCAGGCAATTGGATGCTTTGAAGAGTATAGCTTATGGATTCAAGGTCACTGCTCAACCGATTGGTGCCATTATCTTGCTGGCTTTGCTGTTACCGGCGTTGTTCGCACCTGTTTTGACATTAAGCAGTGACAGAGTATTACTGCTGTATGCGATGATAGCGTTGCTGGTGTTTCTTACTTTCCGTATTCGGCGCGCTGGAGATCTGAGCATAGTGCATGGAATTTTGTTTTTATGCATATTCTCGCTGTTATTCGTTTACAAACTCTCTTCATTGATCCACCCCTCTTGGTTGGGGGAATATGTCAATGTACTGTCAGCGATAGCGTTGTCATGGGTGGCTCTGAAGTTGTTTTTTACTAAGTACAGTCAAGTTATTTTCGCGGCTGATTTTGAATTATTGATTCTGCTGTTTTCCGGGTTTATCGCCTATGTACTGATGGAAGAGTTGCCTGCATCTTCAATCGTATTGCAGGCTATTCAGCATGCTTTCTTATTAGCTATTCCATTTTTACTGGTGATGAAAATCAATATTCACAACTATGGTCAGACTCGTAAACTTTTATTCCCTATAATCATTACTCTTGTGATTGTATTGGCCAGAGCTTCTGTTTGATGCAGCGTCCGCTCCTGCTTGTCGGCCACTGGGGAATTTCAATATTCATACAGAACGTGAGCACTAATCAGTACAGCCTCCCCGCGGAAATGCAAAACCATACCGTTTCCTCATGTCATATTCGTCAATGCAATGCGTTCATTCTAGAAACTGCTATATCCAATCAGGCTGCACCATGACGCTGCCGACTAGATGGGTTGCGGCTTCGGGGCTTTGCGCGACTTCGACCGCCAGCCATTCGCGATTGATGGCATCAGTGTTCAATCGCGATAGGTGATCATTGAGTTCCTGTGCGGTTGCAGGACGTAACACAGGCCGATCATATGTTGCGCTATAGGAATGCCGTTTTACGCGGCTTGTTCAAACCAGTTGCAGGCCACGATACGGTCAACGGCCGCGTCCCCAACCATGTTGATAAAACTGCGCCAGCGTGAATTGCGCCAGCGGGTGATGGCCGTTCACAGCAGCGGCGTGATAAAGATCGAAAGCCTGCGCATAATCTCCCGATGTCAACATGGCTTGCGCGGTGCGGATGGCGCTGTCATGGCCGGTTGATGCCGGGTTGCCCGCAACAGCGCTGGACATAAGGGCTACGATACCGAGTATCGTCCAAAGTGCTTGGGTCATTTTTTCGACCAGACCGCTGACGATCGAGATTAAGGCCGCTGCGGGAATACGCCTTGCCAGGCGATGATGCAATTCACGACGGTGTAAGGCTGCATGTTCGGAAAGGACTGGGAATTGCCAGTTGGACCAATATCGACTGTCGTATTCGTGTTTGTCACGATGCCGAGACCGTTCAGCGTGGTTTCGATCGACGCCGCATTCATGCTGACATTCGGCGCAGCAGAGGAATAGGCTGAGTTCAATCCTTTGGCATTGGCCAATGCATTACCACCGGCAGTCTTCTGATCGGCATCGCTGTTCACGGCCTTCAGTGTCGAGGTCGCTGTGGCGCCAAGGGCAACTGCGGAAGTCGATGTTGAGATTGCGGTGACTGGGTGGGTATGTGCAGGCAATTGATTGATGGTTAATGTGGTATTTTCGGTTCCACCCATTTGCCCAAGCGAGTACGCCGAACCATCCAGATTCCGTCCCTGATGTAATGGAGCTCTGCCGCGCATGTCAGGCAACTTGAAGTTGGTGGCGCCATCCCCACCGTAGGTAGTGTCGAGTAGGGAAAAGAGCGCGTTGTACTGGTTGATGGGTAATATTTGCCCGTCGCACTGCAACCAGCCATTGGGCGCATAATTAAATGCGACGTAACTAATTTCTCCAACGCAAGGCTCCATGCCCGTATTGGCATGATGGGGTGCGGCGGCTAAAAATGCGAGCGTTGCCGTCAATCTCGAGAACATTGGATTTTTTTTGTGCGCTTCATAACTGTCCTTTCGAATGGATGAGAGTTAAATGCCTGAAAGGTATCTGTCAGTGAATGAATTATTCTGAGTAATCAGAACGATGAGCATCGTAGCAGTACGCTTTCTGAAACAAAAGTCAGTATGAGCTGCTTTTTGTCCTTAATTCTTCAATTGCGAGTCGTATAACTTCCAATATGCCGATTCAAACCGATGACTCTCTGATGATAAGATGAAGCAATGAAATTACGAGATCTGAAAAACTGGACGGAGTATTGGCAGCAACTGCGCACGGCATTGTTGGAACCTGCGGTTGATAAGCAAGCGCTGGAAACTTCGTTGCATGAAGCGCGTTCACGACTTCCAGTCCCGGTGGTATGGTTGCTGGGCAAGACACAGGCCGGCAAGACCTCCATCATACGTGCGCTGACCGGCAGCCCTGCCACTGAAATCGGCAATGGTTTTCAGCCGTGCACGCGCCATTCGCGCTTCTATGATTTCCCGATGGAAGCGCCTGTGATCCGCTTCCTCGATACCCGCGGCCTGGGTGAAGTGTCGTATGATCCTGCGGACGACATGCAGTATTGTGAATCGCAAGCGCATCTGCTGATTGCCGTGATGAAAGTCGCCGATATCAATCAATCCGCTGTGTTTGAACCGTTGCAGGCCATACGCCAACGTCATCCGGAGTGGCCGTTGCTGATCGTGCAAACCGGTCTGCACGAGCTTTATCCGCATCGCGACGGTCATGTTCATCCATGGCCGTATGGACATGAACCGCTGCCGGACTCGATTCCGATTGACCTGAGACGCGCCATTCAAGCGCAGCGCGATGCTTTGCAATCATTGTCGGGTTTTGCGCCAGTGCGATGGGTCGCTGTCGATTTGACCCTGCCGGAAGATGGTTTCGATCCGCCGGACTATGGTCTCGAAGCTTTGTGGGAAGCGATTGAATCGTTGACGTCGCTGGGTTTGCAGCAGCAGTTGAGCGGCGACAAGGAAATTCACGACTTGTATGCCCGCACCGCGCACCAGCATATTGTCGGTTATGCGCTGACGGCGGCAGGGCTGGGGGCACTACCGGCGGTGGATCTGGTTGCGGTGTCGGCAGTGCAGGCCAAGTTGTTGCATAGCTTGGCAATATTGTATGGACAACAGTGGGATAAGACCACGATTACCGATTTTCTCGGCTTGATCGGCGTCGGGATTGCTTCGAGTTATTTGACCCGGCTACTGAGTCGCGCGATCGTGAAAATTATTCCGGTGTGGGGGCAGACCATGGGCGCTGTGTGGGGTGCCAGCTCGAGCGGGGCAACGACGTACGCTCTGGGAAAAACCGCAATTTATTTTTTTATCCGGCGCAAGAACGGCCTGCAGGTCGATCCCGATACTTTGCGCGGCATTTACGCCAAGGAACTGGAGCGGGGTGCTGCCATGCTGAAGGATCGATTACAGGGCCGCACCGAATGAAATCGCCGTTATCCCGCATCGATCCACTGCGCGTGCTGGTTTTCATTCTGATGGTATTGCCCGTGCTGGCACTGCTCGGCTTTGGCGTGCTCTGGTTGTGGCAGAGCGGTAACCTGCAATATTGGTTGCTGGTTCTGGTGGTGTGCGGCGGAATAGGCTATGGGTTGCAGCAATGGTTGCTGCGGAAGGAACGGAAATTGCTGGCGAATGACGCGGCCGAGCCCAATCCCGACTGGCCGCCGAGCGCAGATGCTGTCTGGCAGCAAGTCGAAGCGCTGGCCGATGCATGCGATCCGACGGACTGGCCCTTGGATGAAGGCGCCTGGATGCTGGAACTAGGCCAGAAAACGCTGGAAACCGTTGCGCACAGTTATCATCCGGCGGTCGAGAAACCATTGCTGGAATTGACCCTGCCGCATACGTTGCTGATCATCGAACGCGCCAGCCGCGATTTGCGTCAGGACGTTGCCGAAAAAATACCGTTCAGCAATCGCCTGACCCTTGGTGATCTGTTCCGGATTCAGCGCTGGAAGGAGAACGCCGATCGGCTTTTTACTATCTACCGCGCCGGCAATGTCATCATCAATCCGGTCAATGCATTGATGGGGGAAGTCTGGCGGCATCTGCGCGAGCGCAGTTTCGATCAAGCCCGGAACGAACTGCATCGCTGGTTCTTGCGTGCTTATGTGTTCAAGGTCGGCTATTATGCGATCGATCTGTACAGCGGCCGTTTGCCGTTAGGTGACGACAATTCGATGATATCGTCAACTGCCGATTCCCGGGCAGATGTCGAGCATGCCCAGGGTGCTGTCACGGCAATAGTGGAACCACTGCGCATTCTGATCCTGGGCCGGACAAATTCGGGTAAATCCAGCCTGATCAATGCGATGTTTGGTCGTCTCACAGCCATTACCGATGTGCTGCCGGATACAACCCGGGTATTTACGCCGCTTGTGCTCTCCCGGGAAGGATTGGATCAAGCCTTGATCTTTGACAGCCCAGGATGTGATAGTCCTTTGTTTAATCAGGCGGATATGCTGAAGGCGGCTGCGCAGGCTGATTTCATTCTATGGGTGAGTCCGGCGAACCGCCCCGATCGCCAGTTTGAACGCGAGTGTCTGGATGCGTTGCGCGCTTTTCAGGCTGAACGGATCAATTTTCGTCCGCCGCCTTTGCTGGTGGTAGCCAGTTTTATCGACCAATTGCGCCCCATCAATGAATGGCAGCCACCCTATGATTTGACCGATACGACGAATGTCAAAGCAGCCAATATCAGTGCTGCGGTTCGGGCAATTGCTGCCGATCTTGCCGTTCCGGTTGAACACGTCATTCCGGTGTGCTTGCAAGAGAACAGCCTTTATAATGTCGAAGATGCGTTATGGGCAGCGATACTGAACCGCCAGGATCAAGCATTGAGAGTCCGTTTGATGCGGTGTCTTGACGCCAAGAAACGCCGCGAGGATTGGGTATTGTTGCGACGCCAAGTGTTGAGCGCAGGACGGTTTCTGTGGAGTCTTTCCGATCGATTAGTAAAGCGCTCAGACCCTTCGAAGGATCAATGAAGTGAAATATACTCCACCGATGCACTCTTGACTCGACAGTTGAACCGAATATTTGTCATGCCTGAACCATTTCTATATCACTCGGCATCCGTCTGCGTGGAGTCGATTATTCGTATCGCTGATCCGTGAATCATCCTTTATTCATAACACTGTTTTCTCTTTTGATATTCCCATTGATCTGGAGCGCTGGCATTCATGAGGCACGGGCTCAGGATTGGTGGAATGCGAGCCGGGAACCCGTGGGGTTGGCGCCTGATCCGGCTGTCACGCCTGAGGCGGTGATTCAGGTGTATGGCGCCCGGGCGTATAGTTGGCGGGGCTATTTCGGTATACATACCTGGATTGCGGTAAAACCGACAAATGCGAACTCATATGTCATTTATGAAGTGATCGGCTGGCTGCAGCGCAGAAAAAGGCCGGTACTTGTGGTTTATGAAAATGTTCCGGATCGGCGTTGGTATGGCAATATACCGGAATTATTGCTGGACAAGCGTGGTCAAGGAGTTGATGCGCTGATCGAAAAAATCGACCGGGCAGCCCAAACTTATCCCTACCCCAGGAATTACACGCTCTGGCCGGGACCCAATTCGAATACCTTCACGGCCTGGGTTTCTCGGGCTGTGCCGGAATTGCGATTGGATTTGCCACCTACCGCAATTGGCAAGGACTACTTGGGTTCTCGTGTGGTTTCGCAAGCGCCGAGCGGCAGCGGTTTTCAAATCTCTGTATTGGGAATGATGGGCCTGTTGTTCAGTGAAGTGGAAGGTTTTGAGCTTAATTTCCTGGGATTGTCGCTGGGATTTGATTGGAATCCACTGGCTCTTCGCTTGCCAGTGGTTGGTCGCAAAGAATTTTGAGTGATTGAATTCCGGCTTGAACACAAGCATTGATCGGGATTCGATCGCATAGATATTCAATTGATAATTGTTCTTATCCATACTATAGTAGGGCTCATAAAATTATCCCCCTCAGTACTATTTTCCTTGGAACCATGCAATGTTTAAACTTAATATGAACAATTTTTTCGCGTCGGGCGCATGTGCTATTTTTGCTATTTTCTTATTGGCCGGTCAGTCAGCGCGTGCTCAGGAAGTCGTGGTGTATTCCGCTCGCATCGAGCAGCTGATTAAACCGATGTTTGACGCCTTTACTAAAGAAACGGGCATCAAAGTCAAATATACGACGGATAACGAAGGTGCCTTGCTGGCTCGTCTCGAAGCCGAAGGAAAGAACACCCCGGCAGATATGCTGATTACTGCCGATGCCGGCAATTTATGGGCGGCTGCCCGGGCGGGATTATTGAAGCCCGTTCAATCCGATGTGCTCGAGAAAAATATTCCAGCCCATTTGCAGGATCCGCAGAATGAATGGTTTGGTCTGTCGATCCGGGCGCGCACGATCATTTACAACACCAACAAAGTGAAGCCTGGAGAGCTTTCCACTTATGAGGATCTGGCCGATCCGAAGTGGAACAAGCGGCTTTGCCTGCGGACTTCAAAAAAAGTCTACAATCAATCGCTGGTGGCGATGATGATCGCTGAGCATGGCGAGGCGGAGACCGAGAAAATCGTCAAAGGCTGGGTAGCCAATCTTGCCACCGATCCACTGTCGGATGATACTCGTGCGTTAGAATTCGTGGCTGCTGGCAAATGCGATGTGACCATAGTGAATACGTATTATTATGGCCGATTGATGCAGAAGGATCCGAAGTTGCCCCTGGCAGTGTTCTGGCCTAATCAGAGCCAAGGCGGCGTGCATGTGAATATTTCCGGTGCAGGGATCACGCGCTATGGCAAACATCCCCAGGCGGCTATTCAGTTACTGGAATTTTTATCATCCGACAAAGCGCAAAACCTGTTTGCGGATGTCAACATGGAATATCCCGCAAATCCCAATATCAAAGTCGATGCGTTTGTCGCTTCGTGGGGCGATTTCAAGCAGAATCCGATGAATTTAGCAAAAGCCGGTGAATTGCAGACAGCGGCGGTAAAACTGATGGATCGTGCCGGCTATCGCTGATCAAGCCAATATTCGTCAGCATTTCAATCTTTAAAAGTGTGAGGAGATAATCATCAGCATCGCTCCATGCAAGAGAAGTTTTTCGTCGCGTTTTTCCTGATCGTTTAATGAGCCTCTGGCGCATCGTTCCATTTTTGGCTGCTGCATTGGTATTAGCGCCGGTGGGTGTGATCATGTCGTCACTGTTTGCGCCAGTCGGTGAAGTCTGGCAACATTTGATTGAAACCACGCTGTCGCTTCTGTTGATCAATACTTTCTGGCTGGCGACGGGTGTAGTTACCGGTACGCTGCTGCTGGGCGTCAGTTTGGCATGGTTTACTGCAGTGTATGAATTCCCGGGACGGCGTTTTTTTTCGTGGGCATTGTTGTTGCCGATGGCGATGCCAGCCTATGTGATGGCATTTGTAGTGCTGGGGGTGTTTGATTTTACCGGCCCGCTTCAAACCAGTTTGCGCGCTTGGCTCCATTCCGATCTTGCATGGTTTCCCGACATCCGCAATACGGTTGGCGTAGTCATCGTCATGACGCTGGCTTTTTATCCCTATGTTTATTTATTGACCCGCAATGCCTTTTTAAGTCAAGGTAAGCGCTCTCTGGAAGTTGCGCAATCTCTCGGCTTCAATCGCACCCAAGGATTCTTCAAAGTAGCGTTGCCGCTGGCACGTCCTTGGATTGCGGGGGGGATGATGCTGGTGCTCATGGAAACCTTGGCAGATTTCGGCACTGTTGCGGTATTCAACTACAATACCTTCACCACAGCGATTTATAAAGCATGGTTCAGCATGTTTTCATTGACCGCAGCTTCTCAGCTTGCGTCATTGCTCATCATTATAGTTTTTGTCGTGATTGTGCTTGAGCAGCAGTTCAGGATGCGGATGCGCTATGCTGAAACCAAGCGGTCGGAACGGGCGCAGCGAATTCAATTGAGGAGCCGGCACGGCTGGATGGTTACTGGTTTTGCTCTGAGCGTGTTATTTCTGGCATTTGTATTGCCGGTGGCGCAGTTGATTTTTTGGGCAATGCGATCATTAATGGCAAGAGAATTTGATCTGGCACGGTATTTGGAATTTTTATGGCACTCCATATCATTGTCCGGTTTGGCGGCATTGTTGATTTCTGCGGTTGTGATTGCAATCGTGTACGCAGCGCGTCGTTATCCGCATTTCTCTACGCGGTATGCAGTGCGCATTGCTACCATTGGTTATGCGCTGCCGGGCACAGTGCTGGCGATTGGTGTTTATGTTCCTATGACTTGGTTGGATGGTCAACTCAGTGATTTCCTTTTGCACGGATTCAACCTAGAATCCGGCCATCTTATCCAAGGTACCCTGGTCATCATGTTGATGGCGTATCTGATACGCTTTATGGCGGTGAGCCATTATCCGATCGACAGCGCCATGCAACGCATCACACACAGTATTGATGAAGCGGCGATGAGTCTCGGTTTGCATGGCTGGGCGATGATCAGGAAAATACACATTCCGATCTTGAAGCCGGGAATTTATACGGCTGCAATTCTGATATTTGTCGATGTCATGAAAGAAATGCCCATTACCTTGATGACGCGGCCATTCGGATGGGATACGCTAGCGGTGCGAATTTATGAACTGACTTCGGAAGGGCAATGGGAACACGCGGCGGTACCCGCTGGCACGCTGGTATTGGCTGGACTCATCCCGATATATTTGTTGATGCGGCAAACTGAACAATAGATTGATGACGATTCCCTTATTGCAACTGAAGAATATTCGCCATGCCTATGGCGAACAAGTCGTTGTGCATGATTTATCGTTGCTGCTGGAAAAGGGAGGTATTGGGTGCCTACTGGGCCTGAGTGGATGTGGTAAAACCACGGCATTACGATGCATTGCAGGTTTTGAACCGATTTCGGATGGCGAAATACTCATCAATGGAATTTGTGTGAGCAGCACAGATTTTTGTGTGCCTGCCGAGAAAAGGCGCGTCGGAATGGTATTCCAGGACTATGCGCTGTTTCCGCATCTCAATGTTACTGCCAATATCGGGTTTGGCCTGCATCGATTAAACCGATCGGAGCGGGAAAAGCGGGTCGAGGAGTTGCTGCAGGTGGTTCATTTGGCAGATTCCGGCCACAAATATCCGCATGAATTATCCGGCGGACAGCAGCAGCGAGTTGCATTGGCGCGTGCATTGGCGCCCAGACCGGAGCTGCTGTTATTGGATGAGCCGTTTTCCAATTTGGATGTCAGTTTGCGTGAACAATTGAGCATGGAAGTTCGAGGAATTCTCAAAGATCAAGGAATCACGTCCATTTTGGTAACGCATGATCAAACCGAAGCATTTGCCATTGCGGATGTTATCGGTGTTATGCATGAAGGAAAAATTCAACAGTGGGATACGGCGTTCAATCTTTATCATTGTCCAGCGAACCGTTTTGTTGCTGATTTCATTGGTCAGGGCGTGTTTCTTCCAGGCAAGGTCATCAATTCCCAGCAGGTTGAGATTGAGTTGGGTATTTTGAATGGCAGGATTCCACGGCAGTGTCACAAGGGCTGCGATCAATGCGATCAGGGGTGCATAGTCGATGTGTTGCTGCGTCCGGATGATATCGTGCATGACGATGCCAGCCCTTTATTCGCTACCATCCTCCATAAAGCGTTCCGCGGCGCAGAGATCTTGTATACGCTATGCTTGGCCAGCGGCGCCCAAGTGCTGGCGCTCGTGCCTAGTCATCACAATCATTTGATCGGTGAAAAGATAGGAATCAAGGTCGAAGCTGATCATGTGGTCGCTTTTGCTCCCTTGAAAGAATAGTCGCATTCATGAAATTTGGCTATGGAAGGGAATGTGTCTAAATTTTGCCAAATGTATATATATTGAATCGGTTTTACCGAAACAGCACTTCCCTTTTAATAATTTTTTCTATAGCATTACCAGCCATTAGCTGTATTGAACCTTTCTATTAAATTTTATTCCCAATACCCCATACACCATTCCAATAACGTTTTTTATTGTTGGGGTTCGCAATTCCTGAAAATTGAATAACTTGAACAAGGATTATGATCATATGAGTCAGCATATTCATTACGTAACTGATGCCAATTTTGAGACTGAAGTCTTGCAATCCCAGACCCCAGTACTGGTAGATTATTGGGCGGAATGGTGCGGTCCCTGCAAAATGATAGCTCCGCTACTGGATGAAATTGCAAATGAATATGGAGATCGCCTCAAGGTTGCCAAGCTCAATATTGATGAAAATCAGATTACTCCTCCGAAATATGGAATTAGAGGCATCCCAACGTTAATGTTATTCAAAAATGGCAATATCGAAGCGACCAAGGTAGGGGCGCTTTCTAAATCTCAATTGACAGCATTCATTGATAGTCATATTTAATCCAGTTCAGGTATGTTTATAACTATATTCACTGCGTATATCGACTTGATGCGCAGTATTATTTTTCAGGTTTCCCATCAGCAGTAGTTTTTCTCCAAGCAATTTTCTTTTACTTACGTACTTTTCACGAGCTTTTTCATGCGCCTATCAGATCTGAAAAACCTACATGTTACCGAATTAGTAAAAATGGCCGTCGAGAACGAAATCGATGGAGCCAATCGAATGCGAAAGCAGGATCTGATCTTTGCATTGCTCAAGAATCAGGCGCGCAAAGGTGAGAATATTTATGGTCACGGAACTTTGGAAGTGCTGCAGGATGGATTCGGTTTTTTGCGTTCTCCGGATACTTCATATTTGGCTGGTCCGGATGATATTTATATTTCTCCGAGTCAAATCCGGCGCTTTAATCTGCATACCGGCGATTCTATCGATGGCGAAATTCGTCCGCCCAAGGATGGGGAACGTTATTTTGCGCTGGTAAAGGTTGATAAGGTCAATAACGAACCGCCCGAGAATTCAAAGCAAAAAATTCTGTTTGAGAATTTAACGCCGCTTTTTCCGGATGAGCGATTAGTGCTTGAGCGTGATATCAAAGCCGAAGAAAACATTACCAGTCGGATTATCGATCTGATTGCGCCAATTGGAAAAGGTCAGCGCGGATTGCTGGTTGCTAGCCCCAAATCGGGAAAAACCGTCATGTTGCAGCATATCGCGCATGCGATTGCCGCCAACTATCCAGATGTCATATTGATGGTGCTGCTGATTGATGAACGACCGGAAGAGGTCACTGAAATGATACGTTCGGTCAGAGGAGAAGTAATTTCCTCGACATTTGACGAATCGGCGATGCGCCATGTCCAAGTGGCCGATATGGTGATCGAGAAAGCCAAGCGTCTGGTAGAACACAAGAAGGACGTGGTAATCTTGCTGGATTCCATCACCCGTTTGGCGCGTGCCTATAATACGGTCGTTCCTGCCTCTGGCAAGGTATTGACAGGCGGCGTTGATGCCAGCGCATTGCAGCGTCCAAAACGATTTTTTGGAGCGGCGCGTAATGTCGAGGAAGGGGGGTCATTGACCATTATTGCGACTGCTCTGATCGATACCGGATCACGTATGGATGATGTGATCTACGAGGAATTCAAGGGTACGGGTAACATGGAAATTCATCTCGACCGGAAAATGGCAGAGAAGCGGATCTATCCGGCTATCAATGTCAACCGATCGGGCACGCGCCGCGAAGAATTATTGATCGCGCCGGAGATACTGCAGAAGATTTGGGTGCTGCGTAAATTGCTGCATCCGATGGATGATATGGACGCAATGGCATTCCTATTGGATAAGATCAAAGCCACCAAAAACAACTCCGACTTTTTCGACTCAATGAGGCGAGTCTGATCCGTTTTTTTCAGAGTTGCGTCAATATTCACATTCAAGGATAATCACGGCTTTTTAATCTTCCCGTTGAGGGACGAATCATTTGAGGACATCAGTAATGAAAGCAGACATTCATCCAGATTACCAAGAAATAACTGTGACTTGCAGTTGTGGTAATGTTTTCAAAACACGCTCAACCATGAATAAAGCCTTGAATATTGAAGTCTGTTCGCAGTGCCATCCATTTTATACGGGCAAACAGAAGATTGTGGATACGGCAGGTAGGGTTGAGAAATTCCGTCAAAAATACGGTAGACAAGCTACCAAATAATGACCTGGCAGCAATATCTCTTTTGTAGAGATATAGTCCCCTATAAGCAGTAACCAGCAATAATTTAAAAAGATGATTCAAATTGCTGTGCATGATAAACGATTCTTCACTGATCTTGTATGATCACCGTATTGCGTGTTCAATAGTGCACAGCTAGCCAAATTGTCTCGTTATCCGGATCAGTCCAGGCGACTCTGTGCTTTGTATGAGATGGAATGTTGATGTAATCTCCTTTGTTGAGCTGCACCGGGGTCTGATTTTCAAATACAACGACGGCTTTTCCTTTTAGAAGAATAACCCATTCATTCTTTTCCTGATCGAACCAACTGGATTCCGGGGATGTCTGACCCTTGGAAATGATCCGTTCAATCATTACTGCTTGGTTTTTGATGATGAACTCAAATATTTCCTGCTTCAATTCACAGGGGATATTTGAAAATATATTGTTTGGTTTCATTTGATGTTCCCCCGATAACAAGTTTTAATTCTATTTGCTACTCAATTGGTTAAATATCAATTGACTATCGTGATGGATGATAAAAACAAGCATGGAACAAAAAATTGCATTCGTGACCGGTGCCTCAAGCGGCATTGGACGGGCTACGGCCGTTCTGTTGGCTCAGAATGGATTCTATGTTTTTGCTGTTGCAAGACGCAAGCATCGATTGGAAGAGATTCGTTCCGAAAACATTGAGCCCATTCAACTTGACGTTATGGACGAAGCCGCGATCCGCAGCGTCGTAGAACATATTATCGCGACCAAAGGCCGTATCGACGTGCTCGTCAATAATGCGGGTTATGGTCGACTGGGTACCATTGAATGTGTATCTATGGAAACCGCACATCATCAATTCGAAGTCAATGTGTTTGGGTATGCGATATGCATGCAGGCGGTGCTTCCGCATATGCGAGAACAACGCTCAGGATGCATTATCAATATCTCTTCGGTTTTAGGAAGATTTTCTGTTCCGGGATTCGGCTGGTATGCTGCATCCAAGCATGCAGTGGAAGCCTTATCCGAAGCATTACGCGGAGAAGTCAAAGGGCTGGGTATTGACGTTGTAATGATTGCCCCGGGTTTAATTAAAACGGAATTTGTGACTAAAGAATTTGAATTGCTTGAAGCAGTTGAGCATCCTGCGGCGTATCAGAAAATTATCGCAGGATTGCATAAACTTGTGAGTCATGAGCCACAGTGTCCCGGCCCCGAGATAATTGCTCGCGCTGTTTTAAAAGCGACTTCCAGATCAATTCCGCCGGTACGGCATGCATTGCCATGGGATTCAAAAGCCGCGGTGGTTTCGCGTTGGATGTTTGGTGGCCGACTTTTCGCCTGGATTATTCGAAAAAAAATGGGATTCTAGGTCATTAGAATCAGTTTTTTGTCAGCTCAGCAACAAAATGGTGGGAATGGAAGCATCTATAATCATGTCGACCTATTGATTGCTTATAACAATTCTGTATTTTACTTTGCCGCTTGCCAATCTAGCCAAAGCTTCATTCACTTGATCAAATCGGTAGGCTTCAACGATCGGTTTAATTTGATGGCGCTCGGCGAAGGCTAGCATTGTTTTGATGCTAGCAGGACTGCCAACGGGAGAGCCTGAGAGAGAGCGCTGAGCGGAGATTAATGGGAAAATGTTGATATCGAGTGGCGTCAAGGTTGCTCCGACAAAATGTAGACGACCTTTTGGGCGTAAAGTAGCAATGAAGAGATTCCAATCGAGTTTTACATTTACAGTGGATAGAATCAAATCAAATCGATTGGCGGAATTTTTGAGGTCTGAGAGTTTGCGGGTGTCCAGTACTTCATCAGCCCCTAATTCCAGGGCTTCCGTTTTTTTATGGTCACTGGAGGTAAAAGCCGTGACGTGGCAACCCCAAGCTTTGAGGAATTGTAATGCAATGTGGCCTAAACCGCCGATACCAATGACTGCAACGCTGGCTGTCGGTGCAATATTGAACTGCAGGAGAGGATTGAACACGGTAATGCCACCACAAAAAAGAGGACCCGCACTTTGCGGGTCCATATTTTCTGGCAGTACTACCACACTGGCGGCGTTAGCTCTCACTTTTTCTGCAAAACCGCCATAGCGGCCTACGATGGTCGCTTCAGCATTGTCACATAAATTATGATCGCCGGACATGCATGCAGAGCACGTGAGGCAATAACCTGAATGCCATCCAAGTCCGACTCGATCCCCGGGTTGTAAATGATGTACATGTGTGCCTACAGCGCTGATGATACCGATAATTTCATGGCCGGGTACAAAAGGGAATTGCGTTATTCCCCATTCATTGTTTAACATACTCAGGTCGCTATGACAAATTCCACAATGTTCAAGATCAATTTCGACATCCTGAACATCTAACGGACCCGGATCATACTCAAACATCTGTAATGTGGCGCCGGCTTCTTGTGCAGCATATGCTTTGATCATGGGAGTTCCCGCAATTGAAGTAAAGGTAATGAAATCATAATAAAAAATCTGATATCAAAACATTTCTATTGATATTTTTTATTTTTGATCAATAAGAGCGAGCATACCATTATATTTCCAGTTTTTTGAAATGCGATGAGTAAGCTTATAATGAGTGTTATCCATTTGCCATTCACTCTAAATGGCGATTTAAGTGTTTCTCAAAATAATCTGCTTATTAAAGTTTTTTATCTGATTGTCGTAGCTGATCTGATCTTGATCTGTCAATTTGGTTTTATATTGAGTGCGACGCTATGCAAAATTGCTTTTTTTAGAATCAAAAAAGGAAAATTTTATGGTATTGGCAAATACTCAAATGAAGTTGATCTGTCTGGCGCTTATTTCTGTTTTAGCATTGGGTGCGTGTAATAATCATCCCAAGGAGAGAAAGTCTGGGCAAGCGCTAGTGAGTGTTGATGGGCATGAAATTACGCTACTTCAACTTAATGATGAGATAAAGCGCGCCGGAATTCGTGTGGATCAGCACGAAAATGTCAGTAAGCAACTGCTTGAATCATTGATTGCACGCCAGTTGATTGTTGACGAAGCTGTACGAAACAAACTGGATAGAACACCCGACGTCATGCAAGCGCGAGAGCGAGCCATTGCGCAGATTACTGCGCAGGCTTATTTACATGGGATGGCAAGTAAAATGGCTAAGCCATCTGATATCGAGATAAAAGAATATTTTGAGAAACATCCCGAGCTATTTTCAGAACGAAAACAATTCGATTTGACAATTCTGCGACTTGCCAGCAAGGATATGGATCATGAATTAAAAGCACGGATAGATGGTGCAAAATCTGTAAATGAAGTGGTGGCTTGGCTTGATAAGAAGAATATCCAGTATTCACGCAATTCCGTATCTCGCAACACTTCCGATTTGCCAGCAGAAATGGCCAAACTGCTGCAAGAAAAGGGTCAGGATCATCTTATTATTGTGAATGAGCAGGAGCACGGTTTAATTATTTCTGTGACTGCGATGAGAGATAATCCGATTTCATTTAAAACAGCAGCGCAACAGATTGAGCGATATTTAGCCAATCAAAAATATAAACAAGCCACGGATGCAGAAATTTCACGTTTGCGTTCATTAGCAAAAATCGAATATTTAAATGCTAAAGCCCCGCAAGGAGATGCAGAGAAATCGAATGCTCAATCGAGTGTATTAACCCCTGAAGCTGCCAATAATTCGAATTCGCCACAGGAACCAGTTTCTGAAGGGTTCATCGAACGTGGTATTATGGGATTAAAATAAATTTTTTATTTTTAAGCACATATGTTTGGACATGTGTATTTAACTGATAAGTAATATAAACTTCAAAGATTTTAGTAAAGGATGTCCGTTATGAATAAAGCAAAGTTATTGATATTGATTCTCGCGGTGGTTTGGGTAAGTTGCATCGGTAATGCTGTAGCTGCAGAAACCAAAAGGAATGTACTGGGGCCGGGCGATATGATAAAAATTTTTGTTTATGGACATCCGGATTTAACCACTGAAGTGAAGATTAATGAAACAGGAAATATCACTTTTCCGCTTCTGGGTGAAATATTTATTGATGGACTGACGCCTGCTTCTGCTGAAAAAAAGATTGCCAAGTTACTTGAAAGCAAAGATATCATTCGTAGACCCCAAGTGAATATCCTGGCTTCATCTTTGCAGAGTCAAATGGTGTCTGTTCTTGGGTTGGTGCGTAATCAGGGGCGCTATCCCGTCGATGGAAAACGCAGCGTGACCGATATTCTGGCAATGGCCGGTGGAGTGATACCAGAAGGTGGTGAAGTAGTTACTCTGATTCGCTCAGATGGTAATTCTTTCTCGAAAGAGATCATTGATATCTTAGAAATGATACGTTCCAACGATTTGAGCAGAAACGTGACCGTGAGAAGCGATGATCTGATTTATGTCGATCGAGCACCGCGTTTTTATATCTACGGTGAAGTTCAACGAGCTGGAGTTTATAGACTGGAACGCAATATGACTGTCATCCAGGCGCTCTCAGTCGGTGGGGGATTGACGCAGCGGGGTACTGAACGTGGCTTGCGTATTCAACGCCGGGATGCTCAAGGCAATCTGCAAATTTTGAGCGTTAATCCCAGCGATTTAATTCAACCTGATGATGTAATTTATATCCGCGAAAGTCTATTCTGATAATGCAAAGCTTGTTTCTGCATAAGGTATTTTCCATCTGAGCTAAGAGATTACTATGAATTATTCCCGGCTTCTTCTTATTTTGTTGGCTCGTCGCAATATCATTCTGATTGCATTGACATTAACCGTACTTACTACAGTAGTCGTGAGCCTGCTATTGCCGAAGAGTTATAAGTCGACTGCAACATTAGTTCTGACTTATAAAGGGGCTGATCCTGTGACAGGCATGATGTTGGCTCCACAACAAATTAGCAATTACATGGCTACCCAGTTGGATATCATCAGGAGTACCAAAACTGCGTTAATGGTAATTGACAAGCTAAAACTTGATCAGAGTGAAATTGTGAAAACAAGTTACTTGGAAAGTAAGACCGGCCTGAGCTTGCAGGATTGGCTGGCTGGTGGACTCCTTAAGGATTTAAACATCGAAACATCGCGTGATAGCAGTGTCATTCAGATCAACTACGTAAGTACCGATGCTGAATTTGCGGCTATGGTTGCTAATGCTTTTGCTAATGCCTATCAAGAGATAAGTATCCGTCTTACAGTTGAACCTTCGCAAAATGCAGCAACCTATTTTACGAGCCAACTGAATATTTTCCGTGACAGATTGGATGCAGCCCAAAAGAAATTATCAGCGTATCAACATGACAAAGGTATCATTGATACCGATTTTCGTCTCGACGTTGAAACACGACGATTAAACGAGCTTTCTAGTCAATTGGTCATTGCCCAAGCAGAATTGCTAGGAACTGCAGAGCAAGATGGATCTAAGCGCGGTAGTGATGCTCAAAGTCTCAGGAATGCAATGATCAGTAATCTTAAAATTAACTTGTCGCAAGCTGAGTCCAAATTTTCGGAAATTTCCCAGAAATTGGGCCGTAATCATCCGAGTTATGCAGGGGCAAAAGCCGAAGTCGATATGTTGCGATCAGAGCTTAACAGGCATATTAAAGCAACGGCACAAGATGCTCTAAAGAAAGAAGCTGAAATTCGTGCGGCACTCGAAGAGCAAAAAGCTAAAGTTCTTACTCTGAATCGCTCTAGGGATGAATTGCAACTTCTTACTCGCGAAGTTGAAGGAGCGCAACAAGCCTATAACGCTGCCATGCAGCGCCTGAATCAAACAACTCTAGAGGGGCAATCGAATCTATCCAGTGTTTCGATTCTTGATACAGCAAAGATTCCAGACAAACCTGATAGTCCCAAGTTGTTGTTGAATGTAGTGCTATCTTTATTTTTGGGAACCATGCTGGGAATAGGATCCGGTTTGGTTGCAGAGATGATTGATCAACGTGTGCGTTCTCCAGAAGATCTCACGAATATCCTGCAAGCGCCTGTTCTTGGGGTAGTAAAGTGGGGAGCTTCTCCCCAGAAGGGCTTGCCATTATTTTTGCCACGTTTGATACAAAAGATCAATCTATTAGGTCAAAAATAGGAAAATAAAAATGACTATCTATGATTCCTCAGAAACAGATCAATTAAATAATTCAAGTGCCGTTGCCATGAATTCATCCTCTGTTCGTAAACTGAGCATAGGTCGTATTCTGCTCGATATGGGCAAAATTACACCAGCAGAAGCGGAGCGTATATTGCGTCTGCAAAAAGAAAGCGGTCTGCGGTTTGGGGATGCGGCCCTAAAATTAGGGTTGATAACTGAAGCCGATATTCAGCAAGTTCTGTCTCAGCAATTTGATTACCCCTATCTATTACCGGGGCAGGGAAATCATCCGCCCGAGCTGGTGGTGGCGTATCAGCCGTTTGGGGCTCAAGTAGAAGTTTTCCGAGCAGTCCGCAGCCAATTGATGTTACGCTGGTTTACGGCTGGACATAAAGCCTTAGCCATTACAAGTTACAATCCAAATGATGGACTAAGTCTCTTCACAGCTAATCTTGCCATCGTCTTCTCACAGCTTGGCGAGCGGACGCTTTTGATTGATGCAAATCTGCGATATCCACAGCAACATGACATTTTTAATTTAAAAAATAAACAAGGCTTATCCGATGTATTGGCGGGCCGTGCAGATATTTTTGAAGTGATTTGCAAAATAGATTCATTTGTTGATTTATCTGTATTACCAGCTGGTGCTCTTCCTCCCAATCCTCTGGAACTCCTTAATCGTCCTGCATTTGATGTTCTAAATGCTCAACTTGCGAATCAGTTTGATGTGATTCTTTATGATACATTAGCATTTTCAAGTGGCGTAGATGCTTTGGCTATTGCCGCGCGCACAGATGGTGCTCTGATTGTTGCGCACAAAAATCACACACGTATCAATGATATCAATGATATCAACGAACAGCTAAAATCTGCTGGTGCCGAAGTGGTAGGTTCGGTACTCATTGATTTTTAATCCTTCTGTATGCCTGCACATCAATTAGCTTACTCAAAGTCAAATTTATCAGATTGGTGGCCGGTATTGCTGGGGTTATTAGTTTTATATATCCCTACTTTTTATCATCTTGCCACAGGGTTGTGGACAGCTCAAGAGCAAGCGCACGGACCCATTATCTTATTGCTTTCATGTTGGCTTATTTATAGACGATGGCCTGAAATGATAGGCGGTAATGAAAAGATAATAATTATTAACTGGGGATGGTTGGTTTTTTTTGTGGGATTGATTTTTTACGTGATTGGCTATTCCCAGCAGATATTGATATTAGAAATAAGCTCTTTCGTTTTAATTCTTGCCTCGATTTTATTGATCAAAAGAGGGATGAATGCATTGAAAGTCATGTGGTTTCCCCTGTTTTTCCTGTTATTTATGATTCCGCTTCCCGGGTCAATCGTTAGTTTTTTTACGATGCCGATGAAAATGGCGGTTTCTTATGCGGCGGAGAATATTTTGTTTTGGGCAGATTATCCTATTTCGAGGAATGGGGTGATTTTACAAATTGGTCAGTATCAGCTTCTTGTTGCAGATGCTTGTGCTGGATTGCAGACATTGCTTACGTTAGAAGCGTTAGGATTATTTTATTTGAACCTAGTTCATCATACGTCACTTTTTCGCAACGTATCACTCGCAATTCTTATTGTACCTATTTCATTTACCGCTAATGTTATCCGCGTTATGACGTTGACCTTAATTACTTATCATTTTGGTGATGCTGCAGGGCAAGGCTTTCTGCATGATTTCGCAGGAATGGTTCTCTTTATCAGTGCGTTGATATTAATAATTGGTGTTGATGGATTCTTGCAGTATATCGCTAAGCTAAGATCGATAAATGGTCTTCATTCAATGAATTCATAATTGGTAAGCTCATTGTGTTTCATCGATGTTAAAACGCTAGGGAGAGATAGTGGAATCATTAAAAAAATCATTCATGACTTCGATTGTATTAGGGGTGTTGATGTTGTCATCTAGTGTTTTGACAAGAATTTTAATCCCTACCAACAAAATTGCAGATCAGCGAGATAGTATTACGCTTGAAACAGTGATTCCCCAAAAATTTGGGGATTGGCATATTGATCAATCCATCATACCGTTGCAAGTTGACACTGAAACTCAAGCTAAGCTTGATAAAATTTATAATCAAACTCTGGTAAGAACCTATGTCAATTCTAATGGCGAGCGCATAATGCTCTCTATTGCTTATGGTGGTGATCAAAGTGATAATTTAGCAGTGCACAAACCAGAAGTGTGTTACTACGCGCAAGGCTTCGAGGTTAACAAGATTTTATCCGATGAATTGGCTACTGAATACGGAATTCTCCCGATTAGACGCTTATTAGCTACTAAGGGAAATCGCAATGAACCCATTACTTATTGGGTGACTATCGGGGACAAAGCTGTGATGCCGGGAATTGAGCAGAAGTTACAGCAATTACGTTATGGTTTAACTGGTAATGTGCCCGATGGTATGTTGGTACGAGTATCTTCTATTTCTTCCGATGAGAATACAGCATATCGCTTACAAAATAGATTTATTCAGGATTTATTATCAATGATAGATATTTCCAACCGTATTAGATTAATAGGGGCTTTTGAGACATGAGAGGATTAATTGATAACGCTCCTCTTAAGGATGATTCTATCTGTTATATGTTTGATTTTCGATTGAACAATGGCAAAGGTTCTTATCTGGAATATTTCTATCTGCGCTTATTTGCGGCAGTAACTTAATGAGGGCAAAAGTGCAGAACCTGCAGATTTCCAGCAGTCCTCTTAATTCTAAAACAATTCCTGTTGCGCTCCTGCTGGTTAGTATTTTATTTCTATCCATAGTCAGTGGAGTGCTTGCTGCATTTGGAAATGTTGTGCTTTTAATTGTCTTATTGGCATTATATGGAATTGTTTTTGTCGTTGCTGCACCCGTTGCCTGGACAGTTTGGATTATTTTCGGCGTGGTGTTCCTGGTAAGTGGTCCTAGCGCATATTTCATACGCTTTACACAGCTTCAATGGCTTACCGTTTTAGTAAGCGCTGCATTATTGCTGCCTCTGATACTTCATTTATTACGTGATAGAAAGAATGTTCTATATTCTTCAGTTTCAAAAGATCTATTGCTCCCCGCATTTTTTCTTTTAATAGTGATTTTTTCTACTCTTATAGATCGCCCTCAGTTTGCAGATTTTGTAAATGCATCGCGTCATTATTTTCTCATGTGGCCATTAATGCTGGTTTTTATGTTTGGTCTTATTTCTGAGAAAGTGGTAGAGCGAATATGGAAGGCTCTTCTGATAGTGGCAGTTATACAATTTCCTATGGCTCTTTATCAGTATTTCTTTGTTTCTCAGAAAAGTACTCGGCTTTCTCCTTTTGATGCAGTAGTAGGGACTTTCCCCGGTAATATCTCGGGTGGCGGAGATAGTGCTGGTATGGCTATTTTGCTATTAATTGCAATTCTGATTGCTATTGCATTATGGAGAGAGAAAAAACTCCAAGGTATGTGGGCGACAGTAATAATATTAACGGGAGTGAGCACGTTAGCTTTAGCAGAAGTCAAATTGCCAGTGATGTTATTGCCTGTTGTTATTGGCTTGTATTATCGTAGAGAGATACTAAGACGACCTGTGGAATCAATAACAATTGTAATCGCTGTAATTATAATTATGAGCGGAATACTGCTGATGTATGAAAAGCTACATTATGCAGGCGGATCTTCGAGTGCATTCAGTACCAATAGACCTCCCCTTACGGCTTATGAACATATAAGCAGAGCACTAGACCCCGACAGTGAATCAGTACAATTAGGTCAGAAAGGACGGGTTAGTCTTGTAATAAATTGGTGGGAAATGAATGTCAAGAAAGGTGATATTCAACATAGCTTGCTAGGTTATGGCATGGGTGCAACTCATACAAGTAAAATAGGCACAGGAGAATTAGTTGATCGATTTCCTTATCAAATCAATACAACAGCTACTGTCGTATTATTATGGGAAACAGGTATTCTCGGTCATTTAGTCTTTTTTCTTATACTATTGCTGGGTGCTAGAGCTTCAGAACAAGCTGCCCAGCATGAAGCTATACCTGATATTCATCGTATTTTGCTTAGAGTCGGTTCAGTAGGTTTGTTAGTGTTAATTCTGATGTTGCCTTATAAAAGCGTGCATCTTTATTCTAATCCAACCCAGTTTCTTATGATGTTTATGCTGGGTTACGCGGGATATTGGACACGTTTCTTAAAAAATAATTGCCTGATGTAAGATCGTTCACATAGCGTTGGTTTTTTCAATGCGTAAACTAAGATTGAGCAAAAAATCACAATTAAAAAAATTATTGAAAGTAACTGGAGGGATGGTAATCCCCCCAAAAATTAACGAGTAAAGCAGTAGAATTTTCTATCGCAGACGAAGAGGAATTTTACTGATGAAGAAGCAGCGATTTACGGAAAGCCAGACTATGCAGATACTGAAGCAGGGTTGCCTGCTCGAAACTATTTTTTGAAAAATTTTAAATATGATTCAATGTATTATACAGGTTTTGGTGTTCAGGATTTAAGTCAAATGAATACTCTTTTTCCTGGGAAACAGTTTGTACAAAATCCTGGAGGGAAATTTCCTTTTGAAGATAATCAATTTGATTGGATATTTAGTAATGCTGTGATTGAACATGTAGGTGATAAAGAGGCTCATATTCTTTATAAATGAGATGCTGCGTGTTGCGAAGAATGTGTTTTTTACAATTGGGGGAAAAATAAAACATGGGTCACCAAAGATAATCTTATCTTCTTTCGGGAAGGAGATTACAAAAATTGATGCGCTTGTCTAATGCAAAACATTTCGAGATTTATAAAAACCGATTGTTTCTATTAGTAATGACATATACTGTTATTTGTAGAAAATAATGCTCGGACCGAGTTTGAAAATGAAAAAGAATGAAATTGTTCGCCAGAAAATTTTGGAAATAAAGC
>NZ_QRCB01000012.1 GCF_009833095.1 Nitrosomonas sp. JL21
TGACAGACGTGATCTGGAATAACCAAAGCAAAGAAATCCTCAACAACCGGATTATTCCTTAATCCAGGTGAGAGATCATTCCTGCTCGGAAAGAAGAGCGGGAATGATGGAAGAGAAGAAATAGAAGTTTGAGGATGGATACCGGGCGAAGTTATCGCCAAGAAAAGCGAAGACAAAAAGAATCGCCGGGTTTTCAAAAATTAATATCACACGAAATTGAAGGGAGGGTCTTCTAGTGACTAGAACAGACGAAATTATAGCAGCGGCAAAGATGCCGCCGGAAGCGGTCAGGATGTCCAGATACATAGATGCGGTATATTTTCCGATTCTGTGCATACTGCTGGTTGGAACGTATCACATGCACTTCATGCTACTGGCAGGAGACTGGGATTTCTGGCTTGATTGGAAAGACCGTCAATGGTGGCCAGTTGTAACCCCGATTGTAGGGATCATGTATTGTGCAGCGTTGATGTATTACTTATGGGTAAACTATCGTCTGCCATTTGGCGCGACACTGTGTATCGTATGCCTGCTGGTAGGTGAATGGCTCACCCGCTACTGGGGCTTTTACTGGTGGTCACACTATCCATTGAACTTCGTATTGCCATCGACCATGATACCTGGTGCGTTGATGATGGATACGATCATGCTGCTGACGGGTAACTGGCTGGTTACAGCCCTGTTAGGCGGTGGATTCTTTGGACTGTTCTTCTACCCAGGCAACTGGCCGATTTTTGGTCCAACCCACTTACCAGTGGTCGTTGAAGGTGTACTGTTATCGATAGCTGACTACACCGGCTTCCTGTATGTACGTACCGGTACGCCAGAATATGTCCGCTTGATTGAACAAGGTTCACTGCGTACCTTTGGTGGTCATACGACGGTAATTGCAGCGTTCTTCTCAGCGTTCGTATCGATGCTGATGTTCTGCGTATGGTGGTACTTTGGCAAACTGTACTGCACCGCTTTCTACTATGTTAAAGGAGAAAGAGGACGCATCTCGATGAAGAACGACGTAACGGCGTTTGGTGAAAAAGGCTTTGCACAGGGGATCAAATAATGAGTATAAAGAGCATTTTTAAGCTGGGCGTATTAGGCCTGTATGGAGCGGCGATAGGAGCGGCATCACTGGCGCTGACGCTGACGGTAGACGTAAACACGGCAGCGGCACACGGTGAACGTTCACAAGAACCGTTCTTGCGTATGCGAACGATCCAGTGGTACGACCTGAAATGGCAACCTAAAGTCACCAAAGTCAATGACATAGCGACCATTACCGGTAAGTTCCACCTGGCGGAAGACTGGCCACGTGCGGTAGGTAAACCAGAACGTGCGTTTTTCAACATAGGAAGCCCGAGCCCGGTGTTTGTACGTTTGAGCACCAAACTGAACGGCGAACCGACGTTCATTTCAGGCCCGCTGGTAATTGGTCGTGACTATGAATTTGAAGTCAGACTGAAAGCCCGTATTCCTGGACGTCACCATATGCACGCGATGGTTAACGTGAAAGAAGCAGGTCCGATTGCAGGCCCGGCATCGTGGATGAACATTTCCGGAAACTGGGATGACTTTACCAACCCAGTGACGACACTGACGGGTAAAACCATCGACCTGGAAACGTTCAACTTCAGCAACGGTGTTTTCTGGCATATCGTATGGCTGGGACTGGGCTGCTTCTGGATTGGCGCTTTCGTAGCCCGTCCGATGTTCCTGCCACGTAGCCGTGTGTTGTTGGCGTATGGCGACGAACTGCTGCTTGATCCGTTTGATCGCAAATTGGCGTGGGCTGTAGCAATTCTGACCTGCGCACTGGTATGGGGCGGCTATCGTTATACCGAAAGCGTTCACCCATATACGGTACCGATCCAAGCGGGTGAATCGAAGGTAGAACCTCTGCCGATTGCACCAAATCCTGTAGCGATCAAAGTAACGCATGCGAACTATGACGTACCGGGACGTGCATTGCGCGTAACGATGGAAATCACCAACAATGGCGATTCAGAAATCAACATTGGTGAGTTCACGACAGCGGGTGTACGTTTTGTCAACAAGTTAGGTCAATCGCACCTGGATCCTGATTATCCACGCGAACTGGTAGCAACCGGTTTGACGATGGATAGCGACAAAGGCGTTCAACCTGGCGAAACCCGTGAAGTTAAGATGGAAGCCAAAGATGCGTTGTGGGAAGTACAACGTTTGATGGCTCTGTTGGGTGACCCAGAAAGCCGCTTTGGTGGCTTGCTGATGACCTTTGATGCGCAAGGCAATCGTTATATCAACAGTATTGCTGGAGCGGTGATACCGGTCTTCACGAAGCTATAAGCCAAGTATAGGCACAACACCGGCACACCACTGTCGAAAGACAGCCGGTGTGCCGGTTTTTTTATCAGCAGAAAAAACAGTGTGAAATAAACCACTGCACATCATGCGAACAAAACTAAAACAAG
>NZ_QRCB01000013.1 GCF_009833095.1 Nitrosomonas sp. JL21
TGCCAAAATCGCTGCGGCCAAAAATGATGTAGCTCGAGCCAGAGGAAGGGCCGTTCGGGTCAGCTTTAAAAGCACCCACTATTAAGTCATCAAATCCGTCTCCATTCACATCTTCGGCAGTACTGACTGATATGCCCGATGAATCACCTTCCATTTCTCCATCTAAGCGAAAACCATTCTTATCAATATTAGATAAATCCATTACAGCATTGAAATCTGAGGCTTTCCCAAATATCACATAACTAGAACCTGGCTGAGAGCCATTCGGATTAGCTCCGCGAGCACCAATAATCAAATCATCAAATCCATCTCCATTCACATCCCCGGCAGTACTAACTGATAAACCCGACATATCCTCCGTCTTTCCATCCAATCGGAAGCCATCATGACCATTGAGGCTCGACAGGTTCATGCTAGCGTTAAATCCAGTCGCTTTCCCAAACACAACATAATTGGAACCTGAATATTTTCCATTCGGATCAGCCCCCCAGGCACCCACAATCAAATCATCAAATCCATCTCCATTTACATCTCCAGCAGTACTGACAGAACTACCGGACTTATCATCTGGTTCTTCTCCATCCAAACGAAAACCATTATTGCCATCAAGACTAGATAGATCCATGTAAGCCTTAAACCCAGAAGCTTTACCAAATAATACATAGCTGGAACCTGATGTATAACCGTTTGGACCAGCACCAGGAGCACCAACAATCAAATCATCAAATCCATCTCCATTCACATCCCCGGCAGTACTCACCGATTCACCCAAAAAATCATAGGATGTTTCCCCGTCCAAGCGAAACCCATTAATTCCGTTAAGATTGGATAAATTCATTGTCGCGCTAAAACCCGAAGCTTGACCAAACACCACATAACTCGAACCCGAGTTGTAGCCATTTGGCTCAGTTCCGAATGCACCAACAATCACATCACCAAAGCCATCACCATTCACATCGCCAGCATTGCTAACCGAATTACCCGAATGATCTCCCTCAGCCACCCCATCCAGTCGAAAGCCATTATTACCATTGAGGCTTGATAAAGCCATTGTCGCGCTAAAACCGGAAGCTTGACCAAACACCACATAACTCGAACCCGAGCTATAGCCGTTTGGGTCAATACCCTCGGCACCAACAATCACGTCATCAAAGCCATCACCGTTCACATCACCAGCGGTGCTCACCGATTCACCCAAAAAATCATAGGATGTTTCCCCATCCAAGCGAAAACCATTGCTCCCATCGAGATTTGATAAATCCATTTTTGCGCTAAAACCGGAAGCTTTACCAAAGACTATGTAACTATTACTGGTCCTGGCAAACGGTTGCCCAGTGCCAATAATTACATCCCCAAAGCCATCACCATTCACATCCCCAGCATTGCTGACCGAAAAACTCGAATAATCAAATGCTGCCACCCCATCCAAACGAAAACCATTCTTGCCATCGAGGCTGGATAAATTAATTGTTGTTATTGTCATTTTAAAAAAATTCCTTTTAAAACATTTAATAATATTCGTGAGAGAAACGTTCACTATAATTTTATAGAAATCACAGAACCCATGTTAAGCCAAAGTAATGTCAAGGACAATCAAGAATCTTTATGACGGATATTAATTAAATGAATGATTTAATCAGGATGCAACATTTCAAGCATGAGGTTAAGCAACCTCGGAAATTCTACTTTGCCCAGCCTTGGTAAGGTTGTCAATTAACCCATCCACATTCAAACCAGACTCGATATGCTCATTTAGCATCGATAGAATGCATCTTAAACCTGATTTGCTTTCTGCATTTTTCCGATGCTTTATCCAACCACCGCCGTCATATTCATGCCCACTAGCAGCACGGCATCATCCTGAGTATAAGTATGATAAAAGCCCTGGCTTCCGCCATCGACCCAATTGCCTTCCAAAATCACCTGATCTCCGACATTACCGTGGACTTTGAGGGT
>NZ_QRCB01000014.1 GCF_009833095.1 Nitrosomonas sp. JL21
GAGGTTTTATGATCGACACACAGAAAATTAATAGTACAATTACAAACACCTCGGTAATCACATGTGCTATTCCAAAAACACGATATAAACTAGTGAAACCTCCCGAAAAGCATATCAAAAGCCTTCAGCTCGACCTATTTTCGCAATTTGTCACCAATGACAAGAGTCAGGTTTCTAACACTATTGAGCTTTGGGAGCGAATACCAAAGTATTTCTTTACAGCCAAACAAGTTGAAAAGCTACGTACTATTGATGGGCTAGCAGAACCGTACGAATGGGCCTATACGGAAAATGGAAACGAATACACAGTTTCGATTCAACCGGCATTGATTAAACAAAAAGATAGAAAATATAAAGCTTTTTTCCCCGGCATAACTGAAGAACTTGTAGAAGAAGCGCTAAAAAAGATATTTAGTGATCAGCAATATGCTATTCATGACCCTGAAAAAACAGAAAGTTGGATTAAATTCACATTAGGAATGATACAAAAAGCACTTAAAACAAAGGGACGATCCAGAAGCATTGATGAAATCAAGCAAGCTATAGAGGTAATGAACAAATGTAATATCGCCCTATATAAAAATAAAAAAGAAATATGGAGCGGCGCCATTCTACAAGATCTTGTAACCGTTGGTCGCGAGGAATACCTCGCTTCCACCAATACACATCACATCGCAAGATTACCTCTCTTCATCAGCCACAGTATAAACAACCTTGATTATAGACAATTTAACTATGATCGCTTGATGAGTTGTGATGAGCAACTAACCCGATGGCTATACAAACGACTAATCAACCGCTTTACCCAAGCTAGCCACATCACAGAATATTCATGTATGTATTCAGATATAAAACAGGCAAGTGGACTATTACAACAAAATAAAGAAGGAAACAATCGAAGTAAAATTCTATCAGCCTTTAATGAATTAAAAGAAAAAGGCGTGATTCTTAGCTGTGAAATTAACGAACGTAAAATTGGACGAGCTATAACAGATATAAAATATACAATTAAAGCAACACCACAATTCATTAAAGAACAAATAGCTTCTAACAAACGAACAACTGATATAAGAACAATAGCGCAAAAATCAGGCATACGAGTTATTAAAAAAACATAGTGGTAGGTTTAACCAGCAAATGTTATAGGTTTGACCAGCAAATGTTATAGGTTTGACCAGTAGATAGTTATAGGTTTATCCAGCAGATAATAAATATGTTATAGGTTTGACCAGCAGTTAAACTAAGAAGTTATAGGTTTAACCAGCAGAAAGGTTAAGAAGTTATAGGTTTAACCGGAAGATGATATAGGTTTGACCAGCAGTTAAACTAAGAAGTTATAGGCTTAACCAGCAGTTTAAAGCTGGGATATAGGTTTGACCAGCATTTAAATCAGGTTTTTCCTCGCAAGACATTAATAATACATAGTATTCTCTATGTGAATAACTTTCTATTCTTTTCTTTATTTAATCTTATTATTAACTTCATTATTCAATCATATCTGTAGATGTGTGGATAATTCAAACAACCAACGTTAATAAACACTCGAGATCGCTACGCTCACCTAAGTATTGGGGCCTTCTGCCCCAAACCCCGAGGATATTTAAAAAACAATGATGTCCTCATTCTTAAGTACGTCACTAATACTCGTCTCGACTTACCGCAGTCAAAATGGCGGCTAGTGACACAACTGCTTGTTTTACCCCAGATAACAAGGTTGGTTCTATTTCGAATATTTTCAATTTTCGTTTATTTCGATTAAAATCGACCCCACAATGCTGCTCAAACCTGAGGAAAATGCTATGCCCACATTCTCGTCTCCACACTCATTACCGACGGCCGAAGAAGTCGCTCTCGCCCGCGAAAGTGGCCGAGCACTATCAGCCTACTTGCAAACTCGAGCAGAAACCCAACAGATCGAAATTATCGACGACAAAGGTGCCACTCATCCAGTTCACGTGCCAGTGTCAGCGCTCCGACTGCTCGTGGATGTTCTAACCGAAATAGGTGAAGGTAATGCGGTCAGCATCATCCCGATTCACGCTGAACTCACCACTCAGGAAGTGGCAGATGTACTCAACGTTTCGCGCCCATTCCTTGTGCAGTTACTGGAGCACGGAGAAATCCCATTCCATAAGATCGGCACACACCGTCGCGTCCGCTACCAGGATGTAATTGCCTACAAAGAGCGAATCGATGTAGAGCGCAGCAAAGCCCTTGATGCACTGACCGAGCAAGCTCAAGCGCTCAAGATGGGGTACGAATGAATGAGTTCGCACTTCACCGTCATTTACGATGCATGCGTGCTCTACCCGGCACCGTTACGCGACCTCCTGATGCGACTGGCCTTGACAGATTTATACCGAGCGCGCTGGACCGACATGATCCATGAAGAGTGGATACGTAACGTTCTCAAGCAGCGACCAGATCTGAAGCCAGAAGATCTAAGCCGTACCCGCTCATTAATGAATGCTCATGTGCGGGACAGCCTCATCACTAACTTCGAGCATCTGATCCCGTCCGTAGAGCTGCCCGACAACGATGATCGTCACGTGGTGGCCGCCGCCATTCACAGCGGTGCCAACCTGATCGTGACATTCAACCTGAAGGACTTTCCGTCGGAGCAACTAAAGCGCTATAACCTGGTGGTTCAGCATCCAGATGACTTTATCTTTGATCTGCTCGATTTGCACCCAGCCAGTGTCTGTGAAGCTGCAGCTATTCATCGGCGATCGCTGAAGAATCCACCCAAGACAGTAGACGAATATCTGGATACGCTGCTTAAGCAAGGGTTAACACAAACTGTTAACCTGCTAAAGGGATGGAAAGTTGCGCTCTAACTACCCCAACTAGCAGTGGTTTAATCTGTTCAAGTTTAATTCCTCACTCCTTAGGTTGGGGTAGTTACCTCATAGCTGTAAAAACCGCCATCTTCGATGGACAAAACATTATAGGGGGTCACACAGAATTCGGAAAAAATCGTACGCTAAGGATTTCCGGCATTCCGTAGTGGCCGGAACTGCCCGTCTTCGATCTTCCGGTTCTGACGCCAGATGTAGTCCCCTGTCAGATTGATATGCTCCCAGCCCAGCGGCGACAGATATTGCAATAAGGCATCGTCAATCGGCTTGCCGGATACGCGCAATGCTTGCGTCGCCCGCTCCAGATAGACCGTGTTCCACAGCACGATGGCCGCTGTCACCAGGTTCAAGCCGCTGGCACGATAGCGTTGCTGCTCGAAACTCCTGTCCCGGATCTCGCCCAAGCGGTGGAAGAACACCGCCCTGGCCAGCGCATTGCGCGCTTCGCCTTTGTTCAACCCGGCATGCACGCGCCGGCGCAATTCGACGTTCTGCAGCCAGTCCAAGATGAATAAGGTCCGCTCGATGCGACCCAGCTCGCGCAACGCGATCGCCAAGCCGTTCTGGCGCGGATAGCTGCCAAGCTTGCGCAACATGAGCGACGCGGTCACGGTGCCCTGTTTGATCGATGACGCCAGGCGCAGGATCTCGTCCCAATGGGCGCGCAGGTGCTTGATGTTCAAGGTGCCGCCGAACATGGCGCGCAGCGCCGGGTAATCGTGGCCGCTGGTCGGCACGTAAAGCTTGGTATCGCCGAGGTCGCGGATACGCGGCGCGAAGCGGAATCCCAGCAAATGCATCAACGCAAATACGTGGTCAGTGAAGCCGGCCGTATCAGTGTAGTGCTCTTCGATGCGCAGGTCCGATTCGTGGTATAGCAAGCCGTCGAGTACATAGGTCGAGTCGCGTACGCCGACGTTGACGACCCTCGTGCTGAACGGCGCGTACTGATCTGAGATATGGGTATAGAACAGCTTGCCGGGTTCTGCGCCATATTTCGGATTGATATGGCCGGTACTTTCCGCCTTGCCACCGACGCGAAAGCGCTGCCCATCGGACGGCGAAGTCGTGGCGGAACTGGGCATTGACCAGATCGGCCAGGCCGGACGAATACGTCTCGTCGCGGATGTGCCACGCCTGCAGCCATGACAGCTTTGCGTAAGTCGCCCCCGGACTCGATTCGGCCATCTTGGTCAAGCCGAGATTGATCGCGTCTGCCAGGATCGCCGACAGCAAGAGCGTCCTGTCCTTGGCCGGCTCGCCGCTTTTCAGGTGCACGAAGTGGCGCGTGAACCCGGTCCAGTCATCCACATCCATCAACAACTCGGTGATTTTGATCCGCGGCAGCAGCATGCCGGTCTGGTCGATCAGCGCCTGCGCCGATTCCGGCACCGCCGCATCCAGCGGCGTGATCTTCAGGCCGGAATCCGTGATGATCGCGTCGGGCAATTCATTCGCCTGCGCAAGACGGTTTACTGTGGCCAGTTGCTGCTCCAGCAGCAGCAACCGGTCATGCAGATATTGGTTGCAGTCCGGATTGACTGCGATCGGCAGCTCCCGTGCTTGCTTGAGCGCGCCGAACTTTTCAGGGGGCAGCAAATACTCGTCGAAGTCGCGGAACTGGCGAGAGCCTTGCACCCAGATATCGCCGGAACGCAGCGAATTCTTCAGCTCTGACAGCGCGCAGATTTCATAGAATCGGCGATCGATGCCCTCATCCGTGAGAACCAGCGGTTTCCAGCGCGCTTTGATGAACGCGATCGGCGCGTCGTCCGGCACCTTGCGCGCGCCGGGCAGCTTCGTCGATACTTTTCGTGAAATCGATCCAAGGTAGGACCGTCTCGATGGCGGCATATGGATCGCCGCCCGACTCCTTCGCATCCACGATGGCGCGGCCGATTTTCGAATAGAGCCGCACCTTGTCGTTGATCGCCTTGCCTTGCTTTTGGAACTGTTGCTGATGCTTGTTCTTGGCAGCGCTGAACAGCTTGATGAGGATGCGGTCATGCAAGTCGACCAGCTCGTCGGTTACGGTGGCCATGCCTTCAATCGCCAGCGCCACCAGCGTGGCGTAGCGCCGCTCGTTCTCGAACTTGGCGAGATCTTGCGGCGTCATTTGCCCGCCCTCGCGCGCCATTTTCAGCAGCCGATTCTGGTGGATATGGCGACCGATCCCGTCCGGGAGTCCAAGCGATTGGAATGTCTTCAGACGCTCGATGTGCTCCAGCATGCACCGGGAATTCGGCTTGAACGGCGACTGGCGCAGCCATACCAGCCAGGTCGTATTACTGTCCGGCTTCACCTTCAGCAGATCGTCCAATCCACACCGGTGGTGGGCCGTCAGCGGCTCGATCAAGGTCCGGTAAATGCGTCGGTTTGCACGCGTGA
Organism: Nitrosomonas sp. JL21; assembly: GCF_009833095.1. Lineage (GTDB taxonomy): Bacteria > Pseudomonadota > Gammaproteobacteria > Burkholderiales > Nitrosomonadaceae > Nitrosomonas. The sequence continues at coordinate 5,247 of NZ_QRCB01000014.1, forward strand.
CCGCTTCCGCGCAGGCCCGCTCGACGACGGTCAGCGCCGGCAGGATGATTTGCTGCTGCCGTAGCGTTTCCAGCGCATGCGCCGCCAACACCAGCCCTTTGTCGGTTTGCATGGCCAGGTCGGCCAAACCGTGCACCAGCTTGCGGAAATGCGGCAGGCCAAACGGTGACAGTCCAAGATAACTGCGCAATTCCTGCAAATGTTCGCGCCGCGTCTCATCGCGCTCGCCGTATTTCGGCCAGGCGGTCGCTTCACTGCGAATCTGCCGGGCAATCCATTGGATCACCAGTTCCGGCACCGACATGTCGCTGGCCAGCGCATAGCCAGGATAGCGCAGCAGGCACAGTTGCACGGCGAACCCGAGCCGATTGGCGTCGCCTCGGCGCTGCCGAATCAGTGACAAGTCGGATTCATTGAACGTGTAATGCCGGATTAGGTCATCCTGGCTCTCGGGCAGCGCGAGCAGGCTGTCTCGCTCCGTCGCGGAGAGTATCGAGCGACGTGGCATGGTTCAGGCTGTTTTCCAGCTGCGTGGGAACAATGCAAGCGGGGTCGCCGGTATAACGGGCAGAAATGTAACGTCGTGAATGCTGTGCATGGCAAAAGTTCCGTCAATCCTTGTTTTTATTGGCAAGGCGAAACAATGCGCCATAGGCAACTTTCCTGTCAATAGTCGCTCCGAAGCACGCCGCGCCAGAGCTTTTCAGAGCATGTATCCGATGTCGGAAGCGCCTGTTGGATACGTAAAAATCGAAGTCTTCAGATCCTCTGCTGTCAGGCCCTTCCGGATGGCCAGTGCAAAGAGATTGATGACCTCGTCGACATGCGGACCGACCAGGTGCGCGCCCAGGATGCGATCGGTTCCTTCTTCAACCAGGACTTTGAATCCATAGATGGTTTCCGCGACACGCCGCGCCGTATACCACTCTGGGGCCTTGCGGTGCTGCATCCGAAACTTGATCCCTTTCTCCCGCGTCTGCTTTTCGCTAAGACCGACGGAGGCAATAGGGGGAATCGTGAAGGCGACGCTGGGTACACCCAGATAGTTCGGCTTCTGCTGATTGCCACTCAACATATTCGCTGCGACGACCTTCGCGTCATGACTTGCCACGGGGGTCAACGCTGGCCCGCGCATCGCTGCGTCGCCTGCCGCATACACGGCAGGATTGGATTCGCTTTGCAGGAACTCATTCAACCTGAGACGGCCTTTGTCGCTGTCTACGCCTGCTGCCGCAAGATCGAGCGTTTCGAGATCGGGAACACGCCCGGCGGCATGTACCACGACATCGGCCGTGAATACCTCGTCGTTGCCGTTTGAAGATGTGCGAATGGAGAAGCCGCCATGGTTCTTTTCGATGGCGGTCACACGCGTGTTGAGGCGCACGTCGATCCCGATTGCGTGGAATTTTTCCATCAGCCAGCCAACCAGATCCGGGTCGAATGGCGTGAGCATGCGTTCTCCTTGCTCGAACACCGTCACTTGGGCTCCCGCGCGCGCCGCGATATGGGCGAACTCCGCAGCGATGAAGCCGCCGCCCAGCAGAGCGATCCTCTTTGGCAACTGATCGAGATCGAGGAACTCGGTGCTGGTGATGATGTGCTCCTCACCCGGCATACCCAGGCGCATCGGCACCGCGCCGGTGGCGATCAGGACGAAGCGCGCTTCAAGTACGTCGCTGCCGACCTGGATCGAACGCGGGCCGCAGAACCTGGCGCGGCCGTGATAGGCATCGATGCCCTTGTCGGTGAAGTTCTTTTCCTTCATCGCCGGCACGGACTCCGTAAACGTGCGCTTGAACTGGATGAGTTCGCGCCATGCGATGGCGGGCTCGCCGCCGGAGACGCCCTTGCCGTGCATTCGCCGGGAATGATCGATCGCTTCCGCCGCACCGACCAACACCTTTTTCGGATCGCAGCCACGCAGCGCGCACGTGCCGCCGAAGGGCAAATGGTCGATCACTGCAACGCGCCATCCAGCCGCGTGGCACTGCGAAGCAGCGACCGATGCTGCCGTTCCAGTCCCGATTGCAACTAGGTCATAGTGTTTGGTCATTTCTCATTCCGTCGCAGAGATTCGGCAGTCTTGTCGTTTCGCAGCGCGTGCAATACCGCGCGCAGAAACACCAAAAACAACAAAGAAAGCAATCCGAATGCCATCAAAAAATGTTCGGCGAGAAAAGCCCCGGCCACGGTGCCCGAAAGCAGCAGAGCCAATAACGGCAGATGGCATGGACAGCTCACCACAGCCAATGTTCCCCAGACGTATGCACGCCAGCGGGCATGCAGCGATCCAGTGGCATCGTGGCTATTCATGGTGCTTATCCTGCGCAGCAAGATAGTTGTTTCACGTCCTTGGAGAAGGTCTGTGCACACAATTTCAACCCTTCTACCATCGTCAGGTATGGAAACAATTGGCTAGACAGTTCCTGCACGGTCATCTTCGCGCGGATAGCCAGTACCGCCGTCTGGATGAGTTCGCCCGCTTCCGGGGCCACCGCTTGCACGCCGATCAGCCGGCCCGAACTCGCTTCCACGACCAGCTTGATGAAGCCGCGCGTGTCGAAATTGGCCAGCGCGCGCGGCACATTATCCAGCGTCAACGTGCGGCTGTCGGTTTCAATGCCGTCGTGGTGTGCCTCCGCCTCGCTGTAGCCGACCGTCGCCACCTGCGGATCGGTGAACACCACCGCCGGCATGGCGGTCAGATCGAGCGCCGCATCACCGCCGGTCATGTTGACCGCCGCACGGGTGCCGGCCGCCGCCGCCACATAGACGAATTGCGGCTGGTTGGTGCAATCGCCGGCGGCAAAGATGTGCGGGCTGCTGGTGCGCATAGCCTTATCGATGACGATGGCCCCTTGAGTGTTGGCCTCCACGCCCGCCGCCTCCAATGCGAGGCTGCGCGTATTGGGCACGCGGCCGGTGGCGACCAACAACTGGTCGGCGCGCACTTCGCCGCGGCCGGTGGCGAGCACAAATTCACCATTCGCATAGGTGACTTGGCTGGCCTGGGTATGTTCCAGCACCTCGATGCCTTCAGCGCGGAACGCGGCTGTGACGGCCTCACCGATGGCCGCGTCTTCGCGGAAGAACAGCGTGCTGCGCGCCAGGATCGTGACCTTGCTGCCCAGCCTGGCGAACGCCTGCGCCAGTTCCACGGCCACCACTGACGAACCGATGACCGCGAGCCGGGGCGGAATCGTATCACTCACCAGAGTTTCGGTCGAAGTCCAGTAGGACGTGTCTTTCAGGCCGGGAATCGGCGGCACGGCCGGGCTGGCGCCGGTGGCGATCAGGCAGCGGTCGAACGCTACCGTGCGCTCGCCGCCTTCGTTCATACTGACGATTAGAGTGCGATCGTCCTTGAAGCGCGCCTCGCCATGCAGCACGGTGATGGCCGGATTGCCGTCCAGGATGCCTTCGTACTTGGCATGCCGCAGTTCATCGACGCGCGCCTGTTGCTGGGCCAGCAGCCGCTCACGCAAAATCAGCGGCGGAGAGGCTTGGATGCCGCCATCGAAAGGGCTTTCCCGGCGCAGATGGGCAATGTGAGCGGCGCGGATCAAGATCTTGGAGGGTACGCAGCCGACGTTGACGCAGGTGCCGCCAATGGTGCCGCGCTCGATGAGGGTGACGCGCGCACCTTGCTCGACGGCCTTCAGCGCCGCCGCCATCGCGGCCCCGCCGCTGCCGATGACGGCAATATGCAGCGCGCTTTCACGGCTGATGGACTTTTCCTTGCCGCCTAGCCATCCCCGCGCTTTGTCGAGTAATCCTGTTTGCTTTTCAACTGGCGGCATATCGGCGAGCATGGCTTGATAACCGAGCCTGGTGACGGCGGCCGTGAGCGCCTCCAACGGCGTGCCGGCTTCAAAGTCGAGTTGCGCCATGCCCTGCGGATAGGACACAAGCGCCGAGCGTACGCCTGGCACCTTCTCCAACGCCTCTTTGACGTGAGCCGCACAGGAATCACAAGTCATTCCGGCTATCTTCAATTGAGTCATATATCTTTCCTTTTTTGGATTTGATAACAGCCGATGCCATCAGCGGCGTTTGGCCGGCAGTTCACAGCCATCCAACCCACAGCGGCGATTCGCCGGCGAGGCCAAATCCCAGATAGACACGCCGACCATGAACGCCAGGCCGACATACATCAGATTCGCCGTCCACCAGTGACCGAGAAACAACAGCGTGGCCGCCAGCACGATGACCGGCCCGATGCTGCCAAGCAGGCTGCGATGCCATTGCCGATGACTCAACCAGCCCAGCAAATTGGCGAGTAAAGAGAGAGCCGCGAACAAGGGCAACAGCCGTGAAATGAACAAGCCTTCATATTCGCTAAGAAAGCCCAGCCCGATGGCTGCGCCAAAGCTGGCGATGGCCGGGAAACAGGCCGCGCAACCCATTGCAGAAACAACGCTGCCGAGTGCGCCGGCCTTGTCCGCGATGCGTGTCATCAAGCCCATGATTCGCTCCCGGTTCAGTCGTTCACTGCTTGACGCTGGATGGATAGCCCGCGTCCTCGGTGGCCTTGGTCAGTTTCTGCACGCTGCTCTTGGCATCGTCGAAGGTGACGACGGCTTCGCGCTTCTCGTAGCTCACCTCGGTCTTGCTCACGCCCTCGACCTTGGAGAGTGCTTTCTTGACGGTGATCGGACAGGCGGCACAGGTCATGCCCGGCACGGACAGCGTGACGGTCTGGGTAGCGGCCCATAGCGGCGTGACGATCGCGGCGAGGGCGAGAGCGGCAAATAACTTTTTCATGGTGAATTCCTGGTTAGTAGAACAAGGGAAGGACATAGGGAAATCCGAGCGCGATCAGAACCAACACAGCCACGACCCAGAAGATGAGTTTGTAAGTGCGACGCACCTGCGGCAACGCGCACACTTCGCCAGGTCGGCAATCTTGTTGCGGCCGGTAAATCCGGCGCCAGGCGAAAAATAATGCGACAAGGGCCGCACCGATGAACCAGGGACGGTAAGGCTCCAGTACCGTCAAATTGCCGATCCAGGCGCCGCTAAAGCCGAGTGCGACCAGTACCAGCGGTCCCAGGCAGCAAGTCGATGCGAGAATCGCCGCCACGCCGCCGACTGCCAGCGCCGTGGACTCTGTTTTGTTGCCGGATTCCATGCTTTGCATCCTTGAAGTCGGTTGAGAGTAGACTAAGCATAAGTGCGGAGTTAGGTACGGACTCAAGGAGAATTTAACTGTGGACGACAATCGTTTGACTGTTGGACAGTTGGCCAAGACAGCTGGCGTGAACGTGGAAACCGTGCGTTATTACCACCGGATCGGCTTGTTGCCGGCACCGGAGCGCACGTACGGCAGCATCCGGCACTATGACTACCATGCGCTGCGGCGCCTGCGCTTCATCAAACGCGCGCAGCGTCTCGGCTTCGCCCTGGAGGAAGTGTCATCGCTGCTGACGTTGGATGACGGCAAGCATTGCGCGGAAACCAAGGCGCTGGCCGAACAGAAGCTGGAGCTGGTCCGGCAAAAGATTGCGGACCTCATGGCGATCGAATCCAACCTGCGCAGCTTTATTGACGCGTGCGCGCATACGCGCGGCTACGGTTGTCCGATGATCGATGCTCTGGCGGCGGACGAATAGGAGAACGCGTTATTTGGGGTAAGCGGGTAAGCGAGTAAGCGAGTAAGCGAGTAAGCGTCTATTTTGTGCGAATTGCGTGGAATTCCGGCCGATATTCATGCCGCGCTCATCTTGCATGAACCAAACGTCTCCCCGAACACGGACGATGCCTTGGCATGGGCGCATTCCCGAGCCGTGGCCTCGCCAGTTTCACGGAGTGGTGGCTGGACCGATCAGAGAAGCCGCTTTCTGTTCCGCTGCACTTATCTGCTGTTCCAGCGCGGCACGCTCCTGCAGCCAGGAAAGCCGTTCCGCAGCTAGGTGGTCGGCTCGCGCTTCAGCGCGGTGCGCTTGCTCGGCCAGCATGCTGGCTTCGCGCTCCTGGGCGGCCAGCGCCATTCTGGTGTCGGTCCATTGCTTTTGCAGGGCATCGACCTCATCAGCCAAGCCTTGCCGTGCCGCTTCGGCGTCTTCCAGTCGTTCGGAAAGGCGTTCCCGCGCTGAACGCACGGTCGCCAACTCTTCCTGCGCCACGCGTAGCGCCTGCTTGAGATCGACATTCTCGGAGGTCAGGTGCGCGATGTGTATCTCCTGCTGGCCCAGCGTCGATTGCTGGGCAGTGATCTGGCGGTTAGCACTGACCAGATCCTGTTCAACTCGCGCAATGCGCCGCTCGGCCGTCTGCCGTTCCTCGGCGCGCTGGGCGGCGATGGCTTCTTGGTAGTGTTCGAACTGCGTGCGCGTCTGTTCCAGTTGCCGATTCAGGCTCTCGACTTCGTTTTGACGGTCCGCTAGACGTTGCGCCAAGCCGGTCGCTTCCATTTCCGCCTTGACGCACGCTACCTGATACGCGCGGTTCGATTCAGTTAGCTGGTCATTTTGGACGCGCTCCTGCGTCAGCAGGCTTTGCAAAGTATCCCGTTCTTTCGCCAGAGCCGCAGCGTTATCCGTAGCCATCTTCAATTGCGCCGCAAAATCGCGCTGGGCGGCCGCCAACGCGGATTGGGCCGCCTGCACCTTTTGATCTGCGTCCTGTTGCAGATGTTCGTAGAGGCCCTTGACGGCTTGCAGCAGGTCGGCCGGCAGGCCCGCGTCGTGCGCAAACACCTGCTCCTGATGCTCGGCCTTCCACCTCTTGAGCATGGGCGCGATCGTGCTTTTGCTGCCCGTCCCGCCAATCGCCTCCCGCACCGTATCGACCGTAGGATTTTTCCCTTCGGCCGACAGCCGCGCCGCCGCCGTAGCGACTTCCGAGTAAGTAATGCCTGCCCGTGCCATGCTCACCTCCGAGTAAATATCGTTTCGTATTACGTGTTACGTAATAATACGCTATAACATCATTAGATGAAAATATTTATTCCGGCGTGTTTATACATGATAAATTAACTTATCGTGGCTAAAGCTCGAAATCCGCGTTACACTTCCCGTAACGCCCCAAAAAGCGGCCAAAGTGAGCGACGAAATGGGTATGGAAGAAAACAATCCGGAAAAAACCGTTTTGCTTGGCAAATTGGCAAAACGTACTGGCGGTACGCTCATGTCGGAACCCGAGTTGCAAGAGCGCCACCGGCGCTTTATCTCGGCCGCGACCTCTGAAAACACCCGCCGCACCTACCGTTCGGCGATCCGGCACTTTTATGCCTGGGGCGGGGCCTTGCCCTGCGATGCGGGAGCCGTCCTGCGGTATCTCTTGGCTTACTCGGATTCGCTCAATCCGCGCACGCTGGCGCTACGCCTGACAGCGCTCGCGCAATGGCATGCATTCCAGGGATTTCCGGACCCGACCGCCGATCCGAACGTGCGTAAGACGCTGAAGGGCATCACGCGCACCCACGGCAAGCCGAAAAAGAAGGCGAAGGCGCTGCCGATCGAGGACCTGGAGCGAATGGTCGAGGTATTGACGCCAGACGCCAGCCTGATCGCGACTCGCAACAATGCACTGGTTCAGATTGGTTTCTTCGGCGCGCTGCGACGCAGCGAACTGGCCGCGCTGATGGTCGAGGAATTGGCGTGGGAGGCAGATGGCCTAGTCATCACCTTGGCGCGTTCGAAGACGGACCAGGAGGGGGAAGGCATCACCAAGGCGATTCCCTACGGCAGTCCGGATGGGATATGTTGCCCGGTGCGCGCCTTGAGGCGCTGGCTGGAAGGGGCCAACATCACCTCGGGACCAGTATTTCGCCGCGTTACGCGCTGGGGTGTCATCGGCACCGAGCCACTGTACGATGGCAGCATTAACGATATCCTGGAGGCGTGCGCCGAAGCGGCCGGGTTACCTTACGCGCCCGAACTCAGCGGCCACAGTTTACGCCGAGGAATGGCCACCAGCGCTCATCGGTCCGGAGCCGAGTTTCAGGATATCAAGCGGCAAGGCGGTTGGCGGCACGATGGAACGGTACAGGGATATATCGAGGAGGCCGGCCGATTCGAGTCCAATGCCGTCTTGACTCTACTGCGCCGAAGGGGGAAAAACGATGTGTCAAAACCTTAGCGTACGATTTTTTCCGAATTCTGCGTGTCCCCCTTATAAGTCAATATAATCATTCTGTTAAGATTTCTTCGCTTTAGCCAATACCGGGTAAATTCTAACAAAGGTACGTAATGCGTCATTCACTGTTTCCCTCTTTTTTACTTTACCGCTTTTCAAGCGCTAGTTTTGGCATTTGAATACCTACTGTATCTCGCAGTTTCTCCTCTGAGAAATCGTATACTCCCAGCAAATTAATATGTAGCCAGGTAATAATGGAACCGTTGACATGCCTCTTGCAGCGCGACTTTATATGCAGGATCATTCGTGTCAGATAGCTTTTGAATTAAGTACAGCTAATTCCAGCAAATGATGCAGTTTTTGATTAACCGCTTGCAACTTTCTGCGATTTCTTGCTCTTGCTTCTCAGTCTCAATCAGCTCTCGGGGATTGCCTACCGATACTGCACGGGTGAATTTGTAGGTCCTCGTGTTACTTAAACGAGGGGAAACAAAAAAGAATGTTTATACTTTATATTAGGGGCCTTTCTATTATTAAGTAACAAGGACTTAAGCCAAGTTATATAACATTCCGCTCCAGATTTTAAGACATTTGTCGTATATGTTTACGTTGAGGGTTTTTAGTCTTGATTAATGTTAAGCGCATGGAAACGGAAACATTGTAATGAGAAGGAATCAATTAATAACGGCGATCATCGCCGAAATGGATCGAATCTGGGGCGAAGACGGTTTCGACGGAACTCACGATGACTACCAATGGCTCCAACAGAATTATGGAATCAGTGAAGAGAATGACGTTCTCTGGCAACTCATTCTTGAATACGATGCTAATGAATTGTCCGACGAAGACCTCGAAGACCAAGAACTCATGGGCTTTCTCGAAGATAAAAAGGCCGTACGCCAATTCTTAGAGTGTCACCTCAAGAGCTATCGTAACGCGTTCACTATTTCCCCAAAACGGAAGTGTTTGGTCGACGAAACCAGTCAGGATTCTGCACTACAGTATCCGCGGCCATCGCTGGTCACCGATGAAGATTGGATTCGGGCCAAACGACAAACCGGTACCTATCCCCCCCGCTCCGAGCGCGGGGGCAAGTGGCTCATATTCGTCCCTATAGAGAACCTAGACGGCACTTGGGAAAAGATTCGTATCGCCACTGAACGTGGAGAGCTCGGAGCATCATCGAAAGTTGCCACAGCAAAACCCAACAAGAATGCGGTAACTAATAATCAGAAAGTCATATGCATTTATACCTATGACTGGACCGATCTCGAGGATGTCATGAAAATCCGCGATCAGCTGCGTCAGCTTGGAATTACCTGGAAAATTCCTTACAAGTCCGATGAAGATACAAACGCTGGAAAATATGCAAATCGTGGAAGCGGGAAAATGTCGAAGTATTACGAGTGACTCCGACCATAAACTGGTAGTCAACCGAGCTTACGCAAAAAGCCGCGCAAGCTGTTTACCTTACATTGGGTCAATTGGTTCGGTCTGTGGATTATACGAAATTCAAAAAGCACAAAGATATCGAACTCAGGCTTCTATTCTTTGCTATAACAATTTTATTAGGTTAAAGTCTAATTGCAGAACAGGCAGGGATGCCGATGACTGCAAACAGTGATGTATCAACCCCGTCTTTGAAAAAAGATGGGGTTTTCTTTTATTAGCTAGCAAACAAAGTAGGTATTGATAAATCATTAACTGTATACATCTATAAGTCAATTATCAGCTTCTTGCCTTTTTTTGTGAAAAGTAAGTCCAATGCTTGGTTTAATAAAGCTTGGTTTGTCGTACCTTCTTCAGCTGCAATTATGCGTAGTTGTTTTGAAACCTCAGGAGGAAAATGCCCCCCGATTAGAACTGTGTTCCCACGACTCTTTTTTGTTTCTTTTATTTCTGAAGCTGCACTTTTTTTTCTCTCGATATTAGCTCGCGATTTTGGTTCTGCTTCAATTGATTTTGCTCTATTAAGAACTTCTTGTAACGAATTAGCCATTAACGTCTCCATCGTATAATTGTATACACGTATATTCGTATAGTCTTTGAATTTCATCTGCTGCTTTGCCATTAGGTTCAAATTCTTGTACCGCTTTACCTTCTGATTGCGCACGGAAGTAAGCTTTTCTATTTCCAATTTGGACTGGGCAAATATTTGCATTTAATTCGCTTACCGCTGTAACTGCATCATTAGTCTCTTGTCCAGAAGGAGGAACAAATGTTAGAACGATTGAAAATGGTTTATTTTGTTGCTTTACAATGTTAATAGTATGAATCATTGACATTGTGTCGAAAACAGCAGTTTTTGTTGGGATTAAAACGTAATCGGCAACTAAAGATGCTTCGAATGCTACGTCACGCGCAACTGCTGCGCCATCAATAATGGCTAAATCAGTGCCAGCTTCACTTGCAGCATTCAATACTGCCTTAAGACGTATAGTTTGAATAGATACAACAGCAGGATGATCTGATTTTCGCACGTCTAACCAGAAAGAAGCTGTTGCTTGCGGATCAAGATCGAAAATAGCTACTTTCTTGCCGTCAGCTTCAGCTGCGACAGCTAAACAAGTTGCAAGAGTTGTTTTTCCGACCCCACCCTTTTGTGAGAGTATTGCCAGTGTTTTCATATGTGTAATATAACAGTGAAAGTTATTATAGTATAAGAGTATAGGTGTATACAAATATAATGATATACGCGTATCTGGATTAGATAATTGATATTATAATTTTGTATAACCCTATAACCCTATAAC
>NZ_QRCB01000015.1 GCF_009833095.1 Nitrosomonas sp. JL21
GTTTGGCAACAACTAATCAACCAGATACACCGCTATTTTTCAATACCCCAAACACCAGATTCAGTTATAACTCTTCGGAAATCTACTGATGACTTCATCCTTGCGCCTGTCCTATGTCATCCAAAACATCGCCATCTCATAGCTGCACGGGCACAAGCATACATCTGCGCGAAACAAACCCTCTGATCCCGGTATTCAATACCGCACCTCGGGCTAATTTGTGGCTGCAAAGAATCTGGATCAAGTCTGGGCGTAGAGGAAAACAATAGAGTTGTCCCCTTTGAATGGATACATTATGTTTTGTTTAAAGGGGGTAACTCTACCCGTTATCATCCAGATTGAGCCAATGTAATGCATACATAATAGACTTGATCAGACTAGAATTGGGCTTCAATCATAGCAATAACTCCAGGCATGCTTCGAGAATATGATTCCTCAAATGAAAAAACTGATAGATCTTCAAAATTCAGTTTTGCAGGAAGAAATTTAGAAATTATTGAAGAGTATGGCTTGGGCTACTACATTTTAGCTATTAGAGATAATTAATCCGTCAATCGAACCAATCTTGGCCAGCGGTCATGTATCCAAGTATATTCAAATGGCATGTTGATAGTCACCACATAAGCCCGCATTTCATCATCTCTTTCTGTTAATAATCCTTGGATTGCCATTTTTGTATCCAAGGGTACCCAGTGAGTTTAATGGTCATGGTCTTTTGCCATGAACTGGTCAGCAATAATCAAAACCGGGCTTGAGTGTTAGGCTTCCATTTGCCGATTTTGATACAGCTCAGTCGTATCCAGTTACCATCAGGAAATTTACCAGTGACTTCATCCTTGTGCCTGCTCCACATCATCCGGATAACATGACCATCTCATAGTTGCACGGACCATAGGCTACTACGTATTGGTCAGTTTCTAGCTGATACCAATACCCAGAATTTATACTGCTAAAGGCGTCAACGTATAAACTCTACCAAATTTTCCTGCGGTACGAATATCTCCGCGTTGCAAGGCAGCACGAACATCATCTAATTTATATGCGTCTTCAATCGACAAATAAGGCGACCAGCCCTCTCCTGAGTCTATCAACTCGATCTCAACTTCCGCAATGTATTGGCCTTCTCGTACCAATTTTGTTAGATGTTTATTATTCATCGTAATCTCCTCAAAAAATCATTACTCCACTTATCACAGTCAGGGCGATAAGCCGTAACGACAACAGCTGGCATTTCCGCATTTCTAGGAATACCCCACACTACATGAATTGGTTTGTTCTTTTTATCTTTTTGTAACACCAATACACATGGGCCTTTCGGATAGTCTGGATAATCTTCCACGACTATTGCCTCACCAATCCCAGAGAGAATATCTCTTGCAAAGATATTGTCGTGTGACAACTCATCATAACCATGTTCAGATATACGGACATTCCCGTTACTGACTAATGCTATAACCCGTTGTAAAGTCACACTCATGACAAAGTATCATCAGGTAAAATTATCAACACGAAATTATGCCATCTATTTTTCCTGCAAATCATCACTCCAGCTTATCCCTTTATTTTTCATTGTATTTTATTTAGCTTCCTTAAGTTCCACCTCCGACAACGAATCTTGGCAATAGGATCGAAACTGTATATGCGATCAAATAAAACCACCAAGGTTTCATTGTATCAATAATAGCAAGCCAACTCTTGCAGTTAAATTTTGATACAGTTTTAAATATTACAGATCGCAAAATTGACTGTGTCAAATTTGTGCCAAAGTGCGCTTGAAATACCATCATATGTAGTTGTGTGACACTGATTTTATGCTTGGCAAGCATTGCAAGTGATTGATTTATATAAATACAAAATTTATAGCCAGGTTTCGTAATCAGTAGGTCGGAGGTTCGACTCCTCTCAACAGCGCCATCCATTAAGCTATTGTTCCAATTATATTATTTTCTTAATATTTTTGGGAAAGAAGGCCTGTTTTATACAACATATTGAAAAACAATGAAATTATCGGTTCGATTCCCGCAGGCTATTTTTATATGAAAAGCTAATCTGGATCAAAGTAGTTTAATACATCCATAGCTTGGTGAGGTATACCGATGATGTGAATACAGCTCTCACCAATTGTGTAGAATATCAAATGTGATCCTTGCAAATAACAGTAGTAGCCTTCTTCGATATCAATCCTGTGTTTACCTATTTTAGGATTTCCAGCTAACCACCTGAAACATCGGTCAAGATCGCGCAAATAGCTATCTCGTTTCTTTTTACCCCATTTTTGTAACGTATAACGCCCAATATTTTTGAGGTCTTGTTGTGCGCGTGGAGTAATTTTGACGGTGAATGTCATTCCTTGGCATCCAACTCCTCAATAATCTTATCAATAGAATAATCTTTTACGAATTCACCACGCTCAGCTTGTTCCGCACCTTCTTTTAAATATACGCGAAGAGCTTCCAGCTTACTCTTGCGCTCTTCCATTCCACGTAATGCATCGCGAACGACTTCACTTGCCGAACCATACCGTCCGCTTGCGATCTCATTTTTAATGAATATTTCCCAATGTTCGCCTAAGCTCAAACTCGTCGTTGCCATTTTGATGAAGCCCCCATATATTCATATATAACAAATATGAATATATCAAAAGAATGCAATAAATGAAATAAATTTTTGAAAGATTCAGAGCTTAGGCATATCCATAAGGGTATCTCTACTAAACCCTCTTAAAACGGACTCCCATTCTTCTAAGATACTGAAAAGTTGGTTCGAAGAGCTTCCGATTTTCTGCACCAATAAAGCAGTGTCTACCGATCTATCTGCTCTGTTCAGATCTCCGCTAAATGAGATGCATCAGTCCGGCTTAAAAGCCATGCGGCCGCTACCCAGCAGGATGATGGCGAGTCCACAAAAAAGAAAAAACGCTTGTAGCTCCATCGCCCATCCTCCGGTGGAGGATAATGTCCACAGTTCATCTCGATGAGCCAACACCAAGGCAAACAGCATATTGCCTACGATCAATGCTCCTCCCATGCGGGAGTAAACACCCAGGACGACCATCAGTCCCCCCACCACTTCTCCGAGATATACCCCATACGCCAGCAAGGGAGTGAGATCCATGGAAATAAGCAGCTTACGGATGAAGTCCAAGGAGCTGGGATAAAGAACCTTATGCACGCCATGCAACAAAATCAGTCCACCCGTCGTCAACCGCAGCACCAGTTTTCCCAGATCTTCCGTTGAAAGCAATTTAGCCATTGTAAATATATTTCCCTATTGGTATGTTTTTTAAATCCTGTGATTTCGAGGATAGATTGTCGGTACTGGAACGCACAAAACCTCATCCCAATCGATTTTTATCCTCAACTACGTTTGTTAATCGCGCTCTTACGTGGGCAAACGCACAGAAAAAATTTCCTTACGTCGATAGACTCATGCAACCAATCATTTACTCCGAACGATTGGGTCTCGGGCTCAGTAAATTCCCCTTCTTGCGATACCCGGATTGACTGAGTTTGAGCGCTGACTCCCCAGTACGAATCCCTTCACTCGCTCGCTTATCGTACTGGGGAGATTAGCGATTGAATAGAAATGAATTCTCAAGCATTCCCGCCAATCTCCTTCACAGGGATTTCAAACCCCCTCCACAACAGCCGGCAGCGTCCAGAAAATACTCTGTTAAGTACCGAACAGATACCGCCTCTCAAGCATGATCTACTCGACTATTATCCCTGTATATCACATACGCCGTGAAAAAAAATATTATCGTAATCGGAGCATCTGCGGGCGGACTGACGGTGCTTTCTGAAATTCTCGGCGCATTACCCGATCATTTCTCCGCCTCACTCTTCGTCGTCATCCATACCGGCCCTGATTCTCCGGGCGCCCTCGATTTCATTCTAGGGAGGAGCAGCGCGCTACCGGTGAAATACGTCTATCAGCGCGAGAAAATTCAAACCGGGAGCATTTATTTGCCGATTGCCGATCATCATCTCGTCATTGAGGATACTGCCACGGTATGTGTTACCCGCAGCCCGAAGGAAAACCGCTTTCGTCCGGCGATCGATCCTCTTTTCCGTTCGGCCGCGCAATCATTCGGAACTCAAGTCATTGGCATCGTTCTGACCGGCGGCTTGGATGACGGCACAGCAGGACTTCAGGCCATCAAACAGCGCGGTGGCACAGCTATCGTACAAGACCCGCAGGACGCCGAGAATCCGTCCATGCCGCGCAACGCGCTCAAGCACGTGCGCGTGGATCATTGCGTGCCCTCCGCGGGCATAGCTCCGTTATTGATCGAACTGATACAGCAAGAAGCCGCACCTTATTCCAGCGTACCGGTCAATGAGAAACTCAACACCGAAGTAGCCATTGCGCTTGAGCATAATCCGGTCAATGCCGGTGTTTTCAAGCTCGGCAAACCCTCCATCTTTACCTGTCCTGAATGCCATGGCAGCTTATTGGAAATCGATTCTGATCAATTCACCCGCTACCGTTGCCATACCGGACATGCCTATACCGTTCGATCCCTGCTATCGGAGAATGACGAGAGAATCGAATATGCACTGTGGGATGTCATCCGCATTTTGGACGAGCATATGGTCTTATTGCGGCAACTGGCAGAATATTCTCATGAAGACGGCGACAATGAAACTGCGGAACACTACCTGGATCGATTCAAGGTTACCAAAGAACGCGTTAATCTGCTTCGTAATATCACATTTATGCTGCATAATCCTGAAAAAGAACCCGGGTAATCTCTGTGGCCGGAACTGGAACAGTTCCCTGCAATACTCTCCCCGAATTTTCCGGCCTGATCTTCATCATTTTTCAATCATTCTCTATCACTGAATTTCACATATGGCCTCAAGAAAAAAAAATATTACTCCTATCATCGTCGGCATCGGATCGTCCGCAGGAGGACTAGAGGCACTGCAACAACTCTTCAAGCACATTGCTCCCGATAGCCACAAAGCGTTCATCGTGATGCAGCACCTGGATCCCAAACACACCAGCCTGCTGACCGAAATTTTGCAACGCTGCACTTCGCTTCCCGTCACGGAAATATCCGATGGCCTGCAATTGATGCCCAATCATATCTATGTCAATCCACCGAATCGGGACATCGTGGTTTTTCAAGGCAAACTGCAGGTGAGTTCCCCGCTTGACTCGAAAGGCCCGCGCTCGCTGATTGATGGTTTTTTTTCGTCGCTTGCCGAGGATCAGCTCTCCCAAGCCATTGGCATCGTCTTGTCTGGCACCGGCTCAGACGGAACGCAAGGATTGGGCGCTATTTTTCATGCCGGCGGGCTGACATTGGTGCAAGAACCAAGTACCGCAAAGTATGACGGCATGCCGTCGAGCGCCATCGATGCCGGTTTTGCTACGCATGTCCTGCCGGTGGAGAAAATGCCGGAAATTTTTGACGCGCATAAACGAAACCTCCTTCCCCCCAAGGAAAAACCTCGAAATGGCAAAAAAAACAATGCCGTCGGCCGCATTCTGATGGACTTGCGCTCATTTACCGGCCATGATTTTTCACTCTACAAAAAAAGCACGATCGAGCGCCGTATCGAACGGCGCATGACATCGTTGTCGATCGATGATATCGATGTGTATGCTCAGCTCATCAAGAAGAACAGCAATGAAATCAGTGCCCTTTTTAAAGAACTGCTGATCAATGTCACCAGTTTCTTTCGCGATTCGGAAGCTTTCGAGGTATTGGAAAAAGACATTCTTCCCGGGCTCTGCAAAAATAAAACCGAACATTCCGTTTTCCGCGTCTGGGTAGCGGGTTGTGCTACTGGCGAAGAAGCCTATTCCATCGCCATCATCCTCAAGGAATGGCTCGAGAAATCGCAGCAGGAATTTAAAATCCAGATCTATGCCACCGATCTGGATGAAGACGCCGTCGCGACCGCCCGCTTGGGCATTTATTCGCTGAACATCATCCAGGATGTCAGTCCGGAACGGTTGCGCCGTTTCTTCACGAAAGAAGACAATTGCTACCGGATCAAGAAAGAAATTCGCGAAATGGTCGTTTTCGCGACTCAGAATCTGCTCAAGGATCCGCCTTTTACCCGACTGGATTTGCTCAGTTGCCGCAATTTGCTGATTTACCTCGGAGCAGAATTGCAGAATCAGCTCATCCCGGTCTTCCACTACGCCCTCGTCCCGGAAGGCGTGCTGTTCTTGTCGCCGTCGGAAGGCATCGGCAATCATCATGAGCTGTTCTCGCAAATCAACCGCAAATGGAAATTCTATCGCGCCTGCAAAACAGCATCTTCGCGCACGACCGTGGCCAATGTCATCTCATGGACAGCCGGCATGGGAGATAAGACACCCGACGAGGTCATCATCAAACCCAAAGAAATCAATTTTGCGGAATTCACCCGCCGCGTATTGATCCAATGCTTCGCCCCGGCTTCCGTATTGACGGATTTGAAGGGCAATATCCATTTTATCCATGGCGATACCGGCAAATTCCTGCGTCCCGCGCCCGGGCAAGCCAGCTTGAACATCATCGAAATGGCCCGCGAAGGTCTGGAACTGGAATTGCGCACCGCGATTCGGGCCGCAACCAACGATAAAAACTCCACCCTCAACAAGGAAGTGGAAGTTAAAACCAATGGCGGATTCACGACCATTCATCTGAGCGTGAGATTCTTGGCCAGCAATGAAAGCCACCAGCATTTTTTGCTGATCAGCTTTTTAGAGATCAGCCCCATCGCCAAAAAAGCCGGAATCAAGCGCATTCCCAAGGCGATCGAACTGGGGCGCATCGAAGAACTGGAACGCGATCTGGTGTACTTGAAGGAAAATTATCAAGTAACATTGGAAGAGCAGCAAGCATCGAATGAAGAACTCAAATCGACCAATGAGGAATTGCAATCGACCAATGAGGAATTACAATCGACCAACGAAGAACTTGAAACTTCCAAGGAAGAATTACAGTCTGTCAATGAAGAGTTGGTGACCGTCAATTCGGAATTGCAGGGCAAAATCGAACAACTGGTCGGCATGCAGAACGATATGAAGAATTTGCTCGACAATACCCATATCGGCACGATATTCCTCGATGAAAAATTGATCATTCGGCGCTTCACGCGCGAAGCCACGACGTTATACCGGTTGATCTCTTCGGACGTAGGCCGGTTATTGAGCGACATCAAGTCGAATCTGACCAACGATGAATTGCTGACGCACGCTGAGGAAGTGCTCGAAACCTTGATTCCTTACGAACAGGAAGTGCAGACACAATGCGGCAATTGGTATCTGGCCCGGATTCAACCTTATCGCACGCTTGACAATGCAATCGAAGGCGTCGTGTTGACATTCACCGATATCAACAAGCTCAACAAGGCAGAAGATGCCAGCCGGCTAGCCAGCGACCTGGCCGGCGAAGTGGTCGATGTCATCGCGCATCCCTTATTGATCATTGACAAGGACTTGAGAGTGATTTCTGCGAATCGCGCCTTTCATCAATTCTTCAAGCTGAGCGTTGAAGAAACCATCGGCCGGAAAATTTATGAACTGAGCAACAATCAATGGGATATCGAGCCTTTGAAGAACTTGCTCGAAGTGATTCTGCCACGTGATCAGGTATATGAAGGCTATATCGAGCATGATTTTCCGATCATCGGTCATCAAAAACTGTTTTTGAACGCCCAGCGCACGGTCAGCAAATTCAACGAATTTTCGTTGATTCTGCTGATGGCCAGGGAGAACAACGGTTCCTCGACGAACCCATTGGGCCATGAGTAAACAAAAAAACATGGAAAGGCGCGGTTCGTTACGGACCCATGCCGAAGCAATGGTCCGAAATTTGTCTGCCGCAAACAAAACCATGCTCAATGAAGTCCTGACGCATGAATTGCTGGTGCATAAGGTCGAATTGGAAATGCAGAATGAAGAACTCAGAAGAGCGCAACTCATCATCGAAGAAGCCAGAGACCGGTATATCGATCTGTACGAATTTGCCCCGGTCACCTATATTTCCCTCAATTTGGGTGGAACGATCCATGCAATCAATTTGACCGGCGCTCAGCAATTAGGAATGGATCGCGCCAAACTGATCAATAAGCGGTTTTCGGGGTTTATTGACAAGACCGCAAAAGATTGTTGGTATCGGCTCTTTTTTTCGCTGGTGAAATCAGGCTCTGAATTAGAATATCCCAAAAAATTGAGGCTACAGATGATCCGCCAGGATGATTCGACCTTTGATGCATTCCTCAGTTGCGCGGTGAAAACTGCAGCCGATTCTCCGCCGTTATTGCGTATTGTTTTAATGGATATCTCTGCCAATGAATCCAATGAGTGAGAAAAACCATTTTCACCCCGCAGCACCTTCATCGTCAGGCGTTAGAGTACTCGAGTTGCTCTCAAAAGATAAATAACGGATTAATTTTATGAATAAAATTTAACCAGATTAGCTCGCAGCCGATTCGGGCTATGATCGATAAGCTCAGCAATTCCCTGATAAATAGGAGCTTTAAGAGGTGAAACTAAGGAAATGTTTAGATATTTTTCGGGGAATTCTGACATACATCTTCCCTCCAATAATTTTAGTATTCCTACAATCCATTTATTTTCTTTAAATAAAGATTTTTCAGAATGGAAATCGCAATGAGCAGCTACTGACAAAAATATTATTACAATCGATAAGGCTCATACAATGCAAAATATCATTTTCTCGAAAAGAAACTCCCTGCTGAATAAATTCACGATTGAGGAATACGCTGCTCTGTCCGGGCAGTTGGAGCTCATCTCGTTAGGATTGGGAGAAGTGCTGTATGAGGTCGCTGAAGAAGCGCCGTTCATTCACTTTCCCATCGATAGCATGGTTTCCCTGCTCCATCCCATGAAGAATGGCAAATCAGCGGAAATCGCCGTGATTGGCTGCGATGGCGCAATCGGCATTGCCCGCAATCATCAGGCCACGTTAAACTGCGCCGTTGTCGCGAGAGAAGGCAATGCCTATCGGATCAGAAAAAACTACTTCATGGAAGAAATTGAGCGGAACGAACGATTGTTCGACCTGTTCATCAAGCATACGCAAGTCCTGCTGACCCAAATTGCGCAAATCACGGTTTGCCATAGCTTCCATACCACCGACCAACAACTCTGTTGTTGGCTATTATCGAATGTACGCCGGATCAGCGATAAGGAAATGCCGATTTCCCGTTCATTGATAGCATACTTATTGGGCGTCCCCCTGGAAGCCGTCACGCAAGGCATCGATAACCTGGGAAAAAGCCATTTGATCAGCTATCAATCGGGTGTGTTGACCCTGCTTAATCAACAAGCCATCGAGAAAAGAAGCTGCGAATGCCATTTTGTGATCAAACATGAAATCGAACGTTTACTGAAAACTCCACCATCCCACAAGGAAGCCACGTCCTTTGACATACATCACCATCACCATTCATGACCAGCTCTGCTCTGCCCGATCGCCTGAACTCAATCGCCCATCCTGATTTCCATCCTCATCCTGTACCTCGATTCACTGAATCGAACAATCATTGGCTTTTCTCTGCGGAAATATCACCTACATCTGAACAATGCCGATCAGAATGTGAGATTCCGAACAGACTGATCGTTAGAATTTAATCACTATTGTCTTGATAGCCGATAATGGGCGGTGACCGTAATTTGTCATCCGTCGGCCGCGATTTATCACTACGGAGACAGGCCATGAACAATGAGAAAATTCTGAATATCTTGAGCGACCTCGTGCAAATCTCGCGGGATGGCGCGGCAGGCTTCCGGACCTGCGCGATGGACGCGAAAGACCCTTCGTTGAAACTGTATTTCCAGGATCGGGCGCAAAGTTGCGATGACGCCGTTTTCACGCTGAATACGGAAATTAGGCATTATGGCGGCGACCCCAACACCGCAGGATCAACGGTCGCCATGGTTCATCGCCGATGGATAGACCTGCAAACGATGCTGGGCAATCGAGATAATCTGACCGTGCTCGAGGAATGCGAACGGGGCGAAGCGCTTGCGCTGCGAGCCTATGAAGAAGCATTGAGGGAAGAAATGCCTGACAGTCTGCGCGCCTGCCTCGATGAACAATATGAAGGTGTCAAAAGAAACCATGAGCGGGTGCGCGAATTGCGCGATGAAGCGCGCCGGAATGTCGATCTTGCTTAAACTCATCAAGGAGAAAAACCCTCTCAAGCAAGAGGCAGGATCAGAGCTCTACATGCAGGATGAGCGAGTACGTTATGCATTCGTCGGTCACTATCTGCATGAGTATCTCATACCGGAGAGAGTCATATGGCCGAACATGCTTTTTGGTCGGGTCACATTCGCTTGTCATTGGTAACGTTTCCGATCCGGCTTTTTCCCGCCACGTCGTCGCGGGACAAGATCGTACTGCACAAATATGATCGTGACAGTGGGCAGCGCATCCGTTACCGCAATGTGAATGAAGACGGCGAGATGGTGGAACCGGAGGATATCGTGCGCGGCTATGAGTACGAAAAAGGAAGTTTCGTGCCGATCGAAGATAAGGAAATCGACAATCTCAAACTGGAAAGCAAGCACACGATCGAACTCGTTCAGTTCACGGATCATGCTTCGATTGATTCGATTTATTTCGATGTTCCGTATTATGTCGTTCCCGATGGCGATATCGCGCAAGAAGCGTACCTGACGTTGCGCGATGCGCTGCGCATGAGCAAGAAAGTGGCATTGGGCCAAGTCGTGCTACGCGACAAGGAACGCATCGTTGCGATCAAACCGTGCGGCAAGGGTTTGCTGATGGAAACCCTGCGCTATGCGTATGAAGTGCGCCAGGCCGAGGATTATTTTGAAGGTATCGAGGTTGACACCCAGATTGACGAAGAGCAATTGGCGCTTGCAGAAGAATTGATCGATCGTAAAACGGCCAAATTTGATCCGCGAAAATTCAAGGATGTGTACCAGGAAGGATTGAAGGAAATCGTCAACGCTAAACTGGGCAAGCGCCCAGTCCGCTCAAAAAAAGAGCCTGCCACCCCCGAGAAGGTCACTAATATCATGGATGCGCTGCGCCGCAGCCTCAAACAAACCGGCGGCAGCGAAACGAATTCCGGATCTGAAAAAAAGAAACCGATCCGCAAAACCCGTTCCCCCAAACAAAGAACTGTCGCCTAAGCCATGTCTTCGCCACTGTCCAGTTATCATCACAAGCGTGATTTCAGCGTCACCAGTGAACCGAAAGGTAAAACCGGCAAACCTAAAACCCGTCGTTTGGCATTCGTCATTCAGAAACATGGCGCTCGGCGCTTGCATTATGATTTCAGGCTCGAATTGGATGGCGTGATGAAAAGCTGGGCAGTGACGCGCGGGCCCAGTTATGATCCTGCCGACAAGCGCCTGGCAGTTCACGTTGAAGACCATCCGCTGGAATACAATCGATTCGAAGGCGTGATCCCGGACAAACAATATGGCGCAGGCCCCGTGATGATCTGGGATAACGGCGAATGGATACCGGAAGGAGATCCTCATCAGGATTTGAAGAAGGGTCATCTGACCTTTCAACTCCATGGTCAACGGATGCACGGGCGCTGGCATCTGGTGCGCATGAATTCAACCGATAAACGCGATAACTGGCTTCTCATCAAGGGAGAGGACGAATTTATCCTGAAGGGAACAAGCAACCAGCATTTCCTCGAGCAAGAAAATACCAGCATTGTTTCGAATCTCACGCTCGATGAAATCCGCGCCGGGGCAAAAGGTAACGCTTCGGACGATGCTCACCGGAAAACAAAAAAAATGCAGACCACCGGAATCGATACCTCCGCGGCGACCTCATTATTGAAAAAATACCCGAGGCCCGAACTTGCGACATTGGTGGAATTTCCGCCTGCCGGCTCTGATTGGCTGCATGAAATCAAGTATGACGGTTACCGGATCATGGCGTTTCTGGAAAATGGCAAAGTCAGGCTTCGTACTCGCGGCGAAAAGGATTGGACGCATAAATTTCCCGGCATTGCCAAGCAACTGGCCCAAATCAAAGTCAGCAATGCCGTTCTCGATGGCGAACTCGGCGTTTTGAACGATCGGGGCGCGACCAGTTTCGCTGCACTGCAGGATGCGTTGTCGCGCCATGACTCCAGCCAGGTACAAGGATGGTTTTTTGATCTGCTGCATCTGAACGACGACGATCGGACCCAAACCCCGTTGATCGAGCGCAAGGCTGCGCTCAAAAAAATTCTGAACAATAAAGCCCTGACTATGGTGCATTACAGCGACCACCTGGAGAGCAGTCCGCATTTGCTCAAGAAAGCGTGCAGCATCGGCGCTGAAGGTCTGGTTTCAAAACGCAAGGATAGCGCGTACCAATTCCGACGCACCAAAGAATGGCTCAAAAGCAAATGCGGCCAGGCGCAAGAATTCGTCATAGGCGGTTTCATGCCGGCCAAGGACGGTTCCGAGTCGATTGCTTCTCTGTTGCTGGGTTATTATCAAGACGGAAAGTTCCGCTATGCGGGTAAAGTGGGCACCGGTTTTGGCGCTGAACTCGCGCGGCAGATTTACCGGCAATTGCAGCCGTTGCGATTGTCCCGGCCACCGTTCAGCGGCAAAGTTGAAAAATCAGTCCGCCCGCATGTCTGGGTCAAGCCGAAGCTGCTGTGCGAGGTAGCATTCTGGGAATGGACTGCTGATCAACGCATACGCCACGCCTCATTCAAAGGATTGCGGGAAGATAAAGCCCCCAAGTCGGTACGCCTGGAAATTCCGGATCAACTTCCAAATCGCATCATTCATTCCTCTACAGAAAATGATTTCACGGTTGAGGGAATTACCATCACGCATCCGGAGCGTGAAGTGTTCCCCGGCAGCGGGGTCAGCAAAGGTGATATCGCTCAGTATTACGCGAAAGTTCTCCCCTTTATGCTGCCGTTTCTGAAAAACCGATTGATCAGTCTGGTGCGCTGCACCGATACAATCGAAGGGGAATGTTTCTTTCAACGCAACCCCATGCGCGGAATGGGTCCGGATCTACGCGGCAAAACCATCACCCATCAAGGCAAAAAACATAACTATTTTTATATCGATAACGCAGCAGGAGTGCTTGAGCTGGTGCAAATGGGCACCATTGAATTTCATGTGTGGCAAAGCCGCGTCCAGATGATCGATAAGCCCGAACAGATCATTTTTGATCTCGATCCCGGCGAACACGTGCCGTTCGATGCGATCAAGCTTGCCGCTGAGGATGTTCGCCGCCGTTTGCAGCAGCTTGGATTGGAATCATTTCCGCGATTATCGGGCGGCAAGGGCATCCATGTGGCCGTTCCGTTAAAACCAAACCACGGCTGGGATGGAATCAAGCGGTTCTGCCGGCGCTTCGCCCAGCACATGGAACGCGATGCGCCGGATGCGTATGTCGCGACGATGAATAAAAGCCAGCGACGTGGAAAGATTTTCATCGATTATTTGCGCAATGATTTTTCATCCACAGCTATCGCGCCTTATTCCCTGCGCGCCCGCAAAGGTGCGCCGGTGGCGGTGCCTTTGTCGTGGAAACAGCTTGACGGCATCGATTCCTCGCAAGCGTTCAATATCTTCACCATCGATGCCCTGCTGACTCCCGCCCATGAACAAATGAATCAACGCTATCTGGATATGCACCAGTCCATCAAGATTTGAGAACCACCCAATCTCCTGATCGAGCGACCACTGCTGAGATATGTACGATAACGAACGGATACTTTAATTTCCGTATCCTATTATTTAATAATCATAATTGGCTTTTTTATGGATTAATGTTGAATTGCGTGAACTGCTGGAGATCTCATGGCTACAACCGTCGCCGAACAATTAGTTGAAATGCTCAAGAATGCCGGAATTCGCCGCATCTATGGCGTCACCGGCGATAGCCTGAATTTCCTGAATGATGCGTTGCGCCGCGATGGTCATATCGACTGGATCCAAGTACGCCATGAGGAAGTAGGCGCCTATGCGGCCATGGCTGAAGGCGTACTGGGCGGTTTGGGTTGTTGTGCTGGCAGTTCCGGCCCCGGTCATGTTCACCTGATTAACGGGTTATATGATGCTCATCGCTGGGGCGCGCCGGTGATTGCGCTGGCTTCGACCATCACTTCCGAAGATTACGGCACGGAAAGTTTCCAATCCACCGACCTGAGAATGTTCGATGGTTGCAGTCATTACAATGAAGTTGCCATGACGCCGCCACAATTACCGCGGATGTTGCAACAAGCACTGCAGTACGCCTGGAACCGCAAGGGTGTGGGGGTGTGCGCCTTTCCGGGCGACTTGATGACCTGTAATGCCGAAGAAGACGTGGTATGGGGCGACTTATACCGGCCTCAATCTGTTCTGCACCCGGCCGAGAAAGAAATTCAGGCATTGGCTGAACTGATCAATAATTCCGATGACATCGGTATCTACGCAGGCGTCGGCTGTGCTGACGCCCGCACCGAAGTGATCGAATTGGCCCACGTTCTCAAAGCACCGATGGCTTATACGCTCAAAGCTAAAATGGCATTGGAATGCGACAATCCGTATGCAGTAGGCTTGACCGGACTGCTGGGCAGCAAAGCCGGTGCCCGCGCCATTACCGGCGGCAAACTGTTACTGATGCTGGGTAGCGATTTTCCATGGAAGGAGTTTCTCCACAGTTCTGCCAAAATAGTACAGATCGACAGCAAACCCGAACGGCTTGGGCGCAGAGTGGCATTGCACATGGGTTTATGTGGCGACATCGGCCCGACGATCAGAATGTTGCTGCCGTTGCTTCATCCTAAAACCAATGAGCACTTCTTGAACGCTTGCCGAGAGGATTATGCTGATGTGGAGCGTGATTATCGCGTCCATGCGGCCGATCCCGGCGAAGAAAATTTGATCCAGCCTGAATTTGTAGCTGGCGTGATTGATCGCATCGCCGATGATGACGCGATCTTTACCGCAGATACTGGCATGAGCACAGTATGGGCGGCGCGTTATCTGCATGGCAGCAGCAAGCGTACGCTGATGGGGAGTTTCTCGCATGGATCGATGGCCAATGCGATGCCGCAATCCATTGGCGCGGCATTGCATTCCCCGCATCGCCAGATTATCGCTTTTTGCGGCGACGGCGGGCTTTCCATGCTGCTGGGAGATCTGATGACCATTGCTCAATACCGGCTGCCGATAAAACTTATCGTCTTCAATAATCGCAGCCTCGGCATGGTCGAACTGGAAATGCAAGTGGCCGGCTTGCCCGATTGGCAAACCAGAATGATTAACCCCAATTTTGCGATGGTAGCAGAAGCATGTGGTATACGTGGCTATTCCATTACTCAACCCGCCGCATTGGAAAAGGCAGTGAAGGAAGCTCTGCTATATGACGGACCTGTACTGATGAATATCTTCACCAATCCACATGTACCCACGCTCCCTCCTCACACATCGGTCGGCGTGATGTCCCGTTACATCCAGTCCCAGGCAAAACTGGCGCTCGGGGGGCGAATGGACGAAGTGTGGGAAGCATTCAGAACCAATATCAAATATATCCGCGACTTATGAAGCAATGATCACGCAATATCGTCGTTGAATTTCTATTGAAAGATGACATCTTTCCCATCATCTTGCAGATCCAATTAAATTTTTTTGGTGCCGACACCAAGAATCGAACTCGGGACCTTCTGATTACAAATCAGCTGCTCTACCATCTGAGCTATGCCGGCAATGGCTGCATATCAACTAACTATATTTATTTGATGATACGCAAAGTGGGTTTTTTTAGGTTTTTTTCGCGAGAAGTCATTGACTCAATCAATTCAGCTTCTTGTTGATCACCTAACGAAGTGTTGTGTGCATCATTTTCTTGATGCTCGACTGGAAATGTCAAACCTTGATTCACTTCACGAGCGAAAATCCCCTTGATTGCGTAGATAGGAATTTCCAATTTTCGTGGAATACCATTAAAGCGCGCCATAAAGCTTATCTGATGATTATTCATCATAAGCTCATGAGCTGCCTGGAGGCCAATATTAAAAACGATCTCGTCATTATTAACATATTGCGCCGGCATATCAAGGCTCGGATAAACAACAACCGAAATATGCGGGGTCAAGTCATTATCCATGCACCACTCATATATGGCACGAATCAAATAGGGTTTAGTGGAGCTATTCATTTTCGCATGACTTTTTCAGAGGCTGACAGCGCAGCAATGAAAGGAGGACGGCTAAACAGGCTCTCTGAATACTTTAATAATGGCGCAGCCTGTTTGGGCAAGCGAATCTCATAGTGCTCAAGGCGCCACAGTAATGGCGCGATGGCAACATCAAGCATCGAAAATTCATCTCCAAGCATGAATTTCTGTTTCTCAAAAACTGGAGAAATAATCGTTAGATGATCAGTAATTACGGCCCTGGCTTTCTCCATCGCTTTTTGGTCCGCTCCCTCAAACGCGCTGATATGAAAAAATAATTCCTGTTCGAACCGATACAGTAATAGCCGCGCACGCGCGCGCATCACTGGATCGGCAGGCATGAGTTGAGGATGCGGAAAGCGATCATCGATATATTCATTGATGATATTCGATTCATAGAGCACCAGATCGCGTTCCACCAACACAGGCGCTTTTCCATACGGACTGATGACTGCCAGATCTTCTGATTTATTATTGGGATCAACATCAATTACCTGGAAATCCATATCTTTTTCGTGCAACACAATCCTACAACGATGACTGTATGGACAGGTAATTGTTGAATATAACGTCATCATAACTTCTAATCTCTGACCTACTTTTACTTATCGTTTAAAAAATTGATTCTAATGAATATCTTTCCAATATTCTTTTTTCAAGAGATAAGCAAGTCCTAAGAAACCAAACAGAAAAATCATTACTTCGATCCCCAGTTTTTTTCGTTCATTAGCGTGAGGCTCGCCGAGGTAGACTAAATAGTTTACCAAATCGCCGACAAACTTATCATAATCCGCCTTAGTCAATTGACCCGGCTGATCCAGGACCAAGCTTTTTTGATCGCCTTTCTCCGATGTTTTAACCACTAGCTTTTGGTTTCCTTGTAATTCATATAGAACGTGCGGCATAGCAGCGCGATCGAACACCAGATTATTCCAGCCGGTTCCGGTCGCGTCATCACGATAGAATGCTCGTAAATAGGTATACAGCCAATCTGCGCCACGAGAGCGAGCAATCACTGATAAATCCGGCGGCACTACCCCGAACCATTCTTCACCTTCTTTCTTACGCATGGCTGACTGCATCAGGTCACCGACTTTTTGCCCGGTGAAAACCAGTTTCTCAAGAATCTCTTCATTCGTATAACCGATATCACGATGACGGTTATAACGCATATAGCTCGCACCATGGCACGTTAAACAGTAATTAACGAAGGTTTCGGCGCCACGCTTCAGCGACGCGTCATCGGTAATATCAACTGGGGCTCGATCCAACGGCATGCCTGGCTCACTAGCAATCACACTGAATGAAGCCGTGCTCAATAAGATTAATAATGCTATCGTTATTTTCTTCATTTTTTACTCTTTTAGTCTTTTTGGCTCAGGTTTCGTTTTGTCTATTTTGCTATACCAAGGCATCAAGATAAAGAAAGCAAAATAGATGACTGTAAAGATTTGCGCTAACAAGGTATACAGCGGGGTCGGCGATTTAGTCCCCAACCACCCGAGCACAAAAAAGCTGATCACAAAAAGTGTCAAGGCTATTTTAAATAAGGGTCCTTTATAGCGTATCGACTTAACCGGACTCCTGTCCAACCAAGGTAAAAAACAGAAAATGACAACTGAGCCAGCCATCAGTATAACGCCCCACAATTTCGCGTCGATTCCCAGAAAATTCACTGTTACTGCCCTCAGCATCGAGTAGTAAGGAGTGAAATACCAAACAGGCGCAATATGATCTGGAGTCTGCAACGTATTAGCTGGGATGAAATTATTATATTCAAGGAAATACCCGCCCATTTCAGGCGCGAAGAAAATAATTCCACAAAACACCATCAGAAAGACAACGACACCAACAATATCCTTCACCGTGTAATAGGGATGAAAAGGAATACCATCAACCGGTATGCCAGTGGATGGATTTTTGTTTTCTTTAATTTCGATGCCGTCAGGATTATTTGAGCCCGTTTCGTGTAAGGCCAGAATGTGCACAAACACCAACACGAGTAAAATAAGAGGCAAGGTCACGACATGATAAGCAAAGAAGCGATTCAGAGCAGCGTCGGAAAGAGTGAAGTCACCCAATAGCCACTGCTGTAATATTTCACCGACGCTTGGAATGGCGCCAAACATACTGACAATCACTTGCGCCCCCCAGTAAGACATTTGTCCCCAAGGTAAAATATAGCCAGTAAATGCCAAGCTCATCAACACGAAAAATATACACATTCCCACCAGCCACAGAAGCTCACGCGGTTTCCGATAAGAACCGTACATCATTCCACGGAACATGTGCAGATAAACAACGACAAAAAACATGGATGCGCCGGTCGAATGCATGTAGCGAATCAACCATCCATAATCTACATCACGCATGATATATTCAACGGATGCAAAGGCTTGGCTCGCATCCGGTTTGTAGTTCATGGTCAGAAAAATACCGGTCAACAATTGATTGACCAATACCAGTAAAGCTAAAGAACCGAAAAAATACCAGAAGTTGAAATTTTTTGGCGCATAGTATTCGGAAAGGTGTGCTTTCCAGTTGGATGTTAATGGAAATCGCTTATCGATCCATCCAATCATTGAATTAAATAAGTTACTCATTTACGCAGATCCCTCGCTTTCAGATCCAATTAAAAGACGGTTATCACTCAAATATACATGAGGAGGCACAACCAAATTGGTTGGAGCCGGCACATGTTTATACACACGCCCAGCCAGATCAAACTTTGACCCATGACATGGACAGAAAAAACCACCTAACCAATCGGGACCCAAATCTGCCGGAGCCACGTCTTTTCTAAATACCGGCGAGCAACCTAAATGAGTGCACACCCCCTCTGTAACAAAAATTTCTGGTTTGATTGAACGGGTGCGATTTTTGGCATAGTCCGGCTGCTGTTTTTTTTCAGAAGTGGGGTCCGCAAGATCGCCTTCCACCTTCTCAAGACTCGCCAGCATGTCAGGAGTGCGATTCAGAACCCACACCACTCTTCCACGCCATTCAACCATTAATAGCATGCCCGGTTCAAGTTTCGAAATGTCGACCTCTACTGGCGCACCGGCTGCTTTTGCACGCTCGCTAGGCATCATACTCAATAAAAAAGGCGTTGCAATCGCAACGCCTGCAATTCCCCCTGCTACTGAAGTCGCAGCGACTAAAAACTTCCTTCTGCCACTCATCTCATCATCAATGCTGAAACTATCTGCCATATTCAACTATTCCATCAGTAATTTTTTATGAAAATTTAAACCTACAACGATAATTTACTTTATTCTCAATGAATTCCGCTCAAAATTCTGAAAAAACTTATGATTTTTTTGAAGCGCGCAGTATAACATAACCATTCTGTGATTATT
Source organism: Nitrosomonas sp. JL21 (assembly GCF_009833095.1). Taxonomy (GTDB): domain Bacteria; phylum Pseudomonadota; class Gammaproteobacteria; order Burkholderiales; family Nitrosomonadaceae; genus Nitrosomonas. Next base: position 19,504 of record NZ_QRCB01000015.1, read on the forward strand.
GAGAATAACAAAAAGTATTTTTGTAGCTTTATTATTTTTATGACTTACCTTCTCAATAATTTATTGAGAAGTCAACGATTTTATCCTTACTTCATATCGCAACACATTTAAGCAAGCACCGATTGAGCGATGTGTAGCGACCATTGCCAAGAATTATTTAATCTTGCCATGGCATTGCTTATATTTTTTGCCCGATCCGCAGGGGCAGGGTTGATTACGCCCCACTTTATCGCTGTGGCGCACGAACGGCTGCGGTACTCTACCAGCCGTATCATCACCCGCATCCTCTTCTTCCATTACATCCTGATAATCAGCATGATGAAACTGCACATTCTCAGGCGCCTTCATGGTTTCCGTAACCGCCTCGACCTGTTGCTCACTTTGAATTTGAACCGTCAGCAATATCTTGGTGACTTCATTCTTGATTTCTTCAAGCATCGTGGTGAACAACTCAAAAGCTTCACGTTTATATTCCTGTTTAGGATTCTTCTGAGCATAACCCCGCAAATGAATACCTTGGCGCAGATGATCCAATGCCGCCAAATGTTCTCTCCAGTGTGAATCCAAGCTTTGCAGCATCACTGCCCGCTCATAATGATGCATCACTTCTGCGCCCACAGTGTTCACCTTAGTCTGATAGTGCTCATTAGCCTGATCCAAGATGCGCTGAAACAAATTTTCCTCATGCAATTCAGGATCCTCTTTCAACCAGTGCTCAATGGGAAAATGCAACTGGTATTCCGAAGCTAGCGTTTTCTCCAAACCAGCCACATCCCATTGCTCTTCGACACTTCCTGGCGGGATGAATTGACCGAATACGCTATCCAGAACGCTTTCGCGGATGGCAATGATGGTTTCGGAAATATCCTGTTCCGCCTCCAATAATTCATTGCGCTGCTGGTAAATAACATTTCGCTGATCATTGGCGACATCATCGTATTCCAGCAATTGCTTCCGCATATCGAAATTTCTTGCTTCCACTTTTCGTTGGGCATTTTCAATAGCTCGAGTCACCCAGGGATGTTCAATGGCTTCTCCCTCGGGCATTTTAAGGCGCGTCATGATATTGGCCACGCGATCCGATGCAAAGATCCGCAGCAATGGATCTTCCAGCGACAGATAGAATCGGCTGGAACCAGGATCGCCTTGCCTTCCGGAACGTCCACGCAATTGATTATCTACTCTGCGCGATTCATGCCGTTCAGTTCCGATGATATGCAATCCACCCTTGTTGAGAACCTCTTCATGGGTAATTTTCCATTGCTGATTCAAATTTTCTATGCTTTTTTCCTTAGCTTCTTCACTCAGCTTTTCGTCATGCCGGATGCGTTCAATTTCCGGCTCCGGATTTCCTCCCAGGACAATGTCGGTTCCGCGACCAGCCATGTTGGTTGCGATAGTGATCATCTTAGGCCGTCCAGCTTGTGCAACAATGCTCGCTTCACCCGCATGCTGTTTCGCATTCAAAACCTGATGCGGCAACTTTTCCCGCTCCAGCAGTTTGGAAAGCAGCTCATTATTTTCAATCGACGTGGTGCCTACCAGCACCGGTTGGCCACGCTCATAGCATTCCTTGATACCTTCGATGATCGCGTTATTTTTTTCCTTCGTAGTTCGAAACACCAGATCCATGCGATCTTCACGGATCATGGGCCGGTGAGTAGGAATAATGACGGTTTCAAGGCCATAGATCTGCTGAAACTCGGCAGCTTCGGTATCGGCCGTACCCGTCATACCGGATAATTTCTGATACATACGAAAATAGTTCTGGAACGTAATCGAAGCGAGTGTCTGATTTTCCTTCTGAATAGGCACACCTTCTTTCGCCTCGACAGCTTGATGCAATCCATCGGACCAACGGCGACCAGCCATTAACCGACCAGTAAACTCGTCAACGATGACGACTTCACCATTTTGGACGACATAATGCTGATCCAGAAAATAAAGACTATGAGCGCGCAAGCCGGCATTCAAATGATGAATCAGATTAATGTGCGCAGGATCATACAAACTGGCTCCCGCCTTTAATAAACCAGCTTTATCAAGCAATTCTTCGGCATGTTCAAAGCCGGCTTCACTCATGGTGACTTGATGCGTCTTTTCATCCACGCTGTAATCACCTGGACCATCCTCAGTCTCTTGTCGAATCAATTTAGGAATCAGGGTATTGATACGAACATAAATCTCGGTATCACCTTCCGCCTGACCGGAAATAATCAAAGGTGTCCGTGCTTCATCAATCAGGATCGAGTCGACTTCATCGACGATGGCAAAATTGAGCACGCGTTGCGCGCGCTCGAGCGGATGCGTCACCATGTTGTCACGCAAGTAATCAAAGCCATACTCGTTATTAGTGCCGTATGTAATGTCTGCAGCATACGCGGCTTGCTTGTCATTATGAGGCATCTGCGCATAAATGACCCCGACGCTCATGCCAAGAAATTGATAAATTTTTCCCATCCACTCAGCATCGCGCTTTGCCAAGTAGTCATTTACAGTCACAATATGCACGCCTTTGCCGGATAAAGCATTCAGATAGGCCGGCAACGTCGCCATGAGCGTTTTACCCTCGCCGGTTCGCATCTCGGCAATTTTTCCTTCATGCAATACCATGCCGCCGATGAGTTGCACATCAAAATGACGCATCTCCAGAACGCGCTTGCCCACTTCACGTACAACGGCGAATGCTTCAGGCAGGATGGCACTGAGTTCTTCTCCAGCTTGGACGCGTTGCTTGAATTCATCTGTTTTGGCCCGTAACTCAGTATCCGATAGATCAGCCATCGTAGATTCCAAGTCATTAATGACGCGGACGGTTTGAGAATACTGCTTGACTAATCGGTCATTACGGCTACCAAAGATTTTTTTAAATAAATTACTAAGCATAAAGTCCTAAGATTCTGTTTAAACAATAGCTATGGCTGGGGAGAGATTTTACCGCGTCCACATCAATATCAACAATGGCTTAAATTCAATGATCCTATCCGCTAGCATCAAACACTGTTGATCAAGCGCTCGCAACACCTGATCATGAGCAAAACTTCTATATTGTAAAGGAAAATGCGTTGAATCGGACTCAACATGCTTTTTCCTTCGATCTCATTCTAAGCATGCCAACTCCAATTTTGCCTTTCTGATCACGCCGCTCGTTAACTTCGAAGAGCGTCTAACCTTGGATTTAATGTGTCTTTTTCAAGAATCTGGATGGATTCAATGACTTATCTTTGTGCCTGATTTCAAAATGCAGATGCGGTCCGGTAGAGCGTCCGGTATTACCTACTTCAGCTATTTTCTGTCCCTGCAGTACCACCTGCCCAAGCTCCACCAAACGCTTTGAGGCGTGTGCATAACGACTTATCAACTCATCCCCATGATCGATCTCGATCATATTACCATATTCAGGATGGCGATCCGAAAAGACCACGATACCACCGGCAGATGCTTTAATCGGTGTCCCGATTTCCGCGGAAAAATCGACGCCTTCATGGAATGCGCGCTTCCCGGTAAAAGGATCGAGCCGATAACCATAACCGGAAGAATACCAATCCGTCTCGATAGGCATTTCCGACGGCAAAACATATTTGCTCAACCGATCGTGGCGCAATAGTGAATCGAGGGCACTGAGCTTGTCCATTCTCTCCTCCAATACGTCGGATAATTCATGCAATTTATGACTGAACTCAGCAAAAGTCAGTGCTTCGGAAGAAAAGGCACTATGCGCCCCTCCCTGTCCCGGTAATTCATTAAAGAGAAGATCGCGGGATTCGATGCCGGTAGATTCCGCCAGACGCTCACCCAGGGCATCCAAACGTAACAGGTGCGCCTGCATCTGGCCCAATTTACTGGCCATGATATTTAGATTGTCTTGCAGATGGGTTTGGATCTTTTGGTGCCTTTCTTCCTGAGGATTCACCAGCAAGGCTCGTAGAAAGGGATCCTGGATCCGGTCCGCATAGCGTAGCGAAACAAAATTCAAGCTCAACGCGAACATCAGAACGATGAGTAGAAAAACACCTATGAATAAGGTAATGTGCTTTCCAGTTAAAGAGATTTTTCGTGCACGTTCTGATTTATTTGAAATAAAAATAATATTCATAGTTAGTATTCCTGGATAATTTTGTAATACCCATGACCTCTTATAAAGTGAATTCTTATCTAAAACGTCTTGAGAAAACGCCTGAATATGAAAATGTGTTCTCTCTGGCTCACCAATTACATTCGAATCAATTATTATTTTCCCAGTTAGTTCCAGCCCATTTAGCGCCGCACTGCACGGTGGGACGAATCACGCAGGGTAAATTGACGGTAATGGCCGAAAATGGAGCTATAGCACATAAGCTCAAGCAGATTTCTCCATCGTTGTTGCTCAAGCTGCAGGAATTAGGTTGGGAAGTTACTGCAATTCAATTTTTGGTGCAAGCATATCAGATGAACCAAAGCGCAAAACGACTGCCGCAGGAAAAACCGACCAAGGTGAAATTAAGTCAAACCGGTAAAGAGTGTCTGCGTCAGTTAGCAGCCACATTACCCAATTCCGAATTCAAAGATTCCATTACCTCTTTTCTAAAAAAGCACCAGGATTGAAACAGTTCCTTGAGCTTAAAAACGCGAGGCTCATCATCAAACTTTGGTCGGGATAACATCGAGCGCTGGGTTCTTGTTCGCCACGAGACAGCGAAATACTTAATCAACCGGCAGCGACGCACCCGCGCTCCCCATGATTGACAATCCGATAAAGCCCTTCTTCTCCGTCATTGTCATATTACTAATGTATCAGAATCTTTTTAATTTCAATGAATCGTATTGATCACTTCAGAATTTCTGGCACTATTGATAGTCTCGATTGTCTACTCGTTTTTTATCTTCACCAGACGTCTCGTATATAATGCAAAATTGTTGATCAGGTTGATAGGTACAAAACACATCGTTTCTGAATAGTATCTTAAACCTTACATTTTCAAATCATGACTCATGCTCTCTCTATACAGCAACTTCGGATTAACTATCCAACCCTATCTATAAAAACCATCCTATGAATGTTTTTTATGAAGAAGCTGGATCTTTCAAGGTGGGCAGCATCCTAACCGACAACACTACCTCCCTGCAGATAGAAGCAGTGCACGGCAAGCGGTCAAAAATCAAGACGTCATCAGTGCTATTTCGGTTTGATACCCCCCCCCTGGCTGAGTTCATGGGCCAGGTGCAAAAAGTGATCGATGAGCTGGATCCAAATTTCTTATGGGAATGCTGCGCGCAGAATACTGAATTTGCCAGCGATGAACTCGCTGCCGATTATTTCGGCCATAAACCGACTGCAATCGAAGCCGCCGCCATTCTACTGTTGCTGCAAAACGCGCCGATTTATTTTTACAAAAAAGGTCTGGGCCGATATAAGGCAGCGCCTCCTGATGCGCTCAAGGCCGCGCTGGCTGGACAGGAAAAGAAACGCTTACAGGCAGAGCAACAATCCCGCTATATCGCACAATTGAATGAATTCCTTTTGCCCGAAGAATTTAAACCACTGATCGGCCATTTGCTTTATAAGCCCGAGAAGAATTCTATTGAATGGAAAGCGCTTGAAACCGTCTGTTCAGAAAAAAAGCTCACTGTCGTCAAACTGATGGAGAAATGTGGTGCCATCCCTTCTACGCACGATTTTCATTTCAATCAATTCATATGGGAGCATTTTCCTGAGGGCACCGGGTTCAAAGGCTTGGAATCGTCACCCACCTTTGCAAATTTACCTGATCTACCCACTTCAGACGTGATCGCCTTCAGCATCGATGATGCTTCCACCACTGAAATCGATGATGCTTTTTCCGTTACCCCGTTATCACTGGGAAGTTTTCGTATTGGGATTCATATTGCCGCCCCAGCATTGGGCATTGAACCGGAATCGGCGCTGGACAAAATAGCCGCGGCGCGCCTTTCCACTGTCTATCTGCCAGGCAACAAAATAACCATGCTGCCTGACAGCATCATCAACCACTTCACCTTGACCGAAAACCGATTACAACCGGCCCTGTCCCTTTATCTTGACGTAGCCGATGATTTCACCGTGATCAAATGCGAAAGCCGCATCGAAAAAATCAGAGTCGCTACCAATTTGCGCAATAATTTGCTTGAACAGCATTTCAACGACCTCACATTAAACAAAGGCGACTTCGAGCACACTTACAGCAACGAATTGAGTCTATTATGGAAATTTGCCTGCAAAATGGAAGCTCAGCGCGGCAAGACCAATGATAACAATGACAAGATTGACTATAATTTTGAGATTAAGGACGATCGTGTAACGATTAGCGAACGCCGTCGCGGATCACCCATTGATAAAGTGGTGTCGGAACTCATGATTTATGTGAACACCGAATGGGGCAAACAACTCACGGAAGCAAGCATTACCGGGATTTTTCGCAGCCAGTCGAACGGTAAGGTCAAGATGAGCACTTCACCCGCTCCTCACCAGGGATTGGGTGTTTCACAGTACACCTGGAGCAGTTCACCAATGAGGCGTTACGTCGATCTCATCAATCAGCGGCAAATCATCGCGTTATTGACAAAGGAAGCGCCTCCTTACCAAAAGGATAGTCACAGCCTCTTGGTCGCCATGCGCGATTTTGACGCAGCATATAATATTTATGGTGAATTTCAACGAGCGATGGAGCGGTACTGGTGCTTGCGCTGGTTGCTCCAAGAAAACATTCAGATCACGAATGCTCAGGTCATCAAAGAAAATATGGTGAAACTGGATCGCATCCCGCTGACGACACGCGTGCCATCATTACCCGATCTGGCACCAGGCAGCTATGTTAAATTGAAAATATCCGAAATCGATCTTTTGGACCGGCACTTGCATGCAGAATTTCTGCAAAAAAATGAACCCTGAGGCAATTCTGGAAAACCTTGAAAAAAGCTGCCAGCAACAAACGGGGAAGCGAAAGCGGATGTGCATGAGCAATTCATGAATGATCAATGGGCAGGTTGAGCCTGATTTCAATGTAGCCTGACTGAGTATGGTAGTTTTCCAGAATTTTATAACGCGGCCTGATCCCTATTATTGACAATCATATGACAAGAAAATAGTTGTTGCCTACAATACGGACTTTGCACTTCCAGGTACAACTTAATTTTTAAGGTTTGATTTTTGGCTGTGACTATTCCTATACACGATACTTCTTCGCTACTGGCCCGTAGTTATCAATTTGCTCAAACCAATCGCCTAACCATGGCGATGTCGATCTCGTTATTGATTCATGTGATCGTCCTATGGGGAGTAACGTTTCAGTTCCCACAGCCCAAGCTCGATAAAATCGCCACCTCGCTCGAAGTCGTATTGGTCAACAACAAAACTCCCACTAAACCCACCAAAACTGACTTGCTTGCACCCGATAATCTGGATGGGGGTGGAAATACCAATGATAACCGCCGCGCCAAAACTCCCTTTCCGGTATTACCCAAAAGTAAGCCGCTGTCGAAAGAGGCGGTCACGGAACAGAAAGTCAAGCAATTAGAGCAAGAAGCCAAAAAACTCATGACGGCTGTCAAGGATGCCAAGCCCATCGAGCAACCCAGCACACAGCAACAAGAAACTGAAAATAAAGAACCCAACACTGAAACCAGCGATCTGTTACTGCGCAGTTTGGATATTGCCCGGTTGAGAGCCCAGATCGATCAGGATCATGATACTTATCAGAAACGCCCTAAAAGAAAATTTGTCGGTGCACGTACCAAGGAATACCGTTTTGCACGTTACGTTGAAGACTGGCGCATGAAAGTGGAGCGCATCGGCAATTTGAATTATCCCGAAGCCGCCAGAAAGGGCAAACTCTATGGAAATTTGCAGCTCACGGTCAGCATTCGCGCCGATGGTGGTCTCGAATCCATTGAGATCAACCGTTCATCGGGCGAAAAGATTCTCGACCAGGCAGCCATTAATATTGTAAAGCTAGCCGGTCAGAATGGTTTTGCACCATTTCCACCGGATATCCGTCAAGACACCGATATTCTGCATATTACCCGCACTTGGATATTTGCACCTTCCGACATGCTATTGAGCCAATAACCCTCTCTACTCATTCCGCCACCTCCTGATTCTAAACCGATGACTGATCGATATGCCGTGATCGGCAATCCTATTTCGCACAGCAAATCACCGCTCATCCATGCCGCGTTTGCACGCCAGACCCATCAAGCGATGCAATATGATGCGCTTCTGTCCCCGCTCGACGGTTTCCAAGCCATAACGCGCCATTTTCAAGAACACGGCGGCAAAGGCTTGAACGTTACAGTGCCTTTCAAACTGGAGGCTCATCAACTCGCCACGCGCCTGACCGACCGCGCCGCCAACGCTCAGGCTGTCAACACCCTCAAATTCGAGCAAGAAGAAATACTGGGGGATAACACGGATGGTGCCGGCTTGGTTCGCGACATCGAATGCAATCTCGGAGTACCTCTCATTAACAAGCGTATTCTGTTGATGGGGGCGGGAGGAGCTGCACGCGGCGTAATCTTACCCATCCTGCTGCAACAACCTTTGCTACTCACCATTACGAACCGAACCCCTGAAAAAGCACGCGCTCTGAAACAGCAATTCAGTCCGCATGGCGATCTTATGGCCAGTGATTATGGGATGCTTCGCGATCGGCAGTTCGACATCATCATCAATGCCACTTCGGCAAGTTTGAACGATGCGCTGCCGGAATTGTTTCCCGGTCTGTTTGAACGCACGATGCTTGTCTACGATATGATGTACGGCTCTGAACTCACCCGTTTTCTGAGATACGCTCAGCAACATGGTGCGCCGCGGTTGGCTGACGGCCTTGGCATGTTGGTCGAGCAAGCGGCTGAATCTTTCTTCGTGTGGCGGGGCATCCGGCCTGAGACGCAACCGGTCATTGCCATGCTGAAATCCTCCAATTAAACCCCACCAACCGACCGTAACCAAACTCATCAAGTATTCTTGCTCGAACGTTGATTCATGTCACTGCCACCACTTTCGGCAACAAGATACATTAAATCACGTTAATTCACTGCGCATTTATCCCGCCGTTGCAGGATCCTGGTATATTACCGGGGCGTCGATCTCGGGGTCATCAATCGGCATATTGCGGCGTCTGAAACGTCAACATTAATCCACTTGCCATCGTTAAAACAAGATGATTGAAGACAATACCAATAATGACACTGAAAATGCCCCGATGCCGCTGGAGCAGGCGACGTATCTGTTGCGGAAATATAAACTCGTCGAAGGTCTCGTCAATTTACAGGATGCCAGCGATCAGCCGCTAACCGAGTCTTCGGTGCAAGCCCGCAATTTATCTGAACTTCAATATTTTCTGGAACAACTCCATCCCGCGGATATCGCTCATATACTCGAAGCTCTGCCATTGGATGACCGGCTATTGATCTGGAGCATGGTCAAAGCCGAACAAGATGGCGAGGTACTGCTAGAAACGTCCGACGCCGTTCGTGCTACCTTGATCACCGACATGGGTAGCCAAGAACTGGTGGCCGCGACCGAATTTCTCGATACCGATGAGATTGCAGATCTTGCGCCCGACTTGCCGCAGGAAGTCATGGATGATGTTTTCCGGTCATTACCGATCACGGAACGCGAACAGCTTCGCGCCGCCATGTCATATCCGGAAGATTCCGTCGGCGCATTGATGGATTTTGATGTCATCACGATCCGCGAAGATGTCCGATTGGAAGTGGTATTACGTTATTTGCGCCGCTTGGAAGAAATGCCCGATCATACCGATCAATTATTCGTCGTGGACAGAAATGAGCTTCTAAAGGGCGTGTTGTTGATCAACAAATTATTGGTGAGTGATCCGGATACGCTAGTGGCCGACGTAATGACCAAAGAAATGATCAAGCTCCATCCGGATGATGTCGCGCATCAGGCAGCCAATGCTTTTGAACGCTACGATTTGGTTTCTGCATCGGTGGTGGGCGAAAACGACAAATTACTGGGTCGCGTCAGCGTCGATACCGTCATCGATTTCATTCGTGCCAAAGCGGAGAATGAAGCATTGAATTTAGCTGGCCTGAGCGAAGAAGAGGATCTGTTCGCGCCGGTGCTGAAAAGCGTCAAGAATCGCTGGATGTGGTTGGCGATCAATTTGGTGACCGCCTTCATTGCTTCCCGCGTAATTGGCTTTTTTGAAGATTCTATTGAACAACTCGTGGCATTGGCTGCCTTGATGCCGATCATTGCCGGCATCGGAGGTAATTCGGGTAACCAAACCCTCACGATGATCGTTCGCGCATTAGCTCTGGATCAAATCAATACCAGCAGCGCTTGGAAATTGATCATCAAGGAAGTCGGCGTCAGCATCGTCAACGGCTTATTATGGGGGGCCGTCGTCGGACTGTTCACCTTTGCCATCTACCAGAACGCCGAACTCGGCTTAGTAATGACTCTGGCAATGATACTTAATTTGCTGCTGGCTGCGTTATTGGGCGTATTGATTCCACTCACGTTGCGTAAAATGAATCGCGATCCGGCGCTGGGATCAAGTGTGATGATCACTGCGGTCACAGATAGCGGCGGTTTTTTTATTTTTTTGGGTCTGGCTACGTTGTTTTTATTGTGAATCAGCGCAATTCAATCAGGAGATACTTCTCCAAACAAAAAAGCCCGGAGAAATAATTACTTCATTCTCCAGGCGAACGCATTATGAATCAATGCAAGCATCTTCTTATAGTTATTCGTAGTTTAATACCTCACCAGCATTTACCGGTCGACTTTGCCCCACTTAAACCGAAAATTTAACCATTTTCGTGCGGCGCAATTGATAACTTATCATCAACAAACCGGCCAATAGCATTGCATATGTTTCTGGCTCTGGCACGGCGCTGATGTTGGTGAATACGAAAGCCTCATCATCGTAATCAAAATCACCACCGCGAATTAAATCTTCGAATCCCACATAAGTGCCGGCAGGAATGTTATTTTCCACATCCCCTCCAAATGAAGTGGAAAACACATGATTTACCTGATCCGAATTCAATGAATGGTCTGAAGACCATGTTCTTCCGGTTGTCAGCACATTCAATTGAAAGGTGATGACATCACCTTGATTGACAAATCCAAGATTAAGGAAATCGCCGACCTGTGAACTATGATTGTGAAAAACACCCTCTGATGTCTCCGGGGTGGCTACACCATTGACCAGCATCGTCAGTGTGTTCGCATACGCAGCCGTTGCGCCATGAAAATAGGCATTGATTTGTCCAGTCGACGTTGCTGTGAACGAATAGGAATCTGAATTCTGGCTTCCAAAATTTGAATAAGTCACTGCCGCAGCCCTGGCACTAAAGGCCGATAAAATACTGAGTCCCAAAATGCTCATCAGCGTGATCGATCGTATAAAATTCCTCATCATACTGCTCCTAATATATTGTCCAGATATCAAAAAAATAACTTAATCATCAGTCACATAAGATTGGTGTATGCTACACACCCACACTTTGCATTCATAGAGAAAGGTGTCATTAAATCAGTATGATGATCGCACTAGACAAAGCAGGAGACTCTCCCTAACTGTGATAGGATGATTGCTTTCGGTTGATTCAGGATATATGTCCTAAAAATTAGTTTTACTCATTGATATACTGATTAGAATCGCTCGGATGAGCTTGACAGAAATACCGTTGCAATGAGATATGTGTCATGTGCTTTATGAGCCAACAATCAGCAATCATTATTGATGGATCATGCAGAATGCTTAATTTTGCTCACACACATGAATCAATTAATCGATGTAAAGCTTGAATATGTATGAATAGTGTAGACAACCAAATCTCATTCAACCCGGCAACCATAGTCCGTATCCTCGCCGCCATCGCCCTACTTCTGTTAGTCGCAAACATGGGTGGGCAATTGTTGAGATTTTCGTTTGGGGAAGATGATGCTTATCTGAGAAAACTGATCCTCCTTTTTCACTTCGATCATGAAGGCAATATTCCTACGTATTTCTCGTTACTGTTGATACTCTTCGTAGCGACACTCTTGGCACTTATTGCTGAATTGAATCGAAAACAAATGCATCCTCATGTTTCCAAATGGATGACTCTGTCAATGGGATTCCTATACATTGCGTTTGATGAAGCTTTTCAAATTCATGAAAAACTGATCTGGCCGTTTCAAAGCTTGATCGGCGAGGACAATCTCGGGGTTTTTTATTTTGCTTGGGTTATTCCCGCCACCTTCATTGTGATCATGTTGGGCTTATTCTTTTTAAAATTTTTGCTCTACCTTTCTTTCACCGAAAGAAGCAGATTTTTGATAGCAGCGGCAATTTACCTTGGAGGTGCCCTTGGAATGGAGCTCATTGGAGGACGTCACGTAGAGTTATATGGAGAAGAAAACTGGGGTTACAGCCTGATCACAACCCTCGAAGAGGGTTTCGAGATTTCAGGCCTTATTTTTTTCATTTGGGCGCTTCTGAAATATTGTGAAGAGCATTTTTCCAGCGTGCAATTCCACTTTAAAACATAACGATCCTAACGGATAATCGTTCAACTTACATCAGTCAAAATGAAAAAAATGACTGAAATTAAATAGCTTTCTTAAATTCTTATCTTGACCACACGACACGCTACAAAAAGACGATACCGCTGCCTTTAATCCTTCATCTATCTGAATTCAAATAATCAGCCTTATCGCAAGCTGTTCCGGTAGCTTACACATTAATTTCATATCTATCTAACTCAACATGCACTACCAATTTTTCGCCACCACACCGAAAGCACTCGAAGGTATTCTTGCCAATGAAATTGAGCTGCTCGGAGGAAGAAATGTGCGGCAGAAGCTGGCCGGAGTGTCTTTCCAGGGCGACTTGGAAATCGCATATACCACCTGCTTATGGTCACGCGTCGCCAGCCGCATTTTATTATTACTCGGCAGTTTTGAAGTCAAATCCCAGCAGGACCTCTATGCCGGTATTCAACGCATCAATTGGTTTGAGCATTTGAATCCGAGCGACAGCTTGGCGGTATCCTTCAGCAGTAAGAACAATCCAGCGATCAACAACAGCCATTTCGGGGCGCAACGAGTGAAAGACGCCATCGTCGATCAAATGCGCACCAGATACAATGAACGCCCAAGCGTCGATACCGAGCATCCCAGCATTCGTATCAATGTTCATCTTCAGGATGACACCGCTCAATTGAGCCTGGATTTATCCGGAGAGAGTTCGCACCGGCGGGGCTATCGCGACACCAACATCGTTGCCCCCATCAAAGAAAATCTCGCCGCTGCCATTTTGTTGCGCGCCGGTTGGCCAGATATCGCAAAGCAAGGCGGTTCTCTGCTTGATCCCATGTGCGGCTCAGGCACTCTATTGATCGAAGGCGCATTCATTGCCGGCGATATTGCACCCGGCTTGCAACGCGATTATTTCGGATTCCTAGGATGGAAACAGCATAATGCCAAGCTCTGGCAAACTATTTTCGAGCAAGCTCAGCAGCGCCGGACCATCGGTTTGCGCGCATTACCCGTCATTGTCGGCTTTGATCAGGATCGGCATACCGTGACAGCAGCATTGCAACACATCGAAAATGCGGGGTTGACAGGAAAAATACACATCGAAAAACGGGATATCGCCAGCGCATCTTCTGCTGAGAGTTGGTCCAAAGGCCTGATCGCCTGTAACCCACCCTATGGTGAACGCTTGGGCGATGAAGAACAGGTCGCTCTCCTGTATCGGAGATTTGGCGAAACACTGAAGCAACGCTTCATGGGCTGGCAAGCAGCCATGATCATCGGCAACCCTGAACTGGGCTTTAAACTGGGCATCCGTTCACAACGGCCGATCACGCTATTCAATGGTTCCTTGGAATGCAAGCTATTGCGTTTCAACATCGAAGAAAATGCGTTCTTCGAACCGAAAACTCACTCCCAGCAGGAACGTATCGAGCACATCCAGCGCCGCGCCCATGCCGAGCAATCCGATCAACAGGCTGATATGTTCGCCAATCGTTTACGGAAGAATATCAAAAGGCTGGCCAAGTGGATCAAACAACATCACGTGCACTGCTATCGACTCTATGATGCAGATTTACCAGAATACGCAGTGGCAGTGGATGTCTATCACGGTGACCAGACCTGGGTAAATGTCCAGGAATATGAACCTCCCAAAACCATTGATCCAGCTAAAGCCAATCAGCGGCTCGCCGCAGCGATGGCTGTTTTACCGCAGGTACTGGACGTCCCCACCAAGAACATTTATTTGAAAATACGCCGCAAGCAAAAAAATACGGATCAATATGAAAAACAGGGCGATTCACGCCACTTCCATATTATTGAGGAAAACGGATGCAAATTCTGGGTAAACTTTGAGGATTACTTGGATACCGGTTTGTTTCTTGATCACCGCCCGCTTCGCCTGTTGATCCAGCAACAAGCGAAAGACAAGCGTTTCCTGAATTTATTTGCTTACACCGGCAGCGCTACAATACATGCAGTAAATGGTGGCGCCATTTCCAGTGTCACTATCGACATGTCCAATACCTATCTTGCTTGGGCACAAAGAAATTTCGTCCTTAACGGCATTCGGGGGAATCACACGCTGGTTCGCGCTAACTGTCTGGAATGGCTTAGCCATCAAGCCCATGCCCATCAAAAAGCACAATTCGATTTAATTTTTCTTGATCCACCGACTTTTTCAAATTCAAAAAAAATGGATGAAGCCTTTGATATTCAAACAGAGCATGTAGCATTGATCCGCGACACCATGGCTCTGCTGTCATCAGAAGGGATTCTGTACTTCTCAACCAATTTTCGCCGTTTCAAAATGAATCATGAAGCATTAAGCAAGTACTGCATCGAAGATATCAGCAAAAAAATGATTCCCGAGGATTTTGCACGCAATGACAGGATTCATTATTGCTGGAAGTTTACTCACTGAAGAATGGATTATAGTTAAAAAAACCCAAAAACTACTGAATCTAGTACGTTGCAGAGAGATGAATGCTCAGTTCCTTGGTGGTGTTGCATTGTTCTCTGACTCTCAATATTCATTGACAATCTTATGAACAGCCCTTTTTCATTTAAGCCAACACCACCATCAACATTTCATGCCTCATCACAAAAACTGAGCACTACGTGACGCTATCGCCGCCAGCAACTACGACATATTTGGCTTTTTAGAACCGCGGATGAAGGTATCTATCAGATAGCTCAAATATAGCGTAAGAATAATATCGGACATTACCCAGCCCATCATCGACTCTGGCATCTCAAAGACCAATATGATGTTATAAAAGATCATGCCAAAAATCATAATTAAAATGATCATAATTTGATGATTTTTCATAATAAAATCCTTTATACAAATATTAAGTTGACAGATAAATATAAAAAAAGTAAATCATAACTTCACAAAAAGTTCACATATTATTCACAATAATTTTATATTTGTCTAGATTTGATTAATATAAAAAGCTTTGAGATGATCAAATCGCACTATCTGGCAATAATCAGGTAGAAAAATTTTTATTTGAATTCTCAAACTGCTCAAGACATATCTGGGAATGAGTCATTATGATTTTTTTTGGATACAGGAATATTCAGAACAGAGCAGGATTAGTAGATTATTTCGGCTTAAACCGACTGTTTGAAGAATGATAATGTTCATTGCCTAGAAGTGTGGCATAGCTGCCCCGGCCTGTTCGGTTTTTCATGTGACCGATCACAGGCTCAATGGCGCTTCGTCGGCGTATGTCGCGTACGGTCTTCTTGACACTACGGTTTTGAGCGTTTTTCTCTGTCACCATCGTTCCTTTTTGAGAGTTACGATGAACCATAATACTCTCTTACGCAATCACATCATTTTGTCCAACTGACGCTGACGGGATACACTGTTGGTTGATCTGGCGAGATCTCTACCAATAGATTACACCGTTTTCTTCTCCTGCCATGCACCTAAAATAATCATAGCTCCGCAATACGGGAGACGCCAATGGCGATGGTTTTGACGCATATTATAAATAACCATCAATAATCCCTTCTATTCATTGAAATTAACTTCTAATTTCCCTGATAAGGTTTTCAAATATAGCGCTTAATCTTCTGTAACTGAAAATCCAGCAATTTGTGGTTATCTCTTCTTTCACTCTGCAAAGTGTGGTGAATTGATGAGATTTTAAGGAGTCAAAAATTGATTATTTCTCAAAAATTATTCGAAATTAGAAACGTAGTAGTAACTGTTGTTTCACAAGCCCTTCAGATATTGAGAAATAATAATTCCAATCGAGCAGCAAGTTTTATCCAAAAAATTCGCATTTTTCGTAACTTATATCTCAGCGGAAAATTTTCAACGCAATTTGTTGCGCTCGCTCTAATTATTTTTGTATCACCACTTCTCGGTGGAGCAAAGCATGCGTTTGGATCTTCATTTCCCATAGTAACCAACTCCGTGAAATGGCATCCAGGTCATTACTACACAATTCTGAATTATGGAAAGAATTCATCTCGGTATTTGTCTCAAATATATGAAGAGTTGAAAAGAACGCCCGCGTTACGCGGAATACAAGTGAACTATCGATGGGCAGAATTGGAGCAAGCAGAAGATGAATATGATTTTTCGTCTATCGCTCAACGGTTATCTGAACTCTCTTCGATGAAGAAACGCTTGGTGATTTTAATAGATACCAAAACATCATTGGATTCTGATGAGGAAATCGCACCGAAGTACCTGAAAACACAGAAGTATGCAGGTGGCGAGTTTAAGATTGGTTATCCCGACAGAAACGGCAGGAATATCAAATTGTGGAACTCAGCAGTGCGTGATCGGTTGAGCGCTCTCATAGCAGCATTAGGGAAACGATTTAATTCTGATGCTTACTTTGAAGGAATAGGATTATCAGACACTTCCATAAGTAAAGCGTATATACCTTTAACTCAGATACAACGAGAGGATTATTACGCCAACTTGCTCCACGTGCAGCAGCAGATGCGAAATTATTTTCCGAATACTTTAACTTTTCAGTTCACATCTTACCCACGTTTAATGTTGAAAACATTTATTGAAAGTTTAAGCGAAAGGGGTGCGGGGCTTGGAGCTCCCAGTGTTTCAGTGCAAATTCCAGGAATACTCCCGCCTAGATATCCGTTTGATGTCTATAATTATTTCCCCAAATATTCACAGAAAATACCACTTTTAGTGTCGGTAAAGTATGCTAATTATGAAAATGCTGGATCAGATTCTTGGAATTATCAGCTTACTGTGCCTGAGCTTTTATCTTATGCTAGAGATAATTTGAGAACGAATTATATTTTTTGGACACGGCATCCAGAATATTTTCCGCAAGTGTTGGAATTATTAAATTTTATTGCTCAACGTAGTAATCCATCAGGTGGGTTGCACTCAGCTTGTCCTAGCGCATATTCCTCATGTACTAATTGAATAATTCCTCGACCGGTGAGAAGTTACTCATAATTGTTGGGGAAGAAGGGTCTTATAGATTCCCTGAGGAATACATTTAAAGCGAATGCTTCGATAAATCTCCAAATAGGCTGGCCGAGGCTAGACTTCATCAAAATGGGTAAATGGCAGAACGTGATCTAATGAGTGATGTATGTATCATGCGATGGTGGTATGGAATACACAGCAAGCACGGCGGGTATAAGCGAAATGTGTTTCCACACTAATATGCAAGTCGGGAGAATATGATTAATTATCCAAGAGCACCCTTAAGCTCAATGCTCTTTTGATTAGTAAATTATCGCCAGCCTCGATGCCATCCATAGCGGGGATGGTGCCAACCCCAACCATAACCAACATGGTAATTCCATAAATACCCAGGGCCTGGACTGACATAGGTGGGTGCTACATAAACGACGCCTGGCGGTATTGCTGGTGCAACGGGTACCCCCACCACTGGTTGTGCTACACATCCAGCAAATAGGATTGTCAGTATTGCACTCAAGGTAATATTATTACACCATTTTTTCATTGTCTTGAGAGATTATTCCTGAATCGTGTCGAGAGAATTGACCAAAAAATCCCCGGTAACTTACAAATAAGTCGAGAATTACGCTCCAAAAAATTTTATCTGATTTTGCAAAGGTCTCAAACGATATCAAAATTGAACTGAATTTATGATTTGGAATATTATCAGGCCACTTTTTTCGATTCATTTTTGCCAAGATACAATCCTTGTTGAATTGTTTTATAGCATTCGCATGCTTTGTGCTCGAGGAGCAGCTTATTCTTCAATTCCATATGCCCACGACGATAATTGATAATTCCGTTGAGCTGGAATTTTCGCGCCAACTCAGTAATGCTTTCGCGCCGAACACCCAATAAATATCCAATTGTTTCATGTGTAATCGACAAATTCGTGGATTCCAGACGGTCGAATGTTAATAATAACCACCGGCTTAACCGTTGTTCCAAGGTATGGCGGCAGTTACACACGGAAATCTGTGAAACATGCACAAGAAATGTTTGAGCATACTCCAGCATCAAAGCCTTCAGCATTCCCCCGCGTCGGCCTCCGCTGCGGGCCAGCAATTCTTTCAACACTTTTACGGACATCTTATAGGCGTACCCCGCATGACTGACAACCGCCTGGGAAAAAGCCACGTTTTTATTCAATATGACCGAGATATCCAGAAAACCTTCCTTACCGACCATTTCAATTTCCACGGTCGAACCATCTTCAAGGGAGCATTGCAGAGACGCGAGCGCATTAATCGGGAAATAGATGAATTCAATTTTTTCATTGATTTCATAGAGAACCTCTGCTTGAGAAAGCGAGATTAATTCTAAATGAGGTATCAGGGTTTCAAGCTCAGATTGAGGAAGTTCTTTCAAAATATGGTTTTCACGAGGATCGAATGATTTTATGAGCATTATTTTCTCCTTCAGTTAGGAAATCATTAACCAAACGCTACAAGCATCAATATCATCTGGTAAGAATAATCTTTTTAATAGGTCTTCAATTTGAGTCTATTTAATTCGATATGAAAGGAAAAAGAAATAGGAGGAAATACGTACTGAAGCAAGAAAATCATCAAAATAGGCTGATCAGCTCTAACTAAGAAAATCACAAACCCATTAAAGAATAATCGTAACTACATGAACCACATATCAAATCCAAGGAATATCAAAGATTCCATGGGAAAATTTCTGACATCATCGGCATTTTGTATCCCATTCATATTTTAAATATGAATAATCAACATCCTGTATCAAACAAACAATGAAAAATAAGATTCGATTACGGTAAATCTATGTGTAATTACTTATCATCAGCCGGAAATATTTTTTAAAAAATTTTGCTGAGGTTAATTTTCAATAGAAATTTTATTTCTATACAGAAATTGGGAGGATGACGGCGTGTTTTTGAATCACATCCGCCCGGCTAAAAGACGACATCATAGGTTTTGCACTGGTTCGCAAGTTCCAGAAAACTGCCTGAGGTCATTTTTTTTAAAATTTGAGTGCGATGAATTTCAACTGTACGGGCGCTGATCTCCAACTGATTGGCGATTTCCTTGGTCGCTTTACCGGCGAGCACCAGTTGCAAGATTTGTTTTTCCCGGGCTGAAAGCGTGTTGAATTTTTGCAGGAAAAGCTTTTCTGATTCCAGCTCATCATTTTTTTGATGCTGTTTTTGTAATTCTGCTTGAATGCAATGAAATATATCTTCAATGGCAACCGGTTTCGTGAGGAAATCCACAGCGCCGGACTTCATCGCTTGCACCGTAATCGGAACCGTTCCATAGGATGTGAGGAAAATAATAGGTAAGCGGATATTCCGCCGGTCAAGTTCGGCCTGCAGTTCAATGCCATTCATTCCCGGAAGATTCAAATCCAATACGATACAGCCCGAGAGACTCATGTCATAGCTCTCCAGAAACTCCTCTGCACTGCTGAACAACTGACAATCGATATCAAGCGTCTCAAGCATCAGCCGCAGGCTGTCTCGAATGGCATCATCATCATCAATAATGAATACTCGCGAATGTTGCTTCATGATTCAAACGGTAACGTAAATTTAACGCACAATCCTTTTTTCGCATTCTGTTCGGCCCAGATTTTTCCGCCATACGATTCTATCAATGTCTTGCTGATCGGCAAGCCCATTCCTATCCCATTGGTTTTTGTAGAATAAAAAGGCTTGAATAACTGATGCAGCGTGTCGCTATCAGAAATACTTTTTCCGTTGTCGATCACCGATACCTCAACCATCGTGGCTTTAGGAGAAGGTAAATGGGTAACGATCGTCAGCACTCGGTCATTTTCTTTATTCCCCTCCATCGCTTCGAGCGCATTCATGACCAGCGCGATGATAACTTTTTCGATATGCAGCGGATTGACCGAAATATTTCGCAGATTCTCGGAGAACTTAAGTTTTATGGTGATGCTGGATAAATCTTCCGTGACGCGCATGTAGTTAAGAGCGCTATTGATGAGTCCATTAATGTCCGAAGAGATATTGCTTAATTTTTCGGTACTCAGGAAAACCATCAAATGCTTGATGACGTCCGTTGCGCGTTGTGATTGCTCGCAGCATTTATCAATGATGTCTTTTATTTTTGTTAAATCCGGCTCGTCCGTATCCAATGATTTCTTCAATACGAAACTATAAAAAGTCAACGCGGTGAGCGGCTGATGTAACGCGTGTGCAATGACTATCGCAGTCTGATTTGAAACGTAGAATTCGGTAAATTTTTCTATCGTATGGCGTTTTTTTATGAGCTCGCGATCTAGAAAATGAGTAAATCCTGAGTTGCTGGTAGCAAAGAATGACGTTTCCTGAGGGTTTTGCGACGCACTATCTCGAGAATTAACATAGGAATGGATGCCATCGCCATATGAAATCTTCTCGCGCACCTCAGACTCTGCCATCCCTTCGAAAACACCTTGTTTCTGTATATCCAATACAGCGGTATTTTCTTTATGCGTGCGTTTTAGCCATTCTTTCCAGCTAAGAGGCATTTTTTCCATAACTGCAGTGTCAATTGTTATCCGATTTATCAGTTTTATCTGACTTAGCTCTCAATACGAATACTATCAGCAACTCAAATAGCAGTGAACCACCAGGAATCATTGATTAATCGATGAAATGAATGGATGGGTATTTTTTACGATGGAAAAGAAATCATCAATTCTTTTATCTTGATCCAGTCAACACCGAAACGAATCCAGGCACATACTGTCGAATCTGAATTAAGCCAAGCGTAGAAAAATATAAACTCAAGTAATGATAAAAGTGGTTAATATAAGAACGATCTCAGCGCATATATCAAAAAACTAATCTAAGCACCAAGCGGCATCATCTTTTTTTCATAATCCGACATCATATCTTCCCATTAATACGATAATGTACCGGTTTCAGCACGAAATTTCACGGCCTCTCAATAGTTCCATATTTATCATTCTGGGCTTTCTTTTTATTCTCGACTTGTATGCGCCCTTAGGCATATCGGTCTGGATATTTTATTTCATTCCAATCGTTATTTCTTTCTTTTCCTTACAGCCCAATTTACCTTTCCTGGTCACCTTTCTGATTTCAATTTTTCTTTTTCTGGGCTTTAAGCTGAGCCCTCTTGGAATAGAAGAGAGCGTAGCCATTATTAATCGCAGTCTAGCGCTCATTTCATTCCTCGGAATTGCCATTGTAGGAAATATATTCATCCGCAATCAACTACAATCAAAAAAACATAATTGGTTGATTACGGGTCAGAATAAATTAAACAGTCAAATGGCCGGTGATTTGGTGTTAACAGAACTGAGCAATAAGATTTTGCGGTTTTTGGTGGACTATTTAGAAGCGAAAATCGGAATTATTTATATCAATGATCGGGAAATTTTTCGCCATATGAGCACGTATGGTGTATCAGTAAATGCGGTCTTACTTGACACGATTCATGCAGAGGACGGCCTGATCGGCCAGGCTTCTAAAGATAATCGCCCGATTTTCTTGTCTGAAATACCCAACGATTATCTCAAGATCGGATCGAGTCTGGGAAAAAGCTCGCCTCGGCATTTGGTGATCTACCCCTTCGTTTTGAACAATAAAACGAATTGTATTGTGGAGCTGGGTTTTTTCAATTTTCATGCGCAATCGACGACAGATTTACTCGATTTCGTCAGTAGATCCATTGCCTCAGCGGTGCAAGCAGCGCAAACTCATCTTCAAGTTCATGAATTATTGATCGAAACCCAGCGCCAAAGCGAAGAGCTCCATTCTTATAGCGAAGAGCTTGATAAGCAGAGTGAAACGCTCAAGCTGTCCAACGCACAATTGGAACAACACCAAAAAACCGTTGAAACCGCTAATCGCCAATTAAAAGAACAATCACGAATCTTGATTAGCCAAAATGAAAGCCTGATCAATGCCAACTTGGCCCTTGAATTGCAGAAACAGAAGCTGACTCAGATCAGCCGCTATAAATCCGAATTTCTCGCCAATATGTCGCACGAACTTCGCACCCCCTTGAATTCATCCATTATTCTGGCGCATTTACTGGCTGAAAATCGCGAAGAAAATCTCACCGACCTTCAATTGAAATACGCACAGACCATTGAAAACTCGAGCAACGAGCTCTTAGCGCTGATCAACGATATATTGGACTTGTCCAAAATTGAAGCAGGTCATATGACTGTGCTGCCGCAGAATGTAAATATCCTTGAATTTGTGGATAGCATGGAGGCTGTTTTTCAACCGATGTGCGCTCAAAAAGGCCTCCATTTCAGGAAAGAAATTGCTGATGGATTACCGCAAAACTTCATAACTGATCCTATCAGACTCGGCCAGATCATCAAGAACTTGCTTTCCAATGCCATAAAGTTCACTGAAACGGGTGAAGTCGCTTTATCTGTCACCACCGCGCCGGATGTCCATATCGCATTCATTGTCAGCGATACCGGTATCGGAATATCGGTAGAACAGCAATCCCTGATTTTTGAACCCTTCATCCAAGTCGACGGCGCGCTTAACCGTAAAAATGGCGGAACGGGTCTCGGATTATCGATCTGTATTGAGCTCATCCGGCTATTGAAAGGAAAGATTAATTTACAAAGCAGACTGGAACAAGGAAGTATCTTCACGGTGTTATTGCCGGAAGTGTTGGATATGCCCCAACTTCAACCAGACCTCGAACTTACACCGGCAATCTCATCCAGAACCGGGAATTCTGGGCTTTTGCCGGCTGCGGCAGAAATTTCTTTCGACCGTGCAGTATTGAACATATCAGAATTTCCCGAACATCCTCAACTTCCCCAGAATGAACCTATTATTCTCATTGTCGAGGATAATCCGGGATTTGCTCGCAGTACTCTCGAGCTGGCGAACTCTTTCGGATTTCGTGGGATCATTGCCGCTACGTCCGAAGAGGCCGTCAATCACCTGCATCCCCATACCCCGAGCCTGATCATCATGAATGGCAAATTCAAAGATGATGTCAAGGACTCTTTATTCGCCGCTGATGATCTGGAAATACCCTTGCAACTTCTGACCGCCAATGATTACTCATCCAATGACCTATCCGATGACACCCGAGAGTATTTTCTCAAGCCATTCATCCATCAAAAATTAATGGCCGATTTTCATCGTCTTCAAATGAAAACCCGGGAAAAATTGGCTCATGTATTGATCATCGAGGATGATCCCATTGAAAGAACGATGATGAGCGTTCTGCTCAATTCCAAAAAAATTGAAACCATTGAAGTTGGATCGGTACCTGAATGTTTGGAACAACTGGCCAAGGGCACGTTCGATTGTATGATTCTCGACCTTGGGTTACCCACGACGTCAGGATTTTCTCTACTTGAAACATTGAGTATGGAAGACCGCTATTCATTTCCGCCCGTCATTATCTATACCGGACTCGGGCTGACAGCGGATCAGGAATTATTCCTGAATAAATTTTCTCAATCCATCATTATCAAAGGCACTAAATCCCCCGAACGGTTATTGGATGAAATAATGCTATTCCTTGAAAGCACCGGATCATTCGTTGCTGATCGGAACACAACCGGACAAGTAAATGACTTAGCTGTTGATGTGTCTTTGGAAGGCAGGCATCTACTGATTGTGGAAGATGATATCCGCAATATTTTTGCGCTCACCAGTATTCTGGAACCTCGGGGCGCTACCATTCAAGTGGCGCGCAATGGCATGGACGGGCTGGAGGCTTTGCAGACTTCTCTGGACGGCGGCGAACAATCCATCGACTTGGTGTTAATGGATATCATGATGCCCAAGATGGACGGACTGACCGCCATCCGCAAAATTCGGCAACAATCCGCCTTCAAGGACATTCCAATCATTGCGCTTACCGCAAAGGCACGGCAAATCGATCATGACGAAACGTTGGCGGCAGGTGCGAATGACTATATATCCAAGCCTCTGGATACGAATAAATTCATCCCTCTATTGGCTAAATGGCTTAAATAAACGCAATGAGCACACGGGAAGATATTGAAGTCGATTTATTTTTGGAAGGCGTCTATCGCCACTATCATTATGATTTCAGGAATTATTCTCGAACCT
Organism: Nitrosomonas sp. JL21; assembly: GCF_009833095.1. GTDB lineage: Bacteria > Pseudomonadota > Gammaproteobacteria > Burkholderiales > Nitrosomonadaceae > Nitrosomonas. The sequence continues at coordinate 44,020 of NZ_QRCB01000015.1, forward strand.
TCATTAAACGCCGGCTTAACCTGATTAAAACGCTGCTTCAATGTGAGAGTTTTTCGATGTTGCAGCATCAAATACTGCATGATCCCCACTTGATGACCAAAATTCTGAATTACCTCACCATTCAGGTTGGCGACATGTTCCGCGACCCCGGCTATTTTCTTTCCCTGCGTCACATCATTTCCTCCTATTTATCGACCTACTCGTCAATCAAGGTATGGATCGCTGGCTGTGGCACAGGGGAAGAACTCTATTCGTTAGCGATTCTTTTCCGTGAAGAAGGTTTGGAAAGCCGGGCTCAATTTTTTGCGACCGATATCAATTTTGAAGCGCTGAAAAGGGCGGAAGCGGGCATTTATGCAGTGGATCGCCTCGAATCATTTGAAAACAACTATCGACACACTGATCCAAAGCACTCATTCTCATCTTATTACACGATCAAAAATAACTACGCAGTTTTTGATAGCGCATTGAAGGAAAACACCGTCTTTTATAACCATAGCCTGGTATCTGATTCGGTTTTTGCGGAAATGCATCTGATATCATGCCGCAATGTACTGATATACTTCGATAATTCTCTGCAGGAGCGTGCGATCGGCCTATTCAGCGATGCACTGATACGTAAAGGGTTTCTGGGATTAGGCGCCAAGGAAAGTTTGTATTTGTCTCCGCATGCCGGAAATTTCACTGAGTTTCAAAGGAAAGACCGCATTTATCAAAAAATGGCGCTGCAAGAACTACCTTTGCCAAGGGTTAGAGGTCACATAAAATTATAAGGGATGAAACAAGCTCGGCAGCTTGAGCTAATTTGCTGCTTCCTCGATTTGAAGAATTCAGCAGGAACTAATTCATAGACTAGGCGCCCATAACAAATGGGACTGGAATGACAGATTGAGGCAACGCGGGTTGGATCAGGTCGTCTCTGGAAATGTACATTCTTCACATTCCACGGATGAGTGAGAACTTCAACCCATCATGAGAAGCACCACGTTCCTTTCAATTATGCTACGATTTTTTCTTACAGCAGCAATACCCTTAATACCAGAACGTTATTTTTCGATCAGCAATAGAATTGATTCCTTAACAATTGGTTAACAATGATGCGTAGGTCTAAACGAATACCGCATGCTCAATCAACGGACGCAGAGGATAAAGCTAAGATCTTGATTGTGGATGATCGGCAAGAAAATATTTTAGTTTTGATGGGTCTGCTGAAACATGTCAATGCCGATTTCCTGCCCGCCGGGTGTGGCGAAGAAGCGTTGGAGTTGCTGCTGAAATTTGACTGCGCACTGGCAATCATCGATGTACAAATGCCGGGACTGAATGGCATTGAACTTGCAAAAATAATGAGGAGTGTAGAACGCACCAAGAAAATTCCCATTATTTTTGTGACCGCCGGCCCACGGAATGGCGAAACTTCCATCGATGGCTACCAGGCCGGCGCGGTTGACTTTCTCTACAAGCCCATCGTTCCTGAAATCTTGACCAGCAAGGTGCTGGTTTTCCTGCAGATCTATGAACAGCAACAAGAGTTGATCCGGCAAAGAGATGCCATTCATGAGTTAGCGCAAGAAAAATCCCGGCTCCTGGATGACCAGAGAGAGATTCAGAAGAAACTGGCCGCCAGTCAGCGCCAGCTCACGGCAATCATTAATACGACCAGCGCTCTGGTCTATCTGATCGATCAAGAAAATCGCTTCCTGCATGTGAATTCGCAATTTGAAAAAATATTCGGTCAAACGCTCGAGAATATCATCGGCAAATCAATTTTTGATGTGTTCTCTACAGAATCGGCGGCTCTGCATGAAGCGAACAACCTCAAGGTGATGACTGAGCTCCATACGATAGAATTCGAAGAGCCGCTGTATCAGTCGAATGATGTGTATTACTATTCTTCCGTAAAATCTCCGTTACTCGACGATGACGGCAAGCCCATCGGAATCGTGAGTATTTCCACCGATATCACCGGTCGTAAACAGATCGAGCAAGCGCTGCGCCAAGCCGATCGTCGTAAAGATGAGTTCATCGCAATGCTGGGACATGAATTGCGCAATCCCTTGACACCGATCAATACAATCGCCACGCTGCTGAACACTAAGTCGCTGGCACCTAACGATTTTAGGTGGGCGTGTGACGCGCTACAGAGAAATGTTCAAATCATTAATCGATTAGTCAGTGATTTGATGGATGTTTCCAGGATTACGCGGGGACTCATCACGCTCCATTTGGAGCATATCGAGATCATTAAATTGATCGAGGATGCTCTGCAGGCCATGAGTGAATTGATCAGCGCCAAACAACAGACGCTACAATTCACTTATCAGGAGCAATCCCTCATGATCTATGGCGATCAAGTCAGGCTCATGCAGATCTTCACCAATCTTATCCATAATGCCACCAAATATACGCCGATGGATGGTCATATCGACATCAACATGCGTGTGGACCAGAATAATGCCATTTTCCGCATTCAGGATAATGGAAGAGGGATTTCCGCCGATTTCTTGCCCAACATTTTTGAATTATTCGCGCAAGACAGCGATAGTATTCTGGATCATTCCCAGGGAGGACTCGGAATAGGATTGACGCTGGTCAAGAAACTCGTCGAACTCCACGACGGACACATTACTGCGCATAGCGAGGGATTGAATAAAGGCTCAACATTCACGGTTAACTTACCTTTACCCACTGAAGTGAATAGTCATTCAGAAGATGAAAAGCTTAACTATTCTTTTAATTGATGATCAACCCGATATCACTGAAAGTATTGGCATATTCCTGAGATTGGAAGGCCATACCGTACACATTGCCCGAAATGGTCAAGAAGGCATTGCCGAAGCGCAACGTTGCATGCCGCACATCATCATTCTCGATATCGGGCTTCCCGATCTCGATGGCCTCCAAGTTGCCCAGAAAATAAGAGCGCTTCCATCCCCATCCGTTAAGCAATGGATCATCGCGTTAAGCGGTTATGCGCCGTCCTGGCTGAAAACCGCCACGTCTCCTTTTGACAATTATCTGATCAAGCCTCCCGATATCCTTCAATTACAACACATCATTTCAAATTATCAAGCTGGATTGGATGCTCCTGACGCTCATCACTCCTGAGCGAATGCTGGAAAACGATTGCACACTTCTTCCAGACAGAAGCAAGCAATCAACCCCTTCGTTTGTTTGGGCACGAGATCACTCTGAAACAGCCGGTGAATGCGGCAGAGCCGCTACGGTCATCCTCGATCCGGGAGGATCGGATGAGTGATCATCAGCCCCGCCAGCAACTCTTTCAAAACATCGAGATCGACGGGCTTGATGAGATGATGGTCGATACCGGCTTCACGGGATTGAAGCTGGTCTTTTTCCTGACCCCAACCGGTCAAGGCAATCAAGGTCATCTCGCGACCGTCCGGCCGCTGCCTGATCCGCCGCGCTATCTCAAAACCATCCATGTCCGGCATGCCGATATCAAGGAATACGATCGCAGGATGAAAATCCTCGATGATAGCCAGTGCGGACAAAGCGTCGTTGGCGGTCATGACTTCGGCACCCATGAATCTCAGCATCATCGCCAGCGTCTCAGCAGCGTCATCGTTATCATCCACCACCAGGATGCGGTAAGCAGTCAAGTTAAGCATCCGCGGCTCGTTCTGTTGCTGGTCGCATGGCCGCCGATCATCTTGCGTCAGCGGCAACCGCACCACGAATTCACACCCTTTTCCGGGGCCGTCGCTGTGCGCCTCAACGCTACCGCCATGCATGGCGACCAGGCTCTTGACCAACGTCAGCCCAACCCCAAGTCCGCTTTGAGCCCGATACGAATTTTGCCTTCCCTGCATGAACAAATCGAAGATTCTCGGCAATATGTCGCCGCTGATACCCATACCATCGTCCCGCACCGATATGACCGCGCCGGTTCCGTCGCGCTCCGCGCTCAGCCATATATGACCGCCCTCCTGAGTGTATTTGGCAGCATTGTTCAGCAAATTGGCAAATACCTGTGTCAACCGCATCGCATCGGCTTCGAGGTGCAGCGGATCAGCAGGTAAATTGATATTGAGCTGATGCTGGCCCGCATCGATGAATGATCGGCTGGTTTCAACCGCGCTGCGCAGCACTTCGGCAAGATCGACGACTTCCTTATGCAATGCGATCCTGCCACGGGTGATGCGCGACACCTCCATCAGATCGTCCACCAATCGCACCATATGATGGACTTGGCGTTCCATCATCGTATAGATGTTTTTCATGGTGTCGCTACTGACCCCGGGCATGCGCAGAATGTGCAGACCGTTGCTGATCGGGGTCAGCGGATTTCTCAATTCATGAGCCAGGGTCGCCAGGAATTCATCCTTACGGCGGTCAGCGTCCTGCAGAGACTCTTCGGCACGTTTCTGCGCATCGATATCGATGTTCATGCCGACCCATTTCTGAATCTCACCGCTCGACGAACGAATCGGCGTCGCGCGGAAATTCGTCCAGCGCCAGCCTTGATCACGGTGTTTGAGGCGAAACTGGGCATTGATGGTGCGCTCCATTGAAATAGCTTTACGCCATTGACGCTCGGCATACTCGCGATCGTCGGGATGGATGGCATTCACCCAGCCATAGCCCAGCCATTCGTCGAAGGTCTGACCGGTGTAATCGCGCCAGGTCGGGCTATCGTCGACGACGACGCCATCGGCATTGGTTTCCCATACAGCCTGGGCATAGGATTCGATCAGGTTGCGGAAACGCTCTTCACTGATCCGTAACGATTCCTCGCTCTGCTTTTGTTCGATGAAATCGGCGGCCTGGCGCGCCAGTAAATCGAGGCGCCATAAATCCTGTTCATCCGGCGTATGACGGTGAGACCAATGGGTAGTCAAGATGCCCAGCAGCCGGCCGTTGCGCGTGCACAGCGGTGTGGATTGTACTGCCCGCACTTTGGCGGCCCGCAGTACCGGCAATGACGCGCTACCGGTGAAGATGGGACTTTCCTCCACATCGGGCACAACGATGCGCTGATTCTGGTGAGCGGCAACACCGCAGACCGACGCCACATTCTCAGGCACGGCAAAAAAATCCAGGAAATCCCGGTCATGACCGGCCTGTGCGACTATCTGCAACGAATCCCCTTGAAGTAATTGCAATGTGCCTTTATCGGCCAGCATGATCTTGACCGCCACATCAATAATTTCCTCGAACAATGACGTTATTTCCGTACCGTCGGCCATGCGTCCGCTTAACGCTTGCATGCGCATCAATGCCTGAAAGTCGGCGGAGAGCGCTTCTTCGATCTGCTTGCGCTCGGTGACATCGATCGATACGCCGACGTGGCCGAGATACACATCATTGACATCAAATAACGGTTGCGCGTGATTATCGAACCAACGCCATTTCCCATCACGGCGGCGAAGCCGGATCTGATTCTTCCACGGACGCTGCTCACGTACAGCCGTCATATAGCCGCTGGCATACGCTTCTTTTTCATACGGATGCACCAGCACCTGCCAGCCTGTTCCCAGCAGTTGCTCGGCAGTCAAGCCGGAAAAATCAAGGTATTGCTGATTGACAAAAATATTCTTGCCGGTGTTATCGTTATGCCAGATCAATGCTGGCGCAGTGTTGGCGAGTGTCCGGAATCTCGCTTCGGACAAGCGCAGGGCTTTTTCAGCCCGGGCCCGTTCCACGCGTGAAAACAATCGATTCGAGAATTCCTTCATCAGCTCGATTTCGTCATTGCGCCAACGCCGTGGCTCGACATTCGTGACAGCAAGAAATGTCGTCCAGCGATCATTCCAATGAAACGGCACTACGACAAATGCGCCTACTTTAAGTTTGGCGCAGTTCTGAGCATCGGTGTTCTGATCCGTTGCGGTATCCGATACGACAAAAATTTCTCCCGCTCGACTGGCATGGATAAATTCCTCGGATAAATAATCCTTCAGCCGAAACGTTTGTTTCAGGCTTGGTACCGTGTCAGCCGTCCAGCCGTAGTGCACTGTCACCGCATCTTCGGTCTCATTGACATCCGCAAATACGCACCCAGTCGACTTCAGAAATTCACCCAGCTTGGCGCCGGCAATTTGCATGATCTCATCCGGGGTGGATAAGTGCGTCAGCTCTTTTCCGATCATGTCGAGAAAAGTAGTATTCAGTTCCCGCTGTTTTCGCTCCGAGATATCCACGATCGCGGCAATGGCCGACTGTGGATTCCCGGACGCATCCAATGCCGCCGTGATGTTCACACTCACCCATATGCGCTGCCCATCTTTGCAGATCAATTGCTTTTCCAATTGAAAAGATTCGCCGCTTTCCCGCAAACGCTCAAATAATCGTTTGTTTTCGTCGAGAATGATCGCATCGGTCAGTTCCCAGATACTTTTACCAATGATTTCCTGCTCGGAATAATCCAGTATCTGACAGAATGTCTGATTGGCAAAAATCACTGTGCCGTTCAGCGCCGTGCGGCAGATGCCGACATTGGTCTGGTTGACCAGCGCGCGAAAATTCGCTTCGGATTCCCGCAATACCGCGTCCGATTGTTTGCGTTCCAGATAGTCGGCGGCTTGGCGGGCGAGCAGATCCATCAAACGCAGGTCTCTTTCGCTGGGCCGGTGAGGCTGGGCGAAATGGGTTGAGATCATGCCCAGCAATGCACCGCTGCCGCTCACCAGCGGCGTCGATTGCACCGCCCGAACACCGGCATCCAGCAGAACAGACTGCGAGACCTGTCCGGAAAAAATCAGACTTCTGGTAATATCCTCCACCACGATCCGCCGGTGCAATTGCATCGTCGCGCCACAAACCGAGGCTTCGTCCGGCCTTACGGCGGCGAAGAATTTCAAGAAGGGTTCTTCGAAATTGAGATGCGCTACGATCTGCAGCGAGGCCGTTTCTGCATCGAAGATTTGCAGATTGCCCTTGTCGGCGCCCATGATCATGACCGCGGCCTCGACGATGACGTCCAGACAATGTTGCACGTCCTTGCCCGCCCGCACGCACAGATTACCGACTTCATACAGCCGCCGCATTGCCGCCAAATCGGCCAGCATGCGGACTTCGCCGGCCTGGCGGATGCGCGACATGGCAAGATGAGCCTGTATCCGGGCAAGCAGTTCACGGGCGCTGAACGGCTTGGCCAAGTAATCGTCCGCTCCCGCTTCCAACCCTTCGATTCGCGCCTCTTCCCCGGCCCGTGCCGACAGCAGAATCACCGGCAATGCCTTGGTTCGATCGTTCTCTCGTAAAGCGCTGAGCAGGCCGAAACCATCCAGGTGCGGCGTCATGACATCTGCCAACACCAGATCCGGTAGTTTAAATCTGATCTGCTCGAGTGCTGCCTGACCGTTCTCCACCACTTCAACGACGTATGCGCCACTCAAAAGATGACACAGGTAGTCGCGCATATCTGCATTATCATCAACCACTAAAATACGATCCTGCGACGCAGAAGAAAATACGGCTACCGAATCACTTCTCATCCCTGGCGCATCAGGTTTCTCTTCTTCGGTTGGCGGCAACCATCGCCATGCCTCTTCAATGAAATACTGCGCATCGTTGAAGGCCGGCACGATCTTTCGCGCAACCCGGATCTGGTCGGCCGGCAAATGCATGCTACCCGTCGGAATAGACACCGTGAAAATGCTTCCTTTGCCCTCCTGGCTTTGAACAGTGATCTCCCCGCCATGCAGCTTCACCAGTTCATGGACTAGGGAAAGCCCGATGCCGGTGCCTTCCTGCGTTCTGGAGCGTGTTTGACTCACGCGATGAAAGCGCTGAAAGATCTGCGTCAGTTCAGATTGCGGAATGCCCTCGCCGGTATCGCTCACGGCGAGTTCGACATGATCCCCGCGCCAACGCAATGTCACGCGAATTTCGCCCGCAAACGTGAATTTGAATGCGTTTGACAGCAGGTTGAGCACGATCTTTTCCCACATGCTGCGATCGATATACACTGGGTCGGGCAATGAGGGGCAATCCACCGTCAACGCGAGGCCGGCTTTTTCAAGCGCCGAACGGAACGCGCTGGCAAGGTCTGCAGTCAGTACCGTCAATTCGGTAGGTTCATAGTTGGCATCGAGCCGGCCTGCTTCGAGGCGGGAAAAATCCAGCAACGAATTGACCAGTTTCAACAATCGCAGACTGTTGCGATGGGCCAAGCGCAGCGGCATCCTGATCTGTTCCGGCAATTCACTCTGCCCGTGCATCAGCAGTTCTTCCAATGGATTCAGCATGAGCGTCAGCGGCGTCCGGAATTCATGGCTGACATTAGAAAAAAATTGGGTCTTGGCGCGATCGATTTCAGCAAGAGCCTTGGCGCGCTTCTTTTCCTCTTCGTGGGCACGTGTGTTGCCCACCGCAGCGGCGATCTGGCTAGCGATCAGTGCATAAAAATTGCGGTACATGTCATCCAATCGCAAGCGCGCGCTCACACCGGCCACCAGTACGCCCACAGGCTGCTGAGTCACAGCCGATCGAATTGGCGCCACTACCGCCTGCTGCGGCCGATCAGACCACGGGCCGGCGGGTACGGCCGCGTCCAAGTGACGCGCCAAGTCGTCGATAACCGTGAGTTGTCCGCTGCGTAAGACGTCCCGGAGTGGCCAAACCTGGTGATCCTCACAGTGTATATCAATCGCCACCGGACAACCCGCGCTCTCCGGATCAACACCGGCACTGCTTGCGAGCCGGGCAATTTTCCCATCGGCATCGAGCAGGTAAATCAGCGCAAAGGGTACATCCTTGTCATAATCGTTCAGAATAGCTGAGGCAATGCAGCATGCTTCCAGATCGGTCTTGGCCTCGGCAGTTCCGGTGCTGAGTTCATACAATGCCTTCACGCGGCGTTCGCCGACGACTTTTTCGGTGATCTCATGCACGGTGGCGAGCACGCCACCGATGCCATTGCGCGCAGTGTCGTCCGGCACCGGGCTGTAGGCGACGGTAAAGTGAGTCTCTTCGGTAAATCCGCAGCGATTGATTTCGACAAAGAGGTCATCTTCCCAGGTCGCGGCTCCGCCGTTGAAAGGCGTGTCGATCAGTGGCTGCAGAATGGGCCATATCTCATGCCAGCATTTACTGACGGGCTGGCCCAACGCTTCGGGATGCTTATTGCCCAGTATCGGACGATAGGCATCATTGTAAATGGATACATACTCGGACCCCCACCACAGCAGTAGCGGAAATCGATTGGCCAGCAGAAACGGCACCATCATTCGGAGCGCAGCCGACCAACTCTGGGTCGGGCCTAGCGGCGTCTTCGACCAGTCCAATTCCCGCATTAGCCGCGCCATCTCGCTATCACCGGGAAAAAGAGCGCTTATTCTGTCATCGTTTTGCATCAGTCATAATATTCTCATCCATCGCTCGCCTTATCATTAAAACATGGGGATCTTTCCCAGCAAAAGCAAGCTCATTCTTATACGCCGCATCACGGCTTACCCACAATCATCAAAATCGCAAACCCTATGTGTTTCTTTCAGACGTTGTCAACTATTGGCACGGCACGGTCTTTCACCGCTCGGCGCCAGAGGAATGGAGCATTACGAATTCCGGGTTCTCTTGCCGTGCACGATCTGGTACAGCACCGGCAGCACTAATAACGTCAAAGCAGTCGACGAAAGAATCCCTCCGATGACCACCGTCGCCAGAGGTCGCTGCACTTCCGCGCCAGTGCCGGTAGCCAGCGCCATCGGCAGGAATCCGATCGACGCCACCAAAGCAGTCATCAGCACCGGGCGCAACCGAGTCAGCGCGCCGGTTTGGATCGCCTCATTCAGTGGTAAGCCTTTTTCACTCAAACCACGGATAAACGCCAGCATCACCAAGCCGTTCAGCACCGCCACGCCGGAGAGCGCGATAAATCCGACGCCCGCCGAAATGGAAAGCGGAATATCGCGCAGCCATAACGCAAAAATGCCGCCCGTCAATGCAAATGGAACGCCGGTAAACATCAGTAACCCATCACGTACATTGCCAAACATCGTATACAACAGAATGAAAATCAACCCGAGTGCAATGGGTATGACGATCTGCAAACGCTGCGCAGCAGAGATCATCTGCTCAAACTGCCCCCCCCAGGTCACCCAATAACCGGGAGGAATCCTCATATTTTCTGCCATCCGTTGCTCAGCGTCGTGCACGAACGAACCCAGATCGCGACCGCGCACGTTGGCAGTCACGACAATCCTGCGTTTGCCGTTTTCGCGGCTGACCTGATTCGGCCCCTGCGTCACTTCAAATCGCGCCACTTCACCGAGACTGACAAAAACTGGCGCAGCAGGCTGTCCTGCCTGAGCCGGTGGCGGCGCGATGGGTGCGGATGCGACAGCCGTGCTTTGCAAGGGCACGCTGATAGGCAGGCGTTTCAGCGCTTCGATATCGACCCGCAAATGCTCCGGTAACCGGATCTGCAAATCGAATCGTCGATCACCTTCGAATATCAACCCAGTACTGCGCCCCCCCACCGACATGGCAATCACATCCTGCACATCACGGCCATTCAATCCATAGCGCGCCATCTTGGCGCGATCCATCTGAATCGATAGCACCGGCAGGCCGGAGATTTGCTCGGTTCTGACATCCGCGGCGCCGGGGACAGCTTTCAGCAACTGCTCGATGGCTTCGCCCAAATGCAACAGCGTATCCATGTCGTCGCCGAACACCTTGACTGCGACATCGGCACGTACTCCCGATAGCAATTCGTTGAAACGCATCTGGATCGGCTGCGTGAATTCGTAATTATTGCCCGGCACCTCATGCACAACTTTTTCCATCGCGGCAATCAACTGCGCCTTGGTGCGATGCTCACCCGTCCATTCTTCTTGCGGCTTCAGGATGATGAATGTATCCGCAACACTGGGCGGCATGGGGTCGGTCGCTATCTCGGCCGTACCGATTTTGGAAAAAATTCGCTCGACTTCCGGAAAAGTCTTGATGGTCTGTTCCAGTTCGTTCTGCATTTCAATGGCGGTGGTCAAGCTGGTGCCTGGAATACGGATGGCATGCAGCGCGATATCGCCTTCATTCAAGCTGGGAACGAATTCGCTGCCCACGCGCGTAGTCAGCAAACCGGACAGAATCACGATGACGATCGCAATCGTGACCGTCAGTTCACGATTCTTCATCGTTGCAGCCAATAACGGGACATAGGCTTTATTAGCCCATGTCATGACCCGGCTTTCTCTTTCCTGCACTTTGCCGGATAAAAACAATGCAATGGCAGCGGGAACAAACGTAATCGAAAGAATCATCGCCCCGACCAGGGCTGTAACCACGGTCAGCGCCATCGGGTGAAACATTTTTCCTTCCACGCCCGTCAACGCAAAGATCGGCAAATAGACGATGATGATGATCAACTCGCCGTAGATCAGCACCCGGCGCGCTTCGCGGGAAGCATCGAACACCAGTTCAAGCCGTTCCGAAAGCGTCAGCTCCCGCCCCAGCCGCATCTGCTCATGCGCCAGCCTGCGGATGCTGTTCTCGACGATCACGATAGCGCCATCGACGATAATGCCGAAATCAATCGCGCCCAAACTCATCAAATTGGCGCTGACATGATTGGCCACCATGCCGGTGAACGTGAACAGCATGGACAACGGAATCACAAAAGCCGCAATCAGCGCCGCGCGCATATTGCCGAGAAACACCAATAGCACCACAATCACCAGGGCTGCGCCTTCGAGCAGATTCTTCGCCACCGTATGGATGGTTTTATCGACCAGCGTGGTGCGATCATATACCGGCGTGGTCACGATGCCGTCGGGCAAATTGCGGCTGATCTCCTCCAATTTTCTCGCAGCAGCCTGGGCCACGATACGGCTATTTTCTCCGATCAGCATATGTACCGTGCCCATCACGACTTCCTTGCCATTCTGCGTTGCCGCTCCGTTGCGCAATTCCTTGCCGATCAGGATATCCGCCACATCCTTGACGCGAATCGGAGTGCCTTGCCGAGAACCCAGGATGATATTGCCGATTTCATCCAGATTCGCGATCTGTCCGGGAACGCGAACCAGATATTGTTCTCCGCTTCTTTCAATATAGCCGGCGCCGACATTCAAATTGTTGCGTTCCAGCGCCGTCATCAGATCCACCAGCGACAAGCCGAAGGAAATCATTTTTTCCGGGTAGGGCACGACATGAAATTGCTTGACATAGCCGCCAACGGTATTAATCTCGGTCACACCTTTCACCATGCGCAGTTGCGGCCGGATCACCCAATCCTGAATTTCACGCAAGTCTGTAGTCGTATAGGTGGTGCCATCCGGCTTTCGTGCATCATCCTTGGCTTCGATCGTCCACATGAAAATTTCGCCCAGACCTGTCGAAATGGGCCCCATCGTGGGCTCGATGCCGATCGGCAAGCGGCCTTTCGCCTCCTGGATGCGCTGGCTGACCTGCTGGCGCGCAAAGTAAATATCCGTTCCGTCATCGAAAATTACGGTGACTTGCGACAATCCATAGCGGGAAATGGAACGGGTATAGTGCAGATGCGGCAGCCCCGCCATGATCGTCTCAATCGGAAACGTAATGCGTTGCTCCGCTTCGATCGGCGAGTAACCCGGCGCATTGGTGTTGATTTGCACTTGCACGTTGGTGATATCAGGCACGGCATCGATCGGCAGCTTCTGGTAGCTATACACGCCGATGATGGCCACCATCAGAACCGCCATCAGTACAATGGCGCGCTGATAAATAGAAATGTGGAGGATGCGTTCGAACATGATGATCGGTCTCGATGAGTCGTGGAATTAATGGTCGTGGCTTGCGCCCGCTTTGCCGAGCTCCGCTTTAAGCGCAAAACTATTGCCGCCGGCGTATTGCTCACCCTGGGAAAACCCCTTCAGCACTTCAACCATTTCGCCATCGCTGCGCCCTAACTCCACCGGGCGGACTTCAAAATACTGATCGTACCGACCGAACACCACTGCCCAGTCCCGCAGCGTTTGAATCGCGCTCACGGCAACCGCCACAGGAACCTGGATTTCTTCCGCCACCAGTTCAGCATTGACAAACATGCCAGGACGCCAGTGACCTTCTTTGTTATCGAGCTCGACCCGGGCGGTCGCCGTGCGTGTCTGACCGCCGATCAACGTGGAAATATAGGTCACGGTGCCCTGGCTTTCGATATCAGAAGCCGTTGCTTTGATCGCTACCTTCTGGCCCTCGTGAATGATGTTCAGATCCTTCGGATACACCGTAACTGCCGTCCATACCGTAGACACATCGGCGATGGTATAAATCTCTCGATCCTCCTTCAGTGCTTCGCCCAATGCAATCGCTTTGGCAATGATGATTCCTGAGATCGGCGCGCGTATCTCATAGTGTGCGAAATCGGTCTTGAGATAGTTAGACTCGGGTTGCACGCCCAGCGCACGTAATTTGGTGGCAGCCAATTCCAGAGCAATCTCGGCTTCGTTCCACAATTCCTGCGCCAGTAGAAAATCCTGTTTGGCGCTGATTTTTTCTTCCCATAATTGCTTTTCCCGTTCATACGTCGTTCTCGTCAATGCGAGGCGTTTTTTCGCAACGAAATATTGGCTGCGCAAGTCCGCCAGCATCGGGCTCTCAATCACTGCCAGCACCTCACCTTTCTTGACATGCTGACCATGATGTCCTTTGACATTGGTCACCAGACCGGCAACCCGAGGCACCACCCGCACGATGTTATGCTCATTGAAGATCACTTCTCCCGGCAATTTCAGTTTCGGCCTGATGATCGCCGGTCCCGCCGTCAGAAGTTCGATACCCATGCTTTTGAGCATGTCATCCGCGATCTCCACCCGGCCTTCGACCTGGCTATAGCTCCAGCGCAAGACCTTGCCCGCATGTTCAGCAGTGATGGCGATATCAAAGGAATGTGGTTCTTCCACAACATGATCCCCGAGCAGATAGTCTGCTTCCGGCACGAATTTGAATAGTTGCGCTGACGCGCCCAGGCGGGCTAACGTAATGGTCACCTTGCCTGCTGTCGGCGGCAATAACTTCCCCTTTTCATACAAAAAAATGCGGAACTGCGGTGGCACGCCTTTGTCAAAAATCGTCAGCTCCAGGCTGAAATCCTGATCAGTGAATAATCTACCGCCCCTTGGCCCAATATCGGCGTGGTTATCAGCCAATTTTTCATGGGCCGGGCCGTTCTCTGCATGTTCTTTCACCGCAGTAGGCTCATCTGATATCAAAATCAATCCACCCAACACGATCCCTATGCCGATCACGATCAGGATGGGCATCCTTTGCGTTTTATTCATAATTCGATCCTTAGCCTTTATCTCGCCACTCATGGCTGATGAATGTTGACGTCATGATGGGGTTCGCTGCTATCGATCGGCTCTGCGATCAGGCGTTCGATATCATTGATCAAACGCTGATAGTTAGCCAAAGCGCGCACATGCAGAAGTTGATTCTGAAACAGAATACGTTGCGCATCCAGCAGCTCGAGCAAGCCAAATTTACCCAACTCATAGCCTCTGCGGGTCACATTGAAAGCGCTCTTGGCGCCGGGCAGCACTTCGTCACGCAGGATATTGATTTCATTCCATACGGCCGACATCGTTTCATAGGACTGCGCAAGCTCCGTTTTTAGCCGCAACTCGGCAGCCATCCGTTCATCGACCGCTTTGTCCACGCGCTGATGGGCATCGGTCAGATTACCCTGGTTTCGATCGAATAGCGGCAATGGTATTTGCAGACCGGCCACGATGGTCGTCCCACCAAGTTGCGCGTGATGTACAGCGCCTGCGTTAACCGTCAGATTGGGTATGCGCCGTGTCTGCTCCACCTCCAGCAATGCTTTTCGTTGTTCGATATTTTTTATCGCGCGAAGCGCAATCGGATTATTCAGAACCCGTTCTTCCAGGGTTTGGAAATGAGGCGGGGCAATCGATGTCTCAAGATTCCCCAACGCTTTATTAAACTGCGGTGAAGAGCTGTTCCACAATAATGCCAGCCGTTTGCGGGCGCCCATCAAATCGCGCTGCGCTTGCTCCAGTTCGATACGCGTCGTCGATAGCCCTACTTTGACTCTCGTTTCCTCGATTGGCGCTACTTTTCCACCCTGCACGCGCTCCGTGACCGTATTGACTACGTTCTGCGCGACCTGTCTGGTTTCTTCAGCGAGGCGCAGCCGTTCCTGAGCAGCGAGAACTTCGGTGAAGACATTGGCAACCCGGAAAATGATGTCAATTCGTTTGATTTCATAGTCTTTGACAGCCAGCTCTTCACTCAGCAAAGCAGCATTCACGCGGGCAGCGCGTTTCCCACCGAGTTCTATCAATTGATAGATGCGGATGGTCGACAGCTGCTGCACCACTTCTTGAGCGACCGCGTGAGCTGAATTGACGTCGCCAGTCAATTTTTGGACATTCCCGGCATTCTCAACATTCAAATTCAATTCCGGGTTCTTGAGTAAGCCCGCTTGAACTGTTAACCCTTCCAATGCACGAATTTCTTTGGAAAAAGCAGCCAATTCCGGATTTCGCAATAAAGCAAGACTGACCGCATCCCGCAATGTCAGGTCACCCGTTTCATTCGCGGCTGTCTCAATTGAAGATTCTTTTATGCTGTGAGGCGAAACACTGAAAGAATCAGCGTTGGCAATAGATTGAAGGGGAAAGCTCACCCAAAAAACCAAACCCAGCAGCATAAGCTGCAACCTGAGCGCCACCCAATAGCAGAGCGCTATCCATAAGCCACCGAATGTCATAAATTTCTCCACAAACACACATACCTTTATCTACGCAAAGTGCAGTGGATCGTAAAAAATTGGAATACTCTGTTTTTTGCTCAGCTATGGATTACTACAATTCATCCACAATCCACATCATTATTCTTTAGCCAATAGCAAAGAGAATGCTTCGAGGAGGACGCAAAAGCAGATCAGGAATGGTTTCAGGGAAAAAAGAAAACACAAATACGGTCAAAACTTCCGCTGATTCCTGCGCAGAAATGAACGGGAGCGAATTGAAGAAAAAAGGTTGATATTGCCCCACGGAATGCAGGCATAAATGGGTCGCGGCATCGAGGTCAGCGCCATCCAAGGAAACATTGTTGCGATGGTATTCCAAATGAGCGGCGGGATCTGCCGGTAATACTTGGTGAATATGATCCAGTTCATGAGCAAATACCTCACCTCGAAAGGACAAGCTCAATCCATTCGTCAGAATGCTTACGACAAGCATCAGAATAATTGAATAGGCAGAATATTTTCTCATTGAACAGAAACAGAACATATAAACAGTGAAAGTCTCACTGACATGCAATAGTTTCACATTATTCTTCAATTTGCAATTGCCTGACTTCCATTCAGATAACGGTCACACCCTCATTCGCCAGCATATCGATCAAAGCGATGAGAGGTAAGCCAATCAGAGCATTGGGATCATTTCCTGTCATTCGTTCGATAAGAGCAATTCCCAATCCTTCAGATTTCGCGCTGCCAGCACAATGATAAGGTTGTTCCTTCTCCAAATAACGCTCGATCTGTTGGTGAGTCAACGGTCTGAATTTCACGCGATAAGGAACCAGGTGCGTCTGCAAACGGTCTGTAGCACTGTTGAGTAGACATATTGCGGTATAAAAAACGACTTCCTTATCCTGTATGAGCCGCAACTGCTCGGTTGCCTTCACATGATTCAACGGTTTGCCGAGGCGCTGATTGTCGAATACTGCGACCTGATCGGAACCGATGATTAAAGCCTGAGGATATGCTGCAGCCACCATTCTGGCTTTGGTCGCAGCCAATCGCATAGCGGTTTCCTCGGATGTCTCATGATCCAGAGAAGCTTCATCGATGTCGGGGCTCATCGTTTCAAATGGAATTTGCAAACGTTGCAGTAATTCTTTCCGGTAAATGGAACTGGATCCCAAGACGAGCTTCTGGGTATTTTCATTCATGGGTGTATTCAAGACTTCCTTCTTTATTTTTTGACACTTACAGGTAAAAAATATAACATGCGCGCCTTATGTCTGTGCGATTTGTGATAGACTCCCTCGATTTTGTGCGTAATGCGGGCATACATCATGGTAGAATCCCGGTGCTCGAGCTTGCGCGTTTGCATGATCTGCTGTTTGATAGAGAAGGTGAAGTGACATATCAGATTACGGGGTATTTTGATAAAAATAATAAACCGACTTTACATCTGGAAATTAAAGGCGAAATACATCTGTCTTGTCAACGCTGTCTTGATAAATTAATACACATCATTGATCTGCAAAATGACTTACACTTGGCTCGAAATGAGGTAGAACTTGATCAGAATGATGAAGAAGACACTAGCGATGCGATCATGGCATGCAACGATCTGGATGTCACGGATTTAATCGAAGAGGAAATTATTCTCGGTTTAGCAATTGCCTGTTGTCACCCTGAAGGTGAATGCACAATGCAGTACCACGATTCAACAAGCAGTTTAACGGATACATCACAATCAGCACACCCATTCGCACTATTGGCATCACTAAAAAAACATTAAGTTCAAGGAGTTAATCATATGGCAGTTCAACAAAATAAAAAATCACCTTCTAAACGCGGCATGCATCGCGCCCATGATTTTCTGACTAACCCTCCTCTCGCTATTGAACCGAGCACTGGAGAAGTACACCTACGTCACCATATTAGTCCCAACGGATATTATCGTGGCAAAAAAGTCATTAAAACCAAAAACGATTGACAATTCTTCCTATTGCTACAATCCGCACGCATTGTATAGCTTCTTTCTGTCACAAGAGCACCAAAATTGGACATTACCGTAGCAATAGATTGCATGGGCGGCGACCATGGTCCTCATGTCACTGTCCCATCCGCGCTGGAATACCTCCGACAAGACCCTGAAGCCAATCTCATCCTGGTCGGTATTCCCGATGCCATCGAAGCAGAATTACGCGCAGCGAATTCACAATTAGGCCCCAGAATTCGCTTGCATCCGGCCAGCGAGGTGGTCGGCATGGATGAATCCCCAGCCATGGCGCTACGGTGGAAAAAAAACTCATCCATGCGGATCTCGGTCA
Source organism: Nitrosomonas sp. JL21 (assembly GCF_009833095.1). Classification (GTDB taxonomy): domain Bacteria; phylum Pseudomonadota; class Gammaproteobacteria; order Burkholderiales; family Nitrosomonadaceae; genus Nitrosomonas. The sequence goes on from NZ_QRCB01000015.1 coordinate 62,008, forward strand.
ATCTGGTCAAGACCGGCGAAGCTCAAGCCTGCATCAGCGCAGGCAATACCGGCGCATTGCTGGCGACTTCCCGATTCGTATTGAAAACCATCCCTGGTGTCGATCGCCCTGCGCTTGCAGTGATATTACCAACACTCACCGGCCACACGTATGTGCTGGATCTGGGCGCCAATGTGGATTGCACGGCCGAGCATCTATTTCAGTTCGGGATCATGGGAGCATCCCTGGTATCGTCCGTAGAAAACAAGCCCTCTCCAAGCGTCGGATTGCTGAATATCGGTGAAGAAGAAATCAAAGGAAATGACATCGTCAAACAGGCAGCCGAATTGTTACGAAATAGCGGGCTTAATTTCTATGGCAATGTGGAAGGCAACGATATTTACCGAGGAACAACCGATGTCGTTGTCTGCGATGGTTTCGTAGGTAACATCACGCTCAAGACTTCAGAAGGCTTGGCACAAATGTTGGCCACTTATTTGCGCGAAGAGTTCAAACGTAATTTACTGACAAAATTGGCCGGCGTCATCGCAATGCCGGTCATTAATTCATTCAAGCACCGCGTTGATCATCGACGCTATAATGGAGCTAGTTTCCTAGGCTTGCGGGGAATCGTCATCAAGAGTCATGGTTCTGCCGACGCCTATGCATTTGGATTTGCCATCAAGCGCGCCGCTGATGAAGTGCGTGGCGGCATGTTGCGACGAATCAGTGAACGAGTAGCCGAATTTTCCCATCCTTCTCAAACTTCTCCACAGTCAATGGCAAAATAATGTATTCAAGAATCATCGGAACAGGCAGTTATCTACCTGAAAAAATACTCACGAACCATGATCTTGAAAACATGGTCGACACCAGCGATGAATGGATTCGCACGCGCACCGGTATCGTCGAGCGGCATATTGCCCGTGACGATCAGACGGCCAGCGATCTGGCATTGCATGCCAGCAAAAATGCCATGGAAGCCGCCGGAGTCACCAGTAAGGACATCGATCTGATTATTGTGGCCACGACCACGCCCGACATGGTTTTTCCCAGCACGGCGTGCATTCTGCAAGATAAGCTCGGCATAGAAAATTGTCCCGCATTCGATGTTCAGGCTGTTTGCAGCGGTTTTGTGTATGCATTGGCAACAGCCGACATGTTTGTCAGTTCGGGTAAATGCCGCAATGCATTAGTCGTAGGAAGTGAAATTTATTCCAAGATCATCGATTGGAGTGACCGCAGCACCTGTGTGCTGTTCGGCGATGGCGCCGGTGCAGTAGTGCTTTCACAAAGCGAGCAGCCTGGCATTTTGTCGTCACACCTTCACGCCAGCGGAAATTACAGCAAAGTGCTATCCGTTCCCGGCAGCATCAGCGGAGGTAAAGTCCAAGGTAATCCATATATCAATATGGAAGGTAATACTGTCTTCAAATTTGCAGTTAAAGTCCTGGAAGAAGTGGTCGAGGAAGCCATCGCTAAAAATAATATCCAAGCCAGTGACATTGATTGGCTAATTCCTCATCAAGCCAATATTCGCATCATTCGATCCACCGCCAAGAAACTGGGCATCCCGATGGACAAGGTCGTGGTAGCGGTCGATAAGCACGGCAACACGTCCGCAGCTTCGATTCCGTTGGCGCTGGATCTTGCGGTACGCGATGGACGCATTCATCCGGGTCAATTGGTTCTACTCGAGGGCGTCGGGGGCGGTTTTACATGGGGAGCAGTGCTGCTGCGCTGGTAAACAATGAACATTGCATGCGTATTTCCCGGGCAGGGATCTCAATCAATTGGAATGATGAATGGATATTCGGACTTTCCCATCATTCAACAGACTTTTCAGGAAGCAGCGGATGTCCTCGAGCAGGATTTCTGGTCTCTGGTCAGTTCCGGCGCTGCCGAGGATATCAATTCGACAGTAAACACGCAGCCGTTGATGCTGATTGCAGGCGTCGCGGTTTATCGAGCCTGGATCAGTTCGGGAGGAAAAAAACCAGCATTATTGGCTGGACACAGCCTCGGAGAATATACCGCTCTCGTCGCATCGGAAGCACTGAGTTTTGCCGATGCGTTGAAATTGGTACGTTTCCGAGCGCAGGCCATGCAGCAGGCAGTCCCTGACGGCGTGGGCGGAATGGCTGCAATATTGGGCCTGGAGGATAGTGTCGTGGAAGAGATATGCCATGAAGTGACAAGCTCAAGCAGCGGCGAATCTCTCGAAGCGGCCAATTTCAATTCTCCTGGGCAGATCGTCATTGCCGGACACAAAAACGCGATTCTACTCGGCATTGAATTGGCCAAGTCGAAAGGCGCAAAGCGCGCGCTCTTGTTACCGATGAGCATTCCTTCGCATTGTTCGCTCATGCAACCGGCAGCCGATCGTATGCGGCAACAATTGGAATCGATCTCATTGCAATCACCGCGTGTACCCATTCTGCACAATGTCGATGCGAAATCACATGCTGACGACACTGCAGCGCTTAAAGAAATCCTAATTCAGCAGCTTGTCAGCCCGGTGCGCTGGGTAGCAACTATCCAGGCATTCGCCGCTTCTGGCATCACCCATGTGATTGAATGCGGCCCCGGAAAGGTATTAATGGGACTGAACAAACGCATCGAACCGCAGCTGCATCATTCATCTTTAGCGGATAGTGAAGCGATTAAACAAACCATTGGCAATTTATCTGCACAATAACGACACGTTTTTTTACTATGCATCTGCATGGCTTATTCATGGAATAGCATGATGGAAAATAAAATAGCTTTAATTACAGGAGCCAGCCGAGGTATTGGGGAAGCCATTGCAATCAAGCTGGGACAATCTGGCGCTATCGTTATCGGTACGGCAACCACAGAACACGGCGTCAATGCCATTAACCACTATTTGCAGCAGGCCGGCCTATCAGGCATGGGGATACTTCTGAATGTCAATGATGCCGAGCAAATCAATACTGCTTTGCAAACCATTCGCGAGAAATTCGGCGATATCGAGATCCTAGTCAACAATGCCGGTATTACCCGAGACAACTTGTTGGTGCGCATGAAAGATGAGGAATGGGATGAGATTCTCGACACCAATCTCAGATCAGTTTTCCGGTTGAGTCGAATAGTGCTTCGCGCTATGATGAAAGCCCGTTACGGACGCATTATCAACATTTCTTCCGTGGTTGGGGTCATCGGAAACATTGGTCAAGCTAATTATGCAGCCGCCAAAGCCGGCATGTTTGGTTTCAGCAAATCATTGGCTCGTGAGGTAGGAAGCCGCAACATCACCGTCAATTGCGTTGCGCCGGGATTTATCGACACGGATATGACCCGCTCACTGACGAATGAACAGCAGCAAAGTTTGATTCAGCATGTTCCCTTGGGAAGACTGGGACTTCCCGAAGACATTGCCTCAGCCGTAGCTTTCTTAGCCTCTCCCGCAGCGGGTTATATCACTGGGGCCACCCTTCATGTGAATGGCGGAATGCACATGGATTGAAATAATTTTAAAAATGATTGGCTAAAATGCGAATAAAATAGAGAAAGCGGCTTGGATTGTATGGTTGCCTCAGTTTTGTTGGCATTTAAAATTTGATAGAATGAACGAGTTTTTCTTACCTGATAAGGAAGGTATCTAGATGGAAAATATAGAGCAGCGTATTAAAAAAATTGTTGCCGAGCAACTTGGTGTTAATGAAGCAGAGGTTAAGAATGAATCATCTTTCGTCAATGATCTGGGAGCAGACTCTCTCGATACAGTCGAACTGGTCATGGCATTAGAAGAAGAATTTGAATGTGAAATTCCAGATGAACAAGCAGAAAAAATAAATACTGTTCAAGAAGCCATCGATTACGTCACTGCCAATACAAACTAATCTTTTCTATTAAATAGTTGGAGTTATTTTGTCTAAACGCAGGGTCGTCATTACCGGGCTTGGAATTGTTTCGCCCGTTGGAAATTCCGTATCAAGTGCATGGGAAAATATTGTTTCAGGAAAATCGGGAATTACACGGATCACCCGTTTCGATGCATCCAATTTTTCTTCTCAAATTGCTGGTGAAGTAAAAGATTTCGATATTCACGATTATCTCTCGGTCAAAGAAGCCCGTCGTATGGACGTTTTCATCCATTATGGCATGGCGGCGAGCATTCAAGCCATTAAGGATGCCGGGATAGACGATATTACAATGCTCGCTTCAGAGCGGATCGGCGTTAATATTGGTTCAGGCATTGGCGGCTTGCCCATGATCGAAAATACCGATTCCGCTTATCATGCCGGTGGTCCCCGAAAGATATCGCCGTTTTTTATCCCTAGCACGATCATTAACATGATCGCAGGTAATTTATCCATCATGTATGGCTATAAAGGCCCTAATCTTGCCATCGTCACTGCGTGCACGACGGCCACTCACAGCATCGGCAGTTCGGCGCGTATGATCGAGTATGGTGATGCGGACATCATGGTATGCGGTGGAGCGGAATCTTGTGTCACCCCCTTGGCAATTGGCGGCTTTGCTGCCGCGAAAGCGCTTTCAGTCAACAATGATCATCCTGAAATAGCCAGTCGCCCGTGGGATAAAGATCGGGATGGCTTTGTGCTGGGAGAAGGCGCTGGCATTTTAGTGCTGGAAGAAATTGAGCATGCCAAAAAGCGCGGTGCTAACATTTATGCCGAATTGGCTGGTTTTGGAATGAGTGCCGATGCGTTTCATATGACCGCCCCTAGCGACGATGGCGAAGGAGCAGCGCGTTGCATGACCAATGCGCTTACCAATGCGGGCATTCATCCTTCAGAGGTTGAATATATCAATGCACATGGCACTTCGACTCCACTTGGCGATATCGCTGAAACCATCGCAGTCAAGCGGTGTTTTGGAGAGCATTCCAGTAAGCTTGCCGTCAATTCCACAAAATCGATGACAGGACATTTACTGGGTGCTGCTGGCGGCGTGGAGGCAGTATTTTCTGCCTTGGCCATTCATCATCAGGTGGCCCCGCCGACAATCAATCTGGTCAATCAGGATCCGCTTTGTGATCTGGACTATATTCCGAATACCGCCCGGGATATGACCATTAACGTGGCATTATCGAATTCCTTTGGATTTGGTGGTACCAACGGAACACTGGTTTTCCGTAAAGTATAAATTGATCATTTTGATGCATGCGTATCCTTATTCGTCTATTGTTTCTGGCAATATTCTCAGTCATCTTGCTGGTGGGATGGTTTTATCTCCATATCCACTCCAGCATCAGACTGACCACGACACCGTTCCAGTTTTCCATCTCCCCCGGTAGTAATCTTAAGCAAGTCTCTCAGCAACTCGAAGACGCCGGAGTCATTCACAGCAAATGGTCGCTTATCCTGCTGGCCCGTTACCTCGATCGAGAATCTGCCATTAAGGCAGGCGATTATCAACTTGACAGCACTCTGACCCAGATCGCCCTTCTCGATTACCTCACCAAGGGAGATGCCAAGCAAAATGCGATCCAATTCATCGAAGGATGGACTTTCAACCAACTCAAAAAAACCCTCCGGGCATATCCCAATATTCAACACGATATAGGCGAGTTGACTGAGCAGGAAATTTTGCATCAAATCGGCGCGACCGAAACCACTGCCGAAGGATTATTTTTTCCGGACACCTATTTCTTTATCAAGGGCGACAGCGATATTCATATTCTGCGGCGAGCTTACCAGGCCATGCAAACCCATTTGCAACATACCTGGCATTCACGTTCCGAAGGTTTACCCCTGGCAACACCGTATGAGGCACTGATTCTTGCTTCCATCATTGAAAAAGAAACCGGCACAGCAAGCGATCGCGCTGAAATTGCGGGAGTCTTCATCAATCGCCTACGCAAGGGAATGAAATTGCAAACGGATCCCACCATCATTTATGGATTGGGCGATCAGTTCGACGGCAATTTAAGGAAAAAAGATCTACTTGCAGACCAGGCATACAACACTTATACTCGCGCAGGTTTACCGCCCACTCCAATTGCTTTACCGAGCCTGGCTTCTATCCGCGCAGCACTTAATCCAGCCGAAACTGACGCGCTGTACTTCGTCGCAAAAGGAAATGGAGAATCCGAATTTTCGACCAACTTGGCTGATCACAATAAAGCAGTTGATAAATACCAAAAGCAACAAAAATAACATCATGCGGCTCATCATCACGACTCAACCTTAATCTGTGGAACTACATGACTCAATTTACCATCGTAGTGCCCACTCTCAACGAATCTGAAAATATAGATTTACTCTTAACCCGCCTATTTGCACTGGACGCTCCCAGAGATAATTTCGAGGTTATTGTTGTTGACGATGGCTCCAACGATGGCACAACTGACCAAGTGCGTGCCTGGGAAAAGCGGGCACCAGTCCGGTTGATCGAACGCAGCAGCAAACCGGATTTGACCGCTTCGATCTTGGCCGGTGTGGCCGCGGCCCACAGCGATGTCATCGTAGTGATGGACGCCGACCTCAGTCATCCGCCAGAACGCTTATCTGCCCTGGTTACTCCAGTCTTGAACGGCAATTTCGATGTCGCAGTTGGCAGCCGCTACGTGCCCGGTGGCAGCACGGAGAACTGGCCCCTGCATCGGCAACTATTGTCCCGCATAGGTGGGTGGATCGCGCGTCCAATCTGTGATGTCAACGATGCGACATCAGGTTTCTTTGCCTTTCGGCGGGAATTGGCAGCCGCTATCTCTGACAATGCCCATGGCTATAAGATCCTGCTCGAGCTGCTGATGGCACATCACGGCAAATTACGAGTCACCGAAATACCGATCTGCTTTCATGATCGTACTCATGGCACCTCCAAGTTATCCTTCTTTCACCAGCAAGCGTATATCCAGCGCCTGATCACACTGGCCGGCGGCACTGTCACCCTCAATACCGCCGGTCGTTTTGCCGTGGTGGGATTACTGGGTGTTCTCATCGACGCCATCGCTTTTCAATGGATGATCGCTCAGGATGCCGGACTGGCGTTGGCACATTGTGTCAGTTTCCTGGTTGCAGCTACCGCCAATTACATCCTGAATTCAAAATGGTCATTTCGGGCGCATCATGCCGGCTATCTTCAGTGGCACCAGTTCGGCCGTTTTCTAACGGTGGGCGTGCTTGCGTTGCTTCTGCGCGGCGGCGTACTGGCTTTATTGGTATATGTGTTGGATATCCCCCCGGTGCTGGCAATTTTTCCCGCCATTATCACCACGGCTGCAGTCAATTATCTTGGTTCAGCATTTTATGTTTTTCCCAACCAGAAGAATCTTCCCTCCACTGAAATTCGCTGGCGCATGGCGGCCATTGGCATTGTGCTGTTTGCGGTACTGCTACGCTTGGTTTACTTTGGGCTTGCGCAGCTCATTCCCGACGAAGCTTACTATTGGCAATATGCTCAGCACATGGATCTCAGCTTCTACGATCATCCCCCGATGGTCGCTTGGCTGATTTGGTTGGGTACTTCGTTGTTGGGTGACAATGAGTTCGGCGTCCGCATAGGCGCTATTCTGTGTGGGTTGATCACCATGGGGTATTTGTATGCGTTGGCGCAGAACCTCTACGACAAAACTACCGCCATGCGGGCGGTATTATTACTCGCCATTTTACCGGCCGGATTTGCTTCCGGCTTGTTGATGACACCGGATGCGCCATTAGCCGCTGCCTGGGCTGCGACACTGTACTATATGGAACGCGCATTAGTAGCGGGACAGCGCAATGCATGGCTGGGCATGGGAATAGCCTTCGGACTGGGGTTGCTCTCGAAATACACTTTGGGGTTACTCGGCATTGCCGCATTAATGTTCGTGATCATCGATTCCGTGGCACGGCAATGGATGAAACGTCCACATCCATATCTAGCCGCACTGCTGGCAGTGTCGCTGTTTTCACCAGTTATCATTTGGAACTACCAGCACGATTGGGTATCGTTTGCTTTCCAGTCCACGCGGGTTTTAGCCGATAACGATCAATTCGGCGTTCATCTGCTGATTTTACACATAATTATCTTACTGACACCCGTGGGCTTTATCGCAGCGCTCATGGCTCTGGTCACACGTCACGATCAGCCATCAGAACGGCAATTCGCTCAAAGACGTCGTCTGTTCGTACAGGTTTTCACCGGCATACCGCTCGTCATTTTTTTTGCCACCAGCGCCTTTGATGCCCCCCGCTTTCATTGGACGGGCCCACTTTGGCTCGCCTTATTGCCCACCTTGGCATGGATGATGGGTCAGACCGAGCAGATCGGCAATTTCGCCAAGCGAATTCAAGCCGCATGGCAACCGACGATCATCTCTTGCGTATTCGTTTATGCAGCAGTATTGCATTACGTGGTGCTGGGCATACCCGGCATACCTTATCAGCTATTCACCGAGCACTACTTCTGGCGCGAAACTGCCCGGGAGATTCGCCAAATCGTCGCCGACGTCAAAGAGCAGACCGGAGAAAATCCGATTGTCGTCGGAATGAGCAAATGGTCGGTTGCAAGCTCACTGTATTTTTATAGCCACGGCGAAGCGAAGCTTGATATACGCTCACGCAACTTGTTTGGCGACAGCGGCGCCATGTATGAATTCTGGTATCCTGACCGGATGCCGATCGACCGACCCATCATTCAGGTCAGCATGACCCGGAAACATATCGAAAAAACCCGGCGGGGCATTGATGTCAATCCCATGCTGATTCATCCGGGTGCAATTGAATCTCGGGTCATCGAACGCCATGGCAGGCCGGTACGGCGGGTCTACTATCGCATTTCCGAAGGATTCAAAGGCGTACCCGAAACCAAGACCTGAATGTCCTGGGAAGCGTTGAGAAAGCACCGTCAAGTTGAAGTAAAGTACGGTAAAGAAATGTGGTGTGCCCGGAACAAGGCATTTGAACCCGATTCCGATGCCGTATACATGATGTTTTCTGCGGTTTCCAAGGTTTATTTCATCGCATAATCGATCACTTGCCACGTTTCACCCGATGCCTTAGTCAGCGTAATGGTCTCCAACGCCAGGCTCTGTGGTGCGAACGTCGTATAAAATTGCAACACGATATATTCTCCGTCAGGAAAACCCGACAACGATGTTGTCGTACCCGCCGTTGCGATGTATCGGGCAGTCATTTCACCACGAGTCGCCCTAACGGCAGTCGTTGACTTCACCCACTCCGCCTGATTTATTTTTGACTTCAATAATGGCGCGGCCTGTTCCCAGCTTTCCGGATAGTTTCCAGCATCGACTCGAGCCAGCCAATCACGGGCACTGCGTTCAACTTGAGCCAGAATGGCTTTGTCATCCGCGTATACCACCGTTGCACATATCAGCAACCACCCCAGCAACCATAATTTTTTTATCATCTGAATAGCCTTTTCTAAGTATGCGTAAAAATATTTCCCATCAGCCAGATCGATGAAATACCCAGCAAAATGAGCGTCACCTGCTGAATAGTCGCATTGATTTCAGGACGCTTGTGCAAGCTGGGAATCAGATCCGACATTGCCACATAAATCATGCTGGCGGATGCGAGACTCAATAATGGTTGCACCAGGAAATTCATGCTGTGCAGCATGAAGTAGGCCAATACACCGCCGATCACCGTTGCGAAACTGGACAACATGTTCATCATTAATGCCATACGTCGCGTATAGCCTGAATTCAACAGAATGATGAAATCACCCGCTTCTTGAGGAATTTCGTGCGCGATGATCGCAATCGACGTCACGATGCCTAATTGCACATCAGCAATGAACGCGGCTGCAATCAGAATACCGTCCACGAAATTATGAAACGTATCGCCAACGATGACCATCATTCCGCTTCGACCATGGTCATGGGCATGGTTGTTTACTGTAACTGCAGTATGTGTTGGATCGTGCGCTTCGCAGTCCTCCAGATGGCAATGACGCCACAACACCAGCTTCTCCAGGATAAAAAATATCAAAATGCCGATCAATAACGTCATCGTGACTTGCGCCGGATTATCCGACAACTCGAATGCTTCCGGCAATGTATTCAGAAAAGCAGCACCCAGCAATGCGCCAATCGCGTAGGAAATTAATACCGAAAGCCACGTCACCTTCGCATTCAGTGACAATATTGCTGCGCACACTATGCTGAGTACTCCGCCCAGCAAACTAGCGGCAATAATCCAGGTAAGCGTTGACATAAACCTGTAAATGGAAAATAAAGGCCGGATTATACGCTGTTGCGGAACAATACATTAACAAGTTACCGATACTAACTATTCAAGCCATATCAACGCCGCCATGCGCCCGGTTTCACCGTCTCTGCGATAAGAAAAAAAGCGCTCGGAATCGCTGAAGGTACATACGTCTCCGCCATAGATTCTGGTAACGCCCTGCTTGACCAAACGTTGGCGAGCCAATAGGAAAATATCCGCCAGCCATTTCTGCTGTCCAGAATTACCGATCGCTATAAAAGCTTGTTCAGCTTGCGCATCCTGTCCTACGAAAGCATTATGGACATCAACGCCGACTTCAAAATACTTGGGGCCAATCGCAGGACCGAGCCAGGCCATCAGCTCGTCAGGCTTTTTCTCCATTGCAGCAATCAATCGTTCGATAACGCCGCCTGCCAATCCCCGCCAACCGGCATGTGCAACACCTACCGCGGTTCCTGAGGTATCACATAGAAATACCGGCAAACAGTCAGCCACCATGATGACGCAAACCGAACCTGATCTGCCACTGAACGCTGCGTCCCCTTCCGGAATCGTCGCGTGCGGAGCATCGACTGCCACCGGATGGGTGCCATGCACCTGTTTCAGCCATTGCGGCGCGGCTGGCAAATAACGGCGGAGCAAGGCACGGTTACGTTCGACATCCTGACAATCGTCATTGACATGCATCGCCACATTGAACGACGCGTAGGTCTTGTTGATCGAACCACTGACGCCGCCGATGCGCGTCGTGAATAACGATTTTACATTGCCGGGTGCCGGCCAATCAGGGATTATCCACTCATGATTCATAAAGTCTGCATCGCTGATGGGTTAGTTGAACCAGTCACGAAGGGAAAATCAGTCACTAAATGGTGCCACATTCGACTAATAGCGCCTTTAAACTGATATTTCTGGGTTAAAATGCTCGTTTGTAAATTTTCATTCGAAGGGTTAGCACATTGCGAGTGGCTTAGGAAAAACAGAAGACACGATGAACATGGCTATTCGTCACGATACATTCTCACTCAATGTTGATCTCAACAATTGTTCACCCGCTTACAGGATGATTGCTGATTCTCCCCTTGGCTTCCTTTCGATCAACAAATAACCCTTTCAAATTTCATAACTACAATATCAGAAACAGGTGTACTCAATGATTCATTTAAAAAACATAGCTAATTATATCCGCACTTTTCTCATCTTGACGATTTCTTCAGCCCTGCTGTGGGCTTCCCAGGTGTATGCCGATGATAATGATCTCCTCAAAGCGGCGTTTTCCGGTGAGATCTCGACCATTCAGCAATTATTGGAAAAAGGCACCAATGTAGACTATCAGAACGAAATGGGCTTTAGCGCATTAATCGTCGCTTCCCAATATGGCCATACCGATATCGTTAAATTCCTGCTCGAAAAAAACGCCACGATTGACCTGAAAAATGCGGGTGGCGCTACGGCGTTGATCATCGCCACAAAAAATGGCCATGCCGACATCGTCAATCTGTTATTGGAGAAAGGCGCTCAGTTCGACGCTCAGACCACGGATGGCATTACCGCATTGATGCTGGCGATCCAAAAAGGCCACGAGGCAATTGTCGATACGCTATTAGCCAAAGGTGCGAATATTCATCTGCAAACCAAGGAAAAACTGACCGCTCTGATCATCGCCGCACTCGAGGGTAGAGCAACCATCGTGGACAAGCTATTGGCGAAAAATGCGCAGGTCGATACGCAAGCGTCCGACAACACAACCGCGCTATACATGGCAGCAAGAAATGGCCATGCTGCAATCGTCGAGAAATTGCTGGCGCATAAAGCGGCCGTCGATTTACTCGCAATCAACGATACCACGCCGCTGTTCGTGGCCGCCCAGAATGGCCATACCGATATTGTCAAAGCATTGCTCGCCAAAGGCGCCAAAGTTGATTTGCAAGACAAGAATGGCGCCACTGCGCTGACACTGGCGGCCCTGATTGGCAACACCGATATTGTCGAATTGCTGATAAAACATGGCGCCAAAGTAGATCACAAAGCCACCAACGGGTTTACCGCACTGATACTGGCCGCCCAGAATGGGCATACCGCCACCATCGAATCCTTGCTGAAGAATGGCGCCACGATAGATCTGCAGAACGATGACGGCGTAACCGCGCTGATGTGGGCTGCATTGCATGATCATGCCGATGCGGTAAAAGCGTTATTGGCAAAAGGAGCTAACACCAAGCTCAAAAGCAAAACCGGCAAAACTGCCGCAGAGATAGCAAAAGATCCTGCTATCAAGGAAATACTGCAGGCAGCCTCGAACTAGCCTACCGCCATCCCCGTCAATTGTATGATATCGTTCACCATACATTCATTCCTAAAATGCCAGAGTTAATGCAGGATTCATTTCGACGCTGCCTGATATACGCTCATCGAGGCGCCAACACCGAAGCGATGGAAAATACCCGGGAGGCGTTTGATAAGGCCCTGCACTATGCCATCGATGGCATCGAGACGGATGTCCAGTTGACACGCGATGACATCCCGGTGCTCTGGCATGACCGGTTCCTCGACAAAATCGGTTTGAACAATAAACATATCGACGATTTTGATCATTACCAGCTTCAAAGCATGATCAACCCCGGATCGTCCGGGCAAGGCATCATGACTTTGCAAGACTTTCTCATCGCTTTCCGGCAGCGCTGCCGCTTATTGATCGAAATCAAGAATCGCGACTGGGAGCCGGTTTCGCGCCATGCGCTGAAAATGCAAAAAACACTCGATCTGATCGGCCGGGATCCCGATCAGCGCATCATAATATCTTCATTCAATTTGGCCAGTCTGGAATATGCGCATCAGCTTCAACCCGAATTTCCGTTGATTTACAACCTTGAGCCTGACCAGACAACCTCAGAAATTCGTCAGCTCTTGAAAACGCATGAATTCCTGCAGGGATTCTGTTTACCGATCGAAAGCTTGCAGCAGGAAGTCGTCGAGTTATTACGCGCACAGGCCAAACTCATTGGCGTTTATACCTGCAACAGTAATGCCGAAATCAACACAGCCCTGCAATTCGCGGTTGATATTCTGATCAGCGATGTGCCTCAAAAAGCGCTGATGATGCGCGATCCATGAAACGGAATTTTCCAGCATCGACTCATCAACAGGTTGATCTGCTGGTCTGTGGCGGCGGCATCTATGGTGCCTGGACTGCTTATGATGCCGCGCTGCGCGGCTTGAAGGTAATGATCGTCGAACAAGGTGACTGGGCCGGTGCGACCTCGTCGGCATCGAGCAAACTCATACACGGCGGCTTGCGCTACCTAGAGACCTATGATTTCAAGCTGGTCAGCAAGGCGCTGAAAGAACGGGAAATGTTATTGCGCACTGCTCCGCATCGCGTGTGGCCGCTGCGTTTCGGCGTACCGGTATATTCGCGTCAGCGTATCAACCGATTGCAACTCAAGTGCGGACTGATCATCTACGATTTTCTTGCCGGCGGCAGCCATCTACACAAGCATCATGCCTACCTCAGCCGGAAGCAATTTTCTGAGCATTTCGGCTTTCTGGCTGACAATACGCTTAAAGGCGGTTTTACCTATGGCGATGCTCAGACCGATGATGCACGATTGGTGCTTGAACTCATCGCCGGCGCTATGGATGTCGGTGCCTATTGCATCAATTACTGCAAGCTGACTCAATTGCTTGAAAGCAATGGTTCGGCCAGCGGCGCCATTATTCAAGACCAACTCTCCCAGACTGAGCAAATCATCCACGCCAAGCAAATCGTTTTCACGACCGGTCAATGGTTGGCCAACGATACGTACAGTCAGAATCTGTGCCGTCTTGCCAAGGGCGTTCATTTGATCATGCCGCCGGTTCTAAATGAAGAAGCCTTACTATTGACCGCACGCTCCGATGGCCGGGTGTTTTTTCTGATTCCATGGTATGGCTTGACTCTGCTGGGTACCACCGACACCGATTTCAACGGTGATGTTGAACACACCACGGTCGACGAATCCGATATCGACTATTTGCTGAGCGCCGTGAATGATTATCTGAAATCGCCATGGACTCGTTCGGATGTGATCGGTAGTTTTGCGGGCGTGCGGGTGTTCAAGCAATCAACTCTGGTTGACGTAGCCGATCCCCCGTCTGCGGTCAGTCGCGACTGGGAATTGAAATCTGCGCCGAACGGTGTTCATTACGCCATAGGCGGAAAAATCACTTCATCGCGCCCGGATGCTGCGCGTATTGTCGACGCTGTATGTGAAAAACTCGGCATTTCAACGTCCTGCGCAACCCAAGACCGGTTATTTCCGTGGGCGCCACCCGAGGATTTCCCAACCTGGTTCTCGCGCATGCACAACCGCGCCCTGCAACTGGGCATTGATGCTGAAAGCGCCCAGTGGCTATTGCGCCGCCACGGCGTACACAGCGAGAAAATTCTTAGCAATATTGCAACGGATGCCAATCTGACGCAACGGATCGTGCCGTCGTTGCCGTTCATTTATGCTGATTTGATGTATTGCGCAGCCGCTGAAATGGTGATCCATCTCGACGATCTATTACGCCGCCGATTGCCGATATTGATCCTGGCGAAATTGACCAGCGATCAACTGTTTCATATCGCTGAGCATGTAGCCGCTACTTTAAAATGGAATGACACTCGGTTACATCAGGAAATCGAACGCTGCCGCCGGCAATGGACCCTAGCGTAATTTCCGCCATCGCGCTCGACCTGGGCACCACGTCGATCAAGGCGGCCCTGAGGGATTATCATGGAGACCTGCACCATATTTCGGCCCAACCGGCGCCAGCCATCGATAATCGGAACGGATGTTATGAAAGCGACGCTCTGGATTATGCTAATCGCACAGAAGAGGTTCTGCAACAATGCGCGGCTCACCTACCCAACAAGCCGCCCCTGGGATTGTGCAGTCAACGCTCATCATTTTTGATCTGGGATAACATCAACGGCCAACCATTGACGCCATTGATTTCCTGGCAAGATAACAGAGGATCGCATTGCTGCGACCTCCTACAGAACGCGGAAGACGACATTCACGCGCTGACCGGTTTGCGTTTGACGCCATATTATTTTGCCCCCAAGCTCAACGTGCTGTTACAGGATCATCCAAACTGGCGCCAACAACTGGTCTCAGGAAGATGGCGCGCCGGAACGCTCGACACGTTCCTGATCTGGCGCTGGACACACGGCCAGCATTTTATTACCGACGCCTCAATGGCTGCGCGCACGTTGCTGATGGATATTCACCAACGGCAATGGTCGAACCGATTATGCAGTCTGTTCGATATTCCGATGAATGTCCTACCGCAGATCAAACCCTCAACCGCGTTGAATGTGCCATTCAATAACGGTTTCACGCTGCAATCGAGTGTTGGCGATCAATCTGCCGCACTCATCGCATGTGTTGCGGATAATTCCGATGAAGCTTTGATCAATTTGGGCACGGGCGGTTTCGTCATCCGCACCCTTGCGCCGCAAACAACGGCATTGAAGGGCTATCTCCAGACGCTCGTGTGCCAAGAAGGAAATGGCCCGGCCCGATTCGCCATCGAAGGCACGCTCAACTCCATCGCCATGGCTTTGGCGCCATATGCCGTCAAAGACTGTCATGCTGATCAGCTGGCCCGCACCGACATCTTCTGCATTGCCGAGCCAAGCGGGCTGGGCGCCCCATATTTCCGCAAAGAATGGGGAATTCATTTTTCTGAATCAACGGCAGCGCTGACGACACAACAGATTGCCGCCCTGATGCTGGAGGCGATTATTTTCCGGGTAGCCCGCATCCTAGAAGATTTCCACCATTCCGCACCACTATCCCAGGCTTATTTATCGGGCGGATTATCGGAATTGCCTTGCCTGCAATATGGCATCGCCCAGTGCGCGCCTTGCCCTATCGTTCATGTCACGCAAAAAGAAACCAGTCTGCAAGGCGCGGCGCTACTCGCTAGCCAGCACAGAATCAGATCTTCCCACGGCGGTGACGTCATTCCCGTCGCTGCTGGGAAAAACCCATTATTCGAAAAATATCAGCGCTGGAAAAATTGGTTCGATACATTATTGGAAGCACGGCATAATTAACCGATGTTAATAGGCTACTGCACAATCTTCTGCCCAATTCGTGGTAATGCAATAACATCTCGTCAGAAGATGAGGGGATTAAATGGATAAAAGCTGAATAAATGTGATTTCGAACAAAGCGATAAATTTATCACATTAGCTCTAAATAGTTGCGCATCTGAATGGCAACTGCGAATTAATTAGCGCTTCCCTGGGAAGGCTCTAATCTCTAGTGGAGGGGGAAATAATTCATTTAGTAGTGTGCGAAACAGAAATTCACACACTACGAAAATAGTAGAGCTTATTTCAAAGCTTCTATGCCTGCGCCGAAATTGATATGGTATGCAGCACCATCCATCACGAGCGCAGGAACAGATTTGACGCCTGCTTTTTCTGCTTCAGCCACTCGTGTTTTTTCATTTCCAAGGTGAACATATTCAACTTCATACTTAGCCGGATCAAGAGCATTCGCAACGTTTTGCTCTGCTTGAACGCAGACAGGGCATCCTGCATGATAAAAAATAGCTTTATTTGCCATAGTGTCTCCAATAGTTACTGTTAAAAAATAATACTAAACAGAGCCATAAATTATATTATTAATAGATTATTCTGCACAATGTTGAAGGGATGGCACAATTTCGATCAACTGATTGGAATATCAGAAAATTTCTATCAAAGCAGTATTTATTTCTTTAAGGATTTCCTGTGTTCTCTGTGTCATTCGAAGAAGCCAATCTCACTCATACATAAGAGGAATCAAAGTAAAGAAATCTTCAAATGAAACAATTAAATAAATACAGCGATCTGTATTCGCTTGCGTTAATCCATCGATTAAACAAATCTTTCAAATTGAAAAACTTATGATTGATCAACGGGAGCCTGGAAATCAAGAAAGGTTTTTTGGCTGGTCTAAGATCAAATGCCCATTTATCGTTAATTTCATCCGATGAATGGGCATTTATATTTGGTTTTGCAAATATATCAAATGCTTTGTCCTTTAATCACTGGATAAGTGATTGAAATAAATTTTGTTAACCTGCCAACGTTCTAGAACGTCATTAAACAAAACTCTGGACATAGAAATCTTTCATTTAGAAAACGCCGTAAATGATTGCTCCAATAACAATGAATACTGCTGTTGAAATGAAGAACAATCTTAAAACTTGTGCATCTGTTTCTCTTCTATTAATTTCGCTCATATTTTATCTCCTTATAGATGGATTTTTTAATTACCACTGACTTACTTAACTAAAGCCGATAAAATCGACCCCCTTTATTACACAATCGTTAAACTCCCCGATTGCGTTACCTCCCTGTTCCTTTAAGTGTCATCACATCCTTACCTAAGGAACTGAGTATATTTGTATATATGCCCCATCACATAACTACTCTCATGATTTAGCCAGTGAATTCTAACTCACATTTATCAACAATGAAAGTATTGAAATTAAGTATGCTTTATTTAATGGCAGTTATTACCGAATCATGCGAAGTATCTCTTATCAAACCGCCCAGCGGCAACAGCAAATCAGTTATGGATGGGGCTGCGGCCTGTCACTTATATCACAGGGCGAGGGGCCGGACGTAACCGGTCAACTCGAGATATCCTCGCCCGGCAGGTTGTTGATTCTTGGTCAGTGTTACCGCTCCTTCCCAATACACCGCGCCCGTCGATTGGCGCGAATCGAGTTCCTGATCATCCAGCATCGGCGTTAGGCGCCATTCAATGTCATCTGTGCGAATATGCATCGCAACGGGATACACGGCCTCGGTATGCGGTGATTTCCATGTACGCAGCGGAGTAAACTCCACCTGATCCGGATTGAAAAATCTCACCTCCCCGGAAGGATCACGCAGTGCCGCATAAGCCCATACTTTTCCGCCGTTCTTTCCGCGTATCTGGAAAGCCATCAAGGCTGATCCATCATCCAGGTTAGCGCCAACCCAATCCCAGCCATCGGCATCGCTATCCAAATAAGCGGTTGACCATTCATGATCCAGCCAAGCACTGCCATTGACGGCAACCGGCTTATTATTTCGAAAAACTGTTCCGGTTACCCGCAGATGCGGCTCGCTATAGTAATAGCTCGCTTGCTCCGGCTTAGGTCCTTTGCGGGAAAATCCTTCGTCCCCTTGCAACAGTACTGCTTGTGTCGGAGCCAATGACAGCTGCAAACCGAATTCATCCGCACGCATATCCACCTGATACCGCCCATTGTCCTCGCGCACCAGATACCAGTCATCCAGCTTCACATCGGTATTGCCCTGTTTGGCATAGGCCAAGCCAAACCCTTCACGCAAGGTCTTTTCCTGGTGCATCAATTTACCGGCGGAAGGGTCTGACAGCGCCAGATGCGCGATGATGAGATATTTTGCGGCAAAATGACTCGGATTATCATGATTCTGATCCGTTGCATAGCGAAAAAAAGTCACCTGAAAACCCAGCGGCTTGTTATCGCCGCTCTCCAACCATCCCGTAATATACCACCATTCAATCCGGAAATCCTGGTGCGCACCATAGTCATGCGGAAAGCTCAGATGATGATCAGGCACCACAGGCCTCAACCGGGTCATTGGCTCATCAGCCAGTGTTTCCATGCTCAAGAATGTTATCAGCAGCAGCCATGTCAGCATGAACTTTGCATACTCAAACTTGCCGCGTTTTTGAATCATCTTCATTACCAATCCTCCTTCACAGCACGTATCACCTGACCGGAAACCGCCTGCCGTCCAGCCATCAATGCCGTCAATGCTGCTGAAATCAACATGAGCAGAGCAACCGCCAACAACCAGCTCCATGGCACGTAAAGTTGCATTGTCCAGTGAAACGATTGTGGATTGACGATAAAAATCAGAATCAAGCTGATGCTCCACCCCAACACGAATCCGAGCGTAGTGCCCAGAGCGGTCAGCAAACCACCTTCAGCGGCCAGCATCGCCAGAATTTGCCTCCGTGTCATACCGACATGCCGCAGCATGCCAAACTCTTTCGCCCGCGCCAATGTTTGGGCCGAAAAACTGGCTCCTACACCCAACAGCCCGATGATCACCGCAACCGTTTCCAGCACATAAGTCACCGCAAAACTGCGATCAAAAATTTTTAAGCTCAGAGCCCGCATATCGCTCGATCGCGATATCTCCAGCGCGCTGCCAAAGTCTAATCGACGCATATCTTCAATGGCTGTATCCACAGTCATTCCATGCCGCAACCAGATTGCAGCTGTATTAATGCTCAAATCGCCGCTCAAACGCTGATAATCTGCTAGCTGAATTTGCACAGCACCGAACTGCCGACCGTAATCACGCCATATTCCGACTACCACAAACTCATGGAATGACGCACCCACTGGAAATTGAACCCTCTCCCCGACTCGATAGCCATATAAATCGACCATCGCCTCCGACACCCACATCGGCATGACACCCTCAGGCAGTGAACCTGATGCGATCACGTCATCCGTTAACGGCAGCGTGTTACGCGGATCATTGCCATCAATGGGACGGGCAAACAGGGTAATTTCAGGTCGACTGGCATCGAGAATCAATTGCTGAGTACGAAAGAGATCGACCCGTTCAATACCTGCTAATCCAGCAATGTCTTGTTGCTGTGTTACTTGAAAACCGCCCTGATCTCCTGTTGTCGCAACTCGCACATATAGATCAGCGGGCAATACCTGCCCCAGCCAATGATCAATCGACACTCTAAAACTCATCACCATGATCGCCATCGCGACCATCAAACTGAAGCTTGCTAAAATGCCTCCCAGCGCCATCGCAGCCTGGCTGGGCGCATTGGTCAAGCGTGCCAACACCAGCGCAGAAACAGCACCGATCTGATAGCGATGTAATCGGGCCGTCAAAAAGGAAAAGAAACCGGCCGTAAAACGCGGCATCAACGCGATGCCTCCAATCAACAGCAACATGATGGCTAGATAACCAAACACTGGCAATTCAAGGATGGGCGGCAATTGCGTGAACAAGAGTGCGCCACCCAGGCAAATCAATGCCGGCCAGGGCGAAGCCAACTTCTCTATGACTGCGTGCTCGCTACCGGCACGTAATGCCAACGCAGGTCTTGTGCGCGCTGCCTCCATCGCAGGGACAATGCTGCCGATCAACGTCACACACAATCCGATTCCAAAAAATAGCATTGCCGCGATGGGGTCAAAAAAAATACCGGGTTTGACCCCCGGGAAAAAACTGCTCCCCAGATTCCCATCGAGAAATTGTATCGCCATCACTGCAATCAGATACCCCAGACTCAACCCCAGCAACGACCCTAACGCACCGAGAAAAATTCCTTCGGTAATCATTTGCCGCAGCAATTGCACGCGGGTAACGCCCAGCACCCGTAATAGTGCAAATTGTTGACGCCGCCGGATAACCGACAGAGCCTGTGCGGAAAATACCAAGAACGCGCCGGTAAACAACGCCACCAAGGCCAGCATATTCAGATTGATGCGATAAGCTCGTGACATATTCTCGACTCGCAGTTCCTGATCCGCCGCTTCGGTAACCCAATAGGATGAACCGAGTTCTTCGGCCAGTCTTGCTTTGAATGCATGGTGATTGACACCTGGTTGCAGTTTCAATTCGATCCGCGACAATAACCCCAGCTGCTCAAAGCGCCATTGCATGGCGCCAATGTCCATCACGGCAAGCCGTTGCCCTGCTCGCGCCCGCACCAAACCTCCCGCCACGCGTAGCGTAAGGGTGTGCAATCCCGCGTAGACTTGCAGCTCATCATCCTGCTGAACCTGTAACCACTCCATCGCAGCCGGTGAAAGAAAAATCGTATCGCTTGCCAGCCGATCCAATGTTTTTCCCTGTGCTGGCAATCCCAGCAAATCCGGAGAAATCTGGGCCGCCCGGAACATATCGATCCCCAGAATTTTCAATTTCTGATCGCTCCGGATACTTTGCTTGCCCACTACCGCAACATCCAGTTCCAACATAGGGTTGGCGACTGCAACGTCTTTCTGATTTGCCAGCCAGGGATACAATGACTCGTCAAAGTATGCTTTACGGCCACGAACCTGCATATCCGCCTGTCCGGAAAGATGCTTGCTCGCGGCAGAAAATTCATTAAAGGCGGCGGTATTGATGAGGTGTATCGAATAGGCCATTGCTACCCCGATGGCGATAGCGATCAACGCCACCAACACTTGCGCAACATGCGCCCGCCACTCGCCGACCAATAACCAGCGGGATAATGATGCCGAGGTCATCGACGATGCTCTGGTTGAGCCTGAAACAAGCCATTCTTTGTCAAGTTCAGTACGATATCCGCGGTGCCGGCGGCTACATGAGAATGTGTCACGAGAATGCCCGTTGCACCATTAGCCTTAATTTCCGAGCGCATCAACTGAAGAATGTCATGCGCCGTATCCGGATCAAGATTACCGGTTGGTTCATCCGCCAGAACCAATGCAGGACGGTGGATCAATGCCCGGGCAATTGCAACCCGTTGCAGTTCGCCACCGGATAATTCGCGCGGAAAATGCTCACCGCGCCCCTGCAATCCGACATTGGCCAGCATCTGTTCGACCCGATCGGTCGACCTGTCATTCAGCAATAACGGTAGAGCAATATTCTGATGCACGGTTAAATGCGGTAACACATGAAACGCCTGAAATACAAAACCGAACTGCTCGCGCCGTAACCGTGTCGCAGCATCATCGTTCAACTGAGAAATGGCTACCCCGTTCACGCGAATATCTCCAGAATCCGGAGCATCCAGCCCTGCAATCAAATTCAACAGCGTGGATTTTCCCACCCCCGATTCGCCCATGATCGCAACATATTCGCCCGACCTCAGCATATGGCTTAGATTGGCCAGGACTTGGCGACCGGCGTAGGCTTTATTGACATTTATGAGCTCAAGCATGCGAGCACCGCCACCCTGTTGAAATTGAATTAATTTTTATCATTCTTAGCAACATCCAAAGTTTTACTCATTACTTCATCTCGAAGCAGTGCTTTTACAAGCGCACCAATCGTGCTTAAATGTAACACGTAACAGAAATAGATAGCTCTGGATACTCAAAGTTCGAGGCACTTCCCCAAAGAGCGCGTTCGATATCGTTGAGTCATCATCGATAACCCGCAGAATCCCCACTCGGCTGCATTGAGAATCCAGGCATATCCCAATAATTTCCATCTTGAAGGAGAGTCCTATGGCACGAGCTAGCGCACGGCATATTTTGGTAAAGACCGAAGAGCAATGTAATCAACTGAAAACTGACATCGAAAATGGCGCTGAATTTGCACAATTGGCCCAACAACACTCGCTGTGCCCTTCCGGGAAACAAGGCGGTGACCTGGGTGAATTTGGCCGAGGGCAAATGGTGAAAGAATTTGATACCGTCGTATTCAGCGCACCTGTAGGAGAAGTGCAAGGCCCGGTCAAAACGCAATTTGGCTATCATCTGGTTGAAGTAACCAAACGCAGCGATTGAACCCGAGCCTAAACCAAAGACTAAAGCGTACCGCGCTGACTCATTCTCAGGAATACAGGCCATTGAATTCAATTAACTTAAAGATAAAGATATCCTGAAAAAGGTAACGGGGGCGGGAGGGGAAATGGACAGGCTCAGAACGCGCAGTGATAAACGATCAATGAGCGTTTTGAGTCTGATTTGATCGCGCAGCGTGACTGAGCGCAGTAGTTTTTTAAAGTTTTTTTTATTGATTCTGACGCAGGACAGATGACACACTCGGATATGATCGACACCCTCAACCTCAAGCTTTTACTGGCAGCCTTCTTCGGATTCAATCACCGCGTTTGGATTGGAAGCATTGATAGACACCAAAACTTCGTCGACCATTAATGATCTCCGAAAGCGGAACTATGGTATCGCCTCCCATCAAACCTGCTTCATTGCGAGCAAGATCAGCAAGTTCACTCGCAACTTTTTCGGGATTCCGGTCAAAAATAATTTCGCTCACGACTTTGGTACTGACCGTTCCCAACTTCTTGCAGGACTCAACAGCATTCATCGACTGCACGAAACGAACACCCTCACCTTTTGCCGTCACCTTAACCCATGCGCAAGAAGCCAACAACACGCCGCAACCCACGACAATAATGAGTTTTTTCATACTAAACCTCATGATGAATCCATTAATGAAATCGCCTGCTCGCTCATGGCGATCTGATTATTCATTGTAACCCGATAATTCAATCATGATGGAATTTTCACCCAAGACAGCACCTCGCTGGCAAGCCATCAAGCGTGCCACCCAGTTTATCGCACCTTATCGGCGACAGGTTGTTTACAGTCTATTAGCGTTATCGTTTACAGCAATGATTACCCTATCGATCGGTCAAGGTATCCGGTTATTAATTGATCAGGGATTTGCGACACAATCCAAAGAACTGCTCAGTCAATATGTGCTGACTTTTTTAGGACTGGTGATTGCATTGGCGATGGGGACTTTTACGCGGTATTACTGGGTGACGTGGTTGGGCGAGCGCGTCATTGCCGATATTCGCCGCCAGGTTTTCAATCATTTGATTCATTTGCATCCGGGATTCTTCGAGGCAAACCGCAGCCTTGAAATCCAATCACGTTTGACGGCCGACATGACCTTGCTTCAAACCGTGATCGGATCGTCGGTTTCATTTGCCTTACGCAATTTAATCATGATGCTGGGCGGTATTGTTTGGTTATTCATCACCAATGCCAAACTGACCGCGCTGGTAACGGTGTCGGTGCCACTGGTGGTCATTCCCATCCTGGTATATGGTCGCCGGGTACGGCATTTGTCACGCCTGAGCCAGGATAGAATCGCCGCCGTTGGCGCCTATGTGGGTGAAATACTCGGCCAGATCAAAACCGTGCAAGCTTACAACCATCAATCCATCGATCAGCAGCAATTTCACGCTCAGGTAGAAGATGCCTTTGCCATCGCCAAACAACGCGCTACCCAACGGGCGTTGCTGATCACCATTGTCATTCTGCTGGTGCTGGGCGCGGTGGGTTTGATGCTCTGGGTGGGCGGCATGGATGTCATCGAAGGGCGCATCAGTGCGGGTGAACTCGCAGCTTTTGTATTCTATAGCGTCATTGTCGGTTCGGCGGTCGCTTCCATCTCTGAAGTCATCGGTGAACTACAACGTGCCGCGGGAGCCGCCGAGCGGACGATGGAATTATTGGATGCGCCGAATCTCATTCAATCCCGGCCCGATCCTCATCCTTTACCGCGCGTGATGGGAAACATTCATCTTGAACACGTATGCTTTGCTTATCCGTCTCGGCCGGAAACACTTGCCATCGACCACCTCACGCTGAAAATCCGTGCCGGAGAAACGCTGGCGCTCGTCGGTCCGTCGGGTGCCGGAAAATCAACTCTGTTTGATTTGCTGTTACGTTTTTTTGACTGCCAGTCCGGATCGATCCAATTGGAAGGCATCGATATCCGGAATCTCGACGTGATGACGCTACGCCGATGCTTTGCATTGGTATCGCAAAGTCCATCATTATTTCACGGCAGCATTCGCGACAATCTCCGTTATGGGCGCCCAGAAGCCACCGACGCGGAAATTGCAGCCGCGGCCGAGGCAGCCTATGCGCATGATTTTATTCGCAAGCTTCCGCAGGGCTATCACACATTATTGGGAGATACTGGATTGGGATTGTCAGGCGGACAAAAACAACGATTGACCATTGCCCGGGCTATCTTAACCAATGCGCCGATTCTGCTCCTGGATGAAGCAACCAGCGCGCTTGATGCTCACAGTGAACATTGGGTGCAACAAGCACTGCAGCAACTGATGCAAAACCGGACGACGCTAGTCATTGCCCATCGTCTGGCCACAGTGCAATCTGCCGATCGGATTGCTGTGCTCGATCACGGTCGTTTGGATGCGCTGGGAACACACGCGCAATTGCTGCAATCCAGTTCCCTGTATGCTCAATTGGCTGCGCTGCAATTTCAATCGATGGATTGATCGTGACTTTCTTCGACATGCTGATATGGAACGTAATCGCTGGCGAAGCTCAGACCCGTTTTCTGCACCACTTCAATCAGCGCGGCGCGCGCCACATGCATGCCCAGCGCAAGATGAATCAGGGTTTTGATCGGAATTGATCCATTCATGACTAATTTGATCAGTTGCACGATATCGGCGCTGCCATCGGGATATACCGCATCCATCAGCGCCTCCGGTGGAGAAAACTCGAGAGGATCGATAATGGCGCGAATGGCCAGAAACGAAATCCCCGCATCGGCCGCCACTTTTGCTACGGCTGCAGTTTCCATATCAGCAGCGCACGCACCGGTTGCTTCTCCTAAGGCGAGTTTTTCCTGACGGGTCGTCAAAGGTGCTTCGCAGGCAGCAAGAATTCCGCCTGCTACGGTCAAATGCTTTGACATAATGCCTTCCAACCGATTACGCCATTCCAGATCCACCGGCAGAATTTCATCGTCCTTGGTAATCGCTTCAGGCAATACTAAGTCCCCGGGAATCAAATTATTATCCACTGCGGCCGCAACACCGAAACTTACCAGCGCATTCACGCCATGATCACACAATTTCAGAGCAGCTCCTCGCGCGGCACTATGACCAATACTACTGAGGCATAATGAAGTGCGGGTGCCGATTTCCACCACCTGATACAGAGGAAAACGCCGATCCGCCAAGCACTTTGCTTCGGATCTCAGTGCTGAAACAACACCTATGATTTTCAATTAACAATCTCCCTTGTCAACGCACGATAACGCGCCAGCGCCCATACGGGGAAGAATTTTGAATAACCATGGTAACGCAAATAGAAAACGCGCGGGAAACCCGGTGCCGTAAACCAAGGTTCTTCCCATAGGTGATCACTCATTTGATGGGTCAATAAGTAATTGATTCCTTTGCGTACCGCTTCACTGTCAACTTCGCCTGACGCCATCAAGCCAAGCACGGCCCAGGCAGTTTGAAATGCCGTGCTGGTCTCGGCGAACTGTCCGGCAAGGCCAGTATCCAGATAAGAGTCGTTGGTTTCTCCCCATCCCCCATCGGCTCTTTGTACAGATTTCAACCATTTCACTGCGCGCTGCACGGAAATATGTTGTCGGTCGAATCCTGCCAGCCGCAAGGCTTCTAACACAGACCAGGTGCCATAGATATAATTCGTGCCCCAACGACCGAACCAAGCACCATTTTTTTCTTGTTCACGCAATAAAAAGCTAATGCCCCGCCATACTTCGCGCTGATGCTTGCCATATTTGCCCAGCAAACCGACACAGCGGGCGGTCACATCGCTGGTGGGGGGATCGATCAGTGCGCCGTGATCAGCAAAAGGAATTTCATTCAGATAGTGATATACATTATCGATGTCAAACGCAGCAAACCCACCATTTTTTGATTGCATGCCGGCTAGCCAATTGGCAGCACGCTCAAGCGCATAGGGATGAGGTTTCTCCTCGGCTTGCTCAAGCGCCCACGCCACGGCAGCCGTATCATCCAGGTCAGGATAATGTGGATTGGCATATTGAAACGCCCATCCACCACCTGGCAAATCAGGCCGCTTATCGCGCCAATCTCCAGGGGCATCCAAAACCTGTTGCTCAACCAACCAGTCCAATGCTTTGTAGACAGGTCTCTGATCCGTAGTGCAATCTTCCTGTAGCGCCAGACACGTCAGAACGGTATCCCATACCGGCGATGTGCACGGTTGACACCAAGCACGCTCTCCTTCATCAATCAGTAGACCTCGCAACGCATTGCGGCATTGCACCCTGCTCGGATGATCATAGGCGTAGCCCAATAAAGTCAACGCTTCATGAGCATTGACCATGGCCGGGAAAATAGCCCCAATGCCACATTCGCCATTCAATCGTTCGAGTATCCAACGTTCTGCCCGGCGAATCGAATATTGACGAATGGATTGAGGAAGATGAGGTTCAAATTTGGATAATAACCGCTCAACCAGCATAAAGCTGCGCTTGAGCAACGTGTCCGCCTTAGGAAAGTAATTTTTTTCCTCTTCCGGCGGCACGATAAATAACTCGCGTATGTTCACCTGGCGTGGGTTAATGGCCTTGGCCTTGAGCGTGCACAAAATGGACAACGGAATCATTACAGTACGCGACCAATACGAAACCTTACTGACATGAAAAGGAAACCAGCTCGGCAATAATACCAATTCTGAAGGCACCACCGGCACACCACGCCACGGGATTTGATCATACATTGCCAGCAACAAACGCGTGAATACATTAGCTTTCGCTGCTCCGCCATAGTGTAGAATGGCTTCCCGGGCGCGCACCATATGCGCGGCATCCGGCGAATCTCCGACTAGTTTCAGGGCATAATATGACTTGATCGTACAGCTAATATCAAATGCCCCGCCATAATACAATGGCCAGCCACCGTGACTCATATCTTGTTTATCGCGAATGAAACGCGCAATCTTATTCTCCAGAATCACATCGATTTCATCCATGAAATGCATCATCAAGATATATTCCGCTGGAATGGTACAATCCGCTTCGAGTGGAAAACACCAGTGACCATCAGGATTTTGCAACGCCAGTAACGCCCCTCTGGCTTGCGTGAATTTTTCTTCTAGCTCATGCCGATCGATTTCGTTACGCATCGAATCACGTGCTGTATCGGATGGCGGAGTTTCACGCTCGAAGGTGAAATCGTTGTGCTGTTGTGATATGTGAGATATTCCGTGAGAACCGTCCATATATTCCTAATTACTGTATCCGTCACAATTTTTAATCGGTATATAGATAGATATACCTCCCGTCCAGCTCCATCTCTATTTTATATAAAGATTTTTCTCTTCGGCTATTGCAAACTTACTCACAGCATATAGCCATCAAGTTCATATTACAATTTCTTTTCAGTCTTAGGCTTTGCTTTTATTTTTTCAGGCTCTTTCTCAAAAGGATTGTCTTGAAAAGGCTCATAATAAAGATCAAGAGGCAGGTTGCCATCATGAATCAAGAATTCGCGCTGTTGTATCGTAGCTTCGCGAACAAAAAGATAGGGATCGATTGCTGCCTCATCGCGAACGCGCATCGGGCCTGCCAGGCGTGCGCGTTTGTCGATGGCGCCCAGAATTGTCAGCGGTGCGGCAAAGTATGAGCCTACGACCAGACCGGCATAAAAAAGCACATTGGTAAAAATACCGACCGGAATATTGGTCACATCACGTTCACTACTGGGGCCCAAGAAGGGAATAAAAAGATAGGACCCGGGATTGACGCCCCACACACCTAGAGTTTGGCCGAAATCCTCATCATGTTTCTGTAAACCCATGTGTGTCGCCATATCGAACAACCCAAACATGCCGATCGTTGAATTGACAAAAAAACGAACCGTATCTTGAGCGCCCTGCTTCATTTTCCCTTGCAGAAAAGAGTTCAGTACCACATTCGGGTAGGACAGGTTATCGTAAAAATTTCCGATCGATCGCTGTGCAGCATTGGGCACATAGTCAATATAAGCATTCACGACGGGTTCGAATACTGCCCGATCCACCTTGTCGGTAAAATCATAGGAAGCACGATTGATTTTTTCATGCGGATCGACGGGATCTATCTCAGGATCGCTGTGCTTGGAGGTGGATGCACAGCCTTGAAAAAAAGAAATGCATAGGATAAATAAAAAAATAACTCCATAGTTACACTCTCTCACCGAACTTGCATTTCTCAAAATCTTGACACTCTCATTCATGTACCAATCAATAAACAGTCTTAAGCTTCTTAAATAATGGCAGACGCCGAATAATCAATCCACTATTCAATAACTAACCACTCAATCTCATCGACCAGCTCAATCCACACCGAATTCTGTGGACAGCCAAGCTTATTCACCGCTTTTGCGCTATCAAAATGCATCTCGTGCCGAGCCAACCGGACACCTGTCAATGACGCTCTAGGAAAACGATGCGTCACATAATCGGCTATAAATTCGGAAATAGCCCCTGTCATCAACGCAAGCCAATAAGGTATTGTCTTTTCGGCATCGCCAATTTTGAACGGCAATAAGGTCCAGGCATTTCTTTTAAGGTACGTTTCACGGTCGCATCAATCAATGGATCTGTACTGGCGCGTATTTGCGGATAAAACCGATTCGGTCGAAGTATACACTATAACTTCAATATCTTGCTGCTTTGCCACTTCAGCGAAAACTGTTTGCGTTCCTTCAAAGTTTATCCGGTGAAAATCACTCTTATTCGAAGTCCATAAATTAGGATTGGCCGCCAGATGATAAATTCGCTGAACCCTTTGAGAGCCTTAAGAGCGATATCAGCATCACAAATTGAACCGCGCACAACTTCCACATTCGAGCTTAAAGGCACATCCGGTAATTCCAGAACCCTGACCGTGCCCCCTTTTTCCTGCAAGAATTTAACGACATACTCGTAACTAAAGAACGCCGGTTGCTGATGATATCTCAAGTTAAGTATTAGAAATATTTCAGAAACAAAAAGAAATTCTTAGTTCAATCTGACTGACTCATGCTGCTGCATTATCGTTTATTAATGATCTACCTCAACTTTCTCGTTCACCATGTACAATTTCTATAAGCTTTAATGCTTGCAGCTCCATCTCAAGCACGAAACCATCAACTTTTGCCCGGAAATGGCGGTAAAAAATCATACTCGGAATCGCCACAAGAATGCCAAACGCAGCATTATAGAGCGCTACTGAGATTCCATACGCCAGTTGAGTGGGATTACTACCGGTTGGAGAATTCGATCCAAAAATTTCTATCATTCCTACCAACGTCCCGAACAATCCCATCAACGGACTCAGGGCCGCAATCGTTCCCAGCGTTGTTAAATAACGACTCAAGTCATACGCAACCAGGCGTCCCGATTCTTCAACCGACTCCTTCATCACCTCACGCGTACTTTTGATATTTTTGAGTCCAGCAGCAAGAACTTTTCCTAATGGCGAATGCTGCTGCAAGCGCGCTATCATCTCAGGATTTGTTCCTGTTCTTTTATACTCATTCAATACTTTAGGTAATAACTCCTTGGGAGAGATGACGCTTAAACGCAATGTCCACATGCGTTCAACAATGATACCCATAGCGACAATCGATGCAATGATGATGGGCCAGATTGGCCAGCCGGCAGCTTGAATCAATGATAACACGCGATAATCTCCTCACTCTGACAATGGATCAAGGTATTATAGAATTGTGACCTATGCATTACTGACGTGCGTATTTTATAACTAAGCTATCAATTTCGCATGTAATGTATCTTGATCGTGGATTTTCAGCAACAAGGGAGCAATTTTTTCTATCCACAATTTCTGTGGACAAGTTTGTTAATAAATTTAGAATTAACCCGGTAAGTTTGTAGATTCAAACAATTTTTTAAAGCTGATCATTTATTAATCTATCAATAAAGTTATTATAAAACAATTAATTAAAATCCTTCCCGATGAATTTTACCACTGAGTGTAATCAAACCTGAGGTCAATCTCATCCGTGTGAATTACTTCGATCTAATGCAATGAATTTGCTTTCAGTCTTACCTAACATCATTCATAAAATACTCACTGTCAGCGAGTTAAATCATACTGCCAAGCAACTTCTGGAGCAGAACGTTCCGCTACTCTGGATACAAGGGGAAATTTCAAATCTGAAATGTTACCCATCGGGGCATTGGTACTTTTCTCTTAAAGATGCCGCGGCTCAAGTTCGCTGCGTCCTTTTTAGCCATAAGAATCAATATATCGACTGGGAACCCAAAGATGGTATGCAAGTCGAGCTATTGGCGCTGGTGACCTTATATGAGCCACGCGGTGATTTTCAGCTCAATGTCGAAATTATGCGTCGAGCTGGGTTGGGGCAATTATTTGAAACCTTTGAAAAGCTTAAATCGAAGCTGGAAAAAGCCGGCTTATTCAATCCGGCCAATAAAAAACCCATCCCCGGCTTTCCCAAGCAAATTGGGGTGATTACGTCCCCCAATACCGCAGCCCTGCGGGACGTACTAGCGACATTAAAGCGACGTCAGCCATCACTACCCGTCATTATTTATCCAACATTGGTGCAGGGCAAATTATCGGCTGACAATATTGCCGATGCCATCCAACTCGCAAATATCCGGGCAGAATGCGATGTGCTGATCATTTGTCGCGGTGGTGGAAGTATTGAAGATTTATGGGCTTTCAATGAAGAAACCGTTGCGTTGGCTATCGCAGCGAGTGCCATTCCCATCATTTGCGGAGTGGGTCATGAAACCGACTTTACGATCGCCGATTTTGTCGCGGATCTTCGTGCACCCACACCTACTGGCGCTGCTGAGCTCGTTAGCAGGGACTATCGAGACTTGGCCGATCACTTGTATCGATTGCATCAGCGCATCAATCGCTCTGTCTTGCATCGTATCGAGTTGAGCATGCAACAAGCCGATATTATGTCGCATCGTCTGATTTATCCTGGTGATCGAATTCGCCGACAATCTCTGCAGTTGAATTATTTAAATGACCGGCTGATGAAAAACTGGAGACATCAGATCGAAAAGAACCACTGGAAGTTAATGGATTTCAACCGGCGTTTGATGGCTTCGAGTCTAGATATGATGAACCGGAGTTACGCTCACAATCAATTGAATGATCGTTTTCGCTTAATTATGTTCAGCTATCTCGAAAACCAGACTAACAAACTACGCTATTTGCATGCCCAACTTTCGCAGTTGAATCCTCAGTCAGTGCTGGCACGGGGATACAGCATCACCTTTTCCACTGAAAATGCAATCATTCGAGATAGCAAACAACTCCATCGCGGCGAGAGAATTCAGGTAAAATTCGCGCACGGCGCATGTGAAGCGGATATTACAAAACTTGATAAGTCTTAACCAACCTGTATTCACTTAGCATTTTTCTGTTTATACAATAAAACCACAAGGACAAGATCGTCGATGGCAAAAACTTTTTTAATACTGGGTGCATTCAACACCTTCTTATGCATTGCATTGGGGGCGTTTGGCGCTCATGGTTTAAAAAGCATGCTATCCACTGATATGATTGCGGTATACCATACTGGAGTGCAATATCATTTTTATCATGCATTCGGGATCTTGGTCATAGGCCTGCTGCTGTTACATTTCCCCAAATCCCGCCTTTTACCTATTTCTGGATGGTTTATGATGATTGGTATTATTTTATTCAGCTTCAGTCTTTACGCCTTAAGTTTGACTGGAACGCGCGGGTTTGGAATGATTACACCCTTTGGCGGCGTTTCATTTCTCAGCGCGTGGGGGTTATTAATCTACACCCTCTGGAAAGAAAAGGTGATTTCGCCGCAGTCGTAGCGGTATCCCATACTAGACTACCGCATTTTTATATGAATTCTTTTTATCACAAAACTTAGCAACAAACTAAATTATACGTAGGCAGAGCGAATGTTGAAGAAAACATTATTTATTTTTTCCTGCCATTTTGCGATGAGAAGCGGCCATTTCTTTATTACGTTCTACAGCTTTCATATATTTCCGCAATAACGCTTCATGATGAGAGTGAAAATCTTGACCTTCCCGCCCATAATATTCGCTATGCTCCTCATATTCTTGCAATAATTTTCTTTGTTCTTCAACTTTTGTATTCATTTCGTTAGCTTCTTTCTCATACATTTCAGCCAATCCGATATGATCAAATTTAGTTTTAGCTTGAGCCTCAGCTTTATCCATATTGCCCAAATCTGCGCTAATCGGTGCACTTAAAGCTAAAAAAATAAAAGCGATCGATACCGAAATAAATATTTTTGCTTGCATCATAGTCTCCTGATTACTTCGTTAAAAAAAGATAGTGCTGTTATTATAAATATTCAGCCATCTGACGAATTCATCATAGCAAATTGTCTAAGAAATCCACAAACTATTTATGGATAAGCACTGCATGAATTAACTGATGAGATAAACACCATGAGATTAATATATTTATTCATTCTGCTGAGCTGCATCGGTCTTCTAGGCTATGCGCAATATTTACAACAGGAGGAAGGATTGCTGCCTTGTCCTTTATGCGTAGCCCAACGAGTCGTTTATTGGTTATTAGGATTGACCGCATTGCTGGCGTTCATTCATAGCCCAGACATTTGGGGACGTCGGTTCTATGGCACATTGATGAGTGCCTTTGCGAGCGTAGGCGCAATCATCGCGACTCGGCACGCTTGGCTGATACGTTATCCGGAGTCCTTTGAATGTGGCATTAGTCCGGAAGAAGCCTTTCTGAATGCCTTACCTATCGCAGAGTGGTGGCCGGGAATGTTTGAGGCCAATGGTGATTGTGCCAGCATTGAGTGGAAATTTTTATCGCTTACAATCCCGGATTGGTCATTAATTGCTTTTATTAGCCTCGGCACTTTAGCGTTTTATACACTAGTCATAAAAAATAACGAGAAGACTTCTTAAATTCATGAACTCATCCGCGGGGATGATGCTTGGCATGAAGCTGTTTCAATCGTTCGCGAGCAATATGGGTATAAATCTGCGTAGTCGAAATATCTGCATGCCCTAACAGCAGCTGCACAACCCGTAAATCGGCTCCGTGATTCAACAAGTGCGTAGCAAAAGCATGCCGCAACGTATGCGGTGAAAGTTGCTTACTGATACCGACAATCTGTGCGTAGCGTTTGATGAGATACCAGAATGCTTGACGCGTCATTGCAGCGCCGCGCGTCGTTACAAATATTGTATCAGTGACGATCCCATTCAAAAGAGCGGGGCGGGCTCCTTTAGTATACCGGTTCAGCCACGCGAGAGACTCTTCTCCTAATGGCGCAAGGCGTTCTTTCCTGCCTTTGCCCATTACTCGCAAGACCCCCATATCCATCCCTACCTGAGAGTACTTCAGATTGATCAACTCAGAAACGCGCAACCCACTGGCATATAATACTTCCAGCATGGCACGATCGCGCAATCCAAGCGGATGCTTGAGATCAGGAGCGCTCAGTAATAAATCAACCTCTTTTTCTGTCAAACTTTCAGGCAAACTACGCATCAGCTTGGGGGTCTCAATGTTGAGACTGGGGTCGATGGTAATTTTTCCTTGCCGTAGTAAAAAACGATAAAATCGCTTTAAACTCGATAATTCACGGCTGGTGGTGCTGGCTTTGACCTTGTCAGAGACTCGGGACGCCAAAAATTCGAGCAAATCAGAGTGCGTCGCGTCCGTTAAAACTCGATCTTTCTGATTTCTCTTTTTTAACCATTCAGTAAATAGCCGCAAATCATTACGATAGCTGTCTAATGTATTGCGCGACAAGCCATCTTCCAACCATAATGCATCGGAAAATTCATCTAACAGATTCGCATCCAAATCAAGCACTCTCATGGCGCAACAACCATCGTTTAATTTCTAAAGGATTTCCATCACTAGCATTCATGAAACCTCCTAATCCGCCACTTTTCGAAATGACTCGATGGCAGGGTATGATGATAGGAAGTCTATTTGCCCCACACGCTCGACCCACCGCTCTCGGAGCAGAATGTAACTGAGCGGCAATCTCAGCATAACTAATCGTGCATCCACTAGAAACATTTTGAATAGCTTGCCACACTCGGCGTTGATGGGTAGTACCGCCAATATGCAAACTAAGGTCAAATTTGAATGTTGGCTCTACCAGATAAGCTTGCAATTGCCGGCAGACTTCTTTTGCGAGATAACCTTGTGGCGCCATTGGCTGCACATCCAGCGGCAAATAATCAATATCAGTCAACCAGTCTTCCTCGATAATGATTCCTAATACCGCAAATGGTGTAATCAATTTTGCCTGATAATTTCTTACTGATCCATCTGATTGATTACTCTTTGATTTATTCACTTTCGCTTACTCGACTGTCTACTCAGCATTGACATGCGAAACAAAAAGAAGTTTCAAGCTATCTCTGACTCTCCGCACCGCTGGATTTATATCGGAGCTTATTTTTTAAACTTGACGATTTTGTTATTCAGGACTTCAGCATTAGCAATTCATTGAGTCTTTTTACGAATGCAGCCGGATCTTCTAACTGTCCTCCCTCAGCAAGTAAAGCTTGATCGAAAATAATATGACTCCAATCTTCGAAATTATTCATTTCGGTTTTTAATCTCTGCATCATAGGATGATAAGGATTAATTTCCAGAATCGGTTTAGTATGAGTTATTTTTTGTCCTGCAGATTTCAACAACCGCTCGAGATTACCACCCATATCGAAGGTATCTGCGACCAAACAGGCAGGTGATTCTGTGAGTCGGAAGGTAATGCGCACATCCTTGACTTGCTCTTCAAGTACAGATTTCATCTTTTCGATCAATTCTTGATAGTCATTGATTTCTTTTTCACGCTGTTCTTTTTCTGCTTCATCCTCCAATCCTCCTAGATCAAGACCGCCTTTTGCTACAGATTGAAGTTGTTTGCCTTCAAATTCGGTAAGACTGCTCACGAGCCATTCATCAATGCGATCAGATAGCAACAATACCTCGATGCCTTTTTTACGGAAGACTTCCAAATGCGGGCTATTTTTAGCTGCCTTTAAGCTATCTGCCGTCACAAAGTAAATTTTGTTTTGCCCTTCCTTCATGCGTTGAACATATGTTTCTAATGAAACTTCAGGTTCATCGCCCTCACTGTAAGTCGTCACAAAGCGCAGCAATTTGGCGATTCGTTCTCGATTAGCATAATCTTCTCCTACGCCTTCTTTGAGTACCTGGCCAAACTCTCGATAAAAAATCTTGAACTTCTCATTATTCTCGCCGTTTTCACCTTTCGTTAAATCCTCAATC
Organism: Nitrosomonas sp. JL21; assembly: GCF_009833095.1. Lineage (GTDB taxonomy): Bacteria > Pseudomonadota > Gammaproteobacteria > Burkholderiales > Nitrosomonadaceae > Nitrosomonas. The sequence continues at coordinate 97,954 of NZ_QRCB01000015.1, forward strand.
AATCCGAGCACTTTTTTAACGACACCGCCGCGAATTGTGTCAATATCCTTCGATTCTTGCAGGATTTCACGGGATACATTTAAAGGTAAGTTATTCGAATCGATCACCCCGCGAATGAAGCGTAAATAGTTAGGCAACAGCTTTTCCGCATCATCCATGATGAAGACACGCTGCACATATAATTTAATGCCATGGCGGTGCTCGCGGTCGAACAAGTCAAAAGGCGCCCGCGCCGGGATATACAACAACTGAATGTATTCTTGCTTACCTTCAACGCGCGCATGCAAGTAAGCTAATGGAGGTTCGAAATCATGCGCGACATGCTTATAAAATTCGTGATACTGATCTTCGGTAATGTCGCTTTTGGAGCGTGCCCATAGCGCATTCGCTTGATTTATCGTTTCATCTTCATCTGTAATCTTGTTTTTATTGTCTTCTTGCATCCATTCTTCTTTTTTCATCACGATGGGTAACGTGATGTGATCGGAATATTTGCGAATAATATTGCGTAGCCTCATTCCATTAAGAAACTCATCTTCATCATTGCGTAGATGCAAAATGATTTCGGTGCCGCGAATTGGCTTCTCTATAGTCTCTAGACTGTATTCACCCTCACCTGTTGACTCCCAGCGCACGCCATGGTCACTTGTTAAACCAGCGCGTCGAGTGTTTAAAGTCACTTTATCTGCGATAATAAATGCTGAATAAAAGCCAACACCGAATTGACCGATTAAATGAGCATCTTTTGCTTGATCCCCTGTTAAAGAATCAAAAAATTCACGTGTCCCAGATTTAGCTATAGTACCAATATGATCAATGACTTCCTGCCTTGACATACCGATGCCATTATCAGAAATAGTAATGGTACGCTCCTTATCATCATAACTTACTCGAATCTTAAGATCGGGGTCTGATTCGTATAAGGCTGAATCTGTCAAGCCCTCAAAACGAAGCTTGTCAGCAGCATCAGAAGCATTGGAAATAAGCTCACGCAGAAAAATTTCCTTATTGCTGTATAAAGAATGAATCATTAATTTTAACAACTGCTTAGCTTCAGTCTGGAAACTCAAGTGTTCTTTTGTTGTTTCAGTATGCACTTTTTACTCCTTAAAATTTTTGTTCTTTATATGAGGTACTTCCAGAAAAATTCAAGTAAATTGATCGGGATTCTCTCAATCGGCTGAATCCTTGAGGCTTCAATTACATTAAAAAATTGCGTCAAGCAAAAATGATTTAAAAGCTATTCACTGACTGCTTTGAATGAGTCATTTCGAAAATGCTAATAAAAAGAATACGCCTCATTGAATAATGAGGCCTGGATAAAAATATGGTTTAAATGAGAAATTCGTTACGAAAGATTCTAAATGAATTACATCGAATTTTGAATAGCGTACAGGCTAAGACCCATCAGTGCTTGAGGAAATATCCCCAGTGCAAGTACCGCAAAACCATTTGCACTCAAAAGAATCTTCGCATCGCTATTAGATACAATCGGTTCGTCAGTCTCAGGTTCATCAAAATACATCAATTTGATGATGCGTAGGTAATAAAAAGCACCAATCAATGAGAACAATACCGCCGCCACCGCTAATCCCACATAACCAGCATTCACTACCGCTTGAAGGACTGCAAATTTGGCGTAAAAACCAATCATTGGCGGAATGCCTGTCAATGAAAGCATTAATATCAGAGTGATAAATGCATACCAAGCATTTCTTTTGCTCAGCCCTTTGAAATCATCAATATTTTCTGCTTCAAATCCGCTACGACACAGCATCATGATGACAGCAAAAGTTCCCAACGTCATCAGAACATAAGCAATCACATAGAATAATGCGGAACTGTAGCCATTTGAATCAGCACTAATAAATCCCAACAGCAAGAAACCCATATGGGAAATTGTTGAATAGGCCAGCATACGCTTGATGTTTGACTGAGCAATGGCAGCAATATTACCTACTGCCATCGATAACACAGCCAGAATCACGAGCATGCCCTGCCAATCGGCAACCATTTCTCCCATTCCTTCCACCAATAATCGCATAACAAAGGCAAAGGCCGCCAGCTTAGGTGCAGATCCAATGAATAACGTTATCGCGGTAGGTGCGCCTTGATAGACATCAGGAGCCCACATATGAAATGGCGCAGCACTCAGCTTAAAAGCGATGCCGGCAACAATAAAGACCAATCCGACCACCAGCACTTCTTTGCTACTCGCTTCACTTTGGATGATTTGCGCAAGTTGAGAAACGTGTAATGTTCCAGTCGCACCATATACCATCGACATACCATATAACAAGAAACCTGAAGCTAGTGCTCCCAATACAAAAAACTTCATTGCTGCTTCGGTTGCAACCACCGAATCTCGTTGCAGGGCTACCAGCGCATACATCGAAAGTGAAAGTAACTCAAGTCCTATATACAATGTCAAGAAATGACTGGATGAAATCATGACCATCATTCCTAAGGTTGCAAACAATATCAGACTGAAGAATTCGCCTTTCAACATTCCCCGATCACTGATATAAGCATGAGAATAGATCAATACTGCAGAAACAGTGCCGTATACCATCAGCTTAAGAATATCCGCCATCGCATCATCAACGAACATACCAGAAAATGTTTCACTGACTTCTGTAGAAAATGATAAGAAGGTAAGCAACGCACAGCCCAATAATGTAATTTGTGTCAACAAATAGGCTACATAACGTCTGCCTTCTCCTGCGGACAGATCGGCCAGCATCACAATGCACACCATAATAAGCATGAAAATTTCGGAAGAAGCTGGTGCAAAATCAGGTGGTATAAAATTCATTACTTCTTAATCCTCGTCATCGGGGAAAAAATCATTCCAGAAAATTTTCATTACAATTTGCTATTGCTGACATGAGCCAATAATTGGTCAATGGTCGCATGCATTACTTCAGTAACAGGGTACGGATAGAGCCCCATCCATAGAACTGAAACCGCTAATATGGCTAAGATTGCAAATTCACGCTTTGATACATCACTCAGCTGCTCAACCGCCGGGCTAGCAACAGCTCCGAAAATAACTCTTTTATACATCCACAGCGTATAAGCCGCACCAAATATCAATGTCGTGGCAGCTAAAAATGCATACCAGAAATTAATTTGCATGCTACCCATGATGACCATAAATTCACCAACAAAGCCGCTGGTACCGGGTAAGCCTGCATTTGCCATCGCGAATAACATGAAAAAAGCAGCAAAGGCCGGCATTTTATTAACCACACCACCATAATCAGCAATTTGCCGAGAGTGTAATCGATCGTAAAGAACGCCTACACATAAAAACATCGCACCGGAAATGAAACCATGCGATATCATCTGTACCATTGCTCCTTCTATGCCTATAGCATTAAACAAGAAGAATCCCAAGGTAACAAACCCCATATGTGCCACAGATGAATAAGCAATCAGTTTTTTCATATCAGCTTGCATCAACGCGATCAGACCAATATATACAACAGCTATCAACGATAAAACGATCATCATGTCCGCCAAATAATGACTAGCATCAGGAGCAATAGGTAATGAAAATCTTAAGAATCCATATCCTCCTAATTTAAGCAGAATGGCAGCAAGTACAACTGATCCTCCTGTGGGCGCTTCAACGTGAGCATCCGGCAACCACGTATGTACAGGCCACATCGGGACTTTGACAGCAAAAGCTAACAAGAACGCAACAAAAATCAGAATTTGCGGTGTCAGCGGAATCGCAAGCTGATGATAATCCGCAATTGAGAAACTGCCGCCTGAAGTCTGATACAAATAAATGAAAGCTATCAGCATCAATAAAGAGCCGAGTAATGTATAGAGAAAGAATTTGATGGCTGCATATACGCGATTAGGTCCGCCCCAAATTCCGATAATCAGAAACATCGGAATCAGAGAAGCTTCCCAAAATACATAAAATAAAATGGCGTCCAGAGATGCAAAAACCCCATTGACTATGCCCGACATCAGTAAAAAAGCACCCATATACTGCGATACTCTTTCTTTAATCACTTCCCAACCGGCCACGATAACAAGTGGAGTAATAAAACAGTTTAGCAATATCAATGGCATTGATATGCCATCAATACCCAAATGATAGTTGACATTAAATCGCTCGAACCAAGCATGATTCTCGACAAATTGCATTATTCCACTCGCCGAATCAAAGTTGCCATACAGTGGAATAGCTACTATAAAACCAAGAATGGCTCCAGCCAGAGAGATAACGCGTGCAAGGTTTGCATTACGATCATTTCCAGTTGCAAATACGACAATACCAAACACGATTGGCAACCAAATAACTAAACTTAAAAGTGGGAATTCAAACGACATGCTTATTCCGTAATATTTATTGTAGTGCTTATTTTATTTAAGTAATTGATATATGCAGTAAATTTATTTAGTGAGAGAAAACTCAATAAAGCCAAAACGTCAAGATAATGAATATCCCGACAATCATCGTAAAGGCATAATGATAAATATAGCCCGTTTGATAGCGACGAACCAACGTAGCTGAAAACGCTACGGCACGGGCTGTGCCATTTACGAGAAAACCGTCAATTATTTTCATATCGCCAAATTTCCACAGTGCAGTGCCTAATGTTCGCGTACCCCCGGCGAATAACCATGAATACAACTCATCGATATAATATTTTCGATCTAGAAGATTATAGAGAAAACCCAAACGCAACTTTATCTTTTCAGGTATATCAGTTCTAACACAATATAAATACCACGCAGTAAAAATACCCGCTACCGATAACCAGAAAGGAGCAGTAGAAAGTGCGTGAATCATCATGCCAACAATGCCTGTAAATTCGGCACCCAATTTTTCGATGGCATTATGTTGAGGTGATACATGAATGACCTGATTAAAGTAATCTCCAAAAACAATCGGACCGATAAACCAACCGGCAGCGATGGTCGGTAGCGCTAAAATAACCAGTGGTAAGGTCACGACCCAAGGAGATTCGTGCAAATGGTCTTTGGTATGCTCATCCATTCGAGTTGTTCCATGAAATGTCATGAATATCAACCTGAAGGTATACAAAGCTGTCACAAAAACTGTAGTCAATACACAGAAATAGGCAAAACCGACGCCAGGTACATTGGCGTAGTGCACTGCTTCGATAATGGCATCCTTCGAAAAAAAGCCTGAAAAACCTGGTACCCCGGCACTGGCTAATGCGGCAATGAACATCGTTCCATAGGTAATCGGCATATAGCGCCGAAGCCCTCCCATTTTCTGCATGTTCTGCTCATGATGCATGGCAATAATGACCGACCCTGCTCCCAAAAATAGAACTGCTTTAAAAAAAGCATGCGTCATTAAATGAAATATTGCAGCTGAATAGGCAGACGCTCCCAATGCAACGGTCATGTAACCCAATTGCGATAAGGTAGAGTAGGCAACTACGCGCTTGATGTCATTCTGGACCACAGCTACCAGAGCCATAAACAATGTGGTTATGCCACCAATGATCAATATGACGGATAACGCTGTTTCAGAAAGTTCGAATAATGGCGACATGCGCGCCACCATGAAAATACCGGCGGTCACCATCGTTGCTGCATGGATGAGAGCAGAGATTGGCGTAGGGCCTTCCATTGAGTCAGGGAGCCATACATGCAGCGGAAATTGCGCTGACTTGCCCATTGCACCAATAAATAGCAAGATACAGATGACCGTAACAAGCAACCACGGTATTCCTGGAAAGACTGCTATCGTTTCATCGACTTTAGTCGGAGCTTGCTCGAAGACAGACACATAATCCAAAGTTCCAAAATACATCAGTACCAAAGCAATGCCTAAAAGGAAACCAAAATCACCCACCCGGTTTACCAGGAAAGCCTTCATATTGGCATAGATGGCAGTGGGACGGGTATACCAGAATCCGATCAATAAATACGATACCAAGCCTACAGCTTCCCAACCAAAAAATAATTGCAGGAAATTATTCGACATCACCAGCATCATCATCGAGAATGTGAATAAGGAGATGTAACTGAAAAATCGTTGGTAGCCTGCATCATCGTGCATATAACCAATGGTATAGATATGCACCATTAGAGAAACAAAGCTCACCACTACCATCATGGTTGCAGATAACTGATCGATTAGAAAACCTACTTCAAACCGAGTATCGCCTGATACCAACCACGTATAGACACTGCCATTAAAAACATTCCCATCCAATACATCGAAAAAAATAACCAGAGACGCCAGTAACGAAACTAACACGAGCGAGATCGTTACTCGATGACTCCATTCCCGCCCAATATAACGTCCAAATAAACCTGCTGTAAGCGCTCCCACCAGCGGTGCAAGTGGTACCAATAAATAAAGTGTTTGCATCTAATAGTTCTTTCTATCAGTTAGGTATTCTCTACTTGATCAACCCTTGAGTTTATCAAGATCATCAACGTTGATCGTTTGTTGATTACGGAATAATACGACCAGTATGGCCAAACCTATGGCTGATTCAGCGGCTGCCACAGTTAAAATGAAAAACACAAAAATCTGACCCGATATATCCTGCAAATAATGCGAAAAAGCCACAAAATTCATATTCACTGCCAACAACATCAGCTCAATGGACATTAATATGATAATGACATTTTTTCGATTTAGAAAAATACCGACAATACCAATCGCAAATAAAATTGCGCCAAGTACTAGATAATGAGATAACGTTACCAAGTTGATTCCCCTATTTTTCTCATCAATTAATCAACACGACATTATTCTTTTTTTTCTGATGGCATAGCCACGATTCGTATCCGATCTTGTTTTCTAACTTGAACCTGTTTGGATGGATTAAGAGATTTTTTATCCTCGCGATGACGCAGTGTCAATGCAATTGCCGCGACCATTGCGACCAGTAGTAATACAGCGGCTAATTCAAATGGATAGGCATACTCAGTATAAATCAGTCGGCCTAGCTCACGGGTGTTATTATAATCAATGCCTTGGGAACTTGGTTCGGGCATTTCTTCTAAACCGAAATACTTGCCCATAAGAACCATGGACATTTCTCCAACCAAGATCAGCGCGATAAGCGCTCCAAAAGGAAACCATTTCCAAAATCCTTCGCGTAATTGATCCAGATTAATGTCTAGCATCATTACTACAAACAAAAACAGTACCATTACCGCACCGACATAAACCAACACTAGCGCAATGGCGAGAAACTCCGCTTCTAACAATAACCATAACCCGGCACAACTTACAAAAGCGACAACCAACAATAATGCAGAATAGACTGGGTTACGGACAGTAATTACACCCAATGCCGATACAACTAATATCGCTGAAAAAAAATAAAATATGAGATCCTGAAAATTCATGTGTATTTACCAGCCAAATTCAACGATACCGCGCATCTGCTTCTCTATCTTTGGCAATTTGCTCTTCATAGCGATCACCAACAGCCAGAAGCATTTCTTTGGTATAAATAAAATCTTCTCTTTTCTCGCAGTGATATTCCAAAATTCGCGTCTCTACAATGGAATCCACAGGGCATGATTCTTCACAAAAACCACAAAAGATGCATTTACTGAGATCAATATCGTAACGAGTAGTGCGCCGTGTACCATCTTCGCGTTGCTCAGATTCAATGGTAATGGCCATGGCAGGACACACCGCTTCGCATAATTTGCAAGCGATACAACGCTCTTCCCCGTTGGGATAACGACGCAACGCATGCAGACCGCGGAAACGCGGCGACTGCGGCGTTTTTTCTTCAGGATAATGCACGGTTATTTTAGGCTTAAACATGTATTTCCCGGTTACCGCCATACCTTTCCATAACTCAAAAAGTAAAAAGGTACTAAAAAATTTTTTAATACGATTCATTGTCTTTTAAAACCATATGGTTAATGGAAATTCATCTCGTATTGATTCAGGTAATTGCATAATCAATCCCAAGAGAACAATCCATACAAGTGTAATAGGAATAAATATTTTCCAACCCAGTCTCATGATCTGATCATACCGATACCGCGGAAATGTCGCACGAAACCATAAGAAAAAGAATAAGATGAACATCATCTTAAGCAATAACCAGATAAAACCAGGTATTAGATTCAGTGGTGCTACATCAACAGGTGGCAGCCATCCGCCCAAGAACAGAATCGAAGTCAATGCCGCTACCAAGATCATATTGGAATATTCAGCCAAGAAGAAAACAGTGAATGCCATGCCTGAATAATCAACATGAAAGCCAGCAACAATCTCAGACTCACCTTCGGCCACATCGAATGGAGCCCGATTTGTTTCTGCAACGCCTGAAATCAGATACACCAAAAACATCGGAAAAAGAGGAATCAAATACCAATTCAGAAAGCTATCCCCTTGTTGCCCTTTAACGATATCTCCCAGATTGAGGCTTTGCGACATCATTAATACGCATACCAATGCAAATCCCATAGCCAATTCATAAGATACCACTTGAGCTGCCGAGCGCATCGCACCGAGAAAAGCATATTTAGAATTAGATGCCCAGCCTGCAATGATAATGCCGTATATGCCCATCGATGTCATCGCCAAAATATACAACAAACCGGCATTGATATCTGACAGCACCAATTCGGGAGAGAAAGGAATAACCGCCCACGCCGCCAGCGCCGGCATGAACGTAAGAATCGGCGCCAAAATAAATAATGTCTTATTAGCACCCGTGGGGATGACGATCTCTTTCATGATTGCTTTAACTGCATCAGCAATCGGCTGTCCCCAACCTCTCAACCACGAAATACCGAAAAAAGTTACCCTATTAGGTCCGACACGAGCTTGCATATACGCAATTATCTTGCGTTCAGCAAATGTCAGATAGGCAACGCCTAATAAGAGTGGAACGACAATCGCAAAGATTAATACTAAATTGGTCATCAATGAGAACAGCATCGAACCCCATTCTGTTCCAAATATCTGCACAAATTGTTGTTGTATATAGTCCATTAATAAATCCTAGCCTTTACCATTACAACCTTTCCACCTGAATCTCTCCGAACAGATCTCCTAACGCGGTTGTATTAGGATGTGCGCAAGGTATACGTACACAACCAGCAGGTAGTTTTTCATCACAAGCGATTTCAAGTTGCACCGATTCTGAGCCTTGCTTAATTCTTACAAGGGCTCCGGCAGCAACACCGAGGCGTTCCAGAACTGCAGATGAAACCCAAGCCTTCGGCGGTAACGCGTCCTGAGTTAATTGCAGTGACTCAGCGCGTCGGACAATTGGATCAGCCTGATAAATGGGTACTTCTCCAATGCGCTGCAGACGCTGTTGATCAGAGTCATCGACATTAAATTCAGAATTCGTCATTGAATTATTCAAATATTGACTAATGTCCATCCCCATCGGGAAGATTTCCTCCCGAATTTGCTCTGGCGTTTCATAATCAAACTTTTCAAGACCTAGTAAATTAGCCAAAACTCGCAAAATTTTCCAGGCCGGCCTGGCCTCGCCGAAGGGAGAAACAACACCATTGAAACTTTGAACACGACCTTCGGTGCTTACATAAGTACCTGATGTCTCAGTAAAAGGAGCGATAGGCAATAACACATCTGCATACGTTTCTGCATTTCCTTTGTAAATGCTCATGGACACGACAAATTCGCTGCTCTCCATGGTTTTCGTTGCTAGTTGAGAATTGTAGGCATCAAATTCAGGTTCTACATTCATCAAAATAAAAGCACGACATGCTTCATCAGCACTATCTTTGCCAAGACCCAGCATTTGCGCAGCATTCATTCCCGTCACTTCTCGATTTGATTGAATGGCTGTCGATAATCCTCTAGCATCAGGGATTGCGCCCACCCAATGAGCGCCAACGCTATTGGCAGCTTCGCCTAATAGGCCAAAATTCGCTCCAGTCACTTGCGCAAGCAAGCTCGTCAGAAGCATTATTCTTGAGTAGTCAGGATGATGTTGAGATAAATTACCCAAATAAATGGCTGCGGGAGAATTTTCGATCAAACTCGAAGCAATGCCGAATGCACTTGCGGTGTTCGATACATTAGTCGAGCTAACGAGATGCTGGATTTCTTTTGGCTGATCGTTTCCTTTGATCTCAACCGCTGCTTTGAGAATTTCCGCCAATATTTTAACCATCAAACTAGGAGCAACGATCGCTTTATTGGCAACCTTCGTCAGTAGATCATCATCAATTGGATTAATAATGTTCAACTGCATGCCATTTTTTACCGCTTGACGTAAGCGTTGTGCAATAAGAGGATGATCCTTCCGTAACGTACTGCCTACAATCAAGCAGGATTTCAATTGCGAAAGATCGGCAATGCTAGTTCCTAGCCATGGTATTCCCTGAGCATAGCTGTCGCCTCGAAAATCAGATTGGCGCAGACGATGATCAATGTTGCCGCTTCCCACGCCCCGCATTAATTTCTGCAGCAAATACAATTCCTCAGCGGTACTATGCGCAGACCCAAGCGCTCCGATGCTGCGAGCACCATATTTATGTTTAATGGCTTGCAAGGCATTTGCTGTAAACTCCAACGCTTCCTGCCATTCGCATTCCATCCATTGGCCATCGCGTTTTATCATCGGACGAGTCAATCGATCTTCGGAATTCAGTCCCTCGTAAGAAAAACGGTCCTTATCCGATAACCAACACTCATTGATCGCTTCGTTGTCCCGAGGGAGAACTCGCATAACTCGATTTTGCTTGACCTGCACCACCAGATTCGATCCTAGGCCGCAGTGCGGACTAATTGATTTTCTACGTGATAATTCCCAAGTGCGAGCTGAGTAACGAAATGGTTTACTAACCAACGCACCTACCGGACACAGGTCAATGACATTTCCAGATATCTCGGAATCTACTGTCTTTCCTACAAAGGAAAGTATTTCTGAATGCTCGCCACGCCCCGCCATTCCAAGCTCCATGATTCCTGCTATTTCTTGACCGAAACGCACACAGCGCGTGCAATGAATGCAGCGTGTCATATCGGTGGAGATCAAAGGGCCTAGATTCTTATTGACCACTACCCGTTTGGGCTCATCGTAACGAGACTCACTAGCACCATATCCTACGGCTAAGTCTTGTAATTGACATTCGCCGCCTTGGTCACAAATTGGACAATCAAGCGGATGGTTAATCAGCAAGAATTCCATCACACCTTTTTGTGCGGTGATTGCCTGCTGAGAATGCGTGAATACCTTCATCCCATCCATAACGGGAGTGGCACATGCTGGTAGTGGTTTAGGCGCTTTTTCGACTTGCACTAGGCACATGCGGCAATTTGCAGCAATGGATAATTTTTTGTGATAACAAAAATGCGGTATATATACCCCAATCTGCTTAGCACCATCCATAATGGTGCTCCCTTTGGGCACAGACACTGGCTTACCGTCGATTTCTATATTGATCATCGGTTAAATTCTTGGGTTAATCACGAATTGCAGAACTGACGTGTTTGTGTAATTAGCAAGGCATTCAAGCCATACATTTTTTTTGTTCGATATGGTAAACAAACTCGTCTCTAAAATGTTGAATCATCGCACGAACTGGCATTGCTGCCGCATCACCCAAGGCACAAATCGTTCGGCCTTGAATGTTGTCCGCTATATTATCTAAAAGATCAAGGTCTTCTGGTCGCCCTTTGCCATGCTCAATACGATTGACGATGCGATAAAGCCATCCAGTACCTTCACGACATGGAGTGCACTGCCCGCAGGATTCCTCGTAATAAAAATAGGATAACCTCTCCAATGCTCTTACCATGCAAGTCGTTTCATCCATGATGATGACAGCACCCGAACCTAACATAGATCCGGCTTTAGCAATGGAATCATAATCCATATCAGTCTGCATCATGATTTCACCAGGCAAAACGGGCATTGAAGATCCGCCTGGAATACATCCTTTTAGCTTCCTGCCACCACGCATTCCTCCGGCTAATTCCAGTAGTTCAGCAAACGGTGTTCCCAGCGGAATCTCATAATTACCTGGCTTATTGACATGACCTGAGACAGAGAAAATTTTTGTACCGCCATTGTTGGGTTTGCCAAGTTCGAGATATTTATCTCCGCCATTTCGAATAATCCAAGGAACCGACGCAAACGTTTCCGTATTGTTGATGGTGGTCGGTTTTCCATATAAACCAAAATTTGCCGGAAAGGGAGGCTTGAATCGTGGTTGCCCTTTCTTACCTTCAATGGATTCTAGGAGCGCAGTTTCTTCACCACAAATATATGCGCCATACCCATGATGATTATATAACTCAAAACTGAACGATGAACCGAGAATATCATTACCCAGATAGCCAGCTGCTCGCGCTTCTTCAACAGCTTCCTCCATTCGTTCATAGGTTTCCCATATCTCACCGTGAATATAATTGTAACCAGCTTTAACACCCATTGCATAAGCCGCAATAATCATACCTTCAATGAGCAAATGAGGATTAAACCGCATGATGTCTCGGTCTTTAAACGTTCCAGGTTCACCTTCATCTGAGTTACAGACGATGTACTTATCACCTTCGTAACCTTTAGGCATGAAGCTCCACTTCAGACCAGTAGGGAAACCCGCTCCGCCGCGACCACGCAATGCGGATTTCTTAACCTCTTCGATGATCTCTTCCGGTTTAATTTTTTTCGTAAGAATTTTTCTAAGCGCAGCATAACCTTCACGCTTTTCATAGCTTTTGAGGCGCCAGTTATCGGAATCAGATGGATTCACCCCATTCATTAATGTCTGCGGATACTGATTCATTTACTCAGTTCCTCCAACAATTGATCAATTTTCTCATTCGACATAAAACTGCACATACGCTTATTATTTACAAGAAATACAGGCGCATCCCCACAGGAACCGAAACATTCACCTTCTTTAAGCGTAAATTTACCATCGGGAGTAGTTTGATTGAATTCTATGCCTAGTTTCTGCTTTAGATAAGCTGCGCTTTCATTGCTCCCAGATAAAGCGCAGGGTAAGTTAGTACATACCGTAATCTTGTATTTGCCCACAGGCTCCAAATTATACATATTATAAAATGTAGCCACTTCATACACTGCAATAGCAGGCATCTCTAGATAGTCTGCAACAAAATTAATTGTCTCAGTCGCCAGCCAGCCTTTCTCATCTTGGGCTATGGCAAGCGCTGACATGACTGCCGATTGTTTCTGGTTAGGCGGATATTTAGCGATCTCTCGATCAATTTTTTTTAGGGATTCAGCACTTAACATCGTTATCTATCTATTTCACCAAATACAATATCCTGCGTACCAATGATCGCCACTACATCAGCAATCATATGTCCTTTTGACATCTCATCCAACGAAGCTAAATGCGCAAAACCCGGCGCACGAATTTTCAATCGGTAGGGCTTATTGGCTCCATTCGATACCAGATAGATTCCAAACTCACCTTTAGGATGCTCAACGGCTGCGTAAGTCTCACCAGCCGGCACGTGAAATCCTTCCGTGAACAATTTGAAATGATGGATCATTTCTTCCATATTCTGCTTCATATCCACTCGCGAGGGAGGAGCAACTTTATGATTGTCAGTAATTACAGGACCTGGATTATGACGCAACCATTCCACACATTGCTTTATGATTCTGTTTGACTGGCGAAACTCTTCCATGCGCACCAGATATCGATCATAGCAATCACCATTGACCCCTACGGGTATGTCGAAATCCATCCGATCATAAACTTCGTAGGGTTGCTTTTTTCTCAGATCCCATTCGACACCTGAACCGCGCAACATCGGGCCGGTAAAACCAAGTGCTTTGGCACGTTCAGGTGATACCACTCCGATATCAACCAACCGCTGCTTCCAAATCCTATTATCTGTCAATAACGTTTCATATTCATCAACATAATTAGGGAATCGATTGGTAAAATCTTCGATAAAATCGAGTAATGACCCTTCTCGATTGGTATTCCGCAAACGTGTTTGCTTTTCATTATGAATTTTTGAAGATTGGTATTGCGGCATGGTATCCGGTAAATCGCGATATACGCCACCCGGTCTATAATAGGCAGCATGCATTCTTGCGCCTGATACCGCCTCGTAGCAGTCCATCAAATCTTCCCGTTCTCGAAACGCATATAAAAACATGGTCATAGCCCCGACATCCAAGGCATGCGCACCGATCCACAGTAAATGATTCAGTATTCGCGTTATCTCATCAAACATCACACGAATATACTGCGCTCTCAGCGGCACTTCGACATTCAGCAACTTTTCAATCGCCATGACATACGCGTGCTCATTGACCATCATGGATACATAATCCAATCGATCCATATAAGGAACTGATTGAAGATATGTTTTGTTTTCCGCCAGCTTTTCGGTGGCACGATGCAATAATCCGATATGCGGATCTGCGCGTCTAACGACTTCCCCATCCAGCTCCAGTACCAATCGCAACACGCCATGGGCTGCAGGATGCTGGGGTCCAAAATTCATAGTGTAGTTTCGTATTTCAGCCATAGCTTACTTACATCAAAAAATACGTATAAAAATACAAAAGCAATTCAAAGGATTAGGATTCTAAATCCCCATAGTACTCTTCGCGAATCACGTGCGGAGTTATTTCTCGCGGCTCGATGGTTACAGGTTGATAAATGACACGCTTTTGATTTTCGTCATATCGCATTTCGATATAGCCTGTCAGCGGAAAATCTTTACGGAATGGATTTCCTATGAAACCATAGTCTGTCAATAATCTACGCAGATCGGGATGACCATCAAAAACGATACCATACAAATCAAATGCCTCGCGCTCAAACCAATTGGCAGCTGGCCATATCTCCGTTACTGAATCGACGACCGGATAATCATTATTATCTGCCAAAACACGGATACGTAATCTGTGGTTAAAGCTGACCGACAGCAAATGATAAATCACACCGAACCGTTTATCTCCCAAGCCATGCTTTGCTGCTAAATTCTCTCCGTATGTGGAATAATCAATTCCACATACATCAATCAGCGTATCAAAGCTAAACTCTGATTCATCCCGTAATAATTTGCTCACACTTAAAATATCCCGAGCGTGAATCCTAATCGTTAATTCGCCATATTGAATCTGTGAATTCACGATTTTATCGGCTAGGACAGTCTGAAGCTTTTCTGCCAGCTTTTCCTCTTGAATACTAGTAGACATGCTGATCTTTATCGCGCAATCGTATTGGTGCGGTTAATCTTATTCTGTAATTGGATGATGCCGTACAGCAAAGCTTCTGCTGTGGGCGGACAACCTGGAACATAAATATCTACCGGCACAATACGATCACAACCTCGTACGACCGAATATGAATAATGATAATACCCCCCTCCATTCGCGCACGATCCCATTGATATCACCCATCGTGGCTCAGCCATCTGATCATAGACTTTACGTAATGCAGGCGCCATTTTATTGCATAACGTACCCGCAACGATCATCACGTCGGATTGCCGAGGACTGGGTCTGAATACAATACCGAAACGGTCAAGATCATACCGCGATGCACCGGTCTCCATCATTTCTACCGCACAACAAGCCAATCCAAAAGTCATTGGCCACATGGATCCGGTCCGTCCCCAGTTAATGACCGAATCCAGACTCGTCGTAATAAAACCTTTCTCAAGCGTACCTTCAATACTCATAACATTAATCCCACTCCAGTGCTCCTTTCATCCACTCGTAAATAAATCCTACAACCAAAATGCCCAGGAACACCATCATTGCAACAAATCCGAACAATCCTATTTCATCGAGTACGATCGCCCACGGAAACAGGAATGCGATTTCCAAATCGAAAAGTATAAATAGAATCGCAACCAAATAATAACGTACATCGAACTTCATTCGCGCATCTTCGAACGCTTCAAAACCGCACTCGTAAGGTGACAGTTTTTCACTATCCGGGCGATTAGGAGCCAACAACCACCCCCCCAACATACAGGCCCCACCAACCAAAAAGCCCACTATCAGAAATAACAGAATTGGAAAATAATTTTCGAGCATAGTTTTATAAATACTTATCGCATTCTAAATTTTTAATATTTCTACTGAATCATTGTGGTGCCGACGGCGAGACTCGAACTCGCACAGCTTTCGCCACCGCCCCCTCAAGACGGCGTGTCTACCAATTCCACCACGTCGGCAGCAAGCTTATGTGCTTATCACCCGTAAATAAATCGAAAAATCATTTATTTCTTCGGATCACTACTCGGGAATTTGATCTGCTTTTGATTTACTCGAAATATCAGAATCATCAGTATCATTGCCGACGACTGGTTTTTTCTGCTGACCTACCGGAGCCACTGCAGATTCCTCAATCTGATCCATGATACTGGTCATACCTGTATCTTTAGTTTGATTTGCAGACAGATAAGTCAATCCCATACTTGTTGCAAAAAACAATGCAGCAGTCATACTCGTCGCACGACTCAAAAAATTAGCCGAACCACTTGCCCCAAACAGACTACCTGCCGACCCACTACCAAACGCAGCTCCCATATCCGCGCCTTTTCCATGTTGCAATAATACTAATATGATCAGTACAACCGCCAATAAAACATGTGCCGCCCAAACAAAGATCTCCAACGTACCACTCCAAAAATTAATTATTCAATGCACGACTTATTGCAATAAATTCGTCAGCAATCAATGATGCGCCGCCTATCAAGCCTCCATCAATATCTGGCATCGCAAATAACTCGGACGCATTATTGGCTTTTACGCTACCTCCATACAGAATGGTCAGCTCATCGGCTACATCCGCACTTTGAATCGCAATGCCTTGCCTAATAGACGCGTGTATGTCCTGAGCTTGCTGGGGCGAAGCAGTTTTTCCTGTACCGATGGCCCACACGGGTTCATAGGCTATAACTGCTTTGCTCAAGGAGTCAACACCCGCTTTCTCAGTGACCGCTCTTAATTGTTCCTGAATGACTTGTTCAGTGATACCCGCTTCTCGTTGTTCAAGTGTTTCTCCCACACACAAGATCGGTATCAGCTTGCCATGCTGAGCAGCAATGTATTTATCGGCAACGAGAGCGTTGCTTTCACCATATAGCATTCTACGTTCCGAATGTCCCACGATGACATAACTACATCCGAAATCATTCAGCATTGCCACAGAAACTTCCCCAGTATAGGCACCTTTGTCAAACTGACTTACATTCTGAGCACCCAATGCTATATTGGTATGTTGCAGCAAATTTTGTACGGATGACAAATAGGGGAAAGGTACGCATACTGCAAATTGTACATTAGCACGAAGCTCACTGAGGCTAGGAATAATTGCATTCAGTAACTGTTCATTCTCAGCTAAATTTCCGTGCATTTTCCAGTTACCTGCAACCATTTTTTTACGCATTTTTGCTTCCTACCTCAACGTCCCAAAATGGGCGATGCTACCCTTGATTCCTTATCTAGTCAATCAATACCTATCCATTCAAATCACTGCCTTCATGCACTGAGAAATATGGCCGTATGGGATTCTCATCATCAGCCAAACCGACCAGTAATATAATCTTCAGTTTGTTTATTCTTGGGTTTGATGAAAATGGTATCCGTCACATTAAACTCAATCAACTCCCCCAAATACATATAAGCGGTATAGTCAGAAACTCTGGCAGCCTGCTGCATATTATGCGTAACAATCAGAATGGTGACTTTATTCTTCAAATCGGTAATTAATTCTTCAATACTCGCCGTTGCAATCGGATCAAGTGCCGATGTGGGTTCATCAAACAACAAAATCTCTGGATCGGTGGCCAGTGCCCGTGCTATACATAGCCTTTGTTGCTGTCCTCCGGAAAGATTAAAAGCCAGATCATGTTGTCGATCCTTCACTTCATCCCATAGCGCAGAATTGCGGAGTGCTGATTCAACACATTCATCAAGGATTGCTCGCTGCTTGATTCCCCTGACCCGCAATCCATAGGCTACATTCTCATAAATTGATTTAGGAAACGGGTTGGGTTTCTGAAACACCATGCTGATGCGCATCCTCACTTCGATCGGATCTACATTTTGCGCCAGAATATTGACGTTATCAGGATGAAGGATGATCTCTCCTTGATAACGATTACCCGGATAAAGATCATGCATACGATTGAAGCACCGCAAAAACGTCGATTTACCACAGCCCGATGGACCTATTAGTGCGGTAATCTTCTTATCATGCAAAACCATATTGATATTTTTTAACGCATTAAAACCGCCATAGAAAAAACTGAGGTTTTTTACCTCAGATTTATATTGAATCTGTTCAGAGACGGCTCCTTGATCAATTTGCATCATTTATTTTTACCACTTAATATTTTTCCGCATACGATAACGTAGATAAATCGCCAATCCATTCATGGCAAGCGTCATCACTACCAGCACCAACCCAGCCGCCGCAGCATTCAATTGAAATGCTTCTTCAGGCCGGGAAACCCAGTTGAACATTTGAATCGGCATCACCGTAAACGGTGCCGTGAGCCACTCAAATGACACGTAAGGAAATTCATTTTTAACAGGGGCAGGCGGCAAGAATGCGATGAATGTCAATGCTCCGATCGTGATAATCGGTGCAGTTTCTCCAATCGCTCGAGCCAGACCAATAATTACACCGGTAAGAATCCCAGCCGAAGAATAAGGTAGCAGATGATCGAAAACTGTTTGCCATTTGGTAGCACCAAGCGCATACGCTCCTTCCCTGATGGCCACAGGAATTGATCGGATCGCTTCACGTGTAGCAACCACGACAACAGGAAGAATCAACAACGCCAGAGCCAATCCCGCCGCCAAAATACTTTGTCCGAATCCGAACTGGTATACGAACAAACCCAGTGCAAGCAAACCGTAAATTATTGATGGGACACCTGCCAAATTAGTGACATTAATTTCAATGATCTCAGTGATCAGATTTTTCGGTGCGTATTCTTCGAGATAAATGCCAGAGCCTATTCCCAACGGAACTGCCGCTAATGCTGTCACCAGCATCACAAGCGTCGTCCCTACCCAGGCTGAAAGAATTCCAGCCGATTCCGCGCGACGCGACGGAAAGGAAGTAAAAAATTCCCAGGATAGCCGGGGCATACCATCGACCAACATATGCGCAAACAACGCCATGAACGTCAGTACTGCAATCATCAATGCAAAAATGCCGGCAATTACGAAAATCAAATCCCATCTTTTATGCTGCCCGATGATTTTTCTAATTTCATCTATATTATTTACATTCTTCATGGCCTTACCCAATTCAATATAGACCGTTAGAAACTCAGATAACTAATAAAAAGTGAGAATATTGAATAGCCAACACTCATTCATCCTCTAATAAATTTCACGGTAGCGCTTGCGCAGAAGATGCCCAATGATATTGAAGATAAGTGTCAGAATCAATAAAGTGAGCCCTGCGGCAAAAATAGTTTGGTAGCCGATACTTCCGTGCGGTAGATCTCCCAGGCTCACTTGGACGATATAAGCCGTAATCGTGGCTGCCGGCTCCATGGGATTCCATGTCAAGTTGGGTTGCATTCCTGCCGCAATCGCTACTACCATCGTTTCACCAACAGCCCGTGATATGCCCAAAATATACGCAGCGGCAATTCCTGAGAAAGCGGCCGGCATCACTACCCGAATAGCTGTTTGAAGACGTGTTGCACCCATCGCATAGGAGCCTTCGCGCAAATTCATCGGCACCGCTCTCATCGCATCTTCCGTCATTGAGCTGACATAAGGAATGATCATGATTCCCATCACTAATCCCGCTGAGAGCAGATTAAAACCAGGCAATTCAGGAAAAATTATTTGCAACATGGGGGTTACAAATAGCAAGGCAAAATACCCATAAACCACCGTGGGTATACCTCCCAGCAATTCAAGAAATGGTTTCGATATTTCCCGAATGGTAAAAGGCGCAAATTCGGATAGATAAATAGCAATGATGGTTCCCAATGGCAGAGCAACCAATAACGCTATCAATGAACTCACTACCGTACCTGCCACCAATGGCAGAATTCCATAGTGAGCATCATCAAAAAGAGGCGTCCATTGAGTATCTGTCAAAAAATCCCACAGTGAGACATGCTGAAAAAAAACCACTGACTCTTTCACTAGCATGACAATGATGGCCAGCATAATTGCCACTGAAAGTACTGCTGACAGGAATAACAATACTTCTATGAATCTTTCATGCAAATGCCGTCGGATGCTATATCCCAATTTTCCAGGATCAGTCATATGATCGGGTGACTCTGCCGCCACTATTAAGACCCTTCTAACAATAGAGCATGATGGTATGAAAGCGCCGATTCAGCATTAAACATCGGATACAATTTTAATTAATTTGAAATCCATTGCAACTTGATATGAAAAGATTTCAAATATTTATACAGATGTATGCTACTCAGCGCTTTTAGGAAGCTTTATACGGAAAGACAAACTCTTCATGATGCTCTTCTCACAAGCCCCAAAAATCATTTTGGGGCTTGTGAGTACTATTTATCAATTTTAGTTTTAACTTTTATTGTTTCCTAACGAAAGATCAGGCAATCACTCCTCATCCTCATCCTCGTCGCCGTCTTCATCACTCTGAGGCTCGGAGGCTGCAGCAGACTCGCTCTCCCCACCTTCTTCGTCATCTTCTTCATCTTCTTCATCTTCTTCCTCTTCCCCGCCACCAC